>NC_015125.1:2654689-3318361 GCF_000202635.1 Microbacterium testaceum StLB037 | reverse complement strand
GGGACTGTATGCGGTGGGCGAGACGGCCCGGACCGGTGTGCACGGCGCGAACCGGTTGGCATCCAACTCCCTCCTCGAAGGAGCCGTGTTCGGAGCCCGGGCGGGGGACGCCGTCGCGCGCGATGGCCACTGGCCGGTCGCACCCGGCACCGCGCAAGCCGTGATCGAGCCGGTCACCGCGACCGACGCGCCGCCGTTCTCGCGCGCGGCGCTCCAGCAGCTGATGTGGGAAGAGGCGGGGCTGATCCGCGAGGCGGACGGTCTCGCACGCGCCGCCGCGGTGCTCGCGTCGTGGAGCGCCGGCCCGTCGCCTCGCTCGATCGAGGACGCGAGCCTGCTCCTCGTCGCGAGTCACCTCGTCTCCGCCGCCCGCGCACGCACGGGATCGGTGGGTGCGCATTTCCGTTCGGACGCCCCGGATGCCGAGACCCCCGCGTCCACGCCCCTCGCGGGCACCGCTCACACCGACGTCATCCCCGCATCCCCGGAGGTCCTCGCATGCTGACCCGCGCCACGATCGACCGCGTCGTCTCCGCCGCCCTCGAGGAGGACGCTCCCTGGGGCGACCTGACGAGCGAGACCCTCATCCCCGCCGGAGCCACCGCGCGCGCCGAACTCGTCGCCCGCGTCGACGGGGTGTTCAGCGGCGCGGCCGTCTTCGCCGCCGCGTTCACGCTGACCGATCCCTCGGTCGTCATCGACCAGCGCGTGGGCGACGGGGAACGCTTCGCTCCCGGCGACACGCTCGCCGTGGTCACCGGTCCCGCCCGCGCGGTGCTCACGGCCGAGCGCATCGGGCTGAACTTCGTGCAGCGCATGTCGGGGATCGCCACCCTGACCAACCGATACGTGACCGAGGTCGCGCACACGGGCGCGCGCGTCGTCGACACCCGCAAGACCACGCCCGGGCTCCGTGCGATCGAGCGGCAGGCCGTCCGTGACGGCGGCGGACACAACCATCGCTTCTCGCTCTCGGACGCCGTGATGGCGAAGGACAACCACCTCGCCGTCCTCACCGCGAGCGGCCTCTCGGTCACGCAGGCGCTCGAGAGCGCGATCGCCCGCCTCCCCCACACCACGCATGTCGAGGTCGAGGTCGACCGGCTCGACCAGATCGATGCTGTCCTCGCCGCCGGTGTCGGCACGATCATGCTCGACAACTTCTCGCTCGAGGATCTCCGCATCGGCGTCGCCCGCATCGCCGGAGCGGCACAGGTCGAGGCCTCGGGCGGGGTGACCCTCGAGACGGTCCGCGCGATCGCCGAGACCGGCGTCGATGTGATCTCGGTCGGCGCGCTCACCCACTCGGCGCCCGCGCTCGATCTGGGCCTCGACATCCGCATCGAGACGGCGTGACGCTCTACCTCGACAACGCCGCCACGACCCCCGTGCGCCCCGAGGCGCTCGAGGCGATGGCGCCGTACCTCACGCGGTTCTTCGGCAACCCGTCGAGCCATCACGAGGTCGGTGAGGCCGCGGCATCCGCCCTCGACGATGCTCGCGCGCGCGTCGCCGCCGTGCTCGGCATGCGCGCGGGCGACGTGATGTTCACCTCCGGCGGCACCGAATCGAACAACGCCGCGATCAAGGGCATCGTGCTCGGGTCGGGGAAGAAGCACCTCGTCACCACCGCGATCGAGCACGAGTCGGTGCTCGCCTCCGCCGATTACCTCGCGCGCCTGCACGGCGTCGACGTCACGCGCGCCGCCATCGACGGCGCGGGGACGCTCACGCCCGCAGCCCTCGCGGATGCGCTCCGTGACGACACCGCCCTGGTGAGCATCGGGTACGCGAACAACGAGGTCGGCACGATCCAGGATGCCGCCGCCCTCGCGGCCGTGGCCCACGCGCGGGGCGTCCCGCTGCACCTCGACGCCGTTCAAGCCGCCGGCTGGCTCGCCCTGTCGGGCACGGGAGCGGATGCCATCACGGTGGCCGGACACAAGATCGGCGCCCCCAAAGGCACCGGGATCCTCGCCGTCCGCGGGCGGCTGCCGTTCGAGCCCCTCCTGCACGGCGGGGGCCAGGAGCGCGGACGTCGCTCCGGCACGCCCGACGTCGCCGGGGCGGTCGCCATCGCGCGCGCCCTCGAACTGGCCGAGGCGGAACGTTCCGATGAGGCCGTCCGCGTGTCAGCGCTGCGGGATGCGTTCGTCGCCCGCGTTCTCGCGCTCGTGCCGGGCGCGCGAGTCACCGGCCACCCCGAGCATCGACTACCGGGCACGGCCAGCTTCGTCTTCCCCGGAACGAACGGCGAGACGGTCCTGCTCGAACTCGAACGGCGCGGGGTCGTCTCCTCCAGCGGATCCGCGTGCGCCGCGGGGAGCGACGAGGCCTCCCACGTGCTCCTCGCCCTCGGAATCGCCCACGACGACGCGCGCACCGCGGTGCGCTTCACGCTCCCGCACGGGCTCACGGCATCCTTGGAACCCGTTGCGGATGCGGTCGCGGCGGCCGTATCCGCCGTAGGATCGCGCGGGTGAGCACCACCGGCGTGACCGTCATCGTTCCCGGCTTCAATGTCGCCGACTACGCCGAGGAAGCGCTCGACTCCCTCCGTGCGCAGACGCATCGGCACTGGACGGCCGTGCTCGTCGACGACGCCTCGACCGACGACACCCGACACCTCTTCGCGGATGCCGCGGCCGCCGACCCGCGGTTCCAGGTCGTCCGACACGAGACCCAGCGCGGTCTCGGGGCCGCCCGCAACACCGGACTCTCCCTGGTCGAGACGACGTACACGGCGTTCCTCGACGCCGACGACCTGCTCCGCCCCGACGCCCTCACGCGTCTCTCCGACACGCTCGACCGGACCGGCAGCGATTTCGTCGTCGGCGCGTACGTGCGTCTGCGACCGGATGCCGAGGGGCCCGACTACACCGCGGGCGAGGTGCAGCCCTGGGTCGCGGCCGCCACCGACCCGGCGCGCGAGCGGACGTCGCTGACCGCGCACCCCGTGGCATCCGGCAACATCGTCGCCTGGTCGAAGCTGAGCCGCACCGCGTTCTGGCGAGCGCACGACCTCCGGTTCCCGGAAGGGCGGTACTACGAGGATCAGGTGCTGGCGCAGCGGATGTACACGCTCGCCGAGGCGTTCGACGTGATCCCCGACGTGATCGTCGAGTGGCGGCAGCGCCGCGACGGCGGCTCGATCACGCAGCGACTCGGCGAACTCGCCGTGCTGCGCGACTACCTCGAGGCCCTGGGCGAGGGGATCGCGGTGCTCCGCGCGGCCGGGGCGGAGGCCGCGGTCATCGAGCGGGGAGCACTCATCCGGACGCTCGACCTCCCGCCGCTGTCACGGATCGCCGAGACGCATCCCGATCCGGCGTATCGCATCGCTCTCGAGGCGTTCGTGGAGACGCTGCCGGGCTGACGGGTGTGCCCGGTCCCTTCGACAAGCTCAGGGACCTTCGACAAGCTCAGGGACCTGAGACGCGCTCAGAGACCTCCGACGCGCTCAGGGACCTTGACGGGCTGAGAGACCTCGCTACGCGGGGGCCTCGTCGGCCCGACGGGCCGGCAGCGCGGCGCGGGCGAGCCCCGCCGCGTCGTGCTCCTCCTCGGCGAGGACGAACGACGCCGCGAGCTGCTCCGCGGCGAGACTGGCGTAGAGCCCTCCCGCCGCGAGCAGCTCGGCGTGGGTGCCGGATTCGACGATGCGACCGGCATCCACCACGTGGATCTGATCCGCGCCGATCACCGTGGACAGGCGGTGTGCGATGGACAGGGTCGTGCGGCCGTGGGACGCCGTCTCGAGAGCCTCCTGCACGATGCGCTCGGACACCGTGTCGAGGGCGCTCGTCGCTTCGTCCAGCAGCAGGACCGGCGGGTCCTTCAACAGCACCCGCGCGATCGCGATGCGCTGCTTCTCCCCACCCGACAGACGGTATCCGCGTTCGCCCACCACGGTGTCGTACCCCGCCTCGAATCCCGCGATCACGTGGTGGATGTTCGCCGCGCGGCACGCGGCCTCGATCTCGTCGTCGGTCGCCTCGGGCCGGGCGTAGCGCAGGTTCTCGCGCACGGTGGCGTGGAAGAGGTACGTCTCCTGCGAGACGATGCCGATCTCGTCGATGATCGAGGCCTGCTCCAGCGTCCGCACGTCCGCCCCGGAGAACAGGACCGCACCACCGCTCGCCTCGTACATGCGCGGCGTGAGATACAGGATCGTCGTCTTGCCCGCACCGGACGGCCCGACGAAGGCGATGTGCTGCCCGGGCTCGACGGTGAAAGAAACGCCGTCGAGCGTCGGACGCGTGTGCGCGGGGGCGTCGGGGTAACGGAACTCGACGTCGCGGAACTCGATGCGGCCGACGGGGCCCGGGGCGGCCCACACCGGAAGCGCGTCGGGCGCATCGACGATGGCGGGACGCAGGTCGAGGTATTCGAAGATGCGCGCGAACAGCGCCGACGAGGTCTGCACGTCGAGCGCCACGCGCATGAGACCCATCAGGGGCATCAGCAGACGCGCCTGGACGGTGGTGAACGCGACGATCGTGCCGGCGGTGATGGCCCCCGTGCCGCCGGCGATGAGGAACCCCGCCACGAGATAGATGACCGCGGGCACGCTCGACATGATGACCTGCACCACCGCGAAGAAGCCCTGGCCGCTCATCGCCCGGCGCACCTGCAGGTGCACCTGCTTGTCGTTCTCGGCGTCGAAGCGCGCCGACTCGGTGCGCTGACGATTGAAGGACTTCGAGAGCAGGATGCCGGACACGCTCAGGGTCTCCTGCGTGATCGCCGACAGCTCGGACAGGGACTCCTGCGTCTCCCCCGCGATGCGCGCGCGCACCTGGCCGACGCGTCGCTGCACGAAGATGAGGAACGGCATGAGCGCGACGGCGATCAGCGTCAGGCGCCAGTCGATGAGGATCATGGCCACGAGGGAGGCGATGACCGTCACCGCGTTGCCGAGGATGCTGGTGACCGTGTTCGTGAGGACCCCCGACACGCCCCCGACGTCGTTCTGCAGTCGCGACTGGATGACGCCCGTCTTGGTTCGCGTGAAGAATCCCAGTTCCATCGCCTGGAGATGTTCGAACAGCCGGGTGCGCAGATCGCCCGTCACGCGGTTGCCGACGGTGGCGGTGAACCACGTCTGACCGACGTTGAGCGCAGCCGAGAAGAGGAAGAGCACGATCATGACGCTCGCGAGGATCGCGAGCAGTCGCAGATCGGGGGCCGATCCGTCGATCGGGAACAACGCGTCGTCGAAGATCCGCTGAACCAGGAGGGGCGGGATCACCCCGATCGCCGAGGCGAGGATCACGAGAAGGACGGTGATCGCGATCCGTCCCCGGTACGGCCGGAAGAGCTCGACGACCCTTTGACCGAGGTTCGCGACGCGCGGGGCCTGGGCGTTACGACGACGTTGTTCGGCGGCATCGACACCGCGGAACATGCTTCCGCCAACTCCACCTGGGCCCATGCGGGCCAGCCTACGTCCGCCCACGGACACCGGCGCCCCGCGGCCGCACCGACTAAACTGGCGGTCCTGCTCCCCGGCATCCGTTCCACGAATTCTTCTCGACGGTGGAATATCTCCGCGGCACACGTCGTTCGGTTGGATGCACGTCGCCGTTCTGGCGCCACGAAGCCCCCCGCACGCAAAGGACCTCGTCATGGCCGCCACCGGCACCATCGCCTCCCCGCCCGCCACCTCCGGCGTCACGTCCGCGCAGAGTCGCGTGATCTGGCTGCTGCTGACGGCCGCCTTCGTGGCGATGCTGAACGAGACGACGATGAACGTCGCGATCCCGTTCCTCATCCGCGACCTCGACATCACCGCCGTCTCCGCCCAGTGGCTCACCACGGCTTTCATGCTGACGATGGCGGTGGTGATCCCGATCACGGGGTTCCTCCTGCAGCGGTTCACCACGCGCCAGGTCTTCATCACCGCGATGACGCTGTTCTCGACCGGAACCCTCGTGGCCTTCCTGTCGCCGGGCTTCGAGCTCCTCGTGGTCGCGCGCGTCATCCAGGCGTCGGGCACCGCGATCATGATGCCGCTGCTGATGACGACGATCATGACCATCGTGCCGCCGCAGCACCGCGGCCGGATGATGGGCCGCGTCAGCATCGTCATGGCGCTCGCCCCGGCGATCGGGCCGACGATGTCGGGTCTGATCCTGCAGTCCCTCGGCTGGCACTGGATCTTCGGCATCGTCCTGCCCATCGCCCTCGTGTCGCTGTTCGTCGGCGCGCGGTGGATCCACAACCTCGGGGAGACGCGCACCGCGCCGATCGACGTGGCATCCGTGATCCTCTCGGCCCTCGGCTTCGGCGGCCTGGTCTTCGGTCTCAGCCAGATCGGCGGCGGACACGGCGGTGACCCGGATGCCGCCTCGACCTCGCTCGTGACCCTGATCGCGGCCCTGACGATCGGTGTGGTCGGCCTGGGCGCCTTCATCTGGCGCCAGATCCGCCTCCAGCGCACGGACTCCGCCCTGCTCGACCTGCGCGTGTTCCGCTCGCGCGCCTTCACGCTGACCGTCGCGCAGCTGGGCGTGATGTCGCTCGCATTCTTCGGCGCGATCACCCTGCTGCCGCTCTACCTGCAGACGGTGCTCGGCAAGAGCCCCCTCGAGACCGGGCTCGCCGTCCTGCCGGGTTCGCTCGTCATGGGCCTCGCCGGCCCCGTCATCGGGCGAATCTACGACCGCTTCGGCACGCAGGTGCTCCTCGTACCCGGTGCCGTGATCGTCAGCGGCACGCTGTGGTTCTACACGACGGTCGGAACCCAGACGCCGTTCGCGCTCCTGATCGTCGTGCAGACCGTCATGATGATCGGTCTCGCGCTCTCGTTCACGCCGCTGTTCACCGCGTCGCTCGGCTCCCTCGAGCCGCGCTTCTACTCGTACGGCTCGGCTGTCGTGGGTACGGTCCAGCAGGTCGCGGGAGCGGCGGGCATCGCGCTGCTCATCACGGTGATGTCGTCCGTGTCGGCCGCGACCGGGCAGGGAGTGGAGGCGGATGCCGCGGGCACACGCACCGCGTTCCTCATCGCCGCGATCATCTCGCTGCCGCTGATCGTGGGAGCGTTCGTCATCCGCAAGCCCGCGGATCAGATCGAGGGCACCGTCCCGCTCGCGCACTGAGACGAGTGCGGGACGGAGGGCGGATCAGAGCGAGCAGGAACCGCCGCCGCAGCACTGCGACGCGGGGCGAGACGACTCCTTCGCCTCGTCGCCGGGAGCGTTCAGCAGAGTGAGAACGGGCTTCGAGGCGGACGTCGTGTCAGACGTGGTGTCACCGGACATGCGCTCCATGCTACGCCTGCGCGCGCACGACCGGGCCGCGCGGTAACGCCGGCCCCCGGCATCCGCAACCCCCGTTCCGGAGAAGCCCTCGATTCTTACCGTGGGGTGACCCCCGATCGAGAAAGAGAGAGTCGAACCATGACCGATCTCAGCGGCAAGCGCATCGCCTTCCTGCTCACCGATGGCTTCGAAGACAGCGAGCTCACGAGTCCGTGGCAGGCCGTGACCTCGGCGGGAGCCGAGGCCGTCCTGGTGTCGCCGAGTGAGGGCACCGTGACCGGCGAGAAGGGTCACGAGCAGAAGGTCGACCTCGCGGTCGGCTCGGCCTCCGCCGACGACTTCGACGCCCTCGTCCTTCCGGGTGGCGTGCAGAATGCGGACGACATCCGCATCGTGACGGATGCCGTGTCCTTCACCCGCGACTTCTTCGAGCAGCACAAGACCGTGGCCGTCATCTGCCACGGCGGGTGGATCCTCACCGAGGCCGACGTGCTCAAGGGCCGGACGCTCACGAGCTACCCGACCCTGCAGACCGACCTGCGCAACGCGGGTGCGACGTGGGTCGACGAAGAGGTCCACGTCGACCAGGGCCTGGTCTCGAGCCGCAACCCCGACGACCTCCCCGCGTTCAACGCCAAGCTCGTGGAGGAAGTCGCCGAGGGCCGGCACTCCGGCCAGACCGCCTGACGTTCTCCCCGGACGACGGCCCCGCACCAGCTCGGTGCGGGGCCGTCGTGTTCACGTCGTGCCGTCGGGAAGAACTTGACAGGACGGACACCACTGGCCGGCACCCTTCGTGCCCGGGATGTCCTCGATGACGCCATCCCCCTCGGGACAGGGCTCGCCCGCACGTCCGTGCACACGCATCGACGCGACCTTCGCGGCTTTCTGCTCCGCGATCGGCACTCCGCGCCGCGCGATGACCGCGGCCGTGAGCGTGTCGTGCAGCGCGAGGTGCAGCCGCGTGACGTCGTCCTCGCTCAACGACGACGCGTGCGCGGTCGGTGAGAGGCGCGCGGCGTACAGGATCTCGTCCGAGTAGGCGTTGCCGATTCCCGCGAGCGTCTCCTGCTCCTGAAGCAGCGCCTTGAGCTGCTTGCGTCGGCCGCCGAGGGCCTCCGCGAGCATCTCCCGCGAGTAGCCCGGGTCGACGGCATCCGGTCCGAGCTTCGCCACCGCCGGCACGTCTTGGGGCGCATCGACGACGTGCAGTTGCACGGACAGCCACTCGCCGGCATCGGTGATGCCCAGGATGCCGTTGTCGAGAACGACGCGGGCGATCTCGGGCGCGGGCGAATCGACGTCCGCCTCTCCGGTGTCTCGCCAGGTCGCCCACCCGGCGCGGCCGAAGCCGATCCCCAGGTGGACGCCCTCCAGGTCGAGGTCGAGATGCTTCCCGTGGCGCGTGGCGCCGGTGACTCTCCGACCGATCAGCTCGGTGAGCGGCCGCGCCCGCGTCTTCAGCGCGCGCCCCTCCAGAAGGTCGACCTCGCGGACGGTGTGACCGCCGAGGCGCTCACGCAGGAACAGCGTGAGCGCCTCGACCTCGGGTGCCTCGGGCATGAGGACGCCGATCAGACCCCGGTCTCGGGCGCGGCCGGGGGCGTGGTCGGGGCAGGGTACGACGGCGCCGCGGCCGGGGCCTTCTCCCCCGAGCGCTGCGCGGTCACGAACGCATCCGCGACCGCGCGACCCTGGATGATCTGCGTCAGGTCGATTCCGGTCGCGGCCTTCACGGCCTCGAACGACGAACGCAGGCCCGTCGCCGACTCGGTCGCGAGGTGGCCGCTGGCTCCCTCGCCGCCGAGCACGGTGATGTTGCCGACGCGGTCGTATCCCTTGGCGAACTCCGCCATCATCGGCACGAGCGACTCGAGAGCACGCTGCGCGAGCAGAGCCTCCTGGTTGTGCGAGAGGGCTTCGGCCTCGGCGCGGATCGCCTCGGCGCGTGCCTCACCGGCGAGGCGCACGGCCTGGGCGTCGGCCTCGGCGCGCACGCGCACGGCGGCGGCTTCCTGCTCGGCCATCTGCGCACGGGCCTCAGCGGCCTTGATCTGCGCGTACGCCTCGGCGTCGGCGGCCTTCTGACGCTGGTACAGGTCGGCGTCGGCGACACGGGCGACCTCGGACTCGAGGCGAGCCTGCGTGTTCTGCGCTTCCTGCTGCAGCACGGCCTGGCGACGCTCGGCGCGCGTGAGCGCCTCGGCCTGCTCGGCTTCGGCGTTGGCGCGAC
This sequence comes from Microbacterium testaceum StLB037, assembly GCF_000202635.1. Classification (NCBI taxonomy): domain Bacteria; kingdom Bacillati; phylum Actinomycetota; class Actinomycetes; order Micrococcales; family Microbacteriaceae; genus Microbacterium; species Microbacterium testaceum. Next base: position 3,308,863 of record NC_015125.1, on the reverse strand, counting down.
CGACCTCGGCCTTGGCCGCGGCGCTGTTCTTGTCGAGCTTCGTCTGCTCGATGAGGTTCGCCTCGTCCGTGGCGATCTGGCGCGCGCGGATCTCGCGGACCGCGTTGATGCGCGCGACCTCGGCCTCGCGCTTCACGCGCTCGACCTCGGTGGCGCCGAGCGCCGAGATGTACCCGTTGCTGTCGGTGACGCCCTGGATCTGGAACGAATCGAGGATCAGCCCCTGCGACGACAGGTCGCCCTTGATCCCCTCGGCGATCTGGTCCGACAGACGCTGACGGTCGCGCATGAGCTCTTCGACGGTCAGCGTCGCGACGACTCCGCGGAGCGCACCCTCGAGCTGCTCGGTGGTGAACTGCTCGATGGCCTTGTCCTGCGACGCGAAACGCTCGGCCGCGCGACGCACCTGTTCGGGGTCGGAGCCGATCTTCACCAGCGCGACACCGCTGACGTTCACGGTGACGCCGTTGGACGACTGCGCGGTCGGCTCCATCTTGATCTGACGAGCGCGCAGCGAGATCATCTCGCCGCGCTGCGTGAGCGGGTTGACGATCGCTCCGCCGCCGGTGATGACGGTGATGCGCGAGGACTCACCGTCCGCGCTTCTTTGACGCTTACCGACGATGACCAGGGCTTCATCGGCCTTGGCGACGCGGTACCAGCCGCGGATCAAGCCCGCGACGATGAGGAAGACGACGATGACGACGACGAGTGCAATGACCACGACGATGCCGATCGCCCCCAGAGCAGCAAATTCCATGGTTCTCCTTCGACAGGCACCGCGCGAAGCGGTACGGGGGAATTCCCTCCAACCTATCGGCCGACTCGGAGCCGGTGTCCACCCCCTTACGGGGGAGAAACCGTCACGGGACGCTCGGTCGGGGCGTACCGTTAAGAGGAAGGCGGCCCGAACCGCCTCCGGAAGGGTCCCCCATGAAGATCGTGTCCTCCTCCGACTGGAGGGATGCCATCGCCTTCGACGTCCCGGTCCTCGTCGCCGATGTGGTTCCCGGTGAGCCCACGCGCTGTGTGGCGTGCGGCACGGACGGCGCGCTGATCGAGCGCACCGAGCTCTGGGCGGTCAAGCACCGCCACCCCAAGCACCACGGTGGTTTCGTGCGGTTCTACTGCGAGGCGCACAAGCCCGCGGTCGCTCCCCCGCCGCCCGCACCCGTCGAGATGAAGCGTGCGCGCAGCGCCGCACCCCGGGCCGAGCGTCGCCCCAGCACTCCCAAGGCCGTCGCGGTCACCGACCGCCCGATGCGGACGATGTGCCCCGACTGCTTCGTCGAGGTGTCGGCGGCCGGCGACTGCGGCATGTGCGGCGCCCAGGTCGTCTGACGCACACGACGAAACCGCCCCGTCGCGCGAGCGGCGGGGCGGTTTCCGTGAGGACGCGACTCAGCGCGCCGAGATGGTCCATCCGGCCTCGTGCGACGCGCCCGGGGCGAGAGCGATCACCCCGGTGTCGTAGTCGTAGGCGTCGTCGTTGAAGGCATCGGGCGCGCACGTCATCGGTTCGACGGCGAGTCCCGCGCGGTGTCCCGGGGTGCCGGGTCCCGCGGGCAGATCCGCCGTGTGGATCTGCACCCACGGGCAGGACTCGTCCCACGACATCGCCACGCCCGTGCCCGACGGATCGGTGAGGGTGACGGTCGCGCGGGAGTCGGCATCCCGGATCAAACCCGTGTAGGCGTGGTCGATCTCGACCGCACCCAGCGTGCGCGGGGCACGGAAGTCGAAGCGCTCCGCGTCGACGGTCACGGATGCCAGCGCCACCGGCGCAAGGCGGTCCGGCGTCACCTCCAGCACGGTGTCCGCGGGAAGCTCGAGCGTCCACTCGTCGAGCGTCGCGGGACCCGCGACGAGGTAGGGGTGCGGACCGGTGCCCCACGGGGCGGGCGCGTCGGAGAGGTTCGTCGCCCGGACCGTCTGCGTCAGGCCGTCGGCATCCAGTCGGTACGTGGTGGACACGACGAGCCACCAGGGGTATCCGGACTGTGCGGGAACGGTCGCCGTCAGGGTGACGGCGTCATCCGAGGCGTCGAGGATGTTCCAGTTCGTCCACGAGAGGAGCCCGTGCAGCGCGTGGGCACGGTTGGGCTCGGTGAGAGCCAGCTGGTGCTCCTCACCACCGAAACGATGGATGCCATCGACCACGCGATTGGGCCAGGGGGCGAGCGTCGTCCCGCGGTAGGCGGGGCGCAGTTCGTCTTCGGCGAAGGGAACGACGAGGTCGCGCGCCTCGAACGTCAGAGAGCGCAGGGAGGCGCCGACGCTGGCGATCGCGGCTTCGTAGCCGTGGGCGCGCAGGACGACGGGGGTACCCGAGACCGGCGTGGGGGTCTCGGTGGGAACAGCATCGGTCATGCCGCCATTATCGCGGGGAAAACGACGAATGCCCCGACCGAGGCGGTCGGGGCATTCGGGGAGGGCGACTTACTTGAAGGCGTCCTTGACGTTCTCGCCGGCCTTCTTGACGTTGGCCTTGCTCTGCTCGGCCTGGCCCTCGGCTTCGAGCCGCTCGTTGTCCGTGGCCTTGCCCCAGGCTTCCTTCGCCTTGCCGGTGAGGTCTTCAGCGGCGTTCTTGATCTTGTCGTCGAGTCCCATGTCGGCTCCTCCCGCGTCATTCTCGGGTCTTTCCCGATGAGGCCACGCTATGTCGTTCGATGTCCCGCATGAGGGGGGTTGAATTTCCGAATCGAGTGAGGAAGACACGTCGTCGCACCGCTAAGTTCGAAAGCGTGCGCCCCTCCCGAACCGCTCTCGCCGGTGGCATCGCGCTGCTCGGCCTGACGTTCGCGCTCGGCTCCTGCAGCTCCGCCTCGAGTTCGCTGGGCCTGGCCGACATGGCGACGGTGCCGACCGCATCCGCCCAGACGCTTCCCCCCGTGGAGGTCGTCTCCGCCGCGTCGGTGATCGTGCTCGCGCTCGATCAGGCGACGGTCGAGGGCGGCACCGCGCAGGATCCCCTCGTCTACGGCGCGAGCGCGGTGGACGACTGGCGCTCCGCGCTCGGGGCCGACCCGACGAGCTCGAACGTCCTCGCCCCGACCGGGTGGGACACCGGCGTCATCGCCCACGAATGGCCCGGGTTGCGGCTGCTCACGCCGCCCGACGGTCCCGGGTGGCTGTCGGTCACCGCGGCCGAGGTCAACGGCCATCCCGTCCGTACCGCGCAGGGCATCGGAGTGGGTTCCACCCGGGCCGAGGCCCTGGCGGCCGGCGCCGTCGCCGGATACGGCGACGAGCTGCGGCTCGACGTCCACGACGTGCCGGGAACCTCGTCGTTGCAGAACGTGGGAAGCGTCGGCAAGAAGTTCATCTCGCTCGGGATGAGCGGCGACATCGTGGCATCCGTGAACGTTCCGGCCGACGATTTCAGCGACCTGTGAGCGACGTCCATCCCTTCGGCGATCTCCTCGAGGGCGAACAGAGCGAGGAACGCCCGAGCGGACGCGGCGGGCGTGTCGTCCTGATCGTGTTCCTCGTCCTCCTGCTTCTCTTCTTCGGCGGGGGCGGCGGCTACGTGTGGTGGGCCTCCGCGGCACCCGTCGGACCGCCCACCGTCACGTCGTATGCGCCGAGCATCTCCCCGGGAGCCGCCGCGTCGGTCGCGCTGCCGAGCTCGGGCTCGATGCTGGTGACGGTTCAGGGCGGAGGGACGTACCTCGGCGCGGATCCGGTGACCTGGTCCTCGGGTGGCGACGACGCGCGCCCCATCGCCAGCATCTCGAAGCTCGTCACGGCGCTGGTGGTGCTCGACGCGCACCCCCTGGCCGATGCGAACGATCCCGGTCCGACGATCGCCTTCGCGGAGGCCGACACCGACCTGTACGACCAGTTCTATGTCCGCGGGGCGACGATCGCGCGCATGCCCGACGGCGCGAAGCTGTCGCTGCACGACGCGCTCGCCACGATGCTGCTGCCCTCCGCGAGCAACTACGCCGTCGCGGTCGCCCGCTGGGCCTTCGGCTCGGAGGGGGCCTACGTCGACGCCGCGAGGTCGTGGCTCACCAAGAACGGTCTGAACGCGACCCGGATCGTGGATGCCACCGGCATCGACGACCGCAACACCAGCACGCCGAGCGATCTCGTCGCTCTCGGCACGCTCGCCGCGGCCAATCCCGCGATCGCCGCCATCGCGGCCACTCCGTGGGTCAACCTGCCCGCGGGGCCTGGGAACATCGAGAACACGAACGTCCTTCTCGGGACCTCCGGGATCACGGGCTTGAAGACGGGGAACCTCGGCGACGGCACCTTCAATCTGCTGTTCACCTCGGTGCTCGACGTCGGCATCGGCGCGCCGCTGCACGTCCTCGGAATCCGCCTCGGCGGTGAAACCCGAGCGAGCGCGAATCAGGATGTCGTCGTGCTTCTCGAGAGCATCCGTGACGGCTTCCACACCATCCAGGTGGGGACCAGCGGCGCGGAGATCGGGAAGATCACGACCCCGTGGGGGTCCAGCGCGAAGGTCGTCGTCGGTCAGAACGCCTCGATCATGACGTGGTCCGACACCGCGGTGACCACGCATCTCGACACGACGACCCCCGAGAAGTACGCCGACGGTGAGAAGGTCGGCACGATCACCTGGACCGCCGGCCCGAACACCGCCTCCTCCGACGTGATGATCGCGGGCGAGATCGAGGAACCGACGCTGTGGTGGCGGTTGACCCACCCCACCGAACTCGGCGGCTGACGCGCAGGACTACCCGCGCGGCGCGACCGTCGTCGGCGCGTAACCCGCGAAGCCGTCGATGCGCTGCTGGGCGAGGGTCGTCCCGAGCTCCTGACGTGCTCCCGGATAGACCCAGTAGAAGTGCAACGCGGCGTACGTCGCCTGGGGCGCGGCATCCAGAACGAAAGGGGCGATGCTCCACGAACCGAGCACGCCCTCCGTGCCGTCGCCCGTGTCCCGCTCGATGCGCAGCACCGGTGTCTTGATCAGACGCGCCTGCGAGACCCCCGTCGAGTTGGTCGTCGTGGCCCAGATGCCCGTGACCTCGTCCCACGGGATGTTCACCGCGACGCCCTGGTAGCGCACGGCGATGCCGCTGCGCCCGACCGCGATGCACTGGCGGTTGCCCCACGACGAACGGCTGCGCGAGGCCGCGATGAGGTTGAGCAGCACCAGCACCGCGAACAGGCCCAGGATGCCGAACAGCACGGCGATGATGTACGGCATCGGGCCCTGCATCGACGGCGTGGTTCCCGCCTGAGTGAGCACGCCCCACACGATCCAGCCGCACATGAGCGTGATGAGGGCGAACGCAATCGTGAGGATGAGCGGCGGCCGACGCAGCGGCGCGACGTGCAGCCACTCGTCGGGTGCCCGCTCGAAGGTGCGGTTGAACATCTCGGCAGGCAGGAGCTGCAGGCGCTTGCGGGAGGCGAAGGGCGTCGCCCACCCGGGAGGGATGAAAGCCGTGCGAGGGTTGGGCGCGTTCACGGCCGCCAGTTTACGAAACGACCGGGACATCCGGGGAGGCTGGACAACGCCGTCCACCGCGTCCAGACTCGCTCGCCCTCGTACGCTGGAGCCATGGCACACCTCTCCCCCGCGCAGCTGGACCGCGCCGTCGGAACCGTGATCGTCTCCGCGGCCGGCGACGCCCTCGGCTCGGCGTACGAGTTCGGCCCCGCGCTCTCCGACGACATGGTGCCCGCCTTCGGCCGCGGCCACTTCGGTCACGCGGAGCGCGAATGGACCGACGACACGAGCATGGCCGTCCCGGTGCTCGACGAGCTCGCCGCGGGCCGCCGTCTCACCGACCCCGAAGCCCTCGAGCGCATCGTCGCCGCGTGGCAGGGCTGGGCGCGCACGGCACTCGACGTCGGTGCCCAGACCCGGCACGTGCTCGGCCGCATCCCGTCTCCCCCGACGATGGATGCCATCCGCACCGCCTCGCGCGCGGCCCACGATGAGACGGGTCGCAGCGGCGGCAACGGCTCCCTGATGCGCACCGGCCCCATCGCCCTCGGCTATCTGGATCGTCCGGCGGACGAGCTCACCGCGGCCGCGGCGGCCGTCGCGCAGCTCACGCACTGGGAGGACGACAACATCGACGCGTGCGCGCTCTGGTGCGCGGCGATTCGTCACGGCATCCTGACCGGCGAACTCGAGATGCGCGGCCAGCTCGAGGTCGTCCCGCCGCAGCGCCGTGATCGGTGGGCGGTGCTGATCGACGAGGCCCTGGCTCCCGGCGCGCATCCGCGCGACTTCCGCGAGGCGAACGGCTGGGTCGTGCGCGCCTTCCAGGGCGCCCTGGCCGCCGTCGCCGGCGCGAGCGGACCTTCGGATGCCATCGAGCGAGCCGTCCGCGGCGGTAACGACACCGACACGGTCGCCGCGATCGCCGGCTCCCTCGCCGGTGCGGTCTGGGGTGCCGAGGCGCTACCGGCCTCGCACACGGAGGGGCTGCACGGGTGGCCGGGCATCGACGGTACGGAGCTCGCGCGGCGGGCGCGGGTGGCGGTGGGGACGGCCCAGGGCTGAGTTCAGCCTCCTACGGCGGTGCCCTGGTGAAAGACCAGCCGGGGCTCGCCGTCGGCGCAGCGCCAGAGGGAGGACCGCCGCGAAAGACGGCCGTCATAACTGAGCAGGTAGGTGAGGAGAACGGCGTCCGGTCCCAGCGGCAGCGTCGTCTGTTCGCTGAGATGGACGGGAACGTCTTCTGCGGGCGACACGAGGAGCGCCGCGATCATCTGGTTGCGGTCGTAGGCGCGTCCGGACTGGCCGAACTCCCGGAAGTCCGGCGCGAGCAGGGTGCGCAGCGCTGTCTCGTCATGGCGGACATCGGGGCGCAGGAGGGCGCGTTCGGCAGCCCAGGCTGTGGTGATGGAGAGCGGGGTTGTCGACACAGATCCTCCGTCAGATGATCGGCTCCGGGATCACTGACGGTCCTGAAGGCGCCGCCGCGCCGGACCATTCTCGATCCACCGGGCTCGCCAGAAAGACGCGAAGTTCACTCCGATGGCGACGATCCCCAGAGAAAGCCAAAGCCACCGTATCGGGCCGGCAGAGACGAAAGCCCCGAGCATCGCACTGATCCACACCACGAGGCTCAGCACAGATACCGCCGTCAGCACCCGGATGTCGCTCATGAGCCCACGCTAACGCTGACCGTCCGCGGCGTCACCGGGCTTGTCGAAGACGAGATCCTCGCGTGCGGTTGCTCGCGACCCGGAATGTACGAGCGCAAGCGCCTCAGCTGTTGAAGCGGATCGAATACGGCGCATTTCCTCGAACTGTCTGAAAGTTCATGAACGTACTCCGAACAGGTATTTATAACCGCCTTGGCGCCCGTCGACCTTTGGTGAATCAACTACAATGGCTTGCGGACCTCCGTCAGCACGGCGCGAACCGTGCTCGCGTGCCGCTGCCCGCGCCGGCCATCGCGAGGCCCGCATCCAGGTGGACTGCTCGTCGTCACACAACGACGTGGGGCAACCGGCTGCACTCGCCCAGCTCACCTCCTGAGGTGGGCTCGGGTGCCACGGGTACGACAGTCGCCAGAGCATCGGTACGTTATGAACATGACCGACCGCGACGCGCCCGATCACGCGCGTCCGAGGCGCAGTCCCCTCCCTAAGTGGCTTCTCTGGCCGATCACATTCGGCCTGGCTGTAGCGGGTGCCATCGGCTTCTATAACGACGCCGTGTCAGCGAAGCTCGTCTGGCTGTACTGGGCTGTCGTGATACTGGTCGGGGCGTTCTATGCGATTGCCCTGGTGGTGTACGTGATTCGCTTCGTTCGATGGGGTTGGCGACGATGGAGGGATCTCGCTGCGAAGGCCAAGGCGCATGATGCGCTCGCAGTCGATCTAGAACGATGGGAGAAAGCGGCGGGCGCCGCGACCGCCCGGGCCGAGGATGCCGAGAAGCGGCTGAAGACATGGCACGGCGACACGTTGACAGAGGGGCGGCGGCGCGTGTTGGCCGAAGCCAGGGCTATGTCTCGTGCGGCCACGTTCCGGGAGATTGAGGTCGCCGTTGCGAACGGCGTCCTCGTGATCGGCGCGAAGTGGCAGAGCGAGCGGCCGGCGGTGGATTCCCGGTACGTTCTGCGAAGCACCACTCTCAACCAGGTCAAGGCAGTGCTGGAATGCATCGAGATTCGCGAGAACCATGTGGTCGTGTTCCAGGTCGCATCGGTAGTGACCGATAGCTACAGAGCCGATCTTCTCAGGCGCGCGGGCACGACGGGCAGCACGCTTGCAGATGTCGAGATCACAGCGAGGGCGGACTCCCTAGAGAAGGAAGCGATATGGCCAGAGAGCTGAACGCGAAGGTTGCGCGCGTGATGAGCGCGCTGAGCATCGCAATCAACGTCGGAGAGGACGCTGGAGTTGCGGTCGGAGACAAGGTGGTCAGTTGGCGTTTTGTCGACGTCACCGACCCCGACACTGATGACGTGCTGGGGAGTGTGCGACTCGTGAACCTCCGACTAACTGTCTCTGAAACGTACGAACGGTTCGCGCTCGCCCGCGTCCAGTACGAGACACCCAATTTCTTGTCGGGCCTTTTTCAGCCGAGCAAGGTAATCGCAAGTAGCGAACGCGCGCTCGATGAGAGTGCTGTGGTTCTCGACGTGGGAGATCCGGTGACGGTGTTCATCAGCGACGACCTGCTAGCGCTGACGGCAGACGGGGGCGAGAGCGAGTCCGTCGAGAACGGCGAAAGGGTGAATGAAACCGACCAGCCGACGTAGCGCCGACTCGAATGAGCAGTCAGATGCGTTCCGGCTCAGCTCGTCCTTTTTCGCCTATTTGGTGAGCACGGCCTCATCCACGTGAAAGAGTAAGAGACTTCCGCGGCGTGGGGCGTGCGCTCACTCGATTACGCGGGCCAAGCACCCGGATCCCTCGGCCGGCATCACGCGACTTGGAGGGGTGTGATCGCGGCGATCTGCTCCCCCGCGAGATCTTCGGCACGATCGAGTTCGTAGTAGCTCTGGAGATTGATCCAGAACTCCGCCGAGGTACCGAAGTACCTCGACAATCGAAGCGCGGTGTCCGCGCTGATCCCGCGAGCGCCGTGCACGATCTCGTTGATCCGCCGTGGCGGAACCCCGATGGCGACAGCGAGCTTGTTCTGCGTGATCCCCAGCCCGTTGATGAAGTCCTCCAGAAGAACTTCACCGGGGTGGACCGGGGGAATCTTGTCAGTGATAGTCAACGATCTCCACCTCCTCTGGCCCAGCGTCGGTCCACACGAAGCAGATCCGCCACTGGTCGTTGATCCTGATGCTGTGTTGCCCTGCTCGAGCGCCCTTGAGAGCCTCGAGCCGGTTTCCTGTTGGAACCCGAAGATCGTCCAGAGACTCGGCAGACCCCACCTGACGCAGCTTTCGCAACGCCGTCGAATGGATCCGGGGATCGATCGAGGGCACGCGTTCACGACGCCACAGCCGCTCGGTCTCCTTGGTCCCGAACGACCTGATCACACCATCATGATATAACGCACAACGTTAATAACGCGAGACGTTAACCTCATTGTTCGCTATCTGATCGCACGACCGGCCGTGTGCTCGGCGGGTGCCGACTCGACAACGGCAGGGTCACGGCCGCGACGACACCACACAATGTCGAAGGACGAGTAGGACTCCCTCATCGAGACGAGCTACCTGCTCCGCTCCCCCGAGAACGCCCGTCGCCTCTGAGCGCCCTTGCAAGCGCTCACGACGGCGAGATCGAAGAGCACGACCTCCTCGAGCCGTGAGCGAGCGCAAGCTCGCCTGGACAGCCAAGGGGTGGGACGACTACCTCTACTGGCAGACGCAAGACCGCAGGACTCTGCGCCGCATCAATCAGCTGATCGCCGACATACTCTGCGACGACCCGTTCGAGGGAATCGGCAAGCCCGAAGCTCTCAAGCACGCACTCGCCGGGGCCCGGTCACGCCGCATCGACGAAGCGAATCGCCTCGTCTACATCGCGAGCGACACCCACATCACGATCCTGCAGGCGCGCTACCACTACTAACGCGGCTACAGGCGCTTCATGAGCGCTTGTCTGCTCAGCTTGGTCCGCATGCTCAGCGTGGATCAACTCACCTCCGCGACGCGCATCACGCGCACGAATTCATCTCGCTCGCGCAGCAACGCCGCCTCCTGCCGATGCAGTCGTTCAAGCTCCGACGAAGCCGCGCTCAGACGGTCGTGGGCTCCCCGCTCACTCCCCCACTTCGACGCGAACCGGTCGACAGCATCGGCACGCGCAGTCTCTCGCGCACGCTGCGCTGCAGCCTTCGATGCAGCAGCGTCACGCTTGGCATTTCGGCGCCCGCGGACGATGTAACGAGGTTGTCACTCGATGCCAGCGAGGGCGACGGTCGCGAGCATGCTCACGGAAAGTGCCTGCGTGCATTGCCTTGCTCCTTCACCCTGCACGTCGTAGGCGTGGGCCGCGTGGCTGAGCTGACGCGGAACGTAGAGTTGCGATAGACGGGTTCTCGGCGACTTGCGGCCGTGCGCATGCCGGGGGATCATCGGGCTTCGGGGCGAGCGGGGCTACTGCGACGAGGGCCGATCTCAGGTGGGCGTCACACAACAACCACTGACAACTCCGTCCAATCGACCGACGGGGGACCGGCTTGCGGACGCCGTGGAACGTGATCGAAGCCCTCGGAGCGCAATCTCCCGACGGATCGAGGCTGCCGATAGAGTGCCGGACGCGTCGCCCTCACCTTCGCCGCTCCCTATCGAGACGTTGCCGCCTAGGGCGTGTCTTGTAAATGGCGTAGCCAGGCGATGACGGCGTTGAGGACGACCGCGGCGCGGTAGACGATTGCCAGCTTGTCGTAGCGGGTAGCGAGGCCTCGCCATTGTTTGACTCGGCAGAAGCCGCGTTCGATGACGTTGCGGTTGCGGTAGTCGACCGGGTTGTAGGAGACGGGGCGTCCGCCTCGGGATCCGCGCCGTTTCCGGTGGCCTTGCTGGTCGCGGGGCTCCGGGATCACTGCTTCGATGCCACGGCTGCGAAGGTGGGCGCGGATCGCTCGGGATGAGTACGCCTTGTCGCCGCGCACTCGATCGGGTCGGGTGCGCGGGCGTCCGACCGGCCGGGTGACGCGGAGTTCGGCCAGCAGGGGCAGCAGCATCGGCGAGTCGCCCGCTTGTCCGGGGGTGACCAATGTCACCAAGGGCAGTCCATGACCGTCGACGAGCTGGTGAATCTTCGTGGACAGGCCTCCGCGGGAGCGACCGAAGCCGTGGTCAGGCGGCAAGCCGTGGTCAGGCGGCTCGAGTCGCGGATTCGTGTAATTCGACGAAGCCCCCCGTAACCCGGGAGATGTTCGTCGCGTGCTGGTGGGCGCGCGCAATCGTGGAGTCCACTGACACCGACCAGTCCACCGCGCCAGCGGTGTCCGCAGCGCTGACCAGTCGGTCGAGCACGACGTCCCAGGTGCCATCGGCCGCGAGACGGCGATGCCAAGCCCACACCGTCTGCCACGGCCCGAACGTCCGCGGCAGATCCCGCCAGGCTATCCCGGTCCGGTACCGGTAAACGATGCCCTCGACCATCGTCCGCGCGTCCGCGAACGGACGCCCCTTCCTACCCGTAGGCCCAGGGAGAAGATCAGCGATCAACACGAACTGATCATCCGAGAGCAACACGAAACGCGACACCCTGCCAGCATCTCAGCCAACACACCGACCAATTACAAGACACGCCCTAGCTGTACTGACCCGGATCGTTGTTGACGTAGGAGAAGCCTCCGGTGTCGAGTTGGAGCTGTCTAGTTCTGCAGCTCGAGCACACGGAGGCTTCTCGTGTCCCACGCTAATGCCCGGCTGACTCCTGCCGGCAGGTTGATCATGATCCAACGCATCCAGTCGGGGCGTGCGGTCGCGCATGTCGCGGCAGCGATGGGCATCTCGCGGACGACCGCGTGGCAGTGGTGGCGACGGTTTCGTGAGAACGGGCCAGCGGGTCTCATCGACCGTTCCAGCGTCGCCCGCTCGCATCCCGCCCGGACCGGACCGTGGGTGGAGACCCGCGTGCGGCTCATGCGCGAGCTCACTCGCCGGGGCCCGGTGTTCCTTGCGGCCAAGCTGGGTATGCAGACCTCGACGGTCGGGCGTGTGTTGCGCCGTCACCGGGCGCCGCTGTTGCGGGAACTGAACACCGTCACCGGGACGGTAATCCGCGCGTCGCGCCGCTCGGCGAACCGCTACGAGCACGACTATCCCGGTTCACTCATCCACGTCGACGTGAAGAAACTGGGCCGCATCCCCGATGGCGGCGGATGGCGCGCGCACGGCCGCGGAGCACGCCCCGCACACAAGCGCGGACTCGGGTACGACTACATCCACACCGTCATCGATGACCACTCCCGAGTCGCTTACGCGGAGATCCACGATGACGAGAAGGGCGACACCGCCGCAGGGGTGCTCGAACGCGCGATCGCGTTCTACACGGCCCTCGGCGTCAGGGTCGAACGTGTCATCAGCGACAACGCGTTCGCCCACCGGCACTCGGCCGCTTTCCGCGCCGTGATCGACGCGCACGGCATCACTCAGAAATTCATCCGCCCGCACTGCCCCTGGACCAACGGGAAAGTCGAGCGACTGAACCGCACCCTCGCGACCGAATGGGCCTACGCCCAACCCTTCGCATCTAACAGCGACAGAGCTGCGGCCTTGCCCACATGGCTCGACCACTACAACCTAGACAGGCACCACCTCGGCATCGGAGGCACCCCCATCGACCGAATCAACAACGGTCGAGGTCAGTACACCTAGCACCCCGATTAGGACCGCTAACCGCGCGCCGAGCGTTCTCGCCGTGTACTGGCACGCGGTCGCCGACCACCGGCGCTCGACGAAGGCGAGTGCATCTCAGCAGTTATGCGATCGGAAGCCCGACCCTCTCCCCCCCAAGCCCGCGCGTCTAGCAGCCCTTCGCATGGCCCCAAGCATTCATCGCAGTGCAGGCGTCCCTCTCGCGCGAGCGCACGAGCTTCAGAGTCCAGATCGTCAGTTATTTCGATCTCCCGGAATCGCGCCTGCGGGTACATCGGCCGCGGGACCATGGAGACCTCGTGAGCACTGAAAGCCACGCCAATGGGAGTCACCGTGGCCGCATAAATTTCGCCGTCGTCGTGCTCGCAACTTGTCGCGTGGCAGACATTGCAAGAGCCGCCTCCTCCGCGTTTGACATGGTCGTGTGTGGTTCCCGGGAGGTGATCACAGTCCTCCATCGGGCTTTCGCACACCGAGCAGACAAACGATCCCGTGATTCCTGCGGAAAAGCCGACCCGGATGTGCACCAAGGAGAACGGGCAAGTTGTCCAGTAGGCGTCATCTCGGAACTCAATCCGGCAACCTAGCAGGCCACGACGTAACTGGGCTGTTCTATGCACGGCCTCGTGCGCGGCCTCGCCGAGCGCGTGATCCTCGAGAAAATTGAGCGCCCTTACCGCAGCCTGTTCGGCTGATCGTATGTGCGGTTCGGCGGCGACGATCTTGGTCCGACCTATTAGACGTCGACGGCCGGCCCACAGCGCCTTCAGAGCCGAGTGCTGTTCAAGACGCACTTCATTGTCTTCTGATTCGAAGGGGTAGACATCGAGATCCGTGGGATTCAACGAGCCCAGGGCGACGATCGCTAGTCGAATTTCACTCTCCGCAACGCGCAGTTGTTCGCGTCCATTTCTGTCCAAGTAGGCGTCCCGAAGTGGTCCGCGCGGAGGCGGAACCGGACCCGACTGGATTATCGTCCCCCCAACGCGCATAGCTCAGTCATCCAGCGAGCGAAGCTCGCGTATCGCGGCGATCACATCTGACCCCCGCCCTTTCATCCGAAGCCCGACGAACTTGCCCTTCTTCGGTTTCCACTCGGCGATTTCGACTTCCATCTCGTGCTCCAGCGCCTCCGAGTCAGACAGTCCGGTCACTTGACAACGTGAGGTGATCCACGCGTTCACCGTCATGATCAACCAGTCGTTGACGAAACCGAAGCACGTAAGCGCCAACTGCCAGGCCCCAGGATCATGCGAGTACTCGGACAAGAATCGCCGGTCACCAGGGATGGGGGCGAACTGGACCTCCGCCCCGGCTGCGCGAGCATACTTCGGAAGAAAGCGGACGGAGTCGTCGAAGACCTTAACGGGGCACTCGTCCACGATCACCGTTCGAGTCGGCAGCACGTAGACCGTGTGCATGAAGAGCGCATCGGTATCCATCTCGACTTCAGGACGCCACGACTCGATTCTCACGGCCCGGGAGGAGGCGTCGACATCTTCTGCGCTCATGACCAGATCCTCGCAGAATTGGTGTCTCAACTTCCAATGCTCGAAGGGCGAGCCAACCGAATGCGGTCTGGCCGGCACGCCTCGCGCGTCCAGCCCGTATGCGGCATGCATTTGCTCCGACCGATAGGAGGCCGCGCGCCGTTCGACGCGCGAGCGAGTCCGCCAAGCGAGCACGATTGGGGTGACGACACGCCGGTACGGGATTTATACGTGCATTTGTAACCGTACGCGTTCACCCCGTGCAGAGTAAGTGCATGATCTCGCTTCTCGGGACGCTAATTCGGGTTTCCCGGACTGCCACTGGGCTCGACCAAGCAGAACTCGCCCGGGCAATGGGCGTGGGCCAGCAGACAGTAAGCGCGTGGGAGCGCGGACGCTCCCGACCTCGACAATCTCAACTCCCTGGTCTCTGCTCGGTGCTCGGGCTCTCTCTCGATGACGCGACCGCGGCAGGTAGCTATGAAGTGGATGCTGCGAACGCGACCCACAATCTCGTGCTGACCCTTCCCTTTGAGAATCTCTCTGATGAGGCGTTCGAGGCATTTATCCGGGACTTGAGCGCTCGCAGGTATCCCGACCGGACCGCAACCCGTAACGGATCAACGGGCCATAAGCAGTTCGGCGTCGACGTGTTCATCGACGGCGGCGGTGAGCGGATTGGTGTCCAATGCAAGCGTCACAAGACGTTCGGCCCGGAGGACATCCGTGCGGCGGTTGCTGAAGTCACCGCGGAAGCGAAGATCACATCCGGCACCATCGCATTGAGTCGCAAGACCGCGACACCAGCAGCACGATTGGAGATGCAGGATCACCCAGGTTGGAGACTGTGGGACGGCGAGGATCTGTCCGCGCTCGTCCGACAGCTGCCGCGTCGGGACGCTCTCGCCCTCGTCGATACTTATTTCCGTGGAATGCGGGAGCCATTTCTCGGCGTGCGCGAGCCCAGTCCGTGGTTGACACCTGATGAGTACGACTCTGCGCTCGCCGGGCGTCTAGGTGTTGATCGTAACTTCGAACTAGTCGGCCGTGAGAACGAGCTCACCCGACTCATCGATCTCAGCGCGGCACTCGAGGAGCGGATCATCTTGATCGGTCGCGGCGGGATAGGTAAGTCTCGTCTCCTGCGAGCCTTCGCGCGTAGCGACGTCGGAAGGCCGGTGGTATTCGCGTCGCGCGGTTCCATCGCTCCTGAAACCTACGAGGCTCTGCCGGAGGGCGCGCCCGTCGTCGTGATCGATGACGCAATGGACTTTGAGTTTGACGTACGCGCTCTGGAACTCGGGGTACGGCGAACTCGGCCGGACGCCACCTTGGTGATGTCGACGCGTCCTCGCGCAACCCCTCAACTTCATGCCGCACTTGACCTCTCCGACCCTGAGGCGGCGAGAATCTCGATCACACTCGATGACCTTCCGATCGATGCGGCCGAGTCTCTCGCTCGCGAGGCACTGGGCGAACTCGCCTCCGATACTCGAGTCGAAGGCCTAGCACGCGTTGGCTACGACTGCCCATTCATGATCGTCCTCGGCGCGCACCTGATCCGGGAGGGGGTCCTGACAGATAGAGACCTCGTGACGCAGAACGAACTGCGCCAGCAAATCCTCACGCGGTTCACCGACATCGTGATCCGCGGCTCGAACGCGGATGCACGCATCGCCGTGCTGCAGGCCATTGCAGCCGTTCAACCGGCGAACCTCACGGACTCGTCGTTCCTCGACGTCATCGCAAGTGTGAGCAACATCGATGAAGCGAGGGTTCTGGACGTAGTGGATGAACTCGATGACCTCGGTCTGGTTCTACGACGGAGCCAGACTGTTCGGGTCGTCCCCGACCTCCTGGGCGACGCCATCTTGGAGCGGGCGCTTGTATCGCGGTCCGGTCTAGACAAGCGCTTCGCGATTCGACTCGCCGACGAG
This sequence comes from Microbacterium testaceum StLB037, assembly GCF_000202635.1. Taxonomy (NCBI): domain Bacteria; kingdom Bacillati; phylum Actinomycetota; class Actinomycetes; order Micrococcales; family Microbacteriaceae; genus Microbacterium; species Microbacterium testaceum. The sequence goes on along the minus strand of NC_015125.1, from coordinate 3,292,690 downwards.
GCGCGCGGTCTCGCCCTTTCGCATGCGCTTCGAAATGTAAGCGTGATCGATTGGCAAAGGCGCGCGCAGGGGCCATCTGAGTTGGCCGACACACTCTGGTCGGCGCTGGCTGAACACGCTCTCACGCTCCCTAACTCTGCGCGCATTTCCCTTGCGAAGAGAGTCGCGTCAGTGGCCGCCATCTACCCCGGACGCGCCCTGGACCTGGCTGACCTGCTGCTCGCAAGTCCAGCCCCTGACGAAGAGGATCCCTTCAGCGGGATATGGGGACCTCCGCGCGGATTCACCACCGCCGAAGTCGCGCGCGCACTAGCACCCTTGATCGCACATGCGGGAAGCGACGTCGACCACCTTTCTCGGTCGATGAGGCTGCTTGTTGAAATCGGTGGTCCCGATCCGCGGAGAGAGAACCAGAACCCGGAGCACGCGATGAGGTTGCTTCGCGAGTTGGGTCAGTTCCACCCCCGCCGCACAGTGCGCTTCAACCGCATCTATGTCGACACGGTCGCCGAACTGCTCGCCGAACCGGAACTCAAGCCGCGCGCCAGTCAACTTGTTTCGCTCCTGAGCGCGGTCATGGCGCGCGACATCGTGGTCACGGAATCTCGCGGGTGGAATCTATCCATCGTCCGGCACGACATTGACCTCGACGTCGTCTCCGACGTGCGATCGGCCGCAATCACCATCGCGATCAGCGCGCTGGAGAGCAACGATAAGTCGGCGTACGCAGCGACGGAAGTGCTAGAGAAAGGCCTGATGTCGAACCACCGCTCTGATGATGTGACTGAGGAGTTCACGACCATCATGGGCGGATTGAGTTCGGTGCTGTCGGATGCGTCGCGTCCCGCCGGCCTTCGGCTTGCGGCCTATCGCGCGCTTGGCTGGCATGCCACCTACGGCGAAGGCGCTCGGCGGTCGGCCGCACGCGCGGCACGCAGGAAACTGGCTGCGGACGATGACCTTCTGCTCGCACGCGTGACGCGCGGTGGCTTCCATACAGATGAGGACGACGAGGACGAGGCCCAGAGCGTTAAAGGGGGCGGTGAGGGAACCGAGTCGCCTGCTGTAGCTCGTTACCACCGGTCCGCGGCGCAGCTCGAGCGGGCAATACAGGATCTTTCCCGCCGATGGAACTCAACCCTTTCGCCGGAGCAGATCCTCACCCGACTTCGCGATGCGATGGACAATGCGCTAAATGAAAGAGAGCGATTCACCCCGCCGCAGCGGTTGCTCCAACTCATGTTCGTGTCGAATTCCGACCTCGCTCGCGCCGCGCTCACGCCGCGCACTCCAGCCAGCCCTGCGGACGATTGCATCGTCGAAGCCGCCATTAGCGCTTGCTTCGCTTCGGACTACCCGGACCTCTTGTCAATCGTGATGGTCAAGATCGCGCAAGGCGAGCAGCCCGCTGCGATGGTCGCATCAGCCGTCGGGGGAACTAGAAGTCCACTTACCATCGGCCAGCTCCGCGTTGTCGACGCACTGCTGACAACGAAACACCCCGCCGTATACTCATCGCTGCTCGCGACCGCTCGTTGGCGCGAAGAGCTGGACCCCGAAGTCGTGCTGGCGATCTTGCACGCAGCTCCGATCGAAACAAACTCGGCGGTTGCTGCGGCCGCGGCGAGCGTTCTCACCGGAGGCGCTACAGTTCCATGGGCTCACCTATCCGCAGATGAGCGCGCGGTCTTCATGGATCGCTTTGCGCAGACGCCCAGTCTCGACGCTGATGACTTCGGTGAGTTGATGACGCGGCAGATCGCAATCGATCCGTATGCAGCGCTCGCTTTCCTGCAACGCCGGATCGATCGACAGGAAGATGGACCCGACGGCTACGACGCATTGCCCTACCTCGAATCGATGCCATTCAGTTTTCGAGCGAGCCCGGACCTACCGGGATTGATTCGGAACCACATCAACTGGCTCCTTGAGGATGCTCCGCATCGTCGAGGGCACGATGGTCTCGACGTCCTTCAGCGAATGTTCGTTGGATACGAGGAGGACGTGCAAGCCGCACTGCTCTCACTGATCCAGACGCAGCAACCGGATCGCGTCGATTTGGCGCGAGCTGTCCTGAACGGCGCGCCTCGTGACTTCGTTCTGCGAGCCCCGAGCTTCGTTGCTCGAGCGATTGAGGCCGCATCCGCTCTGCCAGGATCGCTCAAGCGTGCTGTGATCCTGGGCCTTCACGGCTCAGCCGAGTACGGAAGCCACTCGCGAGCCGTCGGCACAGACGATCCGGAAGAAGTCGCCCTCAGGGCCGGCGCCGAGCGCCTGGCGCTCAAATTTGACGCGGCTTCAGAGGTGCGCCGGTTCTACGACGAGGTAGCGGCTCGCGCGACCGCTCGAATCGCGTCTGAGCGCCAGGATGATGCGAGCCTCCGGAACCCGCGTCGCTGGTGACGGCTTTAGGGCCGCGAGCCATTGGATGCCCGCGGACGGCTCCACTTTCGTTCCCGGCTCGTGAGAGGATTGCGGTTGCCCTCATATCCGCTCCCATCAGCATCGATGTCCCGTGCGCCTCTCCGCGCTTCGCTACGGGCCCATCTCTTCCCAAGCGTCATCGATATCCTTTGCGAGCTTGCGCGCTGTCTCGAGCCACGCGGAGTCCCAGGACCCATCGACCGCGTAGTCTGTGCACCGCTTAACCAGGTCGCTCAAGTGCTCCCACTGCGCGGCGCTTGTCTTGTGTTCTTCGCCCAAGGAGCGTCCGAGGATGGGTAGCCCTTGCAGGTTCAAGATGTCGAGCGACAGGTACTCCGCGAACGCTCGCTCGGGTATCAGAAGCGCTGTATCGGCTGCCTTGATGTAGTCGGCGTAGGGCACCACGACACCCTCCGACCTCTCGGCGTAGTTCACGCGGATCGTCCGCAGCATCGTGAGGGTATCTCGAAGCGCCTCGTTGGCGCGTTCAGCTGCCTGGCGTTTCGCGTCGTGTTGCCGCTCATCCTCCAGGACCGCCCGCGTGTGTTTGCGTTCGTCCTCGCGGTCCGCAAGCGCGTTGCTCCGGTCATCCTTACGCTGATCCGCGGCGAGCCGGCGCTCCTCCTTGCGGTCAAGCAGGTCTGCAGCCCGTTCTCCATCTCGCCGCTTGGCATTGAATATTGCAATCCCAATGCTGGCAGCCGACGTCACGATCGCTCCGATAGCTGCTCCGCCGAGGATCGGCGCCCATTCCTGAATGCTCACGCGGGAACGTTATCGTGTCGGCTCGACCCGCGCGTCTTGATTTCAAGGCAGACCGGAGTCGGCTCGGGACTGCCGCACGAATAGGTGACAGCTGGCCAGCGTTGCACAATCGGGGCCGCTCGGCGCGCACCGCCCGGATAGGGATACGAAGCGGGCGCCCGGAACAATCAAGACACGCGTCAACAACGTGCGAGCGGTGCTTCGCGCTGCGGTACGTGACCGACTGATCGCCACCGACCCTTCGCTCGGGGTGACACTCCCCCGTATGCGGAAGGCCGACATGGCCATGCGCATCCCCACACCGGAAGAGGTCGCGGCGATCATGAACGCCGCCGAGGAGTGGTTCCGGCCCTTCATCGTGTTCTGCGCGTTCGCGGGGCTGCGCCTGGGCGAGGCAGCGGCGATGCAGCTTCCCGACATCGACTTCCTGCACCGCCAGATCCACGTGCGGCGACAGGTGCAACGCAAGCCCGGCGGACTCGTCGATCTACGCCCGCCCAAGTACGGCTCCGAGCGCGACATCCCCGCACCCGACGAGCTCTTGAACCTGCTGAGCGACCACATCGCGAAGTGGAAGACGTTCGGTGCCGACCGGTGGATCTTCTACGGCAAGAACAATGAGCCGCCGCATCAGAACACCGATCACCACTGGTGGAAGACGACGCTCCAGCGAGCCGGCATCGAAGGCGTGCGGCTACACGATCTCCGACACTTCTACGCCTCGGGATTGATCGCCGCGGGCTGCGATGTCGTCACCGTGCAGCGAGCCCTGGGGCACGCGAAAGCGACCACAACGCTCAACACGTACAGCCATTTGTGGCCCACCGCCGACGACCGCACGCGTGCCGTCGCGGGCGCTCTCGTTGAAACCGTTCTGCGGACTTTTGCGGACTCTGTGCGGACTGATTCGTCAACATCCGCGTAATTCCGCGGCAAAACAGCCCGTTCAGTTGTTGAAGCGGAACTCCACCACGTCGCCATCCTGCATGACGTAGTCCTTGCCCTCGAGGCGGGCCTTGCCCTTCGCGCGGGCCTCGGCGACCGAGCCGAGCTCGATGAGGTCGGCGAACGAGATGACCTCGGCCTTGATGAAGCCCTTCTCGAAGTCGGTGTGGATGACACCGGCCGCCTGCGGAGCCTTCGCGCCCTGCGGGATCGTCCAGGCACGCGCTTCCTTGGGGCCGGCGGTCAGGTAGGTCTGTAGGCCCAGCGTGTCGAACCCGATGCGAGCGAGCTGATCGAGGCCCGACTCGTCCTGGCCGGTGGACGCCAGCAACTCGGCGGCGTCCTCCGGGTCGAGGTCGATCAGCTCGGACTCGATCTTGGCATCCAGGAAAACCGCCTTCGCGGGGGCGACGAGAGCAGCGAGCTCGTCCTTCTTCGCCTGGTCGGTGAGCACCGCCTCGTCGACGTTGAAGACGAAGATGAAGGGCTTCGCGGTCAGCAGGCCCAGCTCGCGGATCGGCGAGAGATCCAGACCGGATGCCGACAGCAGTACGCCGCGCTGCAGCGCATCCTGCGCGGCCTTGGCGGCGTCGAGCACGGAGGGGTCGAGCTTCTTGCCCTTGACCTCTTTCTCGTAGCGCGTGATCGCCTTCTCGAGGGTCTGGAGGTCGGCGAGTTGCAGCTCGGCGTTGATGGTTTCCATGTCGCTCGCGGGGTTCACCGCGCCGTCGACGTGGACCACGTCGTCATCGGCGAATCCGCGGACGACCTGGGCAATGGCATCCGCTTCACGGATGTTCGCGAGGAACTGGTTGCCGAGCCCCTCGCCCTCGCTCGCGCCGCGCACGATGCCGGCGATGTCGACGAACGACACCGCGGCGGGCACGAGCCGCTCGCTGCCGAACACGTCGGCGAGCTGCTGCAGGCGCACATCGGGAAGGTTCACGACCCCGACGTTGGGCTCGATGGTCGCGAACGGGTAGTTCGCGGCGAGCACCGAGTTCTTGGTCAGAGCGTTGAAGAGGGTCGACTTTCCGACGTTGGGAAGGCCGACGATTCCGATGGTAAGAGCCACGGGAGTCCAGGTTACCCGGCTGCGGCTCCTCTCGAGCCTGCGCTCGACGGCGAGACCTCGGGCGGACGCGCTCACGCCCCCGCAAACCGACGGACCGAGCAACAGCTCGACCGGCTGCGGCGGACAGTCTCTCCGCACCATCAGCGAATGCACAGGTTCCGATACTCTGACCCCGGGGTCGTCCACCGCCTTCGGAAGGAGCCCCGCCACACGGGGGTCCTGGAACGGATGAAAACTTCTTCTCGCGGTGCGCTGGCGCCCGTATCCTCTCGGCGCGCCGCCGTCCCGCGAGTGCTCGCACTCGCCCTCGGAGCCGCCCTGGTGATGGCACCCGGATTCGTCGTCGGTGAGGCGTCCGCCGCGCAGGCGGCAGCACCCGAGCAGGCGGCAGCGCCTGCCGTCGTGTCGCTCGAACGCTCCCTCACCATCACGCCGTCCACGCCGGTGAAATCGTGGACCGTACCGGCAGGCATCGCCGGCGCGATCGACGTCACCGTCGTCGGCGCGCCGGGAAGCGGGCGGCAGGGTGGGGGTGCGGCAGCGGCCTTCGACTTCAGCGTCACGCGCCCCGCGGGCGAGCAATGGAGCTTCCTGTTCGGCGCCCAGAATGCACGAGCATTCGCCTCCCTCGCGGGAGGCGCGGGCAGTGGCCTGCCCGCGGCGTACACGGGTCAGGAAGAGATGTGGGCCTGGCCGTGGAAGGCCACTCGTCAGAGTGGCGGCAACGGCGGAGACGCGACGGCCATCATCGCGGGGACGAACGGGGCCCGCTGCGACAGCGACGCCGAGGTGCTCGCCGTGGCGGCCGGCGGGGGCGGAGGAAGCGGCGAATCGCGGGTCTGGAGCGCCGGAAGCGTCTTCACCCACGGCGCGTATCGCGGCGGCGAGCCCGGGCACGACGCCAGCGAGTGGCTACGCGGCTCCTACGTGACCGCCGCCGCTCTGTGTTCGACGAGCGGAGCCAACAGCCGCGGCGCGGAGCCGGAGGGACAGGAACTCATCCGCCACGCGGGCGGGGGCGGCGGCGGGGGCGGGGTGGTCGCCGGCGACGGCGGCGGACCCGATCGCATGATTCACAGCTTCTTCCGCGATGACTTCGCCTCCGCCGGAGGCGGACGCGGAGGCGCGAACTACCTCTCCCCCGATGTCTGCGGGGACTGCGCGGGTCGCACGGCCCGTGCGTCGAGAGACGCACAGTCGATCACCCTCCGCTGGCAGGAGAAGCACACCCCGGTCATCACCGCCGACCGCCCGAACAATCCCCTCGTCGTGCGCGTGGTGAGCGCCGAGACCGGACAACCCCTCCCGGGGACGATCACGCTCGGTCGAGAAGACGGCACGGCGATCGTGACCACCGAGCACGGGGTCGGCGAGTGGAAGATCGATGCCCTCGCTCACATCACGGACATCAACGTCATCGACCGCAGTGACGACGACAGCTATATCGGGTACGAGAACGTGACGATCGCCTACACCCCCGATGTAGCGACCGTCCTCCCCGGCCGGATCGTGCATCTCCTCGAGAGCGTCCCCGCGGCGACGACCGTGACGACGCAGGTGCGTCGTCTCGCTGACGGCCGGTTCCTCCTCCTGGCGCGGTGGGACGCGATGATCGGCTCTAGTGCCGTCGATCTGGACGGGCTCACCATGAACGTGCGGGCCAATCCCCCGCGAACGTACGACGACACGGTCGCTGACATCCCGCTGCGCACGTCCCCGTCGCTTCCCACCTCGGCACGGTGCGTGGCGATCCGCATCGACGCTCCCGACGGCACCGACATCGGGATGGCCTTCCGCGGCACGGACGCGCTGACGTCGTCCTCGTCGAGGACATATGTCGACGCCACGACGCCAGTGGGCGAACTCCCCTCCGACTGCGGCGAGCCTGTCGATCTTCACGTCGACGCGCCCCCGCCTCCGCCGGGCACTCCCGACGATGAGGGCGAGTGGCCCACCGGACCGGAATGGCACTGGAGCGGTGTCGAAGAAGAGGTCTACGACACGCCGCCGTCCGGATACCAGCCCGGCAAGGTCATCATCCAGCGGACGTACTGGACAGCCGCCGGTGAAGAGAACCGCTACGTGGCTCACTACTACTACGACAACACGTACGCCGGGTACGCGACCTACGACCACTCCGGGTGGGGGTTTGCGCTTCCCCCGCTGACACCCGGTAAGCACACTGTCCAGACCGTGTTCACCCCCGCCGACGTGAAGCCGGGAGAAGCCGTCGCCGATGGCGTCGTCGCTCCCGTGCACACGTTCACCGTCCCCGCTGACGCGACCGGCGTCACCCTCACCGCGTCGAACGGGTCGGATTCCGCCGCGCGCGCCTCGACGGCGACCCTTTCGGCATCCGATCCCACCGCCGAGACACAGCCGGTGGGCGACCCTCTGCGCCTGCAGGCTCGTGTGCGCGGCGCAGGCATCGAAGAGGTCGACGGAGGCGTTGTCGCGTTCTACGACGACGACGTCCTGCTCGGCCACGCGCCCGTCATCGACAGCGTCGCCACTCTGGACGGAATCCATCTCGACGGCGAGAGCAACAGCGTACGGGCCGAATACCTCGGCCTCGACGGCCTGACTCTCCCCAGTTCGTCAGACCCGCAGACAGTTTCCTACGAAGAAACGCCGGTAGAGGTGCGCGTCGAGGGCCTCCCCGAGAGCATCGTCGCCGACGCAGCGGGGCAGTTCACGGTCATCGCACGTGCGACGGGTGGCGATGCAGCACTCTCGGGCACGATGCGGTTGTTGTCGGACCAGGATCACGAGCTGTACGTCTTCTCCGACGCAGACGCTGTTCCCGAGGAGAACGGGAGCGTCCTTCGCTGGACCCTTCCCCTGTCCCTCCTCAGCGCCGACACGCACACGTTCTCCGCCGAGTTCTCGGGGGATCCGGGATTCGCCGACGGCCGTTCGGCCGCTGCGACGTCGGTGGTTCAGAAGAGGCCCTCGACGTTGTCGACGGCGATGACCGACACGGCGGACGGCGGCGTGGGGCTCGAGATCGCCGCCCGCATCGACGATGCGGGCAAGGCATCGTCCCTCGCGGGTGAGCAACCGAGCGGCGACATCGGCGTTTGGGCCGGCGAACGCCTCCTCGCCGAGGGCGTCGTCATCGACGGCCACGGAGTGATTCAGCTCTCCGCCGATGCGATCGCGTCGGCAGACCGAACGGTGAGAGTCGCCTTCCAGCCCGCGGGCTACGACACCGCCGCGTCCGAGGTGTCGATCACGCTCCGCCCGAGCACGCGAAGCGGGTTGGCTGCGACGGGCGCCGACATCCCTCTCACCGGAATGCTCGGCACGGCCGCGGCGCTCATGCTGACCGGGCTGGGATGCCTCGTCATCGTCGTCCGGGGGCGCCGCCGGCGAGCTTCCCGATGAGACGGGGGCTGCGAGGACGGAGTCAGGGTCGCCGCGCGCGGAACGCGTGGGTCACGTAGGGCAAGGCCACCGAGCCCCCATCGGCGAGTTCGGGAACGGATGCCACGACCCCGTCGACCGCGGCATCGATGGCCGCGCGCCGCTCCGGGCTGGCCGTGATGATGTCGCTGCGCGAGACGACGAGGTCGCGGAGCTGGGGAAGAGTGATGCGACGCTCCCAGGACCACTCCCGGTGCTCCAGCTCGCCGTAGGGCTCCGCGATGCGGGGACCGGTCGTGGCGAGGAGGACCTCGGCGTTCGAGCCGCCCATGGCCCCGGTGAGGCGCCGCACCCAGTCGACACGATCGTCACGGATGTTCCACACGAGCCCGAGGACTCCCCCGCTGCGCAGCGCGCGCGCGGTCTCGAGGGAGGCCGGTTCGACGTCGACCCAGTGCCAGGCCTGACCCATGACGACGGCGTCGAGCCCGGAGTCGGGCAGCGGCAGATTCTCGGCGGTGCCGACGAACGTGGGCACGCCGCGCGCGTTCTCTCGCAGGGTCGCGAGCATGTCGGCATCCGGATCCACCGCCACCACGTCAGCGCCGAGCTCGACGACGGCGCGCGTGAGCTTGCCGGTTCCCGCTCCCACATCGGCGACGCGCAGCGCGCGACCGGGCTCGCGCACCGGCTCGAGCAGCCATGCCACGGCTTCGGAGGGGTACCCCGGACGCCCGGACTCGTAGGCGGAGGCCGCCTGCCCGAACGAGGTCGACTTCTCGCGATCGGTCATGCTCCGACCCTACGCCGGGCCTCCGACACGACTCCCCCGTATCGTCCTGCGGAGCGGAGCCCTGGTGCCGCGTATCGCGCCGTCCTGCGGACTTCGCGTGCCCGCCCCGCGCGTCGCCCCGGTCGCGCCGGCGCGGCGAGCGGCGATTCCGCACGACGGCGCCTGCGACATGGCATCCGGGCACCGCACGTCCCCGGCGGACGACGCCGGATGCCGAGCACCTCGGCGCGCCTCGGCGGGTCCTCGTCACGTCGGGTGAGAGTGGAGCCGTGGGACTGGACTTCACGGCGATCGACTTCGAGACGGCGAACTCCAGCGGCGCGTCGGCCTGTGCGGTCGGTCTGGCCCGGGTCCGCGACGGCCGAGTCGTCGCGACCGCCGCCTGGCTCATCAAGCCTCCGCCGGGACACGACCATTTCGCTCCGATCAACGTCGGAATCCACGGCATCCAGCCCGCCGACGTCGTGAACGCCCCCGACTGGAGCACTCAACTGGCCCGCCTGACCGCATTCGCCGGGGCGGACGTCCTGGTCGCGCACAACGCGGGCTTCGACATGTCGGTCCTGCGTCGCGCGTGCGCCGCGACGGGCGATGAGTGCCCGCCCTACCGCTACCTGTGCAGCGTCCAGATGTCGCGGAAGACCTACTCCCTCGCGTCGTACCGGCTCCCCCTGGTCGCCGAAGAGGCGGGATGCTCGCCCTTCGCCCACCATGACGCCCTGGCCGACGCCGTCGCGTGCGCCGAGATCACGATCGACTGCGCCCGTCGCGCCGGCGCCTCCGACGTACACGCCCTCGCCGCTCACCTGGGCGTCCGGGTGTCGCAGATCGCCGTCGAACCCGTCGCCGAGCGCGCCGTCGCCTGACCCGCACGGCCCGTCTTTCCGGCAATGTCGGAGGTCTGGTGCATGCTGACCCCATGGATGCCATCGCCCTCGTTCTCGTGATCCTCGCCCTGGCACTCGGCGTCGCCGGCGGGTGGTTCCTGGGCGCGTCGCGAGCCACGGCGCGCGCCGCCGTCGAGCGTGCGGAGCTCTCGGCGCGCGCGGCCGCATCCGACGCCGCGCGCGCGGGACTCCAATCGCAGCTCGATCATCAGGTGGCGCTGTACCGCGAGGCCGTCGGCCAGTCGCGCAACGATCAGGCCGCGCGCGAAGAGCGGGAGCGGCGCGACCAGACGGTCCTGCGGGCGCTCGACCCGGTGCGCGAGACCCTCGAGGCGATGCAGCGCAAGGTCGACGGCCTGGAGCGCGACCGCGTGGAGCAGTACTCGGCACTGGGTGAGCAGTTGCGCCAGTCGCGGGAGGCCGACGAGGCGCTGCGCGCGACCACCGAAGCCCTGGCGTCCGCCATGCGCTCCGGCAGCACGCGCGGGGTGTGGGGCGAGACGCAGCTGCGCCGAGTGGTCGAGGCGGCGGGGCTCACTCGGTATGTCGACTTCGACCTGCAGGCCTCGATCTCGTCCGACGCCGGCTCGGGCCGCCCCGACATGGTCGTCCGTCTCCCGGGCGGCAAAGCTCTGGCGGTGGATGCCAAGGTCCCCCTCGACGCGTACCTTCAGGCCAGCGCCATCCCCGTCACCGCGCAGGGCGACGAGGGCGCACGCCGTGCCGCGCTGCTCGCGCGCCATGCGAAAGCCGTCCGAGCTCACGTCGACGCGCTCGCTCGCAAGACGTATTGGGCGGGGCTCGAGAGCAGTCCGGAGTTCGTCGTCTGCTTCATCCCCAGCGAGTCGCTGCTCGCTTCGGCCCTCGACGAAGACCCGACGCTCCTCGACTACGCGTTCTCGCGGCGAGTGGCTCTCGCCTCGCCCGTCAACCTCTGGGCCGTGCTCAAGACCGTGGCGTTCACGTGGACGCAGCAGGACGTGTCCGACGAGGCGCGTACTCTGTTCGCCCTCGGGACCGAGCTGTACGAGCGCGTCGGCGTCCTCGCCGGTCACGCCGGAGACCTGCGACGTGCCATCGAGCGCACCGTCGACAGCTACAACAAGTTCGCCGGGTCGCTCGAGTCACGCGTGCTGGTGACCGCGCGGAAGTTCCCGGGGATCGACGAGACGAAGCTCGACGCCGTGACGCCCCCCGCCGCGCTCGAGACGGCGCCGCGGCGCTGGGCGGCCCCCGAGTTCATCGACGCGACGGCTGAGAACTCGGCCGAGACCCACCCGGTCCCGGCGGCGGCCGACGCCAGGCGAACGTCCGAAGCCGGTGCGGGAGACAGCGGCGCCGGTAGCGGTGCTGCCGATAGCGAGGAGCCCCGCACCATCGCTTCCGCAGACGTCGGCGAAGTGCGGTCGCGGGCGGGCCTCAACGACCAGGGGCGATGAGTACGAAGGCGGTGACGACGACCGGCCCGAGCGGGCTCAAGACCCGCCGGGCACCCAGCTCAAGAGGCTGATCACGGCGGCGGAGACGCCGACGAACGCGCCGACCATCCACCAGGCGCTGACCTCGTGGCCCTCCGCGCGCCGCACGCGCAGCAACACATCGGGCCGGCGCGCAGGGTCGACGGCGTCGGCGATGACCGCGTGCGCCCCGGTCTGAGGTGCGGCTTGGTTCGTCGGAGCTGCCATGGACGATCCCCCTTCGGGTCTCGGAAGAACACAGCGTCGCCGTTGACACTGCACACGATTCTGCCAGACGACCCTCTCGAGACCGGTCACGCTTGCGTCACGACACGCCCGGCTGTAGGTGTACGTCGCGCACCGTGCGGCGAGCCTCGCGTCCCCAGCCGGGCGGCGCCCCGCTACCGCGTCACAGCCACTTCGAGGTCAGGTGCTCCGACGAGATCCGGCGAAGCGTGCCCGAGGCCCCGCGCAGCACCACGCTCTCGGTGTAGAGGAAGTCGCCCTCGCGGCGAACACCCTGCACCAGCTGGCCGTCGGTCACGCCGGTGGCGACGAAGATCGTGTTCTTGCCCTTGACGAGGTCGTCGGCCTCGTAGACCTCGCCGTCGACGAGAAGACCGGCCTCGCGGCCCTTCTGCTTCTCGTCGTCGTTGCGCGGGGCCAGGACGCCCTGGATGTGCCCACCGAGAGCCTTGATCGCGCACGCGGTGACGATGCCCTCGGGGCTGCCACCGATGCCGACGCACATGTCGGTCCGGGCGTTGTGCCGGGCCGCGTTGATGCCGCCGGCCACATCGCCGTCGCTCATGAGGCGGGTACCGGCGCCGGCCGCGCGGATGTCCGCGATGAGCTGCTCGTGACGCGGGCGATTCAGCACCGAGACGACGATCTCGTCGACGGGCTTACCGAGCGCCTTGGCGAGCAAGCGGATGTTCTCCCCGATGGGGAGACGGATGTCGACGACGCCGACACCGGCGGGGCCGGTGACGAGCTTGTCCATGTAGAAGACGCTCGATGCGTCGAGCATCGTCCCGTGGTCCGACACCGCGATGACGGACAGAGCGTTCTGGCGTCCCGCGGCGGTCAGAGAGGTGCCGTCGATGGGGTCGACGGCGACATCGCACTGCGGACCGCGGCCGCTTCCGACCCGCTCCCCGTTGTAGAGCATGGGGGCGTTGTCCTTCTCCCCCTCGCCGATCACGATCGTGCCGTCGAAGTTGACCGTGCTGAAGAACGCGCGCATGGCATCGACGGCCGCACCGTCCGCGGCCTCTTTGTCGCCCCGGCCGATGAAGGGAACGGCGCGGATCGACGCGGCTTCGGTCGCCCGAACCAGCTCGAGAGCCAGGTTCCGATCGGGGTGTAACGGACTCATATCGGATGTCAGGCTCACCATGAGGCCCACTGTAGCTACGAAGGTTGTGACAATCGCCCAATTTCTCCGCTTCGCGCGCGAAGGAATCGGTGTTCTTAACACTGGCGCATACTCCCCCACTTCCTCCCGCCTACACCCCGGCACGATCCGGCGGCTTCGCTAGGCTGGCGGTGTCCCCGCAACGACACAAGGAGCACAATGCCCGTCGCTACCCCTGAGCAGTACGCCGAGATGCTGGACCGCGCCAAGGCCGGCAGCTTCGCGTACCCCGCGATCAACGTCTCGAGCTCGCAGACCATCAACTCGGTGCTCCAGGGCCTGACCGAGGCCGGCTCCGACGGCATCCTGCAGGTCACCACCGGCGGCGCCGACTACTTCGCCGGCCACACCGTCAAGGCCCGCGCCACCGGCGCCCTCGCCTTCGCCAAGTACGTGACCGAGGTCGCGAAGAACTACCCCATCACGGTCGCCCTGCACACCGACCACTGCCCCAAGGACGCCCTGCCCGGCTTCGTCCTGCCGCTGCTCGAGGCCTCCGAAGAAGAGGTCAAGGCCGGCCGCAACCCGATCTTCCAGTCGCACATGTGGGACGGCTCGGCCGTTCCCCTCGACGAGAACATCGACATCGCGGCGGAGCTGCTCCCCCGCATGAAGAACATCAACGCCATCCTCGAGATCGAGGTCGGCGTGGTCGGCGGCGAAGAGGACGGCGTGCAGCACGAGGGCTCGAACGAGGCCCTCTACACGACGGTCGCCGACGTGACCAAGGCCGTCGAGCGCCTCGGCCTCGGCGAGAACGGCCGCTACATCTCGGCCCTCACCTTCGGCAACGTGCACGGCGTGTACAAGCCCGGCGGCGTCAAGCTCCGCCCCGAGCTGCTCGGTGAGATCCAGGAGGGCATCGCCGCGAAGTTCGGCACCGGCCCCAAGCCCCTCGACCTCGTCTTCCACGGCGGCAGCGGCTCGACCGACGAGGAGATCGCCCTCGCGGTCGCGAACGGCGTCGTGAAGATGAACATCGACACCGACACCCAGTACGCCTTCACGCGCTCGATCGCGGGCTACATGTTCTCCAACTACGACGGCGTGCTCAAGCTCGACGGCGAGGTCGGAAACAAGAAGCAGTACGACCCCCGCGCCTGGGGCAAGGTCGCCGAGTCGGCCATGGCCGTCCGCGTGGTCGAGGCCACCAAGCAGCTGGGCTCGTACGGCCAGTCGAAGAGCTGACCCCGCCTTCTCTCGCGAACGCCCCGGCTCCGGCCGGGGCGTTCGTCGTTCCCGGCTCCGGATGCCACGCCCTCACGGCATCCTGAAGGCTCAGCCCCGATACACCTCGAGAACCGTGGGCGCTCCCTCGGGCGAGCGCACGACCTCGACGGCATCCCCCGCACTCACGTCGCCGGAGCGCCGCACCCGGAGGTACGCGCCGAGACGACCCGCGTCCGAGAACCGCTTCACCCACCCGCGCGCATCGCGCCCGCCCACCCACCGCGCGAAGGTCGCGCACGGGGTCCGCGGCATCGTGACCTCGAGTTCGACCGTGTCGCCGATCCGCCACACCTCGCCGATGCGCGCCGCGTTGACGTCGAGCCCCTCGATCCGCAGGTTCTCGCCGAACCAGCCGGGGTACAGGTCGCGACCCAGTTCCGACTCCCAGTACTCCGCATCGGCGGCCGAGTAGGCGTACACCGCTTTGTCGAGCCCGCCGTGGTGCTTCCGGCTCGCCTGCACGTCGGATCGCACGCCGTAGGGTCCGATCCGCACGGAACCCTCGAGGGCCCGCTTGTCGATCGCGGTGACGCCCAGGGATCCGGCGTCGGGACGAAGCTGGTGAACGGCGCAGACGGCGACGAGGCGTGGCATCCGTCGATGCTACCTACGGGGTCGAGAAGTCGCGCCGCATGACCACCCGGTCACCGTCGACCGAACGGATCTCGATCGAGCCGATACTGGATGCCTCCAGGTCGGTCCCCGCGCTCAGCTCGGTCGTCGCCCCGGGGCCGGCGCGCCACGTCGACAGCACCGAGGTCGCCCCGGAATCGTCGGTCACCGCGAGGGCGTACGGCCATCCGCCCGGTGGGGCGTCGAGAACCTCCCCGGTGTACTGGCACACCAGGTCGATCCGGGTCCCCCACGCGACCGGGGTCAGCTTGACCGACGCCTCGAGCGGGGCGCCGTTCACCTCGTCGAGGGCGTATGTCACGCCCGACGACGAGGAGGACGCGTTCGTCACGGTGATCACGGTCGGCACGGCGATCGCGACGACGGCGAGGGATGCCGCGAGCGTCCACGCCGTGATCCGTCGGGCGCGGCGCCGCCGGGCAGTCTGCACAACCCGGGTGCGCAGCGACGGGTGGGGCGTGACCACCGGCGCGGGGCCGTCCGGAGCCGCGATCGCCCGGGCCCGCTCCGCCGACAGGCGCGACAGAAGTCCCGCGGTGGGGGCGAGTTCGGCCACCGCCTTCCGGCACGGGGCGCAGACAGCGAGGTGAGCCTCGTACTCGGCGCGATCCGCCGCCGACAAGGCGCCCAGAACGTACGCGCCGTCCCAGCTGGACAATCTCTCGTGTTCGGCGCTCATCGCGTCACCCCCCTCTCCTGCAGCGCGAGCCGCAATGCTCGCACCGCGTAATGCAGCCGCGACTTGACGGTGCCCGCCGGGATCCCCAGTTCCTCGGCGGTCTGCGCGACGCTTCGTCCTCCGTAATACGCGCTCACGATCACCGCGCGGTGATCCGGGGTCAACGTCGCGAGCGCCTCCTCGACGAGCAACGCGTCGAACATGGCATCCGTGTCGTCGTCCCGTCCGGAGTCCGGCACTTCGTCGACGGGCAGCTCATGGCGTCGCCGCGCGCTGCGCGCCTCGTCGATGACGAGGTTGCGGGCGACGGTGAACATCCACGAACGCAACGACCCCGGGTCGTCGCTCATGATGCGCGGCGAACGCCAAGCGCGCAGCAGCGTCTCCTGCACGACATCGTCGGCCCCGGCGTGATCGCCCGTCAGACTGACCACGTACCGCCATACCGGCGCCGCGTGGGCGTCGTACAGCGCGGTCAGACGCGCGTGATCGTCTCGCACCACGGCCGGCTCCTCCCTCGGGTTCTCAGGAGGACACGGGATGCCGGCCCCGATGGTTCACTTCGCGATGCCGCCCATGAGCGCGGAGAGGTAGTTCGGGTCGCTCATGATCGCGATCGTGATGCACGTGCCGCCCACGATCGCGGCCACGGCGAAGCCGACGAGAGGGATCCAGAACGAGATGCGGCCCCGGCGGAGCCGACGCAGCGTGAGCAGCGCGGTGACGAGGTAGACGACGCCGTAGACCACCGCGGCGATCGCGCCCCACACGAAGCCCGCCGTGAGGTTGGTGTATTTCGCGTCGACGTTGAGAAGCTGAGCGGCCTGCTCGGCGTAGTGCGGGAAATCGAGGACCTGGGCGATCGTCGTGACGACCGACACGAGACCGTAGATCAGCAGCATCAGGGTGATGATGCGATCGACGAGCGGACCGCGGGTCGCCGCGGGCGCTGCCGCCTTCGGGACGGGGGCCGCCTCCTGCGGGGCGACGCCCGCGTCGAGCGCCTCGGTGACCTCGGGCCGCTGGATGCGGGCCTGCTGCTCCTCCGGTGTCGCGTACTCGCCGAACTGCGGACGGGGGCGGGGGTCGAGGTCGCTCACGAACGACCCCGGCCGCCCAGCGCACGCTGATCGCGCTGTCCGGCGGCATCCTGTCGCAGTTCCTTCGGGAGGGAGAAGATCAGGTCTTCTTCGGCCGTGCGCACCTCTTCGACGTCGCGGTAGCCGGCACCCGCGAGCTCGTCCAGCACCTCGGTGACGAGCACTTCGGGGACGGACGCTCCGCTGGTCACACCGACCGTCTCGACGCCCTCGAGCCACTCCTGCCTGATCTCGTCGACGTAATCGACGCGGTAGGCGGCCTTCGCGCCGTGCTCGAGAGCCACCTCGACGAGGCGCACGCTGTTGGAGGAGTTCGCCGAGCCCACGACGATGACGAGGTCGGCGCCGACGGCGACCTTCTTGATCGCGACCTGACGGTTCTGCGTGGCGTAGCAGATGTCGTCGGAGGGCGGGTCCTGCAGGTGCGGGAAGCGCAGGCGGAGGCGGCGGACCGTCTCCATCGTCTCGTCGACCGACAGAGTCGTCTGCGAGAGCCACACGACCTTCGAGGGGTCGCGCACCTCCACCACGTCGGCGTGCTCGGGCGAGTTGACGACGGTGACGTGCTCGGGGGCTTCGCCGGCCGTGCCCTCGACCTCTTCGTGTCCGTCGTGGCCGATCAGGAGGATTTCGTAGTCGTCGCGCGCGAAGCGCACGGCCTCGCGGTGCACCTTGGTGACGAGGGGGCACGTGGCGTCGATGGCCTGCAGGCCGCGGTCGGACGCCGCCGAGACGACGGCGGGCGACACCCCGTGCGCGCTGAAGACGACGTGCGAGCCCTCGGGGACCTCGTCGACCTCCTCGACGAAGATCGCGCCCTTCTTCTCGAGCTCGGTCACCACGTGGATGTTGTGGACGATCTGCTTGCGCACGTAGACGGGCGCGCCGTAGCGGTCCAGGGCCTTCTCGACGGCGACGACGGCGCGGTCGACACCGGCGCAATAGCCGCGAGGCGCGGCCAGCAGCACCTTCTTCTGGCCCTTGACCGGGATATCCTGGAGCCGCCCACGTCGACCCGGGATCCGGGGAACGGGCAGTTGGACGACAGGTGTGCTCACCCCTCGATTCTACCGGGGCGCCCCTGGACGACGGCCGAACCGCCAGACTGGAGCCCATGACCTCGTTCCACCCCGAGACGGTGCCCGGCGAGGCTCCCCCCGCAGACTCGGTGCACCCCCGTGACTCGCGCACCGACACCCCGACCTCGGTGTCGCGTCTGAACGACACGATCCGAGGGTTCATCGAACGCTGGGGCTCGGTCTGGGTCGAGGGTGAGATCACCTCGTTCAACCGCCGCGGCGGCAACGTCTTCGGCCGTCTGAAAGACCTCAACACCGAATCGACCGTGGCGTTCCGCATCTGGTCGAGCACGCTCGCACGCCTCCCGAAGGACTTCCAGGTCGGCGACCACGTCGTCGCGTGCGTCAAAGCCGACTACTTCCCCCGCACGGGCGACTTCTCGTTCGCGATCTCCGCCCTGCGCCACGTGGGCCTCGGCGAACAGCTCGAGAGGCTCGAGCGCCTGCGCGCACAGCTGCGGTCCGAGGGCCTCTTCGACCCGGTCCGCAAGAAGAAGCTGCCCTTCCTCCCCCACTGCATCGGACTCATCACGGGCGAGAACTCGGATGCCGAGAAGGATGTGCACCGAAACGCCGAGCTGCGCTGGCCCCGCGTGAACTTCCGCACGAAGTACGCCGCCGTCCAGGGCGACCGGTGCGTCCCCGAGACCCTCGCCGCATTGAAGGCTCTGGATGCCGACCCCGAGGTCGACGTCATCATCATCGCGCGCGGCGGAGGCGATCCGCAGACGCTGCTCGGCTTCAGCGACGAGCGTCTCGTGCGCGCGGTGGCTGCGGCATCCACTCCCGTCGTCAGCGCCATCGGTCACGAGAACGACCGCCCGCTCCTCGACGATGTAGCGGACCTGCGCGCGTCGACGCCGACCGACGCGGCGAAGCGCGTCGTCCCCGACGTGGCGGAGCAGCGCGCCCTCGTCGCCCAGCTGCGCGCCCGCCTGACCGGACGCCTCACGCAGCGGGTGCTGCACGACATCGCCCAGCTCGAGCAGATCCGTTCCCGCCCGTCGTTGCGCACCCCGCACGCGATGCTCACCTCGCGGGCTCAGGAGCTGTGGATGCTGTCGAACCGCGGTCGCGACATCGTCGATCGTCGGCTCGAGAGCGAACGGCGCCGGACGCGGGAGCTCAGCGCCTCGCTCCGCGCCCTCTCTCCTCTCGCCACGCTCGCGCGCGGGTACGCGATCGCGCAGGTCGAGGGCGGGGCGATCGTCCGCGACGCGAGCCAAGCCCCCGCCGGAGCGGCGCTCACGATCACCGTCGAGCGCGGCTCGCTGGCGGCACGATCGGAGGGGGAGATCGACGAGATCCCCACCGCTCGGCTCGACGACGAGGCATCCGACGACGGCGTGTCGGTGGGGCGCGCCTAAGATGGAGACCATGACCGCGACGACTCCCGGCCCCTCGGCAGACGTCGCGACCCTCTCTTTCGAACAGGCTCGCGACGAACTCGTGCGCGTGGTGTCGGAGCTCGAACAGGGCGCCCCCACGCTGGAGGAGTCGCTGGCCCTCTGGGAGCGCGGCGAGCAGCTCTACGCCCGCTGCGAAGAGTGGCTGCTGGGAGCGAAGCGCCGGCTCGACGCCGCGCGCGGCGAGGGCGAGGACGCCTGATGGCCCGCATCGTCGCCGAGCTCGGTCGCCCCGAGACGCCGGAGGAGACCGCGGCCCGCAAGGCCGAGTCCTCGCGTCGCTACCGCTCGAGCAAGACCTTCCGCAATCTCATCGCCGCGCTGCTGGCGACCGTCGCCGTGGTCTTCGTCATCGTCGCCATCGTGCCCCGGGGGACGCCGGTCCCCCGTCCGGAACCGGATGTGCCCGCGCTGGCCGCCGACCTCGAAGCCGATCGGGGCCGTCCCGTGCTCACCCCGTCGCTCGGCGAGGGCTGGCGGGTCAACCAGGCGACCGTCGAGGGGGTCGGTGGCACCGAGGCGTGGACGATGGTCTACGTGCGCTCGGGCGAATCGGGATTCCTCCGTGTCGCGCAGGGTTTCGACACCGACGAGGCCTGGGTGGGCCAGGTGCTGGGCGGCACGCGCAGCACCGAGACCACCGAGATCGACGGCATCACCTGGGACGTCTACCGTCCGGCCAACCCCTCCGGCACCGGCAACATCGACTACGCGCTGGCGACTCCCGCCGGCCCCGACTACGTGCTCGTCTACGGTGACGCCGCGCCCGAGACCGCGGCTCTCGCGGCGGCGTCGGTGACCTCGCAGGTGAAGCAGCTGAAAGAGATCCCGTGAGCGCACCCATGAGCCCCGGCCAGGTCTGGCAGCAGATGGTCGAAGGCAACCGTCGTTTCGTGACCGGCGCACCCGCACACCCCCGTCAGGACGTGGAGCGTCGCGCGGAGCTGGCCGGTTCGCAGCACCCCACCGCGGCCCTGTTCGGCTGCTCCGACTCGCGTCTCGCCGCGGAGATCATCTTCGACGAGGGCCTCGGTGACCTCTTCGTGGTCCGCAACGCCGGCCAGGTCATCTCCGACTCCGTGATCGGCAGCCTCGAATACGCCGTCGGCGTCCTCGAGGTTCCCCTCATCGTCGTCCTCGCCCACGATGCGTGCGGCGCGGTCGGTGCCGCGATCGAGAGCACCGGCGTCGACGCCCCCACCCTGCCCGCATACATCTGGCGCCAGATCGCGCCGATCGTCCCCGCGGTGCGCCGCGTCCAGCGGGCGACCGCCGTGGACGGCCACGTCCCCGACCACGTCGACCCCGAGCTGGTCGGACGAGAGCACCTCCGTCACACCGTGGGTGAGCTGCTGCGCGCTTCCGAGCTGATCAGCGAAGCCGTCGCCGAAGGGCGCACGGCGGTCGTGGGAGCCAACTACCGACTCGACGAGGGGGAAGCGTTCCCCGTCGTCATCGTGGGCGATGTCGACGACCCCCGGGTTGACGATCCCCGCTTCGCGGACGCCCGCATCTGAGAACCGAACGAACGACCTGGAGGAACGACGACGTGACCGACATCGAGTACCGCATCGAGCACGACACCATGGGTGAGGTGCGCGTGCCGAAGGACGCCCTCTACGCGGCGCAGACGCAGCGCGCGGTCGAGAACTTCCCGATCTCGGGCTCGGGCCTCGAGTCGACGCAGATCGCGGCACTGGCCCGCATCAAGAAGGCCGCCGCTCTCGCGAACAAGGAGCTCGGCACCCTCGACGGTCAGATCGCGGATGCCATCGCCCAGGCCGCCGACGAGGTCGTCACCGGCGTGCACGACGCGCAGTTCCCGGTCGACACGTACCAGACCGGTAGCGGGACCTCCTCGAACATGAACATGAACGAGGTGCTCGCGACCCTCGCCACGCGCATCCTCGGCTCGACGGTTCACCCGAACGACCACGTCAACGCCTCGCAGTCGTCCAACGACGTCTTCCCGACCTCGGTCCACATCGCCGTGACGCAGGCGCTCATCACCGACCTCATCCCCGCTCTCGACCATCTCGCGGTGGCTCTCGAAGCGAAGGCGGACGCGTGGAAGGGCATCGTCAAGTCGGGTCGCACCCACCTCATGGATGCCACCCCCGTCACGCTCGGCCAGGAGTTCGGCGGCTACGCCCGCCAGATGCGCCTCGGCATCGAGCGCGTCGAAGCCGTCCTCCCCCGTGTCGGCGAAGTCCCCCTCGGCGGCACGGCCGTGGGTACCGGCATCAACACGCCGCTCGGCTTCCCGCAGAAGGTCATCGAGCTGCTCGCGGCCGAGACGCAGCTGCCCATCACCGAGGCGAAGGACCACTTCGAGGCTCAGGCCAACCGTGACGGCCTCGTCGAGGCATCCGGCGCCCTCCGCACGATCGCGGTGTCGCTCACCAAGATCAACAACGACATCCGCTGGATGGGCTCGGGCCCGAACACCGGCCTCGGCGAGCTCCACATCCCCGACCTGCAGCCCGGCTCGTCGATCATGCCCGGTAAGGTCAACCCCGTCGTCCCCGAGGCCACCCTCATGGTCTGCGCGCGTGTCATCGGCAACGACGCGACGGTCGCCTGGGCCGGCGCCTCGGGATCGTTCGAGCTGAATGTGGCCATCCCCGTCATGGGCACGGCGCTGCTGGAGTCGATCCGTCTCCTCTCCAACGCCGTCCGCGTGCTCGCCGACAAGACGATCGACGGCCTCGAGGCCAACGTCGCTCGCGCGGAGGCGTTCGCCGGGATGTCCCCCTCGATCGTCACCCCCCTGAACAAGGTCATCGGCTACGAGGCGGCCGCGAAGATCGCCAAGCACGCCGTCGCCAAGGGCATCACCGTCCGCGAAGCCGTCCTCGACCTGGGCTACGTCGAGCGCGGCGAGATCACCGAAGAGGTGCTCGACGCGAAGCTCGACCTGCTCTCGATGACCCACCCGGGCTGAGCCCCAACAGCAGAAACGCCGAGGCGCGCCATAATCGAAGGATGAGCCGCGCACCGAGACCCGTCTCGGTGCGCGCGCGACTCCTCGGCGCGATCCTCGGCGTTCTGCTTCTGGGGCTGATCGTCGCCGGCGGGGTGACCTTCCTCGTACAGAGCGAACGGGTGATCGCGAACGCCGAACGACAGCTCGACGGGTTCTCGAGCACGGCAGCGGCGAGCGGGACGGATGCCGTGGCCCTCGTCGCCGCGGCGATCCCCGGCCGTACCGACGGCACCGTCGCCCTCTCCGGCTCGACGATCCTCGCCGGCACACCGTCTCCCCCGGGCCTCGCGCTCTCCGACGACAGCCGGTTCCTCTCCGCCGTGAGCGCGGCCATCGACCGCGGCGAGCTGCGCGGCCGGGTCGACAGCGCGCACGGGCCCGTCCTGTACGCCGCCGTCCCGCTGGGCGACGCGACGGCGGTCCAGGCGATCTCGATCGACCAACGCATGGAGCTCGTCACGCTCTCGACCGCGACCTTCGCGATCGCGGGCACCGTGGTGCTCTTCGCCGTCGCCGTGGCGGGGTGGTTCGTCACCGGGGTGCTGTTCTCTCCGTTGCGCCGCCTGCGCGACACGGCGGATGCCATCACCCTGGCGGATCTCGGTACCCGTCTCCCCCCTCAGGGCAACGACGAGATCGCCGACCTGACCTCGTCGGTGAACTCCATGCTCGATCGCCTCGCGATGTCGGTCGACGCGCAGCGCCAGCTCCTCGATGACGTGCGGCACGAGCTCAAGACGCCGATCACGATCGTGCGGGGGCATCTGGAGATGATGGATCCCGCGGATCCGCACGACGTGGCGGAGACGCGCAACCTCGGTATCGCCGAACTGGACCGCCTCTCCCGACTTGTCGACGACATCGACGCGCTGGCCGTGGTCGAGGCCGGCGCGCTCACCACGGAGGTCATCGACGTCGCCGCCCTCACGGATCGCGTCGGCGAGCTCGTGAGCGCGATCCCCCACCACACGTGGACGATCGAGTCCCGCGGCCGCGGCAGCATCCACGGCGACCATGACCGCCTCATCCAGGCGTGGCTGCAGCTCGCCGACAACGCCGCGAAGTACACCCCGGACGGGACCCCCATCGAGATCGGCAGTAACATCGGCGACAGCAACGTCGACCTGTGGGTGCGCGATCACGGTCCCGGCATCCCTCCCGCCGCACGTCACCGTGTGTTCCGCCGATTCGACCGCATCTCGACCCGTCGTGGCGTCGAGGGGTCGGGTCTCGGCCTTTCGATCGTGGACGCCATCGCCAAGGCGCACGACGGCTACTGCAGCGTGAGTGACACGCCGGGCGGCGGGGCCACGGTCACTCTTCACCTTCCGCTTCGCCGGGCGCATTCCGCCGCCGACCTTCCCACCCCCGTGCGCGCCGGAGACGTCGTGATGCAGAGAGAGGCCACCGGATGACCCGCATCCTCATCGCCGAGGACGAAGAACGCATCGCCGCGTTCGTCGCGAAAGGTCTGGAGGCCGCCGGCTACCAGACCGTGACCGTCGACGACGGCGCCGACGCGCTCGACACCGCTCTCTCCGGCGAGGTCGACCTCGTGCTGCTCGACGTCGGGCTGCCCACGATCGACGGCTTCGAGGTCCTGCGCACGCTGCGCGGACAGGGTTCCGCGCTGCCCGTGATCATGCTCACCGCGCGCACGAGCACGCGCGACACCGTGGACGGCCTCGACGCCGGCGCGAACGACTACATGGCGAAGCCCTTCAAGTTCGACGAACTGCTGGCGCGCGTCCGATCGCGCCTTCGAGAACCCGTGACGGCGAACACGATCTCGATCTCGCACGGGGATGTCACGCTCGACGTCCGCGGCCGTCGAGCGAGCATCGACGGTCGCGAGGTGGACCTGAGCGCGCGGGAGTTCGCCCTCGCCGAGGAGTTCCTCCGACACGCCGGACAGGTCCTCAGCCGCGAGCAACTGCTCAGCCGGGTGTGGGGCATGGACTTCGATCCCGGATCGAACGTCGTCGACGTCTACGTCCGCTACCTCCGCGGCAAGTTCGGGGCGGCGCGCATCGCGACCGTCCGCGGCGCCGGGTACCGCTGGGAGTAGGCGCCGGAAACCCGAAAGCCCCCGGCGGGGGGAAACCGGGGGCTGTGGGGAGACCCTGCTCCGGGGGTCTGCTGACTTACCCGAAATGCAGCGACCAGCCCGTATAGAGCGGATCTCGTGTTCATTTTTCAGGGGGAACCGCCGGGGCGGTGACGAGACTGTTCCCTCGCCGATGCCTCCAGTCTGCCTTTCGGCTATGAAAAACGCAGGAGCCGGGCATGAGAATGCTCTCATCTTGAGCAAGAGAGGGGCCCGACCGCAGACGCCCGGACCCCTCCCGCGATTCTCAGGAGAGCTCGCCCGCCTCCAGCAGGTCGGTGACGAGGGCGGCGATCGCCGACCGCTCCGACCGGGTGAGCGTGACGTGACCGAAAAGCGCGTGCCCCTTCAGCGTCTCGATCACCGACGCGACACCGTCGTGACGGCCGACCCGCAGGTTGTCGCGCTGGGCCACGTCGTGCGTCAGCACCACACGGGAGTTCTGCCCGATGCGGCTCAGGACCGTCAGGAGGACATTGCGCTCGAGCGACTGCGCCTCGTCGACGATCACGAAGGCGTCGTGCAGGGAGCGCCCGCGGATGTGGGTCAGGGGAAGGACCTCGAGGAGCCCGCGTGCCAGGACCTCTTCGAGGACGTTGCCCGAGACGACGGAGCCGAGCGTGTCGAAGACCGCCTGTCCCCAGGGTCCCATCTTCTCGGCCTGGTCGCCGGGGAGGTACCCGAGCTCCTGCCCGCCCACCGCGAACAGCGGTCGGAACACGATGATCTTCTTCTGCTGCTGCCGCTCGAGCACGGACTCGAGTGCGGCGCACAGGGCGAGGGCGGACTTGCCGGTGCCCGCACGGCCGCCCAGCGACACGATCCCGACCTCCGGGTCGAGCAGCAGGTCGAGGGCGATGCGCTGCTCGGCCGACCGACCGTGCAGGCCGAACGCGTCGCGGTCGCCGCGGACCAGACGGAACTCGCCGTCACCGGTGACCCGACCGAGCGCCGAGCCCCGCTCGGAGTGGATGATCAGGCCGGTGTTCACCGGAAGACCGACCACCTCGTCGCTGGTGGCGACCTCGCTCTCGTACAGGTCGCTGAGGTCGTCTCCCGAGATGTCGAGCGAGGCGATGCCCGTCCACCCCGAGTCCATGGCCTGCTCGGCCAGGTACTCCTCGGCCGTCAGGCCGAGGGATGCCGCCTTCACGCGCATCGGCAGGTCCTTGGACACGACCGTGACCTCTGCGCCGTCCTTGGCGATGTTCATCGCCACGGCGAGGATGCGGCTGTCGTTGTTGCCCGTGCGCATGCCGGAGGGCAGCACCATCTGGTCGGTGTTGTTCAGCTCGACGCGAAGCGTGCCGTCGTTGCCGACGGGGACGGGGAAATCGAGGCGGCCGTGTTCGATGCGCAATTCGTCGAGGTGGCGCAGGGCCTGGCGGGCGAAGTACCCGATCTCGGGATCGTGGCGTTTGCCCTCGAGCTCGGTGATCACCACCACGGGGATCACGACGGAATGCTCCGCGAAGCGGAAGAACGCCCGCGGATCGCTCAAGAGGACGGACGTGTCCAGAACGTAGGTGCGCAGGTCCTGTTCGGAAACGCTGCTCTCGACGACGTGACGCTGGTCGAATGGTGCTCGTGCAGTCACAACCCACTCCCGACCCGGGTGTCTCACCCGGTTGTCACGAGTCGACCTGTGGGTCACGAGTCGCAATCCGAAGGCCGACTCGATCGGGCTCCGTGCCCGATGTGATCACCGTACGATGCCGCGAGGCGTCCGAGGGTCGTTAACACGCCACGAAAATGACGAGTGTGTGAACAAGTCTCACCCTCGTGGTGAGGGTTTCCGGCGCGTGCGCCTTACTGTCCGAAACGCCGATCCCGCGCGGAGAAGTCGCGAATGGCCCGAAGGAAATCGACTTCCCGAAGGTCCGGGCCGAGGGCTTCGACGAAATAGAACTCGGAATGCGCCGACTGCCAGAGCAGGAAATCGCTGAGGCGCTGTTCGCCGGATGTACGGATCACGAGGTCGGGGTCCGCCTGACCCCCCGTGTAGAGGTGCTCGCCGATCTGCTCGGGAGTCAGGCTGGCCGCCAGTTCTTCCAGCGAACCCCCCGAGGCGTCGTGTTTGGCGATGATGCTGCGCACGGCATCCACGATTTCGCTCCGACCCCCGTAGCCCACCGCGAGGTTGACGTGGAGACCCGTGTGCGAGCGCGTGCGTTCGGTGACCTCGTGCAGGACGTCGGCGAGCTCGGTCGGGAGCCCCTCGGCGCGGCCCACGTGCTGGACCCGCCAATCGGGTTCGAGCGAGAGTTCGCGGGCGAGCTCCGCGATGATCTCGAGCAGGTCGTTCAACTCGCGGCTGTCGCGCTTGACGAGGTTGTCGTTGGACAACAGGTACAGCGAGACGACGCCGATGCCCAGGTCGTCGCACCACCGCAGGAACTCGTGCATCTTCGCGGCGCCCGCGCGGTGACCGTGAGCCGCGCTGTCGTAACCGAGCTGACGCGCCCACCGCCGGTTGCCGTCGATCATCATCGCGACATGGTGCGGAACGGTCGCCGGCATGCGTCGGCGCAAGCGTGAGGCGTACAGACGGTAAAGGGGGCCGCGCCCCTCGTTCCTTCGCATCCGCGCCACCCGCCTACGCTACCGCGCGCAGCGCGATTCCCCGTCGCTCGCGCACGGCTTCCGCCTGCGCAAAAGGTGAGCATCGCGCCGTGTTCCCTCCGCGGCATGGTCGGGCGCGTAGGGTTTTCCTGTGACACCGACGACCCCTGATGACGGCGTGGAGATGCCCCAGCTGCCCCTCCTCGAGGCGTCCGCCGTGGGCGCCCAAGACGAGGTCAAACCCACCTGGCGCGGGTGGATCCACGCGGGAACCTTCCCCGTGGCGATCGCGGCCGGGATCGTCCTCATCACGCTCGCTCAGGGGGCGCCGGCGAAGTGGGCGTCCGCCGTGTTCGCGGCATCCTCTCTCCTGCTCTTCGGCAACTCGGCGCTGTATCACCGCTTCCATTGGAAGCCGAAGACCAAGGCCGTCCTGAAGCGGATCGACCACGCGAACATCCTGCTGCTGATCGCGGGCACGTACACGCCACTGGCGGTGCTGGCCCTGCCGACACCGAAGACGGTGCTGCTGCTGTCGATCGTGTGGGGCGGCGCGCTGCTCGGCATCCTGTTCCGGGTCTTCTGGATCAACGCGCCGAGGTGGCTTTACGTCGCCCTGTACCTCGCGCTCGGGTGGGCCGCCGTGATGTACCTGTTCGATCTGCTCGAGGCCAACGTCGCGATGATGGTGCTCGTCGTGGTGGGCGGATTGCTCTACACCGCGGGAGCGATCGTGTACGCGCTCAAGCGCCCGAACCCGTGGCCGGGCCACTTCGGTTTCCACGAGATCTTCCACGTGTGCACGGTGCTGGCGTTCCTGTGCCACTGGACGGCGTGCCTGCTGATCGCCCTCGCCCCGGCGTATCACGGCGGCTGAGGCCGCTCCCGAGCCCGCTCCGTGGCTCCTCAGCGGGCAGCGGGGACATCGACGCTGTCAGGCCGTCACCGGCGGCTGAGCTTGTCGAAGCCGCCCGCGGGGAAGGAGGACGGATGCCGCGACGGCGACCTCAGGCGCGGGGGGCGGCGTCGTCGGGGGTCTCGGCCGCGCGCGCCTGCTCCTCGGCGTCGAGCTCGGCGTTGACCTCTTCGCGGTAGCGACCACGGCGGATGCGACGCAGCATGTCCCACACGAGGAGGAACACCGCGACGCCGATGAAGGCGATCGCGCCGAAGCCGAACGGCCCGGGCGTGACGAGGGAATCGTCCGGAGTGTTGGCCGGGGTGGGCGTGGTCGCGAGAGCGACGAGCACGGGAAGCATGGAGTCCTTCGGTCCGGGCGGAAGCGCGTAGCCTGGAACTCCAGCCTAAAGCCCGGAGAGACCATGACGACGCAGGAGATGCTCGATGAGCGCTACGGCCGACGCACATCGCCGCGACGCCGGATCGTGCTGTGGAGCATCGTCGGGGTCGTCGCGCTGACGCTCACGGCGCTGCTGGGGTGGACCACCGTGTCGAACACCATGCGATCGGTCACCGCCAACGACACCGGCTACACGGTGAACGACGCGTCGAGTGTGACCATCTCGTTCCAGTTCACCGCCCCCGTCGGCGAGCCCGTCGCGTGCGCGATCGAGGCGCAGGACGAGGATCACGGAACCGTGGGGTGGCGTGTCGTGGAGTACCCGGCATCCGAGGATCACAGCCGCGCGTTCACGGAGGAGATTCCGACGCTCGCCCTGGCGACCACGGGTTTTGTCAACTCTTGTTGGGTGCCGTAAAATAGCGCTAGATGACGCGCCCCGGCTCGATGCCGGGGCGTTCGACATATACCCCCGGCGGACACCCGAAGGATGCCGCTCGGCCTCGACGAAGGAGTAACCGTGTCCAATGACGCTCAGGTGACGTTCCTCACCCAAGACGCCTACGACCGCCTCGCTCAGGAGCTCGAGCACCTCTCGACCACCGGTCGCGAGGAGATCGCGAAGCGCATCGAGATCGCACGCGAAGAGGGCGACCTCAAGGAGAACGGCGGCTACCACGCCGCGAAGGACGAGCAGGGCAAGCAGGAGGCGCGCATCCGCACGCTCCAGCAGCTCCTCAAGGACGCCAAGGTCGGCGAGGCCCCCGAGAGCCACGGCGTGGTCGAGTCGGGCACCGTCGTGACCGCTGTTGTCGCCGGCGGCGAGGAGAAGTTCCTGCTCGGCAACCGCGAGATCGCGGCGAACTCCGAGCTCGACGTGTACAGCGAGGCCTCGCCGCTGGGTGCGGCGATCATCGGCCTCAAGGAGGGCGAGAAGGGCTCGTACACCGCCCCCAACGGCAAGGAGATCTCGGTCGAGATCGTCAAGGTCGAGACCTACTCGGGGCAGTAAGCCCCACATCCGAGAGCCGCTCCCCCGTCCGGGGTGAGCGGCTCTCGGTGTTTGCGGGGTCGGGGACGACTGCGGGGTCGACGGCGCCCGAGGGTTAAGGGCGCCGGGAGGGGTCGAGGGCGCTCGCGGGGTCGAGGGCGCCGGAGGGTTAAGGGCGCCGGGAGGGGGCGAGCGCGGCTGCGGGTTTGAGGCAACGGGAGGGGTCCGCGCACCGGTTTGTGGCGGATTCCTGCCCTTGGGCGCGCCAATCCCCCGCCCCCAACGGCAGAGCGCTCCCCGAACCCCGGCCGAAGGCCTCGAGGCGCGCCGTCAGTCGGGGACGACCGTGGCGATGAAGCCGGCGTCCTCGAGTGTCTGGATCACCAGGGCCCGGTGCTCGGCACCGCGCGTCTCGACGCTCAACTGCAGGATGACCTCGCTGATCTGAAGGCCCTGACCGTGGCGTGTGTGCAGCACCTCGATGACGTTCGCCCCGACCTGCGCGAGCAGCTCCGACACGCGAGCGAGCTGGCCCGGACGATCGGGCAGGGGGATCCGGAGCGACATGTAACGACCGGATGCCGACAGCCCGTGCGCCACGACGCGTTGGAGCAGGAGCGGGTCGATGTTGCCGCCGGACAAGATCGTCACCGTGGGTCCGGTGGCCTGGATCTTGCCGGCGAGGATCGCGGCGACGCCCACGGCACCCGCGGGCTCGACGACCTGCTTGGCGCGCTCGAGGAGGACGAGGAGAGCGCGCGCGATGTCGTCCTCGGTGACGGTGACGACCTCGTCGACGTACTTCCGGATGAGTTCGAACGGCAGATCGCCGGGGCGCGCGACCGCGATACCGTCGGCCATCGTGGGAGTCGTCTCGACCTGCATCGGGTACCCGGCGGCGAGCGACGACGGGTAAGCGGCGGAGTTGTGCGCCTGCACGCCGATGATGCGCACGTCGCGCCCCTCGACCGCCGCACGCGCCTTCACGGCCGCCGCGACTCCTGCCGCGAGACCTCCCCCGCCGATGCCCACGATGATCGTGTCGAGGTCGGGCATGTCCTCGATCAGCTCGAGACCGAGCGTGCCCTGACCGACGATGATGTCGCGGTGGTCGAACGGGTGGATCAGCACGGCTCCGGTGCGCTCGGCGAACTCCGCCGCGAGACGCAGCGGCGTCTCGACGGTCGCCCCCTCGAGGATCACCTCGGCACCGTACCCGCGCGTGGCGAGCAGCTTCGGCACGGGAACGCCCAGGGGCATGAAGATCGTCGCCGGGATGCCGAGCTGCTGCGCCGCCAGAGCGACGCCCTGCGCGTGGTTGCCGGCGGAGGCGGCGACGACCCCTCGCGCGCGCTCTTCGGCGGTCAAGCGCGAGAGGCGGTGCGAAGCTCCGCGGATCTTGAAGGAGCCGGTGCGCTGGAGGTTCTCGAGCTTGAGGTTGACCGGAACGCCGAGGAGCTCGGTGAGGTGCAGCGACTCGTCGAGCGGAGTCCGCGTGATGATGCCGCGCAGAGCCTGCGCGGCATCCTCGAACTCGGCCAGGGTGGGAGTGTCGTTCATGATCTCCTTCCGCGCTCGCGCGGGACGGTTTGCCAGATGAGATCTCGGGAGGCCAGGGGCTGTCCCTCGTGCTCCCAGGCCTTGGAGCTGAGGTACACCGCGACCACGTTGACGAAGGCGGCGAGCGGCACGGCGAACAGCGCACCCGCGATCCCGCCGATCATCGCGCCGCCGGCGACGACGAGCACGACCGCGAGCGGGTGGACCTTGACCGCCGAGCCCATGAGGATCGGCTGCAGGATGTGGCTTTCGACCTGCTGCACGCCGAGGACGACGATCAGCATGAACAGCGCGATGAGCGGGCCGTTGTAGACGAGCGCGATGAAGACGGCGAGAGCGCCGGTGGCGACGGCTCCCACGAACGGAATGAACGCACCGAGGAAGACGAGCACGCCGATCGGGATCGAGAGCGGGACGCCGAGGAGGAAGGCACCGAGACCGATGCCGATGGCGTCGATCGTGGCGACGAGGAGCTGCGTGCGCGCGTAGCTCTTGACCGTGCGCCACCCGGCGCGCCCGGCTCCGTCGACCGCTGGACGTGCGACGCGAGGGAACAGACGCGTCGTCCATCGCCAGATGCCCCCGCCGTCGGCGAGGAGGCACAGCAGGATGAAGAGGGTCAGCAGCACGCCGGTGCCCACGTGGCCGAGGGTCGTCCCGATCGCGAGAGCGCCGGTCCACAGAAGTTCCGCCTGCTGCTGCAGGAAGGCTCCGGCCTGCGTGAGCCCGTCGTCGATCTGCTGGGCGCTGAGGTGCAGGGGCCCGTCGATCAGGTACTGCCGGAACTGCTCGACCGCGAGCACCGTGCGCTCTTGGACCGATGCGAACTCGCGGGAGATCTGCCAGACCGCGAGCCACACCAGGCCTGAGATGACCGCGATCGTCCCCAGCACCGTCACCACGATCGCGAGCCACTTCGGCCAGCGGTGCCGCTGCAGGAAGGAGAACGCCGGCCAGACCAGCGCCGTGATGAGGATCGCGACCAGGAGAGGGATGACGAGCAGCTTGAGCTGAATGACGACCCAGATGACCACGCCCAGCGCCGCCGCGATGACGAGCAGCCGCCAGGCGTACGCCGTGGCCTGCCGCAGGGCCGGAGGAACCGGGGGCTGGAGGTCGCTGGAGACCGTGCGGCGCTTGAGGGCGTCGAGGAACGATCCGCGGGGCTCGGGATCGGATCCGGTCATCCTGTCAGCCTACCGCCGAGCTCCCCGGGCGATCGCCGTGATGTCGGAGGCTGTGGATACGGTGAGACGCATGACCACGACGCTCCGTCGCGCCGACGCACGCCGCATCGCCCTGGCCGCGCAGGGGTTCGCCCGGCCGCGGCCCGAGACGGTCGGAACCCGCCAGATCACGGGCGCCCTGCACCGTATGCGCATCCTCCAGATCGACTCCGTCAACGTCTTCTCCCGCTCGCACTACATGCCGGTCTTCGCGCGCCTCGGGCCGTACGACACCGCGCTGCTCGACAAGCTCGCCTTCTCACGCCGGCCGAAATGGGTGGAGTCGTGGGCGCACGTGGCATCCCTGGTCTCCGTCGACGACTGGCCGTTGCTGCAGTTCCGTCGCGACGCCCTTCGGGCCAAGTACGGCGCGGACGCCTGGGCCGAGGCCAACCAGCCGTTGCTGCAGTGGCTCCGCGACGAGCTCTCCGCGCGCGGGCCGTTGCGACCGGCCGAGATCGACCACGACGCCCGTAGCGGCTCCCGCGGGTCGTGGTGGGGCTGGGACGACGTGAAGAACGGCCTCGAACGGCTGTGGCTGTTCGGCGAGGTCGCGATCGCAGGGCGGCGAGGATTCGAGCGCCGGTATGCCCTGGCATCCGATGTCCTTCCCGCATCGGCGCTCGAGACCGTCGTGCCCCGCGAGGCGGCCATCGCGGAACTCGTGCGACGCGCCGCCGTGGCGTACGGCGTGGCGACGGCGGCCGATCTCGCGGACTACTGGCGCATCCGCGATCGGCCGGCGGTGATGGCCGCCGTGCACGACCTCGTCGACGCCGGCGAGCTGATCCCCGTGCAGGTCGACGGATGGCAGGTGGCCGGGCGGCCCGCGAAGGCATGGCTGCATCGGGATGCCGCGCGCCCCCGCCGGGTGGATGCGGCGGCGATCCTCACGCCTTTCGACCCGGTCGTCTGGTTCCGCGACCGCGCGGAGCGGCTGTTCGACTTCGACTACCGCATCGAGATCTACACGCCCGCACCGCAGCGCCGGTTCGGCTATTATTCGCTCCCGGTGGTCGTCGGCGACGACGTCGTGGGGCGGATAGACCTCAAAGCCGACCGCGCGTCGAGCGCGCTGCGCGTGCAGTCGGCGTGGTGGGAGCACGGAGCGCCCCCGGATGCCGCCGATCGCGTCGCCGCGGAGCTGGTCGCCGCGGCGAACTGGCAGGGCCTCGAGCGCATCACGGTCGCGCGCTGGGGCGATGCCGCCGACGCCGTCGCCGGAGCGCTGCGGGCCGAACGCCACGACCACCCCGACGGACGCTCCACCTGAAAGGCGCCCCCTCCGAGGTGGAGAGAGCGCCTGTCGATCAGAACTGGACGCGAGGTGGTTCGGCGATGGCCGCCCCGTCGACGACCTCGAAGAACTCCCGCTCGCTGAAGCCGAGCTGGCGGGCGAAGAGGTTGTTCGGGAAGACCTTGATCTTCGTGTTCAGCTCGCGGACACCGCCGTTGTAGAACCGGCGCGACGCCTGGATCTTGTCTTCGGTGTCGACGATCGAGTGCTGCAACTGAAGGAAGTTCTGGCTCGCCTGCAGCTGCGGGTACGCCTCGGCGACCGCGAACAGCGACTTCAACGCCTGCTGCATGTGGCCCTCGGCAACGCCGGCCGCAGCGGGACTCTCGGCGGTGAGGGTCTCGGCGCGGGCGCGCGTGACGTTCTCGAACACGGCCTTCTCGTGCGAGGCGTATCCCTTGACCGTCTCGATGAGGTTCGGGAGCAGGTCGGCACGGCGCTTCAGTTGGACGGTGATGTCACTCCACGCCTCATCGACGCGCACGTTGAGCGCGACGAGCGAGTTGTAAGTGGCCCACAGGTAGATACCGGCGATCACCACGATGCCGACGATCACCAAGACCGGTACGAGCCACTCCCACATAAGTCCCCACACTCCGTTCGGAAGATTGCCCTTCAGTGTAACCGCGCGGCGCAGCGCAGAACGGGGGTGTGACGGGGACTCTCAGGGGATGTGGATGGAGTCCGGCGAGACGGCGCGAGCGGTCGTGCGCGGGCACTGTACCCCCGGTGGGACTCGAACCCACACTGAAGCGATTTTAAGTCGCCTGCCTCTGCCATTGGGCTACGGGGGCCCGTGGTTCCACCGTATCGCGGGGTGTGCGGGCGAGTATCCCCGTGACATCACACGTCCCGTACGAGATCACGCGCTGCGATGAGCACCCGACGTGTGCGCTGGGGCGGATCGCGTGATCTGGGCGGGTGGGCGCCGGCCAGCACCGCGGTGCGCACACTCTCCGCCGCGTCGCCGGGACCGCGGCATCCGGAAACGACGAGACCCCCGCACCGTGGACGGGGCGGGGGTCTCGGGACGCGAAGAGTTACTTCGCGGCGACGGGCTCGGGCTTCTTCTCGTCCGCGGGAGCCTCGGCGGCGGGGGCCGCGGGGCGCGGGCGGGCCGCGAACTCCTCGAAGGTGGCGCGCGGGTTCTGCACGGCCTCGAGGTTCACGGTCTCGCGACCGTGCAGGAAGTTCTGGACCCAGTCGCCGACCACGCGGAACTTGCGCTCCCACGTGGGCATCGCCAGGCCGTGGTAACCGCGGTGCGCGAGCCACGCGATGAAGCCGGTCAGCGCGATCTTGCCGGACTGGAAGGCGCCGTTGTACAGGCCCAGACCGGCGACGGCACCGAGGTTCTTGTGGAAGTACTGCTTGGGCTGCTCGCCCCGCAGGACCGCCACGATGTTCTTCGCCATGAGCTTGCCCTGGCGGACGGCGTGCTGCGCGTTGGGGACGCAGAACCCGCCGACGCCGCCGCCCGAGAGGTCGGGGACGGCCGAGACGTCGCCGGCAGCCCACGCGCCCTCGACGACCTCTTCGTCGGTGCCGACGCGGAGGTCGGGGCGGGTGCGGATGCGACCGCGCTCCTCGACGGGCAGGTCGCTGCCACGGACGACCGTGGGGTTCGCCATGACACCGGCGGTCCAGATGATGAGGTCGCTGGGCAGCTGCTCGCCGGTGGAGAGCTCGATGACACCGTCGACTGCGCCCTTGACCTGCGTGTCCAGGTGCACGAACGCGCCCTTCTTCGCGAGGTCCTTCAGCACCCACTCGCTGGTCTTCTGCGACACCTCGGGCATGATGCGGCCCATCGCCTCGATGAGGTGGAAGTGCGTGTCATCGAACGACAGCTGGGGGTAGGACTTCAGCAGCGACGACGCATAGGCGCGCAGCTCGGCGAAGACCTCGATGCCGGCGAAGCCACCGCCGACGACGACGACGGTCAGCAGACGGTCGCGCTCGGGGCCGGCCGGGAGGACCGACGCCTTGTCGAAGTTCGAGGTCAGGCGGTCGCGGATCGCGACGGCCTCTTCGATGGTCTTGAGGCCGATCGCGTTCTCGGCGATACCCGGGATCGGGAACGTGCGCGAGACGGCACCGGCGGTCACGACGATCTGGTCGTACTCGTGCTGCCAGGTCTCGTCGCCCACGATCGGGGTGATCGTCGCGGTCTTGGTCGCGTGATTGATCCCCGTGATCTTGCCCGCGATCACCGTGGTGCGCTTGAGGTGACGACGGAGGCCGACGACGACGTGGCGCGGCTCGATCTCACCGGCCGCGACCTCGGGGAGGAAGGGCTGGTAGGTCATGTACGGCAGCGGGTCGACGATGGTGACCTCGGCCTCCCCGCGGCCGAGCAGCTTCTCGAGCTTCCACGCGGTGTAGAACCCCGCGTAGCCTCCGCCGACAATGAGGATCCTGGGCACGGTGCTGGTCACGATGGGAGAGACTCCTGGTTTGTGGTGCGGCTCGGCTCGCGAGAACCGCGCGCCTTTCGAATTCGCCGGGCAGCAGCACTGACGCCGAGCGCAATCATTATAGCCGCGAGCGTGGCACCCGCGAGCGGCAGTGACCCGTACAGCACGGTATCGCGCGACGGCAGCAGAGGCGAACTCGCGGAGGGCGGCCCCTCGACCGGGGGCAACGGCGGGATCTCCACCGGCGCCGAGCTCGGCGTCGGGCTGGGCTCGCTGTCGGCCCGCCGATACACCCGGATCCAGTCCTCGAGGCTGCCGAGCGGGTTCTCCGACACCGAGGGGACGTCCGCCGAGACAGCCCGGGACGCGTCGACGAGACCGTACCCGTACAGGAGGTCGAGACCGGGCGCCGTGCCCGGGGCGGGCTTCGCGGTGGAGATGAGACGGTTCAGGACGTTGTCGGCATCCATTCCCGGATGCGCTGCGCGGACGAGAGCCGCGATTCCGGCCACGATGGGGGCCGCGCCGCTCGTGCCGTTCCATTGCGCGAGCGTGCCGTCGGCCGAGATGCCGAGAAGCCGCTCGCTCGGGGCCGAGATGCCGATCGTGATGCCCTGGGTCGACGCGTCGCTGCTCGCGCGTCCGGACGGATCCACGCCGCCCACGGCGAGCACGCCCGGGATGGTCGCGGGGGCACCCACGCGGTCGGTGCCGCTCCCCCTGTTACCCGCGGCGACCACGACGACGACGTCATGATCGAACGCGTACATGAACGCGTCGTCCCAGCTGGGGTCCCAGTCCAGGGTGTTCGTCGTCAGCGACAGGTTGATGACGGTGGCTCCGTGGTCGACCGCCCAGCGCATCGCATTCGCGATCTGCTCGGTGAACGGGACAGAGGCCGACGCCCCGAAGCCGATCGAGATCGACAGGAGCTCGGCCTCCGGAGCCACGCCGATCATGCCCCGGCCGTTCCCGGTACCGCGCGAGGCCGCGAGAGAGGCGACCCAGCTGCCGTGGTTGGAGTCCACCGCGCCCACGGGGGTGCGACCATCGGACGAGCCCGCGCCCGACACATCGGTTCCGCCCACGACCGCGCCGTTGAACTCGACGGGTCCGCGAGCAATGCCCGTGTCGATGATCGCGATCTTCTGCCCGGCGCCACGCGTCGTGTTCCATGCCTCGCGGATGCCGTACTGATCCAGCCAGTACTCCCCCGCGCGGACGCTGTCGGTGGGGTCTTCGGGCACGGGGGCTGTCGTCGCCCCGCTGAGCATCACCGCAAGAACGAGGGATGCCGCCGCGGCGACGACGCGTCTCATCCGCCGGCTCCGGGGGTCTCGCAGACGCACCGCTCCGGCGACCAGGTCCCGCGGGCGAGGGCGCGGTCGCCGATCGGGTTGACACCCGGGCCCGCGGCGAGGGAGTGGCCGGCGAGGGCGTGGAGGCACTTCACGCGGGTCGGCATCCCGCCCGCGGAGATCCCGGCGATCTCTTCGGGCTCGCCGTAGGCCGCGCGGTCGCGGAGATAGGCCTCGTGCGCGGCAAGGTAGGCGGCGCGCAGATCGTCGTCCTCGGCGAGCTCGTCCTGGAACTCCTTCATCACGTGCCCCGCCTCGAGCACCGACATCGCGGCCGTCGCCGCGGGGTGCGTGAGGTAGTAGAACGTGGGGAACGGGCTGCCGTCGTCGAGACGCGGAGAGGTCGCCACCACGGTGGGGTTGCCGCAAACGCAGCGCGCCGCGATACCCACCACGCCGCGCGGCACGCGGCCGAGCTGCGTCTGAAGAACGGCGAGGTCGGCGTCGGAGGCGGGGGGAAGCTGCGTGGAAGTCATCGCTCTCAGGGTACCCGGCGGTGTTGCCCGTCCGCCGAGCACGGTCGGCGGCTCGGATCAGGGAGCGGGAGGCGCGTCGGGCGTCGGCGTCGGGTCGGGGACCCCGACCGTCGGGACCGCCACCTGCGCGGATCCCGCCGAGGTCAGCGAGCGCATGAACTGCGACATCCAGTCGGTGCGGGTCTGGCTCACGTCTCCGCTCACGTCGGCCTGATCCTGGAGGGCGGCCGAGGCGGGAAGATCGTCGTCGATGAGGTACACGACCTCCCCGGGCATCGTGTAGTACAGCCGCTCGCGGGCCTGCGTCGTGATGTACGCCGGGTCGGACCACCGCTCGCGCTGCGACTGCAGGTCGGCGACCTCGGACTGGCTCAGCGCCACGGCGCTCTTCAGCGCCTGGATCTGCTGACGCTGATCCATGTAGGTGCCGACGGTGGGAACGAGGACGAACGTGCCGAGGACGACGAGACCGAGCATGATGACGACGAAGCCGGACACCCGGATGCCACCGAGCCACCCCCGCACGTCGACCCGGCGCTGAGCGGCGGCGGGGCGAGCGGCGGCGCGGGCGGCGGTGCGGGCGGGGCGTTTCGGCTCCGCGCCCTGCGTGCGGGGCTTACCCGGAGGCCGCGCGGACGGCGTCTTCGCGGTGGACGCGGTGGGGGCTTTGGCCTTCTCGCCCCTGCCGTTGGTGATCTTGCCGTTGGTGCTCTTACCCTTGGCACCCTTGCCCTTGGCGCCCGAGGATCCCCCGGATGCCGGGCCACGGGGAGGCAGTGTCGGTCGGTCCACGGCATCCCTCTCGTTCCTACCCGCGTCGTTCCCCACCGAGCGTTCGGGCGACGGGCGGAGCCGAGTCTACGTCGCCGATCCGAGCGGACCCGGGGACGCGCCGACGACCGGGGAGGGTCTCGGCGAACACCCCGCAAAGCCGCCCGGGAACGCGAAAGGAGGGGAAGCCGCTCGGCTCCCCCTCCTCACGACGTCAGACGCTCAGCCCTTGAAGCGGGGGAACGCCGAGCGGCCCGCGAAGACCGCGGCGTCGCCGAGGTCTTCCTCGATGCGGAGCAGCTGGTTGTACTTCGCGACGCGCTCGCTGCGCGCGGGGGCACCGGTCTTGATCTGGCCGGCGTTGACCGCGACGGCGAGGTCGGCGATCGTGGTGTCCTCGGTCTCACCCGAGCGGTGCGACAGCATCGAGGTGTAGCCCGAGCGGGTGGCCAGCGAGATCGCGTCGAGCGTCTCGGACAGCGTGCCGATCTGGTTGACCTTGACCAGCAGCGAGTTGGCGACGCCGAGGTCGATGCCCTGCTGCAGGCGCTTCGGGTTGGTGACGAACAGGTCGTCGCCGACGAGCTGGACCTTGGAGCCGATGGCATCCGTCAGCTTCTTCCAGCCGTCCCAGTCGTCTTCGGCGAGGGCGTCCTCGATCGTGACGATCGGGAAGTTGGCGACGAGGTCGGCGAAGTAGTCGACGAGGGTGTCGACGCTCCACTCCTTGCCCTCGACCGTGTAGACACCGTCCTTGTAGAACTCGGTGGCAGCGACGTCGAGGCCGACGGCGATCTCCTTGCCGGGGGTGAAGCCGGCCTTCTCGATCGCGCGGATCAGGAAGTCGAGGCCCTCGCGGTTGCTGGGCAGGTCGGGAGCGAAGCCGCCCTCGTCGCCGAGACCGGTGTTGTAGCCGGCGGACTTCAGCTCGCCCTTGAGGACGTGGTAGACCTCGGTGCCCCAGCGGAGGGACTCGCCGTAGGTCTCGGCGCCGATGGGCGCGAGGAAGAACTCCTGGAAGTCGATGCCGTTGTCGGCGTGCTCGCCGCCGTTGATGACGTTGAAGAGCGGCACGGGCAGCAGGTGCGCGTTGGGGCCGCCGAGGTAGCGGAACAGGGGCAGGTCGGCGCTGTCGGCGGCGGCCTTGGCGACGGCGAGCGAGACGCCGAGGATGGCGTTGGCGCCGGTGCGCGACTTGTTCTCGGTGCCGTCGGTCTCGATGAGGATCTCGTCGATGATGCGCTGCTCGCTGGCCTCGACGCCCTCGATCGCGGGGCCGAGCTCGTCGACGACCGCCGCGACGGCCTTCAGCACGCCCTTGCCGCTGTAACGGCTCTTGTCGCCGTCGCGCAGCTCGTAGGCCTCGAACGCGCCGGTGGACGCGCCGGAGGGGACGGCGGCCCGCTGGACGATTCCGTCGTCGAGGAGCACCTCCACCTCGACGGTCGGGTTACCGCGCGAATCCAGGATCTCGCGCGCGTTGACAGCCTCGATAAGTGCCACGAAGGACTCCTCGTTGGTTCTTGGGTGGAAGAGGGCGGAGCGTCGTCGGTCCGTGGTCGAGTCTAGTGACCGCGCTCGATGGGCGTGGGGTCGAGCTCGGATTCCGCCCCGCGCACGGTGGCTGAGGCCGTCGAAGCCACCGGACCGCGCACCGAGGTCCGGTCCCTTCGACAAGCTCAGGGACCTGCGACACGCTCAGGGACCTGCGACACGCTCAGGGACCTGCGACACGCTCAGGCACCTGCGACAAGCTCAGGGACCTGCGACACGCTCAGGCACCTGCGACACGAGGTGGCTGAGCCCGTCGAAGCCACCGGACCGCGCGCCGAGGTCCGGTCCCTTCGACACGCTCAGGGACCTGGGGATGGGTCCACCACGATCGCCACCGCCACCCCGTCCCAGCCCTTGCGGTCGAGGGTCTGCAGCGCGGTGGCGTCGAAGCGGGGGTCGCTGCCGAGCATGACCAAACCCGCGCGGGCGCCCTGCACCTTGCTGTCGGGGGTCGCGGCATCCGCCACCTCTCCCCCGCGAACGACGTTGTCGAGCACGACGACGGTGCCCGGGCGGCCGAGACGCGCGGCCCAGTCGAGGTAGATCGTGTTCGATTCCTTGTCGGCGTCGATGAAGACGAGGTCGAAGGGCTCGCTTCCCTCCAGCGTCGGGAGCACATCGGCACCGCGCCCTTCTCGCACCTCGACGCGGGCGGCGACACCCGCACGCTCGAGGTTCGCGCGGGCGATCTCGGCGTTCGCGGGCTCGGCCTCGATCGTGACGACACGTCCGTCCTCACCGACGGCGCGCGCGAACCAGATGCTCGAGTACCCGCCGAGCGTGCCGATTTCAAGCACACGCCGCGCGCCGGCGATGCGGGTGAGAAGGTGCAGGAACTTCGCGTTGACGGGGGCGACCTCGATCGACGGGAGACCGGCGTCGTGCTGCGTCTGCAGCACGGCATCCAGAACCGGGTCGTCACCGACGAGGGTGTCGGTCAGGAACGTGTCGACGTCGTCGTGGGTGGGCACCCTTCCACCCTGTCGGGGTGTCGGGCGCGGGTCAACGCTCGCCGCGCAGGTGCGCGCGGGTCATCTCGTCGTACTCCTCGTCGGAGAGGTCGTCGAAGCCCTTCGCCTCGACGCGGTCGCTGCGCATCCACCGGATCATGAGGATGACGAGGATCGGCAGGTCGGCGAACTCCGCGATGAACCAGATCATGTCGCCGGCCAGGTGCTGGTCGTGCAGCATCGAGGGCCACCACGAGACCGCCTGCGTGGCATCCGGAATGAGGTCCACGACATTGTCGTTCAAGCGCATGAGCAGACCCGGGACCGAGTCGATCAGCAGCTCGACGAACGCGAGCAGGAACTCGATCGCGATGAAGGTGCCGGTGTGAACGGCGCCGAGAGCCATCATCGGCAGCACCATCGCGAGTCCGACGAGGGGGACGACAATCCCGAGCGAGGCCTCGACCACGGGATTCACGCGCAGGATGCCGGCCAGGGGCGTGAGGAACAGGCAGAACACCGCGGCGATGACGACGGTGGCGACCATCGCGTTGCCGAAGATGCGGGTGATGCGGGAGGCGAGGATCCGCTCGCGCACCCCGGTGGGGACCAGATCGAGCGGACGACCGGCGGCGATCCCGGCGGGGATGGCGAAGATCAGCAGCGCGATGCGGGTCGAGAACGCCCAGCGCAACTCGGACGAGTACACGCCGAGGAAGCCGAGCTCGATGACCGCGTAGGGCAGCAGACCGAGCGCGAAGAAGCCGATCGTGCGTCGAACGGGCCAGTTCTCGCCGCGACGTCGCGCCGCGCGCACGCCGAGGAAGTAGGTGACGGATGCCACGAAGAGCACGCCGAGGGTGATCGGATCGG
Organism: Microbacterium testaceum StLB037; assembly: GCF_000202635.1. NCBI lineage: Bacteria > Bacillati > Actinomycetota > Actinomycetes > Micrococcales > Microbacteriaceae > Microbacterium > Microbacterium testaceum. Next base: position 3,251,006 of record NC_015125.1, on the reverse strand, counting down.
CGCGCCAGGTGCTGAGGAAGACATCGATGGGAGGCGTGCCGGAAGAGTACGGCGGCGGGCTATGGGTTGGCCGAGGAAGGAGCGGTCGGCAGCGTGGCGAGCACCGCCGGCAGCAGCGCGTCGGCGGTGCGGCGGTAGCCGAGGGCGCTGGGGTGGAACCGATCGATGCTGAACATCTCATCGGGGCGTTCGGCGAACACCGGCCCCACCGCCCGCGCGAGCCCGACCACGCGCGCCCCCGCCCGGTGGGCGGCACGCGCCTGGGCCGCGGCCAGCTGTCGCGACGAGCGCGACGCCAGGGTGCGCAGCGGCTGCGGCACGGCCCGCAGGGTGCCGAGATCGGGGCACGTGCCGACGACCACCGGCATCCCCCGCTCTCTCAGGATGCCGATGGCCTCCTCGAGCTGCGCGGCGGCGCGGTTCGCGGGCACCCTGTGGGTGACGTCGTTCCCGCCCACGACGATGACGGCGACGTCGGCGCGGTAGTCGGGAGGGAGCTCGGCGAGTTGGAGGGCGAGCGCCGAGGTCTCGGACCCCACGACCGCGGCGGTGCGGAGGCGCACGGGACGAACCGCCTCGCGCGCGATGCCCTTGGCGAGCCGGGCACCCAGCGTGTCCCGGCGGTGCCCTGCACCGAGCCCCGCGGCGATCGAGTCGCCGAGGAGCAGCAATTCGACCGGTTCTCCCGGATGCTTCTTGCGCCGCCAGACCCGGTCGGCGTCGAGAGCCTGCTCCCCCAGCGGCTTGCCGATGCGGCGGCGTGCGATCGCGGCCTGCCGGGAGATGAGCGTCCGCATCGCCACGGCGGTCGCGCCGAGCACGGCCACCGAGGAGGCGGCGGTCAGGGTCACCGGACGACGCACGCGCATCCTCCGATGACACCCGCCCGCGGTGAACGCCCGGTGGACGCCCCGTGACGGTGGGGCGACGCCGGGGCCGCGGCATCCGGTGTCTTTCCCGTCGGCGCGTCCCCGCCCGCACGACCCCGCCGGCACGTCCGCGTCGGCGCGTCCCCGCCCGCGCGTCAGCGGGAGGGGCGGCGCGCGCGGGAGCGGAGGGCGACGGCGACGATCAGCACCGCCACGGCGAGCGCGATGTCGAGGGCGAGCCCGGCGAGGAGCTCGTCGCGGCCGGCCGCGCCGGTGAGGCTCACGAGTCCCCCGATCACGATCACCCCGAACGACAGTGCGAGCTGCTGGGCGGTGCTGAACATCCCGCCCGACAGACCCGCCGCCTCGACCGGCACCTCGCGCACGACGAGCTGGGTCAGCGGGGAGAAGATGAGCGCCTGACCCGCGCCGAGGATCACGAGCGCGGGCTGCAGCCACAGACCGATGTCGCTCCCCCACGCCACCGCGAGGGTGCCGCCCATCGCGAGGAGCGCCACGATCTGCAGGGAGACGCCGAGGATGAGCGTCGCGTCACCCAGACGGCTCTGGATGCGAGCGACGGCCAGGGACATCCCGGCGAACACGACCGCGAACGGCAGCAGCGCCATGCCGGCCTGGAGCGAGGTCAGGCCTCCGGCCTCGACCGCGCGCGGGAAGACGTACAGCAGGGCGGAATACCCGGCGAAGAACAGCCCCGCCGCGATCAGGCCGAGTTGCAGGGGGCGCAGGCGCAAGACGCTCGGAGGCAGCAGCGGGACGCGGCCGGAGCACTCGATGGCATCCTGGTGCCTCCACATGCCCCACAGCGCCAGGGCGGCGACCAGGAGGGCGACGGCGACCGGCCACGACCAGTTCCACGCCGGGCCGAACGTCAGCGCGACGGAGGCGGCCAGGATGCCGAGGGCCAGCGCCGCGGTTCCGACGAGGTCGATAGCGACCACCTCGTGCGCCCGAGACCTCGGCGCCAGCGGAGCGAGGACGATCGCGGCCACCGCGATGAGCGCGACCACGACGAACACCGCGCGCCACCCCTCGACGGGGCCGAACGACACCGCCGCGAGAGCCCCGCCGGCGACCTGCCCGACCGCGGCCCCGATCCCGCCGCTCGCGCCGAACGCGGCGATCGCCCGGGTGCGAGCCGCCCCTCGCGAGGTCGCCTGGATGGTCCCGAGCACCTGCGGGGTGCACAACGCCGCACCGACGCCCTGCACCACGCGGGCGGCGATCAACGTCTCGATCGAGGGGGCGAGGGCGCACGCGATCGCGGAGACGAGGAAGAGCCCCATGCCGATCGCGTAGAGACGGTGGCGCCCGAAGCGGTCGCCGAGGCGCCCGCCCAGGATCAGCAGGACGGCGAACGGGATGCCGTACCCCGCGATGACGAGTTCGAGAGCCACGTCGCCCGCACCGAAGCGTTCGCGCAGCGTCGGCAGGATCACCGTGACCGCGTTGAAGGCGAACGTCCCCACGCCGGGGCCGAGGAGGAAGCCGAGATAGCGCCATGTCGGCACGCCCTCGGCCGTGCCGGGATCGGGCAGGCCCGGGCGGATCGGCACGGGAGCGCTGCCGGTGGCGGGATGTGCGGAGGTGGTCATGGTGACAGCATGGAGACCTTGGCATCCTGGTACCAGGAGTGCCTTCATCCTGGTACTGAGAGCACTCCCCACCGCGCGAGGACGTGTCGGAGGGCGGTCCTAGGATCACCGGAGAGGGAGGGATGCCATGAGTCGGTCCGACGACGCCCGCGCCGAGTTCGCGGGGTTCCTGCGCAGCCGCCGCGCGCGCCTGCGTCCCGCCGACGTCGGCCTTCCCGACGGGGCGCGCCGTCGCGTCGCGGGCCTGCGGCGCGAGGAGGTCGCGCAGCTCGCCGGTGTCGGACTCACCTGGTACACCTGGCTCGAGCAGGGGCGCCCGATCGCCGCGTCCGCGCAGGTGGTGGCCGCGATCGCCCGAGCGCTGCTGCTGAGCGACGACGAACGCGACCACCTGTTCGCCCTCGCCGACCTCCCCCTGCCCGATCGCGAGGCGCGGCAGTGCGTCGGGCAGACGCACCTCGACCTCCTCGAGAAGCTGTTGCCCTACCCGGCGGCGGTGCAGACCTCGCGTTTCGACATCCGCGCGTACAACCGCTCGTACCGCTACCTCTTCGACGACCTCGACGAGCTGCCCGTCGAACGCCGCAACTGCGCCGTGCTGCTGTTCACCGACACCGCGTGGCAGCGCGCCCACGTCGACCTGGATCACGCGCAGCGACGGATCGCCGCGCGCCTGCGCGCCGCCTACGGTCGGCACCACGAAGAACCGGCCTGGCAGCGTTTCGTCGCCGAGCTCGAAGCCACCTCGCCGCGCTTCGCGGAGCTGTGGCGACTGGGCGACGTCGGCGGGGAGCGCAACGCTCCCAAGAACCTCGTGCACCCCCGCGTCGGCGAGCTGCACCTCGAGATGTCGAGCCTGTGGATCGACGAGGGACTGGGCTCGCGCGTCGTCTGGTTCGCGCCGCGCGACGACGCGACCGCGGCCCGCCTGGAGCGGCTCGCGGCGGAGAGTCCGGACGAGGCGCTGATCAGCGCGGTCGCCTAGGGCGTGTCTTGTAAATGGCGTAGCCAGGCGATGACGGCGTTGAGGACGACCGCGGCGCGGTAGACGATTGCCAGCTTGTCGTAGCGGGTAGCGAGGCCTCGCCATTGTTTGACTCGGCAGAAGCCGCGTTCGATGACGTTGCGGTTGCGGTAGTCGACCGGGTTGTAGGAGACGGGGCGTCCGCCTCGGGATCCGCGCCGTTTCCGGTGGCCTTGCTGGTCGCGGGGCTCCGGGATCACTGCTTCGATGCCACGGCTGCGAAGGTGGGCGCGGATCGCTCGGGATGAGTACGCCTTGTCGCCGCGCACTCGATCGGGTCGGGTGCGCGGGCGTCCGACCGGCCGGGTGACGCGGAGTTCGGCCAGCAGGGGCAGCAGCATCGGCGAGTCGCCCGCTTGTCCGGGGGTGACCAATGTCACCAAGGGCAGTCCATGACCGTCGACGAGCTGGTGAATCTTCGTGGACAGGCCTCCGCGGGAGCGACCGAAGCCGTGGTCAGGCGGCTCGAGTCGCGGATTCGTGTAATTCGACGAAGCCCCCCGTAACCCGGGAGATGTTCGTCGCGTGCTGGTGGGCGCGCGCAATCGTGGAGTCCACTGACACCGACCAGTCCACCGCGCCAGCGGTGTCCGCAGCGCTGACCAGTCGGTCGAGCACGACGTCCCAGGTGCCATCGGCCGCGAGACGGCGATGCCAAGCCCACACCGTCTGCCACGGCCCGAACGTCCGCGGCAGATCCCGCCAGGCTATCCCGGTCCGGTACCGGTAAACGATGCCCTCGACCATCGTCCGCGCGTCCGCGAACGGACGCCCCTTCCTACCCGTAGGCCCAGGGAGAAGATCAGCGATCAACACGAACTGATCATCCGAGAGCAACACGAAACGCGACACCCTGCCAGCATCTCAGCCAACACACCGACCAATTACAAGACACGCCCTAGCCGTGAACGAGGGAACCGAACTCGGCGAGGGCGGTGGTCATCACCATCGACCACCGCCCTGTCCCAGATACGGCCGACCGGGACTAGTGCTGTGATCGACGTCGATGCAAAGGTCCGACGAACGCTTCGAGCATGAGAGTCGCAATCACCGCGAGACCCCCGATTCCGCTCAGCGCGCCCCCTGCGGGCACGAGGCTCACGGTCTGAGCTTGGTACACGTTGGGATTTCCGGCGTTCGGTATCCATTCCACCGTCTGCCCGACAGCTAGCAGGATCATCCCGGTCGCCAAGATCGCGAGGATCGATGCCCAGAGCACCCAGTAGGCGATGCGTGGCCACAACGCCGCGAAGGCCTCCATGTTCATCGCGTGCAGGCCACGCTGAGCGAAACGCATATCCAGGCGCGCAGACGTTCTTGGCGGACGAAATGAATGTCGAACATGGTTCCCCTGAGTTCGGTGACAGACGCAGACCACGTGGTCCCCGTTCCGCAGACACGGTAGAACCGGCGTTCTCCGCCTCGAGGCCGTCCGGGGCTCGAGCTGCGGTGTCGGTGGGCACGACGGCCCGCTCGCTCATCGCAGATTGGTACGCGTGATCGTCTGCCCGCGGTCAGCTGCTCACCCTGCCGACATGCACGTCGCCACAACCCCTCACACGGCCGATCCCTTCGACAGAATCAGGAACCTCACGATCGGCCGCCGCGAGCCGCGCCTCGAGCCGTTCACGCGCGCAGCTGTCTCAGCTCAGCGGCCGCAGCTCCAGGGACTCGACCGTCGTGTCGACCCCGACGGGGGCGAACGAGGAGTATCCGTCGGCCGCGGAGCGCTCGAGCAGCGCTTTCATGTTCTTCGGCCGCTGCTCGACGCGCACGCGCGCCCCACCGGCGACGAGGTGCGTCTTGAGCGCAAGGAGCTGGGCGAGCGGCACGTCGCGATCGTGCACGAGCACGACGGAGCGGTCTCCGGCGGCATCGGTGTCGGGAAGCAGGTCGACGATCCGCTCGAACCCGATCGAGAAGCCCACGGCCGGCACCTGCTGCCCGAGGAAGCGACCGATCATCCCGTCGTACCGGCCCCCGCCGCCGAGCGAGTAGTCGACGCTCGGGTGGGCGAGCTCGAAGATCGTGCCGGTGTAGTACCCCATGCCACGCACGAGGAACGGGTCGAAGACGAGCGGCGCGTCCGCCCCGCGGGCGGCGGCGACCGTCTCGCCGAGCGTCACGAGGTGGGTGATGACCTCGTCCGGGATGCCGGCGGGCAAGGCCGCACGGATCCCGGCGTCGTCGAAGGACGGGGGTGCCGCGGGCCGGTCGAGGTAGGCCGCGAGAGCATCGACGGCCTCGGCGGCGGCGCCGCGGTCCCGGAGTTCGGCGACGACACCCGAGGAGCCGACCTTGTCGAGCTTGTCGATCGTGATGAGCACGCCGGGCCGATCGTCGGGGACGAAGCCGAAGACGTCGAGCATCGCGTCGAGCACGCGGCGGTCGTTGACGCGGATCGATCCGCCCTCGAGCCCGAGCTCGTCGAGCACGTCGAGGCTCGCGATCATCAGCTCCGCCTCGGCGCGCGCCGAGGCGTCGCCGATGATGTCGATGTCGCACTGGAGGAACTGGCGGTAGCGCCCCTTCTGCGGGCGCTCGGCCCGCCAGACCGGTGCCATCTGGATCGAGCGGAACACCGCCGGGAGCTGCGCGCGGTTCGTCGCGTAGAAGCGAGCCAGCGGGACGGTGAGGTCGTAACGGAGGCCCAGGTCGGCCAGTGCGGCGGGATCGTCGGCCGCGGCGCGGATGGCCTCGGCATCCATCCCCCGCTTGAGGATGCTGAAGGAGAGCTTCTCGTTGTCGCCGCCGATGCCCGCGTGCAGGCGGTCGTAGTCCTCCATGACGGGGGTCTCGATCTCGTCGAAGCCGTGCGCGCGGTAGCGCTCGCGGATGACGGCGAGCACGCGCTCACGACGGGCCTTGTCAGCGGGGAGGAAGTCGCGCATTCCGCGCGGCGGGTTCACGGATGCCACGGTTCCATTGTTCCAGGCTCCCGCGGCTCCCCGCGTCGGGAAACCGCGCTTCGCGCCGAGACCGTACGGGATTGACGAGACCGTAGGCGATGGGCGCCCACCGCGTACGGTTTCGTCAATCGGATGCGGTTTCGGCGCCCGCCTCCGCCGCCCGCACCTCCGCGCGCAGGGTCCGCAGGCGCTCGCGCAGGGCGCGCTCGGCATCCCATCCGCGCTCACGGCCGAGCTGCACCAGCGCCAGCAGGGCATCGCCCAGCTCGGCCTCGGAGGCGGGGTCGGCGAGCCGGTGGTGCGGAGCCGAGACCCCGACCTGCGCCGCCTTGCCGACCACCTTCTGCGCCAGGGCGAGCGACGGCATGTGGTCGCTGACGCCGTCCAACACGCTCGTGCGGTCGTGCTTCTCGGCGGCTTTCGCCGCGTTCCAGTGCACGAGGACCTCGTCGGGCGTGGATGCCACGGCGTCCGCGAACACGTGCGGATGCCGCCGCACCATCTTCTCGGTCAAGCCTCGCGCGACATCGTCGATGTCGAAGGGGTCATCGGGGTCACCCGCAGCGATCTCGGCGTGGAAGAGCACCTGCCAGAGCAGGTCGCCGAGCTCCTCGCGCAGGTCGGCGCGCGTGCCCGCCTCGACCGCGTCGATGACCTCGGCGCTCTCCTCCACGAGGTAGGGGACGAGGTCGCGGTGGTCGATGGTCTGCGTCCAGGCGCAGCGCTCCCGGACCGTTCGCATGGTGTCGGCAGCCTGTCGCAGCGCGTCATCGGTCACGGCGTGTCCCTCCCCCGGCGACGGTGGCGCCGCTGCCCCGAGTATCCCCCGCGCGCGCCCACGACGGGTCGGAGACGGGCCGAACTCCGGAAGATCTCGGATGCCACGCGGCAGCGACCGCAAGAATCCGTGGCAATCGCGCCCCCAGCGACGAAAAGTCCGGAGTTCGGACCACGACGCGGTGCCGAGCGCGTACCACTGCCCCGTCGCGTCATCTGTCCGACACGGGACGCCGATAATCTGGGGCGTGTGCGAGAACTGACCCCGACCGAGGCCATCGACCTCGTGGGCCGCTTCGAAGCCGGCCAGGAGCTCCCCGAACAGATGCGCGCCGACGTGCGCCTGCTCGGATCGCTCCTCGGCCGCGTCCTTCAGGAGAGCGGCTCCCCCGGACTGTACGACGACGTCGAGCGGCTGCGGACGGCGACGATCCAGGCCTACACCGACGAGACGCCCGAGGCGTTCGAGCGGGCCGCGGCGATCGCCGACGGCTTCTCGATCGAGAGGGCCGACGAGGTGGCCCGGGCTTTCACGGCGTACTTCCACCTCGTCAACCTCGTCGAGGAGCACCAGCGCGTGCGCATCCTCCGCGAGCGCGGCGACCGCCCCTCGCGCAGCGGCACCCCTGACACGATCGCGACGGCGTTCGAGCGCCTCTCGAGCGAGGTCGGTGAAGAGACGGCCCTCGCGCGCCTGCAGGCCCTGCGCTTCCACCCCGTCTTCACCGCGCACCCCACCGAGGCCCGCCGCCGCGCGATCTCCACCAGCATCCGTCGACTGTCGGAGCTGCTCTCGGAGCACGACGACGCGCCCGACGGCGGCACCGAGAGCCGGCGCGCCGAGCGCCGCATGCTCGAGGAGATCGACACGCTGTGGCGCACCGCCCCCCTGCGGCGCGAGAAGCCGTCGCCGGTCGACGAGGTCCGCTCGGTCATGTCGGTGTTCGACGAGACGCTCTACACCGCGGTCCCCCGCGTGTATCGCCGCATCGACGACATCCTCCAGGGCGAGCACGCCGGCTCCCGCGCCCCGATCGTGAAGCCGTTCGTCCGCGTCGGCTCGTGGGTCGGCGGCGACCGCGACGGCAACCCCTTCGTCACGGCATCCGTCACCCGCAAGGCCGCCGCGATCGCCAGCGAGCATGTGCTCCTGGGTCTCGAGCGCACGACCCAGCGCGTGGGTCGCGGATTGACCCTGGATGCCGAGACCACCCCGCCCAGCGATGCCCTGGTCGCGCTGTGGCACCGCCTGCGCGCGGCCGACGAGGACGCGGCGGCCGAGATCGCCGAGCGCTCCCCCGACGAGCCGCACCGGCGCATCCTGCTGCTGCTCGCGCGCAAGATCGCCGCGACCCGCACGCGCGACGCCGACCTCGCCTACCGCGACCCCGAGCACCTGCTCGCCGACCTGCGCACGGTGCAGGACTCCCTCGTCGCCGCCGGCGCGGCCCGCCAGGCGTACGGCGCGCTGCAGCGGCTCGTGTGGCAGGTCGAGACGTACGGCTTCCACCTCACCGAGCTCGAGGTGCGCCAGCACTCCGCCGTGCACCGCAAGGTGCTCGACGAGCTCCGCGCGGGCGGCGCCCGCAGCGAGCAGACCGACGAGGTGCTCGAGGTCTTCCGCTCGATCGCCTACGTGCAGGAGCGTTTCGGCCCCCGCGCCGCCGGCCGCTACATCGTCTCGTTCACGCAGTCGGCCGAAGACCTCGCGAACGTCCACGAGCTCGCGTCGTACGCGATGGGCCCGGGCGAGACCCTCCCCGTCCTCGACGTGATCCCGCTGTTCGAGACCTTCGCCGACCTGCAGGCGGCCCCCGGCATCCTCGCTGAGATCGTCTCGCACCCCTCGTTCGTCAGCCGACTGGATGCCACCGGCCGCCGCCTCGAGGTCATGCTCGGCTACTCCGACTCGTCGAAGGACGTCGGCCCCGTCGCGGCCAACCTCGCGCTGTACGAGGCGCAGGCGAAGATCTCGACGTGGGCCGAGGCCGAAGGCATCGAGCTCACGCTCTTCCACGGACGCGGCGGCGCGCTCGGCCGCGGTGGCGGACCGGCGAACTCGGCGATCCTCGCGCAGCCCCCGCACTCCGTCGACGGCCGGTTCAAGCTCACCGAGCAGGGCGAGGTCATCTTCGCCCGCTACGGCGACGCCGACATCGCGATGCGCCACATCGACCAGGTCGCGGCGGCCGTGCTCACGGCATCCTCCCCCTCGATCGAGCGCCGCAACCGCGGGGCCGCCGAGGCGTTCGCCGACGTCGCGAAGACCATGGACGTCGCCTCACGCGAGCGGTTCTTCGCGCTCGTGAAAGCGCCGGGCTTCGCGCCGTGGTTCGCCACGGTCACCCCGATGGAGGAGCTCGGGCATCTCGCCCTGGGCTCGCGCCCGGCGCGTCGCGGTCTCTCGGTCGAGTCGCTCGAGGACCTCCGCGCGATCCCGTGGGTGTTCTCGTGGACGCAGGCGCGCATCAACCTCGCCGGCTGGTTCGGCCTGGGCACCGCCCTCGACGCGGTCGGCGACGAGCAGCGCCTGCGCGACGCGTACGAGCAGTGGCCGCTGTTCCGCACGATGATCGACAACGTCGCGATGAGCCTCGCGAAGGCCGACGAGCGCATCGCCCGCCGCTACCTGGCGCTCGGCGACCGCGACGACCTCGCTCAGCTCGTGATGGACGAGATGCTGCTCACCCGCTCGTGGGTCGAGCGGATCACTGGCGGCGGCCTGCTCGGCAACAAGCCCGTGCTGCAGCGCGCGGTGAAGATGCGCAGCCCCTACGTCGACGCCCTCTCTCTCCTGCAGCTGCGGGCGCTCCGCGCGTTGCGCGACGCGTCCACCGAGTCCGAGACCCCGGATGCCGAGCACCAGCGCTTGCTGCTGCTGTCGGTGAGCGGTGTGGCGGCGGGTCTGCAGAACACCGGCTGAGCGGCATCCATCCGATCCTCGGCGCGCCGGCTCCCTCGCGGGGTCGGCGCGCCGCTGCGTGCAGTGGGCGTCGAGCCGTCCCGCGGACGCGAGGCCCGATACGCCGAAACCCGCAACCGGTGGGGCGCGCCGTGACGGACCGCCGTCGGGGCGGGGGCGCGGAACCTCAGCCGAGCGGGCGGTCGGCGGCGTGGCGCGCGAGGCTGCGGCCGTACCGCTCGGTCAGTTGGACCATCAGATCGGGAGTCTCCCGGTCGAGGCCGAAGACGTACCCGGGGAAGTCGAGTTCCTTCTGCGCCGCCCAGATCTCGTCGTGGCGGTCCGGCGAGAGCAGCTGCAGCGGGTCGCCGACGGCGACCCATCGGATCGGCACGACGGTCTCGGCGGGGAGGATCGTCCGCAGGTGGACCACGGCGTTGATCCGGACCTCGCTGCGGTCGCCGATCTCGGCGCCGTTGAAGATGCGCGTCCCCGTCGCGAGGAAGACCTCCTCACCCACGTCCGCCCCGGCGACGCTGGCCATCGGCCCGACGAGGGTGTGCGCCCCGACGTGCACGGGGTGGGTCGAACTGGCGCGCACGAGGGCGTTCTCCATCACGAGGACGTTCTCGCCCAGCACGATGGGACTGCCCTCCGACGTGAGGACGGCACCGTGGAGGATCTGGCACCCGGCGCCGATCGTGACGTCGCCGCTGATCACGGCCGTCGGCGCGACCACCGCGTCGGGATGGATGCGGGGCTCGGCCCCGAGGTGAGCGAACAGCATGCGGTCAGCGTAGACCCGCCGGTCGCCGGCGTCAGCCGAGCAGAAGAACCGTCTCGCGGAGCGCGAAGGCGAGCACGAAGCCGACCACGATCGACAGGTGCGCGCGGCGGGTCGTGACGAGCAGGATGCCGGTGGCCAGAGCCCCGACCGCGGCGGCCCCGCCGTAGACGCTCTGGGTCAACAGCACGGGAGTGTGCCCGAGCAGCACGTCGCGCACGACGCCCCCGCCCGTCGCGGCGACCACTCCGACCACCACGACCACCCACAGGCTCGCGCCGTGCGCCGAAGCCTTCTGCGCACCGATCACCGCGAACAGGGCGAGACCCACGCCGTCGAGGGTGAGCAGCACCGTGGTGGGCACCTCGTCGACGAGCTTGAGCAGCACGAACGTTGCGCCCGAGGCGGCGAAGGCGACGATGATGCGGCTAGACGAACGCAAAGCCGCCGGGGGCAGGTCGCCCAGGAGGACGTCGCGCAGCATCCCGCCGACGACGGCGGCGACGAAGCCGACCACGAGCACCCCGAGCAGATCGAACCCCGCGTGTGCGGCGAGCGCGGCCCCCTCGACGCCGCGGACCGCGGTGGCGACGATGTCGAGGGCGGCGAACGCGCGGGCTCCGAGCGAGGGACGTCCCGGGACGGCACGAGCTGCCGTGCCGGACGCGCGGACCGTGAGCGTCACGCGATCCTCGGCAGCGACCAGCCCCAGATCACGGCACCGAGTCGGAGTGCGAGGGCCACGGCGAAGCCGACCCCGAGGGCGAGCCGTGGACGGCCCGTCGCGGCGAGCAGGATGCCGGTCACCACGGCGCCCGCGGCCGCGGCGGTGCCGTAGATGCTCTCCGACAGCACGTAGGGGGTCCGCGCCAGCAGCACGTCGCGGATCACGCCGCCGCCGGTCGCCGCGAGGGTCCCAAGGATCGTCACGACCCAGAGGTTCGCGCCGGAGGCCGAGGCCTTCTGGGCACCGGTGACGGCGAAGAGGGCGAGGCCGATGGCATCCATGATCTGCAGGGGGAAGACCGGGAACGCGTCGACGCCCTCGATGAAGACGAACGCCACGAGGGCGGCCGCGAGACCCGCGATGATGCGGCTCGGGGTGCGCAGAGCGGCGGGAGGCAGATCGCCCAGGAGCACGTCGCGGAGCACTCCGCCCGCGAGCGCGACGATGAGGCCGACCGCGACCACGCCCAGCAGGTCGAAGCCCGCGTGCGCCGCGGCCGCCGCCCCCTCGAGGCCGAACAACGCCGTCGCAGCGATGTCGAGCGCGTCGAAGGCGCGCGCTCCGATCGAGGGACGGGAGGAGCCCCGAGTTGCGGACGCGACGTCGGTCATGGGGTCATTCTGGCAGCGCACGGGAGCGGCCGAGTTCACGCCACGGGAAGGCGGACGAGGCTCCGCTGCCCCCGCCGCACGAAGGCGGCACGCAACCGGCTCCCGCTCATCAGCGCCGATCGATCACCGCGAGCGCCGCGCGCTGGCCCACGATCGCCGCACGTACCGAGAAGGCGACGAGAACGGCGGCTCCGGCGAGGATGCCGGCGGCCGCGACGGGCTCGCGCGCCGACTCGGGCAGGGCGAGTGAGACCCATGGCACCGTACCGGCGATGGCCGCGCCGACCACCGAACGCCGCAGGTCGGCGGCTCCCGCCCGGTGCGCGGCGATCCACGCCTCGTCGGAGGAGCGGGTGGCCGCAGTCCGGATGCCGGCGAAGTCGTTGCGTGGGAGGGTGCCCGCCGCGGCTCGCCGAGCCATCCACAGGATGAGCGCGGCTGTCGCGAGCATCATCACGCTCACGACGACGAGTCCGACGGTCACGGCATCCGTCCTTTCAGACCGAGGCCGTCTCGGCGGTCTTCTCCGCGGGGAGCGGCCACAGCGCGTCGAGCAGCTGACGCACCCACGCGATGAGGTTCGCGTCGTCGGCGTCCTGTGGGAGCGGCACGACCATGGCATCCCCACCGGCGACGAGCTTCGCCTTCGGGTACAGCCGCTGCAGGCGCACGCGCATCGAGTCCGCGAGGTTCGCCGGCGCGATGCGCAGGTTCGATCCCATCGCCACGACATCCGCGAGACCCGCCTGCGCGGCCCGGCGGCGCAGGCGTGCGATCGCGACGAGACCCTCGACCTCGGCGGGAGGCTCGCCGTAGCGGTCGCGCAGTTCTTCGACCACGAGGTCGATCGCGTCGTCCTTGGCGGTGGCGGATGCCGCGGCCGACAGCTTCTGGTACGCCTCGAGGCGCAGGCGCTCGCTGTCGATATAGAACTCGGGCAGGCGCGCATCGACCGGCAGCTCGAGCCGCAGCTCGGTCGGACCGTCCACGTCTTCGCCGCGGAAGGTCGACACGGCCTCGCCGATCATGCGCAGGTAGAGATCGAACCCGACGCCGGCGATGTGGCCGGCCTGTTCGGCGCCGAGGAGGTTTCCCGCGCCGCGCAGCTCGAGGTCTTTGAGCGCGACCTGCATGCCCGAGCCGAGGTCGTTGTTCACGGCGATCGTCTCGAGGCGGTCGGCCGCGGTCTCGGACAGCGGCTTCATCTCGTCGTACAGGAAGTAGGCGTACGCGCGGTCGCGGCCGCGCCCGACGCGCCCGCGCAGCTGGTGCAGCTGCGAGAGGCCGTACTTGTCGGCGCGGTCGATGATGATCGTGTTCGCGTTCGAGATGTCGAGGCCGGTCTCGATGATGGTGGTCGACACGAGCACGTCGGCCCGACGCTCCCAGAAGTCGTCGACGACCTGCTCGAGCGCGTGTTCGCCCATCTGGCCGTGCGCGACGACGATCCGCGCCTCGGGGACGAGCTCGGCGAGGTGGGCGGCGACGCGCTGGATCGACGACACGCGGTTGTGCACGTAGAACACCTGGCCCTCGCGCAGCAGCTCGCGACGGATGGCCGCCGCGATCTGCTTGTCGTTGCGCGGCCCGACGTAGGAGAGGATCGGATGCCGATCCTCCGGAGGAGTCGCCAGGGTCGACATCTCGCGGATCCCGGTGACGGCCATCTCGAGCGTGCGCGGGATGGGCGTGGCGCTCATGGCGAGGATGTCGACGTTGGTCTTGAGCTTCTTCAGCTGGTCTTTGTGCTCGACACCGAAGCGCTGCTCCTCGTCGATGATCATGAGTCCCAGGTCTTTGAAGATCACCTTCTCGGTGAGGATGCGGTGGGTCCCGATGACCATGTCGACCGTGCCGTCGGTGAGACCCGCGAGAGTCGCCTTCGCCTCTTTGTCGGTCTGGAAGCGCGAAAGCGGGCGTACCGTGACAGGGAATCCGGCGAAACGCTCGGCGAAGGTCTCGAGGTGCTGCTTGACGAGCAGGGTCGTCGGCACGAGCATCGCGACCTGCTTGCCGTCCTGGATCGCTTTGAACGCGGCGCGCACGGCGACCTCGGTCTTGCCGAAGCCGACGTCGCCGGAAAGAAGGCGATCCATCGGGATCGGCTTCTCCATGTCGGCCTTGATCTCGTCGATCGTCTGCAGCTGGTCCTGCGTCTCGGCGAACGGGAAGGCCTCCTCGAGCTCCCGCTGCCAGGGCGTGTCGGGACCGAAGGCGTAGCCCTTGGACGCCATGCGCGCCGAGTACAGCTTCACCAGCTCGACCGCGATGTCGCGGACGGCCTTGCGCGCGCGTCCCTTCGCCGCGGCCCAGTCGCTGCCGCCCATCTTCGAGAGGGTCGGAGCCTCGCCGCCGACGTACTTCGACAGCAGGTCGAGCTGGTCGGTGGGCACGAACAGCTTGTCGCCCGGGTAGCCGCGCTTGGCGGGCGCGTACTCGAGGACGAGGTACTCCTTCGTCGTCTTCACCGCGTTGCGGCCGCCGCTGGAGACCTCGCGCTGGGTCAGCTCGAGGAACTTCCCGATGCCGTGCGTGGCGTGCACCACCACGTCGCCGGGCTTGAGCTGCAGCGGGTCGACGACGTTCCGCCGCCGCGACGCCAGCTTCTTGACACCCCGGTTGTCGCCGCTGACCGAGCGGCCGTAGAACTCGGTCTCGGTGATGACGGCGAACCGCGCCTCGGTGAGCTCGAAGCCGCGCTCGAGCGGAGCGCACACCACGTGCGCCACGCCGGGCTCGGGCGGGGTGAGGACGTCATCGACGCGCCTCGCCGCGATCCCGCGCTCCGCGAGCACGTCGCGCGCGCGATCGACCATTCCCGGACCGGATGCCGTGACGATCACCGCCCAGCCGTCGGCGAGGAGCTCCCCGACGTGCGCCGTGGCCCCCTCGACATTGCCCTGGAACGAGGGGACGGCGTCGGCCTTGATCCGGTGCGCGGAGTCGTCGCCGACCGTGAGGCCCTCGTCCTCGGCATCCGCCGCTCCCGAATCGAAGGCGCTGAACTGCCACCACACTCCCCCGCGACCGCTCGCGCGCTCGTGCAGGTCGTCGAGCGTCACGAAGTCGCCGGAGTCGAGGTCGACCGGGGTGTCGGCCCCCGCGGTGGCCGCCGACCAGGCGGCCTCGAGGAACTCGCGGTTGGTGTCACCGAGCGTGGTCGCGCGGGCGAGCGAGCGCTCGGGATCGACGAGGGCGACGGCGCTGCCGCCAGGGAGGTAGTCGACCAGGGTGGTGAGGTCGTCGATCAGCACCGGGATCAGCGACTCCATGCCCTCGGCGGGGATGCCCTCGGCCATCTTCTCGAGCAGCTGACGCAGGCCCGGGTACGCGTCGCGGAGCGCGGCGGCGCGCGCCCGCACCGCGGGGGTGAGCAGAAGCTCTCGGCTGGGGACGAGCGTCACGGTGGTGACCTCGCCCGGGAGCGAGCGCTGGTCGGCGACCGAGAAGGCGCGGATCTGGTCGACCTCGTCGCCGAAGAACTCGACGCGGTAGGGGTGATCGGCCACCGGCGGGAAGACGTCCAGGATGCCGCCGCGCACCGCGAACTCCCCGCGCCGCGAGACCATGTCGACCCGGTGGTACGCCAGTTCGACGAGCCGCGTGGTCACCGCCTCGAGCTCGTGACCGCGGCCCCCGACCGTGAGCTCGACCGGGGCGACGTCGCCGAGACCGGGCGCGAGGGGCTGGAGGGCGCTGCGGACGGATGCCGTGACGACCAGCGGCGCCTCGCCGTTCCAGGCCGCGATGCGGCGCAGCACGTCGAGGCGACGGCCGACCGTCTCAGGACTCGGGCTGAGGCGCTCGTGCGGCAGCGTCTCCCACGCGGGGAAGTGCAGCACCTGAGCGCCGGGGAGCACGGCATCCAGGGCCGGCCCCAGCGACTCGGCCCGTCGACCGGTCGGGGCGATCACCAGAACGGCGCCCGGGTCACCCGCGGCACGGCGACGCTCGACGAGGCCCGCGATGACGGGGGCATCGAGCCCGTCGACGAGGGAGAGAGACAGGTCGACGGATGCCGCGGATGCGGCCTCACGATACGACTCAGCCTGCTCGAGGGCGCGCACGATCCCGGGAACTGTCACTCGGGAAAGTCTACGCGGGGGTACCGACACCGGGTCGGCGCGCGCGTCTCGTAGAGTGCTGGCATGTCGTCGCCCTTCGCCGCCCCGTACGTCGCCCCCGCGACCGGGACGCTCCTGGCTCCCCCGCCGTCGTCGAAGAAGCGGCGCCCGCTCGGGGCCTTCGCGCTCGTCGCCGGCATCCTGAGCATGGTCGTCGCCCCCGCCGTGGCGGGCTTCGCCGCCTTCCGGGTCGCACGCGGCGCCGGTGCCCAGATCGTCGCCCAGGGTGGGCAGAACATCGATCTGCGGGTGCTGAGCCCCGTGCGCGATCTCGTGCTCGTCGTCGAGGTGGCGTTCTGGACGGGAACGGTCCTCGGCATCGCCGCACTCGTGGTGGGGATCATCGCCACCGCGCGCGACAGCGGGCGCCCGATGGGCATCGTCGCGATCGTCCTCGCCGCCCTCGGCCCCGTCATCTTCGCCGCGTTCGTCGCCCTCGCGCTCGCCGCCGGCGCGGGAACCCTCGCCGATTCGGGCGGCAGCCTCACCTGAGTCGTCGTTGTTACCGTGTTTCGCGACGCGCGTCCAGCTCGTTCTCAGAAACGGAAGGCCTTCCCTATACTCGCGGCCACGGGATGATCCCATCCCACGATCGAAGGAGCACCCCCGTGAGCAGCACGCCGCCGCCCCCCGAGCCGTACAACCCTCCCCCCGCGACGCGCGCGGACGCCGCCCAGGCCGGCTACCCCGCGGCCCCGGCCCACCAGCCCCCCGCTGCGGCTCCGCAGAAGCCCTCGAACCGCCTCGGTCTGATCGCCTTCGTGGTGGCCCTCGCCGCCATCGTGATCGGCTCGATCCTCGCGTTCATCGGCGGTATGCAGAGCGGCGCTCTCGTGCAGTACGCCACGACCGGCCCCGACGGCACCCCGCAGATCGACCCGTCGAACCTCTCCGCGAGCGAGCAGCAGTCCGCGGCCACGGCGGGTCTGCTCGCGGTCGCCGGCTTCCTCGTCTTCGGTGCCCTCGGGCTCTGGGGCTTCATCCAGGGCATCATCGCCGCCGTGAAGAACCGGGGCCGTGGATTCGGTATCGCGGCGATCGTCCTCGCCGTCCTCGGCGGCATCGTGGTCGCCGTGATCTTCGGCGCCGGCGCGGCCGCGGGAGCGGCTCCGTACGCCAACACCATCGGCTGAGTCCCTCAGCGACGCGGAAGCCCCGGCCGAACGGCCGGGGCTTCCGTCGTGACGGGGGCGGGCTTCAGGCGCGCGGGGCGTGGAAGCGCTGCTGCGCGGCGACCAGCCCCTCCTCGACGAGCATCTCGACGGCGTCCGCGGCATCCGAAATCAGGATCGGCAGCGTCTGACGCTCGGTCGCCCCGAACGGGTCGAGGACCCAGTCCGCGGGATCCTGCCGACCGACGGGCCGCCCGATGCCCACCCGGACGCGCGGGAACTCCGGGGTGCCCAGCGCCTTGGCGACATCGCGCACGCCGTTGTGGCCGCCGTGGCCTCCGCCGGTCTTGAGCTTCACGGTGTCGAACGGGATGTCGAGCTCGTCGTGCACGACGACGACGCGCTCCGGGTCGACGTCGTAGAAGCGCGCGAGGCCCGCGGCGGGGCCCCCGGAGACGTTCATGAAGCTGTTGGGCTTCGCGAGGACGAGCTTGGGGCCGCCCGGTCGCAGCCACGTCTCCGCGACGCGGGCATTCGCCTTGTGCGCGCGGAAGGCCTCGCTCCGCCGCGCCGCGAGCTCGTCGACGACCATCTGGCCGATGTTGTGCCGGGTCGCCTCGTAACGCGGACCCGGGTTGCCGAGTCCCACGATCACCCACGTGTCTGCCATGGCATCCATTCTTCCGGGTCAGCCGGAAACGAAACGAGGGGGCGCGAAGAACGCGCCCCCTCGTCGACGAACTGCGAGTCGCAGCCGTCCGGTGTCAGTTGTTGTCGGCGGCCTCGGCCTCTTCGGACTGCTCCTCGGCGACCTCGGCGTCAGCCTCGGCGATCTCTTCCTCAGCGGCCAGCGTGTCGAGCGGCACCGAGACGCCCACGATGAGGGTCTCGGGCTCGGTCACGAGGCTCGCACCGGCGGGGAGCTTCAGGTCGGCGGCGGTGATCTGCGTGCCGTCCTCGGCGCCCTCGACGTCGACCTCGACGTTCTGCGGGATGTGGGTGGCCTCGACCTCGAGCGACACGGTGGTGGCGTCGAGCATCGCGATGGTGCCGGAGAAGGGCTCGCCGACGACGACCACGGGGACGTCGACCTGGACCTTCTCGCCCTTCTTCACGACGATGAGGTCGATGTGCTCGATGATCTGACGCACGGGGTCCTTCTGCACGTCCTTGACCAGGACGAGCTGGCTCTTGCCCGCGATGTCGAGGTCGAGCAGAGCGTTGGCGCGACGGATGAGCAGCGCGGTCTGGTGACCGGGCAGCGCGACGTGCTGGGGCTCGGTGCCGTGACCGTAGATGACGGCCGGGATCTTGCCCGCGGCGCGGAGGCGACGGGCGAAGCCCTTGCCGAAGTTCTCGCGGAGCTCCGCGACGACCTTGTTGTCTTCCGACATGATGTTCTCCTCGCGGGCGTGCGGCCCGCAGCTCAGGGGCGGAACACGGCCCGCACCGGTGGTCTGGATTCGACTCGAACGCGAGCGCGTGAGGAAAGCCGGGGGCCTGCATCACCGCGTCGATCACGGATGCCACGTTCACCAGCCGGTGTGCGACAGTCCCTCGCCGAAGTACCCGGGAAGTCTACCAGTGCGATCGCTGCCGCACGACCCGCGCGTGTCGAGGAGCACCGGAGCGCGCCGGTAGAATCGAGTCCCACCGACCCGAAGGATCATCATGGACAGCGGCTTCTTCTCCCACGTCGTGCTCTGGGTCATCGGCGGTGTCGCTCTGCTCGGCGGCATCGGCGCGATCGGCGCCCTCTTCTCGATGGGTCGCAACGCCGGCTACAAGAAGCACTGACGCGCGTCAGGCCGTCGGGGTTCGCAGCCGCAGCTCGCCCACGACGACCTCGACCGCGACTCCGGGTCGGATGGGGGATGCCGAGAACGGCGCACCCATCATGATCACGTCCCCGGGGCCCAGCGTCGTCCATCCCGCGACGTACGCGAGGCACGCCCGCAGCGACATCGGGTAGCGCCCCGCCGACGTCTCGCAGACCGGCTCCCCGTCGACCACGAGGCTCAGCGACACGTCGTCCTCGAGACCGATGCCGGTGTCGATGAACGGACCGAGCGGGGTGTACCCCTCTCCCGACTTCGCCTCGAAATTACGCGGGTCGAGGACCGAGCGATCCGGGCTCGAGAGGTCGTTCACGGCCGTGACGCCGAGCACGTACTCGTGCGCGTTCTCGCTCGTCAGCCCCGTCGTGTCGCGACCGATCACGACCGCGACCTCCGCCTCGGCGACCGTCGTGCCGGCGTCGCGGCGCAGGGTCACCGCCTGATCCGGTCCCGTGACGGTGCGGGGACTCTTCAGCCACGCCTGCACGGGCGAGGCGTGGTCCGGTCCGTTCTGGGCGATCCCCACCACGACCGTCGGCGCGCACGGGGCGAGGAGCGTGCCGGTGACCGGGGTCCCGGCATCCGTCACGTCCTCCCCCTTCGCGAACGCGACGTAGGGGTCGTGGATCGGGATGAACCGGTCGCCGTCCACCCGGACGACGCGCACGCCGTCGGGCGTCTGCACGCGGGCGATGCGGGTCATCGGATGGTCCGGACGGTCACGGTCGTGGCATCCACGCCCTCGCCGGCCTCGTCGCGCGACACCTTGATCGCGTCGTCGGTGCGCGTGAGGTCGCGACGGAGGGTCTCGGGGACGAGGAACGTCGATGCGGTCGTGATGAGCGCGAGGGTGGCCATGTAGATCGCGAGCAGGAGCCAGTTCGCCCCGCTCACGGCGATGATGTACGCGCCCAGGACGCCCGCGAGGCCGCCGGCGAGGACCGCCGAGATCTCACGTGCCATCGCGACACCGAGGTAGCGGTGGCGGTTGCCGAACAGCTCGGGGAGCATGGCGCACTGGGGTCCGAGCATCGAGTTGACCGCGACGCCGATACCGATCGCGATGACCGCGATGGTGATCGGGTAGCTGCCGAGCGAGATGAGCCACCAGGCCGGGAACGTGAAGACGAGCATGAAGAGCGCGCCGGCGCGGTAGACGGTGCGACGGCCCATGCGGTCGGAGAGGGCGCCGGTCAGCGGCACCGAGAAGATGCCGATGAGCGATCCGAGCGTGACACCCCACGTGAGGAGGCTCCGGTCGGCCTGACCGCCCACCGAGGCGACGAAGAACGTCAGCGCGAGGGTGTTGAACATGTACGAGCCGCCGTTTTCGGCCATGCGCAGGCCGATGCCGACGATGATGCCCGGCAGACCGCGCGTGAAGATGTCGCGGACCGGATGCTCGGCGATCTGCTCGCTCTTCTCGAGCTCGATGAAGGTCGGGGTCTCGCGCAGACGCATGCGGATGAACAGCGCGAGCAGGATGAGCACGAACGAGGCGAGGAACGGCACGCGCCAGCCCCAGCTGAGGAGCTGGTCCTCGGGGAGCAGGGAGATGAGGCTGAAGACCACGGCCGCCAGCAGGGTGCCGGCCTGGATGCCGATGAAGGGCAGCGCCGAGAAGAATCCGCGGCGCTTGACCGGGGCGTACTCCGCCATGAGCACGGTGGCCCCCGCCTGCTCGGCACCGGCGCCGAAACCCTGGAGCAGGCGCATGACCACGAGCAGGATCGGCGCGAGGATGCCGACGGCCTCGTAGGTGGGCAGGAGGCCGATGGCCGTGGAGGCCCCGCCCATCAGGAGGATCGTGATGACCAGGACCCACTTGCGGCCGAGCTTGTCGCCCAGGACACCGAAGAACAGCCCACCGAAGGGGCGGGCGAGGAAGCCGACGCCGTAGGTCGCGAAGGCGGCGACCGTGGCGAGGGCGGGGTTGTCCTGAGAGAAGAACAGGACGTTGAAGATCAGGGCCGTCGACAGGCCGTAGAGCGCGAAGTCGAAGTACTCCAGCGCGCTGCCGATGCTCGAGGCGAGCGTTGCGCGGCGCAGATTCGCGGCGTATTCGGGATCATCCGTCGGCTGCGGCGTCGGTGTGGATGCAGTGGTCACGGCCATCTCCTTCGATCGGCTGGGGTGGTGCGACTGTACCAACGGAGTGGACACAGTTCAACATGTTGAACTGAAGAATCTGTTTCCGACACCGTCAGGGCAGCACGAACACCGCCCCCTCCGAGGCGAACGGGGCGCGCGTCAGGCCGAGCGCGACGCGCTGAACGGATTCGTGAGCGCGCGGGCGGCCTCGCGCAGCGCGGTGCCGACACGGGCGACGCGTTCGGGCGTGGCATCCGCGACCGGGATGCCGACACCGAGAGCGAGCTGTGGATCGCCCGGCGCCCAGCCCTCGAGCGGGACGGCGACGCCGACGATGCCGCGGAACGACTCCTCCTCGTCGACCGACCACCCGCGCTCGCGCGCGGCGGCGAGCTTGGCGATCACGGCGTCGACGTCGACCGTGCTGTGCTCGGTGAGCCGGGGCAGTGGACCGCGCATCAAGAGAGCACGGACGTCGTCGTCGCTGCGCGTCATCAACAGCGCACGCCCGGTCGCCGACAGAGCGGCGGGCAGGCGCGAGCCCAGCGGCGTTCCCAGGCGCACCGATCGGGACCCCTCGTAGCGCGCGAGGTAGAGGGCATCGGCGTCGTCGAGCACCGCGACCTGCACGAGCTCGGACGCCAGCGCCGGAGAGGTCTCGCACACGGCGTAGAACTCACGCACCTGGTTGAACTGCGCGGCGAAGGCCCCGCCGAGCTCGGCCGTGCGGATGCCGAGGCGGTACCCGAGCGGCACGCGCTCGATCATGCGACCCGCCTCGAGCGACAGGCAGAGGTTCGCGGTCGACGACTTCGCCAGTCCTAGGCCCGCGGCGAGCTCGGTGAGCGTCAGCGCGCGTCCCGCCTCGGCAAGGAGACCCAGGAGGCGGATACTGCGGCCGACGGCGGGCGCCGGGTCGCGCGCGATCGCGCTCGCTTCGTCATCGCTCACGGCGACCTCCCGTCGTGCCGGCGTCGCGAGGGCCGCGACAGGTCAATAGAACTCGACCGTATCGACAACCGCGCGCATCGGCTCGCCGTCGAGCAGGCGCGTGGCGTTCTCGGCGAAGCGTCGCGCGATGCGCTCCTCCTCCTTGCCGTTCAGGGCCGCGGTGTGCGGGCTCACGAGGACTTTCGGATGCCGCCAGAGCGGCGACTCCCTCGGGAGCGGCTCCACCTCGAAGACGTCGAGGGCGGCGAACGAGACGCGACCGTCGTCGAGGGCCGCCAGGAGCGCCTCCTCGTCGATCACGGTCCCGCGGCCGACGCTCGCGAGGATCACCCCCGGCTTCACCGCGGCGAGCACCTCGGCGCCGATGAGGTGGTGCGTCTGATCCGTCCCGGGAAGCGTGACGACGATGGCATCCACCTCCGCCACCGCGCTCGCCAGTTCGTCGAGCGGGACGAGACGGTCGACCCCCTCGACCGGGGTGCCCGAGCGCGTCGTCCCCCAGACCTCCGCACCGAGGGCGTGGAAGCGGCGTGCGCACTCGGCGCCGATGCCGCCGAGTCCCACCACGAGAACGGTCAGCTCGTCGACCTGGCGCATCTCCCAGCGGTCGGTCCAGCGATGCTCGGTCTGCTGCTGCGCGAGGCGCGGCAGATCCTTGGCTCCGGCGAGGACGCCGAACACCGCGAACTCGGCGAGCGGTCCCCCGTGCACTCCCGCGCTGGTGGTGAAGACGATGCGATCGAGAGCGGCCCGGTCGAGGTCGGCGGCCTTGACCTGGCCCCCTCCCCCGGCGGCGGTCGTCATCACCCACGTCAGGTCCGGGTTGGCCGCGACGGTTCGGGCGAGGGCGGCCGGGTCGACGTCCGGGATGCCGAAGAGCGCCTCGGCCGAGTCGACCATCTCGTCGAACGCGCGCTGCTCGTCGGCGGAACGCCGGTGGTCGGGGTCTCCGGACCAGTCGGCCGGTCCGCGCATCGGGCGCGTCAGAGAGGCGTCCCGGATGAGCTCGATGCGCGGCTCGAGGCGCTCGATGAGCCGGCAGTGCTCTTCCTTCAGGGGCACCGCCACCACCGCGCGTAGGCTTTCCCGTGTCGACATCGTCGTCGTCTCCTCTCGCCGCGGAACTGGTCATCAGCCGCGATCTCACCGAATCGTCGTTCACCATACTGAACCCTGTTCAACCCGTTGTCCAGCCGATAGGATGCCGACATGACCACGCTCGACGAAGAGACCGGCCCGTTCCCGCCCGCTTCCGAGGTGCGCCTCGGCGTCTGGGGCCTGGGCGCGATGGGCGAGCCGATGGCGCAGCACCTGCTGTCGGCGCGCGGAGCCCTCGTCGTCCACGCTCGCCGCGAGCGCCCCGCGCTGATCGAGGCGGGGGCCGACTGGGCGTCGACCGCGCGGGAGCTCGCCGCCGCCACGGACGCGATCCTCGTGATGCTCCCCGATCTCCCGCAGCTCGAGGAGAACCTCGACGGTCCGGACGGACTGCTCGCGGGCGTCGAGGGGCGCCCCTTCCTCGTGATGATCGGGTCGACGTCCTCCCCCGTCGGCGTGCGCGAGCTGGCGGAACGGCTGCCCGACGGCATCCGGGTCGTCGACTGTCCGGTCTCGGGCGGCGAGGACGGAGCGAAGGCCGGGACCCTGTCGATCATGCTCGGCGGCGAGAGCGACGACACCGATCTCGCCGCGGCCCTTCTCGCTCCCTGCGGCACCCCCGTGCGCCTCGGCCCGCTCGGCGCGGGAGAGGTCGCGAAGGCGTGCAATCAGATGGTCGTGGCCGCGACCATCCTCGCGCTCGGCGAGGCGACCGAGCTCGCCGCGCGCTCCGAGGTCGACCCCGCCGCGCTGTGGGAACTCCTCGGCGGCGGGTACGCGGGATCGAACCTGCTGAACAGCCGACGCGAGAAGCTCGTGAGCGGCGACGACTCCCCCAGCGGCATCGCCGGCTACATGGTGAAGGACCTGCGCTTCGCCGCCGACATCGCCTCCGCCACCGACACGCGACCGGCACTGCTCCCGGCCCTGCGCAAAGCCTTCGACGAGATCGTCGACCGCGGCCTCGGCGAGCGCGACATCGCTGTCACGCGCCGCTTCACGGCGGTCCGCAGCGACGACTGACGCACGCCCGAGAACGCCCCAGTGGCCGCGACCACCGGGGCGTTCTCGTCGGTCAGAGGGCGAAGACGACCTTGCCGGAGCGCTGCGAGTCCCGCGCCGTGGCGAAGGCATCGGCGGCATCCGTCACCGCAAACTCGTGCGTGAGGGCGCTCTCGATCCCCGGGTTCGCCGCGAGCAGCGCGACCGCCTGATCGATCTCGTCGCGGAAGCGGAAGGCCCCGAGGTAGCGCGCCTCCTTCGAGATGAAGGGGGCGAGGTTCACCGGGCGCGGATCGTCGGGGAGCATGCCGACCTGCACGACGGTGCCGCCGGGGCGGACCGCCTTCAGCGCGGTCGAGATCGACACCGGAACGCCCGAGCACTCCAGAACGACCGCGTAGGCATTCGGCTCGACCGCATCGACGGAGACGTCGATGGTCGCCGAAGCCCCGAGGGACGCGGCCCGATCGAGCGGCCCTGACAGCACGTCGGTCGCCGTGACGCGAGCCCCCGCGGCGACCGCCGCGGCGACGGCCATGAGACCGATCGGCCCCGACCCGGTCACGAGGACCTCGAGCCCCTCGACCGGACCGGCCTTGCCGAGCGCGTGGAGGGCGACGGCGAGCGGCTCGGCGAGGACGGCCCGGCGCACCGGCAGGTCGTCCGGAAGGACCCGCACCATGTCGGCCTCGACGACCAGGTATTCGGATGCCGCACCCTGGGTGTGCGGCCAGGTCGACGCACTGCCGAGGTAGGACCCCCCGGGCCACAGGTGCGGGTCATCCTCGATGCCCTCGCGCGGCGTGCCGAAGCGCGCGGGGTGCACGGTGACCGGCGTTCCGGGAGCGAGAGCGCCGGAGGGGTCGAGGTCGACCCGCCCCGAGAGCTCGTGCCCGGGGACGAGCGGCTCCCGCACGACGAACGCGCCGTTGGCGCCCTCGAAGTAGTAGTGCAGATCCGAGCCGCAGATGCCCACGTACTCCACGCGCAGGCGGACCTGCCCCTCGCGCGGTTCGGGGACCTCGACATCGTGCACGGCGGCGGCCAGCGCCTTCTCGATCAGCAGCGATTTCATTGCCAGACCTTTCCGCGGTCAGACGACCGCCGTCATCCCGCCGTCGACGAAGATGTTCTGCCCCGAGACGAAGCTCGACGCGTCGGACGCGAGGAACAGCAGCGCCCCGCGCAGCTCGTCGAAGTCGCCCCAGCGGGCCGCGGGCGTGCGCTGGGTCAGCCAGCGCGTGAACTCGGGGTCGTCGACGAGGTCGCGGTTCATCTCGGTCGCGAAATAGCCGGGGCTCAACGCGTTGACCTGGATGCCGTGACGGGCGAGGTCGGCGGCCATCCCGGCGGTGAGCTGGGCGACGCCGCCCTTCGTCGCCGAGTACGGTGCGATCGTCTGGCGCGCGAGACGCGACTGCACCGAGGCGACGTTGACCACCTTCCCCGAGCCGCGGGCGACCATCGCGGGCGTCACGAACCGCGAGACGTAGAACACGCCCGAGAGGTTCGCCGCGACGATGTCGTCCCAGTCGGCGACGGGGAACTCGTGGATGGGCGCGCGGCGCTGCACGCCCGCGTTGTTGACGAGGATGTCGGGCACGCCGATGTCCTCGAGCACCCGCGCGACAGCGCTCTCCACCGCCCCGGCATCGGTGACGTCGAAGGTCACTGCGTGCGCGGGCCGGCCCGACAGCTCCTCGGCTTCGGCACGCGTGCGCTCCACGGCATCCGCGTCCCTTCCGTGCACGATGAGCCGGGCTCCGCCGCGGGCGAGGGTGAGGGCCAGCGCGCGGCCGAGGCCACGGGAGGAACCGGTGACGAGAGCCAGGCGGTCCGAGACGGCGAACAGGTCGGCGTTCGAGGGGGTCACAGGAGCGCTCCGATCCCGAAGACGGCGAGGGCGGCGACGAAGCCGAGCACCGACTCGATGGTCTGCTGCACGGTCCACGTCTTCAGGGTGGTCTTGACGTCCATGCCCATCAGGCGGCCGACGAGCCAGAAGCCCGAGTCGTTCACGTGACCGGCGAAGACCGAGCCGGCGGCGGTGGCCAGCGTGATCGCGGCCACCTGCAGCGGGGAGAACCCTCCCGCCATGACGGCCGGGGCGGCGAGGCCCGCGGCGGTGACGAGGGCGACCGTCGCCGAGCCCTGCGCGAGGCGCAGGATGACGGCGATGATGTACGCCGCCACGATGACCGGGAGCCCCAGGTCGCTCAGGCTGTCGGCGAGAGCATCGCCGATGCCGGAGGCGCGCAGGACGCCACCGAACATTCCACCGGCTCCGGTGATGAGGATGACGGATGCCACGGGCCCGAGCGCCGAATCGACGACCTTCTCGAGCGCCGTGCCGTTCTCGCCGCGGCGGAAGCCGAAGACCACGGTCGCGACCAGCACGGTGATGAGCAGCGCGACGGGCGAGTTGCCGAGCAGGATGAGCACCTGCAGGAACGTGTTGTCGGTGTCGACCACTCCGGCGGAACCGAGGGTGGTGAGACCGGTGTTGAGGAAGATGAGGAGCATCGGCAGCAGCAGCACGGCGATGACGGTGCCGGGCTTCGGCGGGTTCGCCGGCTGATCGGCGTCGACGTCGCCGAAGAGCGCCGGCACGGGAAGCACGATCCGCTTCGCCATGAACTTGCCCCAGAGGTAGCCGGAGAGGTACCAGATCGGGAAGGCGATGAGCAGACCCACGATGAGGACGATGCCGAGGTTCGCACCGTAGAGCTCGCTCGCGCTGACGGGACCCGGGTGCGGCGGCAGGAACACGTGCATGACCGAGAACGCGGCGGCGGCGGGGAGGCCGAACAGGAGCACGTTGTTGCCCGAGACGCGGCGGGCGATCGCGAAGATGATCGGCAGCATCATGACGAGGCCGGCGTCGAAGAACATCGGGAACCCGAGGACGAGCGACGCGATACCGAGGGCGAACGGCGCCCTCTTCTCGCCGAAGAAGCGGACGAAGGTGTCGGCGAGGGCCTGCGCGCCCCCGGAGTGCTCGATGAGCCTGCCGAGCATCGCGCCGAGAGCGACGAGGAGCGCGACGGTGCCGAGCGTTCCGCCGAACCCGTCCGTCAACGTCTTCACCACGGCCGAGACCGGGATGCCGGCGGCGAACGCCGTGACGAGCGAGACGATGATGAGCGCGAGGAACGCGTGCACCTTCATCCAGATGATGAGCACGAGGATGAGCGCGATCGCGCCCGCCGCGATGAGGAGCAACGGCGTGGTGCCGAGTGTTTGCGTCCAGTCTTCCAAGGGATCTCCATTGATACGGGGGGATGCGCGGAGTCCGATCGACGCCGCGCGTGAAGAGTGTTCGCAGAATCCTCACACAATGATCATATTTTTGACAAGATATGGTCGTACCTAAGGACCCAAGGAGGGGCACATGGCGCGAGCGTCGCACGGCTCGTTGGTGGATGCCATCGGGATGCGCATCGTCGATGGAGACCTTCCCGCCGGTCGTGTGCTGACCCTCGCCGCCCTCGAGACCGAGTACGCCGTCTCCCGTACCGTCGTCCGCGAGGCCGTGCGGGTGCTCGAGGCGATGGGCATGCTCGCGCAGCGCCGCCGCGTCGGGATCACGGTGCGCCCCGCCGACGACTGGAGCGCCCTGGACACCCGGCTGATCGGCTGGCAGCTCGCCGGACGCCGCCGCGACCAGCTCATCGCCAACACGACCGAGCTACGGGCGGCGATCGAGCCCGTGGCCGCCCGCCTGAGCGCTCGCCGCGCGACCGATCTCCAGCGCGGCGAGCTCCTCCGCCTGGCCGACGAACTCGCGCGCCTCGGCGCCGCCGGCCTCGGCAACTCCCCCGAGTACCTCGCCGCCGACATCGCCTTCCACGACCTGATCCTCGTCTCCAGCGGCAACCTCATGCTGGCGGCTGCCCGCGCGCCGATCGCCGCCGCGATCGAGGGCCGCGCGCTGCACGGGCTGACCCCCGGCATCCCGAATCCCGACGCCCTCGACAACCACGTCGAGACCGCCGCGGCGATCGGCCGCGCCGACGCCGACGCCGCCGAGGAGCACACGCGCCGCTACGTCGCGGCCGTGCTCACCGAAGTCCGCCGCACCATCTGACCGACCGATCGACGAAGAGAGAGCTCATGGTCGCCACACCCCCCGTCCTCGTGTTCATGGGTCCCGCCGGGACCGGCAAATCCACCGTCGCGGGGATGCTCGCCGGGCGCCTCGGCTGGGACTTCCAAGAGGGCGACGACCTGCACCCCGAGGCCAACGTCGCCAAGATGGCCGCCGGCCACGCACTGAACGACGACGACCGCTGGCCGTGGCTCGACCGGGTCGCGGCGTGGATCGACGGCCAGGCCGCCGCCGGACGTCCCGGGATCATCACGTGCTCCGCCCTCAAGCGCAGCTACCGCGACGTGCTGCGCCGCGACAACGTGACCTTCGTCCTGCTCATGGGCGACCCTGCTCTCGTGCTCGAACGCCTCCTGCGCCGCCAGGGGCACTACATGCCCCCGTCGCTGCTCACCTCGCAGTTCGAGACCCTCGAGATCCCGGATGCCGACGAGCGGGCGATCCGCGTCGACCTCGACCTGACCCCCGCCCAGCAGGTGCAGGACGTCGTCGACCGCCTCGGCCTCGACACCGACACTCCCTGAAACACGCCACGGCCGAGCCGATACAGTGACGGAGGCGGCCCGCGTGAATCGCCCACCCTTCCTCGCACCTGAATACGGAGCAACGAATGACGTCCACCCCCTCCCCGACCGGACCCTCGACCGACCAGGACCAGGCCCCGCACGAGGCCGCACAGGTGCACGAGGGTGCACCCGGCCCCGAAGAGGTCGCGCGTCCCACCGCTGAGGCCGACTCCCGCCCCGAGGGCGAGGGTCCGGCGCACGCGAACATCGGCGTCGTCGGCCTCGCGGTCATGGGCTCGAACCTCGCGCGCAACCTCGCGAGCCGCGAGGGCAACACGGTCGCGGTGTTCAACCGCAGCGCCGACAAGACCGAGCACCTCGTCGAGGCGCACCCCGAGGCGAATTTCGTCCCCTCGTTCTCGTACGAGGACTTCGCCGCCTCCCTGACCACCCCGCGCACCGCGATCATCATGGTCAAGGCGGGCCGCCCCACCGACTTCGTCATCGACGAGCTCGTGAAGGTCTTCGAGCCCGGCGACATCATCGTCGACGGCGGCAACGCCCTCTTCACCGACACGATCCGTCGCGAGAAGGCCGTCCGCGAGACCGGCATCAACTACGTCGGCATGGGCGTCTCGGGCGGTGAGGAGGGCGCTCTGCTCGGCCCCTCGCTCATGCCCGGCGGCTCCGACGAATCGTGGATCACGCTCGGACCGATCCTGAAGTCCATCGCGGCCGTCGCCGAGGGCGAGCCGTGCGTGACGCACGTCGGCCACGATGGCGCGGGCCACTTCGTGAAGATGGTGCACAACGGCATCGAGTACGCCGACATGCAGCTCATCGCCGAGGCCTACGACCTCATCCGTCAGGCGACGGGCAAGACCCCCGCCGAGATCGCCGACGTCTTCGCCGAGTGGAACCGCGGCGAGCTCGAGTCCTACCTCATCGAGATCACCGCCGAGGTGCTCCGCCAGAACGACGCCGAGACCGGCAAGCCGCTGGTCGACGTGATCCTCGACCAGGCCGGCGCCAAGGGCACCGGCGCCTGGACGGTGCAGACGGCGCTCGACCTGGGCGTCCCCGTCTCGGGCATCGCCGAGGCCACCTTCGCGCGTTCGCTGTCGAGCCACCCCGAGCAGCGCGAGGTCTCGCGCGAGCTCCCCGGCCCCTCCGGGACCGAGCTCCTCGCGGGCGCGGATGCCGACGCCTTCATCGAGAAGGTGCGCCTGGCGCTCTACGCCTCGAAGATCGTGGCCTACAGCCAGGGCTTCGACGAGATCCGCGCGGGTGCCGCCCAGTACGGCTGGAACATCGACCTCGGGGCGGTGTCCAAGATCTGGCGCGGCGGCTGCATCATCCGCGCGCAGTTCCTCAACCGCATCGCGGAGGCGTACGACGCCGAGGCTTCGCTGCCCGTCCTGCTGACCGCTCCGTACTTCGTGGAGGCGCTGGGCCGCGCCCAGGACGCCTGGCGCGACATCGTCTCGCTCTCGGCGGCCAGCGGCATCCCCGCCCCCGCGTTCAGCTCGTCGCTCGCGTACTACGACGGCCTGCGCGCCGAGCGCCTGCCCGCGGCCCTCATCCAGGGCCAGCGCGACTTCTTCGGTGCGCACACCTACCGCCGCATCGACAAGGAGGGCACGTTCCACACCCTCTGGTCGGGCGACCGCACTGAGATCGAGGCCGAGGACACCCACTGACGGTCGAGACCGTCGTCCGGCCAGGGGTCGAGACGTGACGAGGCGGCGGCGGGCGATGCTCGTCGCCGCTTCGGCGTCGTACGCGTTCGGCGTGTGGTGGATGACGCTGCGGCCCACGATCTACGACGCCGGGGTCGGCAGCCTCCTGCACACGGTCCTGCACGTCCTTCACTCCTGGCCGCCCACCGCGTGGATCACCTTCGATGTGGTGGAGTTCACCGCGAACGTGGCGCTGTTCGTCCCGCTCGGCATCCTCGTCCCCGCGTGGGGCGGACGGTGGTGGCACGGCATCCTGACCGGCATGCTGCTCAGCGCGGCGATCGAGACGATTCAACTGCTGTTCCTCCCGACCCGCGTCGCCGACGTGCGCGACGTCGTCGCCAACACGCTCGGGGCGGCGCTCGGCGTCGGAATCGCGGCGTTTCTGGGCCGGCACGCAGCTCGCTCTCAGGATTCCCATAACCCACGCCATAGAAAGCTCATAGATAAGCGCGCACAATGAGTTTCATGACCGCGACCGCCGCCGCCCCCGCCTTCACCCGCCCCGACGGGAGCGCTCTGCGCGTCCTCGTCGTCGACGACGAGCAGATGCTCACCGATCTTCTCTCGATGGCTCTGCGCATGGAGGGCTGGGACGTCCGCACCGCGGGCTCCGGCTTCGACGCCCTGCAGGCCGCGCGCGACTTCGCTCCGGATGCCATGGTGCTCGACATCATGATGCCGGACCTCGACGGCATGGCGGTGCTGCAGCGGCTGCGGCACTCGGGCAACGACGTGCCCGTGCTCTTCCTCACCGCCAAGGACGCCGTCGCTGACCGCGTCGCGGGTCTCACGGCGGGCGGGGACGACTACGTCACCAAGCCCTTCAGCCTGGAAGAGGTGGTGGCGCGTCTGCGGGGGCTGATGCGCCGCGCCGGAACGGCTCTCACGCGCGATTCCGAGCCGATTCTGCGCGTGGGCGACCTGTCGCTGAACGAGGACAGCCACGAGGTCGTGCGCGGGGGCCACGAGATCGAGCTGACGGCGACCGAGTTCGAACTGCTGCGCTTCCTCATGCGCAACCAGCGCCGCGTCGTGTCGAAGGCCCAGATCCTCGACCGCGTGTGGAACTACGACTTCGGCGGCCGCTCGAGCGTGGTCGAGCTCTACATCTCGTACCTGCGCAAGAAGATCGACGCCGGCCACGACCCGCTCATCCACACGGTCCGCGGCGTCGGCTACATGATCAAAGCGCCCCAGTGACGACCCCTCCACCCCCCGAACCCGCGCGCTGGTGGCGCCGCGGTCGGCCGTGGAGCCTCCAAGCGCGCCTGATGACCGCGGTCATCGGCATGGTGGCCTTCATCCTCATCATGATCGGCGTCTCCACGAGCGCGATCCTGAGCGGGGTGCTGCTCAACAACCTCGAGGCAGAGGTCACCGACGTCGCCTCGCTCGCCCAGCCCCGCATCTCCCTGCAGAGCACGGCCGAGGACGTCCTCGATTCGGGTCCGTTCGACAACGGCACCCTCATGGTCATGAAGACGCGTCTGGGCGGAACCACGGGGGCCGTCGTCGACGAAGGGAACTCACGGGCCCTCACCTCCGACGAGCTCGCGCAGATCGTGGAGAGCCTCGCCTCGTCGAGCCCCAACGCCCGCACGGTGGAACTGCCGAACCTCGGCGAGTACCTCGTGCGCCCCTACGGGTCGGCCGGCAGCGACGAGGTGCTGCTCGTGGGTCTCCCCCTGTCGCAGGTCACCGGCACGATCGGCGCCATCCTCACCACGGTCGCCCTCGTGACCACCGGCGGCCTGCTGCTCCTCGCCGCCGTGATCGCGCTCGTGATCCGCCTGGGCCTCCGGCCCCTCAAGGCGGTGTCCGAGACCGCGACGCGCGTGGCATCCATCCGCATGGACCAGGGCGATGTCTCCATCACCGAACGCGTCCCCGCCGATCAGGTCGACGACCACACCGAGATCGGTCAGGTCGGCGCGGCGCTGAACACCCTCCTGGACCGGGTCGACGCGTCCCTGTCCGCCCGTCAGCGCAACGAAGAGCTCATGCGCCGATTCGTCGCGGATGCCAGTCACGAGCTGCGCACGCCCCTGGCATCCATCCGCGGGTTCTCCGAGCTCTCGCTGCGCGCCATGCGGCAGGCCCACGACGACGAGTCCCGCCAGCGCACAGCGATGGCGGTCGAGACGACCGAGCAGTCGCTCGAGCGGATCCAGGCCCAGTCGATCCGCATGACCACGCTCGTGGAAGACCTGCTGCTGCTCGCGCGTCTGGACGAGGGCCAGGAGCTCGTCTACGGCACGGTCGACCTCACCCGTCTCGCGGTCGAGGCCGTCGGCGACGCGCGGCCCGCCGGCCCCGACCACGTGTGGAAGATCGACGTCGACGACCACCCCGTCGAGCTCGCGGGCGATGCCGCGCGGCTGCACCAGGTCGTGGCGAACCTCCTCGCCAACGCCCGCACCCACACGCCGGCGGGAAGCGAAGTGTGCGTCTCGGTCCGGCGCGAGGGCGATGACGCGGTGCTCCGGGTCCACGACGACGGCCCCGGGGTCGACCCGGCGGTGGCCGCGCAGCTGTTCGAGCGCTTCGCCCGGGCCGACCGCTCGCGCGACCGCAAGACCGGGGGTACCGGCCTCGGTCTGTCGATCGCCCGCGCGATCGTCGAAGCGCACCGCGGCTCGATCAGCGTCCGGAGCACCCCCGGTGACACCACCTTCGAGGTGCGCCTGCCTGCGAAGCCGCTCGACCCCGGCGAGGCCGCGGCGGACTGAGGACGGCGGACCGCTCAGACGAGGAAGATCGCCGCGTACACGCTCACCAGCGTCGCCCCGAAGACGAGGGCGAACACGACGTGCATCCACCGCTGGCGAGCGAGCAGGGCCACGTACTCGCGCAGGAACGCGCTGGGCACGAAGTAGGCCGCCGTGCGGGCGCCCACCACGCGGGCACGCGGAATTCTCCGGCGCGCCAGGAGTCCCGCGCGCAGCATGTGGTAGTCGCTCGTGACGATCAGCACCGGTCCGCCGCCGTCGATCCCGTCGACGATCACGCGCGAGAACTCGAGGTTCTCCCGCGTGTTCAGCGACCGCGTCTCGGGGCGGATGAGGTCGCCGGGGATCCCCTGGTCGCGCAGGTACTCCGCCATCGCCTCCCCCTCGGGCCGCGGTTCGTCGGGTCCCTGCCCGCCGGAGGGGACGAGGACGGGAGCCGCTCCCCCGGCTCGCACCGCCCGCCGCCACGCGGCGATCGCCCGATCCAGGCGCCCTCGGAGCAGAGGGGGGACCTCGCCTCGGATGAGGCCCGAGCCGAGGACGACGATCGCACGCGGGCGCCGCGGCGCCGGGAGCGCGGCATACAGGAGCGATGAGACGAGGAACGCCACGAACGCCGCTGCCGCATAGCCCGCCACCAGGACGACGCCGGCGGCCACGACGAAGCCGCCGAATCCGCCCCACGCGAGCAGGGCGAGCAGGAGGAGGGGGAACACGAGCAACCCGACGCCCGCGATCAACGACAGGAGGTTCGCGAGGCTCCGCCCCTCGAGCCGGAGCATCGTGATGCCGTTGGTGATGAGGAACACCGCCAGCACCAGCACGATCACGGGGGTCGCGACCGCGACGACGCGGACGGTCGTCGCCGCGGCATCCGGATCCGACTGCACGAGCAGCTGAAGGACCCCCAGCGCGGCGAAGACGACCGCGGCGACGAGCAGGGTGCCCTCGCGCAGCTGCGCGCGCTGACGCGCCCGCGCGACCGCGAAGACGACGAGCAGCAGCGCGGCGAAAGCCAGGAGGAGCATATCCGCGACGCTATCGCGCCGAGGACGCCCCTCGCGGTCGCTTGCCGCCGCGCCCGGCGTGTGCGTCCGTCAGCGTGTCAGTACCCGGCGAACGCGTCCGTGGTGAGCGACTTCGCCTTGGCCAGCGCGGGGGCCAACGCCGAGATCAGCCGCGGCGGACCCGAGACGTAGGCCGCGCGCTGCGCGATGTCGGGGACCGCGCGGAGCAAGCCCTCGGCATCCACGCGGTCGGGACCGGCCCACGTCCACCCCTCGGGCAGATCGCGGGGCTCGTCGCGCGAGAAGACGATGACCGGGATGCCGCTGGCGGCGATCTCGTCGCGGAAGGCGAGCTCCCCCGGCTCCGACACGACGTAGACGAGCACCGCGTCGCGACGCTGTCCCGTGGCCATGAGGTGGCGCAGCTGCGAGACGAACGGCGTCACGCCGATGCCCGCGGCGACCAGCAGCACGGGGGCGGTCGGACGCGCGGGCAGGATGAAGTCTCCCCACACGCCCGTCACCGCAAGGGTCGAGCCGGGCTCCACGGCCGCGAGCGCCTTCTTGTACGAGGACTGCGAGCCGTCCTTGAAGGCGATCCGCACCTCGGGAAGGTCTTCGGGGGCCGAGACGATCGAGAACTCCCGTCGCGTTCCGCGCGCGTCGGGGCGACGGTGCGGCACGTCGAGCTCGAGATACTGCCCGGGCGAGAACGCGAACGGACGGGCCGCGTGGAACGTCAGCTCGCGCACGGTCGGCGTGAGGTCGCGACGTCCCTCGACGCGCAGCCGGACGGCCGCACGCAGGCAGAAGAGGAACGCGACGAGGTTGCCGATCAGCAGCGCGCGCTCCTGGCCGAGGGTGATCGCCCCCACCGCGATCGGCCATCCCGCCAGGACGCCCACCACGACCGCGACGGCGTACTGCTGCACGCGACGCGGGGGAAGGGTCAGCGGCTCCGACAGCATGAACGCGCCGAGGAAGAGGAACGGCGACGAGAAGGCGACCTGCAGGAGCACCGCGGGCACGTCGACCGGGAAGCCCGCCGACTGGAACTGGATCGTCGTGCGCAGGAAGGCGACGGCCATCCCCACGAGCCAGAACGTCACCACGATCGGGAGCTTGTCCGTGCGCAGGAGCAGCAGCACGCCGAGGACGAGCACCGGCCCCGCCATCCACGGCGAGCCCACCCACCAGGCCGACCCCCCGAGATCCGGGGCCCAGATGCTGACGATCGTCACGACCGCCGCGCCCGTGGCGGCCGGGTTGAAGATGTGGCGCCCGCGCCACGCGAGCAGGTACTTCGACGCGGATGCCGCGACCCCGGCGAGGGCGAGCCCCGCCAGGCCGAGGGGCTCCACCGTCGGGCGCAGGACGAACAGCAGGATCGCCGCGGTGATCAGGGACGATTCCAGGCGTCGTGGCATCCGGAGCAGGCTCTGCGCGATGAGGTCGGTCGCCCCGCACGCGACGGCGAGGACGACGGCGCTCGCGACGATCTCGAGCGGCTGCGGCCCGATCTGCCCCGCGAACGAGAGCACGAGGGCGTAGAGGGCCAGCAGGCCCAGGGACGACATCACCAGGCGGTACATCGAGACCCGGCCGATCAGACCGAGCACGCGGGTCGAGCCCGCGGTGAGTGTGGCGCTCATGAGGTTCCCTTCGAAAGCTGAGGCGCGGGGATCACGCGAAGATCTCCCCGTCGAAGCCCGGCGACCACTCCACGCGGCCGTCGGTGTGCATGCGCACCCAGTGCGCGTTCCAGGATGCCGCGAGCTCGGGCCCCCCGTCGAAGAACAGGGCGGTCGCGAGAGCGTCGGCCCGCATCGCGGTGTCCGCCAGCGCCCACGTCGCGGCGAACGCCCGGACCGGCGCGCCCGTGCGGGCGTCGAGGACGTGGTGGAGGTTGTCCCCCCACGCTCGACGGTTGATGGCCGAGGCGCACAGCGCGGCGTCCGTCACGGTGGCGACGCCGATCGCGCGGGTGGTGTCGTAGGGGTGTTCCAGCGCGACGCGGAGCGGCTCCCCGCGTGCCGCCAGGTCGCCCGAGGCATCGACGACGAGGTCGCCGTCGACATGCTCGCGCACGGTGCCGAGGACGAGGTCGACGAGACGGCCCTTACCGAGCGCCCCCACGTCGATCGTCGCGGGACGCGTCACGGAGAGTCGCCCGTCTCGGAACGAGAGGGTGTCGCGCCAGGCCGGTGCCGGCTCGGGGTCTCCCCACGGCGCAAGCGTGAGCCGGGCGTCGTAGCCCAGGCGCGCCAGGGCGTCGCCGACGAGCGGATTGACGGCACCGGCCGTCGCGGTGTCGAGCTCGTCGTACAGCGAGAGCATGGCATCCGCATCACCGGGGGCGGGAACGGATGCCGCGCGTCCGTCCGCGAGCGCGGAGACGAGGGAGTCGTCGCGGAACCGCGACCACTCCCGGTCGAAGCGCTCGATCACGGCCGACACCGCGTCGCGGGCGATCGAGGGCAGGGGGGATGCCGTCTCGATCGCCCACGACGTGCCGATCGCGTCGAAGGTCCAGGTCGAACCCGTCGCGGTCGGAGTGGTCATGACGTCAGGCCTTGGCCTCGGTCTTGATGGTGTCGACGGCCTTGTTGAAGCCCCCGCTGGTGAGCGAGGAGCCCGCGACCTTGCTCACCGAGATCTCGTCGAGCTTCTTGCCCACGACCTCGCTCTTGATTCCGCCGATGAACTTGCTCTGGTACTCCTTGGACTCCGCCGCCTGGGGGTCGCCCGTGACGGTCACGTCGGTGATGGTGTCACCGGCCAGGGTGAGGGTGACGTCGACGGTCTCGACGCTCTCGGGGGTCGCGTACTGGCCCGTGGCCTCGTAGGTGCCGTCCTTGTAGGTGCCCGACGTGCTCGAGGTCGTCGAGCTGTCGGTCGTCGCGCTCGAGGTGGGGGCCGAGGTCGCCGCGGGCGCCGTCTCGGCGGGAGCAGCGGCGTCGGTGGTCGTGCCACCCGAGCATCCGGCCAGGGTGACGATGCCGGCGACGCCCAGCAGGGCGGTGCCGATGCGGACGGGACGGGGTACGGCGGTGGTGCGGATCATGAGGGTCCTCCTTCGGTCGTGCCTCGCGGCGCGTGCGTACTCACGGTAGGGACACGACCTTGGACGCTCCCCGGTTCATTCTTTTGTGCGAGCTATGAACGAACGGTGGACAGGCCCCTGAGCCCGCCGAAGGAACCGGCGGCTTCGACGCGCTCAGCCACCTCCGCCATGCCAGGTCCCTGACCCGCAGCCCAGGTCCCGGATCCGCAACCCAGGTCCCTGAGCCCGTCGAAGGGACCGGCGGCTTCGACGCGCTCAGCCACCTCCGCCATGACGCTCAGCGCACCCACCCGCGAAACGAACTCAGCCGCCTCCCGGAAGGAGACGGCTGAGGGGCGAAGGATGCTTACGCGTCGCCGCCGAACATGCTCGTGACCGAGCCGTCCTCGAAGACCTCGTGGATCGCGCGCGCGAGCAGCGGCGCGATCGGCAGGACGGTGAGACGGTCGAACCGGCGCTCGGCGGGCAGCGGCACGGTGTCGGTGACGACGACCTCGTCGATCGCCGGGTCCTGCAGGCGCTCGGTGGCCGGGTCGCTGAAGATCGCGTGCGTGGCGGCGACGATGACCTTGCGGGCACCCGAGGCCTTGAGCGCCTGCGCGGCCTTCTGGATCGTCCCGCCGGTGTCGATCATGTCGTCGACGAGCAGACAGGTGCGGCCCTTCACGTCACCGACGATCTCGTGCACCGAGACCTGGTTGGCGACCTTCGGGTCGCGACGCTTGTGGATGATCGCCAGCGGCGCCCCCAGGCTGTCGGACCACGTGTCGGCCACGCGCACGCGACCCATGTCGGGCGAGACGACCGTGAGGGTCTCGCGGTCTTCTCCGGTGAGCCCCTGCTCGAAGTGCTCGAGGAGCACGGGCTTGGCGAAGAGGTGGTCGACGGGGCCGTCGAAGAAGCCTTGGATCTGCGCCGCGTGCAGGTCGACGCTCATGATGCGGTCGGCACCGGCGGTCTTCAGCAGATCGGCGACGAGGCGGGCGCTGATCGGCTCGCGCCCGCGGCCCTTCTTGTCCTGCCGCGAATACGGGAAGTACGGCGCGACGACCGTGATGCGCTTGGCCGAGGCGCGCTTGAGCGCGTCGAGCATGATGAGAAGTTCCATCAGCCACTCGTTGACCGGCGGCCCGAACGACTGGACGACGAACACGTCGCACCCGCGGATCGACACCTCGAAGCGGGTGTAGATCTCACCCGAGGCGAACGTGCGGTGCTCGGTGGGGGCCAGCTCGGTGCCGAGGTGCTCGGCGACCTGCTTCGCCAAGTCGGGGTGCGAGCGGCCCGAGGCGACGACGAGCCGCTTCTTGGTCTTGGCGACGAGCCCGGGGGCGATGCCGTTGTCGCGGTCGAGGTCTACACGATTCTTCTTACGAGCCATCGGCCGCTTCCTGTTCAGCCCGAGCCCGCGCAGCCACGTCGGCCGCTGCGGTGCCCGGTCGGTTCTTCTCGACCCACCCCTCGATGTTGCGCTGGGGTGACACGCTGAGCGCCAGTGCGCCGGCCGGGACGTCCTTGCGGATGACCGCGCCGGCGCCCGTCTTGGCGCCGTCTCCAATCGTAACCGGCGCGACGAAGACGTTGTGCGAGCCGCTGTGCACCTCGTCGCCGATCACGGTGCGGTGCTTGGTGAGATCGTCGTAGTTCGCGGTGATCGCGCCGGCACCCAGGTTGACCCCGCGACCGATGTCGGTGTCGCCGATGTACGACAGGTGCGGCACCTTGCTCCCCTCGCCGATGGAGGAATTCTTCACCTCGACGAAGGTCCCGACCTTGCCGTTCACGCCGACCCGGGCGTTCGCGCGCAGGTAGGCGAAGGGGCCGACGGTGGCGCCGGCCTCGATGACGGCGAGGGTCCCGTCCGTGCGGGTGATCGTGGCGTCCTCCCCCACCTCGCAGTCGGTGAGCGTGGTGTCGGGGCCGATCGTGGCTCCCGAGGCGATGACCGTCGCGCCGCGCACGTGCGTGTTGGGCAGGATCGTGACGTCGGGAGCGAGGGTCGCGGTGACGTCGATCCAGGTGGTCGCCGGATCCACGACGGTGACGCCCTCCAGCTGCCAGCGGCGCACGGTGCGCGCGTTGAGCGTCCGCCCCGCCTCCGAGAGCTGAACGCGGTCGTTCACCCCCAGCGCCGCCGCGGCGTCGGAGGTGACGGATGCCGCGACCCCGAGCTGCGCGTCACGGAGAAGGCCGACCACGTCGGTGAGGTACTTCTCGCCCTGGGCGTTGTCGGTACCGACGAGCGCGAGCTGGGCACGCAGCGGGACGGCTCGGAAGACGTACACGCCGACGTTGATCTCGGTGACCGCGGCCTCGTCGGCCGTGGCATCCTTCTGCTCCACGATCCGGCGGACGCCGTCCGTCTCGTCGCGCAGGATGCGACCGTAGCCGAACGGCTGGTCGACGCGCGCGCTCAGGAGCGTCACGGCCGTGCCGCCCGAGCGGTGCGTGGCGAGCAGCTCGGTGAGCGTGCCGGTCTCGAGCAGCGGGACGTCGGCGCTCAGCACGAGCACGTCGCCGTCGAACCCGTCGAGCGCGTCGAGGGCGGCCTCGACCGCGCGCCCCGTGCCGGGAACCTCGTCCTGGTCGACGACCACGACACCGGGCGCGAGTTCGGCGACGGTCTCGGCGACCCTCTCGCGCTCGTGGCGCACGACGACGACGATCCGGGCGGGATCGAGGGATGCCGCGGTGTCGAGCACATGCCCGACGAGGGGCCGCCCGCCCACGGGGTGCAGCACCTTCGGGATGCGCGAACGCATACGGGTTCCCTGGCCCGCGGCCAGGACGACGACGGCGAGCTCGGTCGTTGAGGTCATGCTCCGCCGCCAGGATTCGAACCTGGACCTAACAGCTCCAAAGGCTGTCGTGCTGCCGTTACACCACGGCGGATCGTGCCCGCGGGCACCGGTCAAGTCTGCCAGACCCGCCACCCGCGCGTCGGCGGGTCGCCCGCTCTCGCCATAATGAGACCGTGAGCACACACGGGGACAGCGACGAGGTCGACCGCATCGTCGACGCGTGGATGCGCCAGCGCCCCGATCTGGACTTCTCCCCCCTCGAGGTGCTCTCGCGCGTGGCCCGACTCTCGCGCCACCTCGACATCGCCCGCAAAGAGGCGTTCCGCCGCAGCGACATCGAGTCGTGGGAGTGGGACGTGCTCTCGGCCCTTCGTCGAGCCGGCGAGCCGTACCAGCTGAGCCCGAAGCAACTGCTGCAGCAGACCCTCGTCTCCAGCGGCACGATGACCAACCGCATCGACCGGCTCGTCGCCCGCCGGTTCGTGCGACGCGAATCCGACCCCGGCGATGGACGGAGCATTCTCGTGACCCTCACCGACGACGGCCGCGTGCGCGTCGACGCCGCCATCACCCGCCTGGTGGACGCCGAGGCCCTGCTGCTCGACGGGCTGTCGCGGAGCGACCGCGACCGCCTCGCCACCCTGCTGCGCAAGCTGAGCATGGGATTCGACGCGTGAGCGAGACGGTAGAGGCCCCGTCGGCCTGGACGCGGGTGCGGGCGTGGTTCGACGTCCGATTCCGCTCCCCCGCCGCCATCTACGGCATCATCGTGTACGCGTCCTTCGTCACGATCGCCGAGGACCACGCCGACTCGCCGTGGGACCTCCTCGCGTCCTCGGTCTTCCCCCTCCTCGTCTTCTTCATCGCCCACGTCTTCGCGCACACGCTGACCGAACACGGCACGCACGGACTGCGGCGAGCCACCCGCGAGGCGATGCGCCACGGCGCGGGCATGCTTTACGCGTCCGTCCCCGCCGCCCTGTGCCTGGTCTACGGCGGGATCACGAACGCCACGATCGATGACGCCTCGGATTGGACGGCGTACGTCACGATGGGCGTCCTGGCTCTGCTCGGGTACAACGCCTACCGTCGCCGCGGGTCCCGGCTCGCCGCCCGTCTTCTGGGCGCTCTGTCGACCGCCGTGCTCGGGGTGTTCATCATCGTGCTCGAGACGCTCGTGCACTGACGCGCGCCCTCCGCACCGCGGGTCAGCCGATCGACTCCGTGAGCTCGAACCACCGCATCTCGAGCTCGTCGCGCTCGGCCTCGAGCGTCGAGATGCGCTGCATCTCCTTGCCCAGTCCCACGTAGTCCGCCTGGTCGTGGTCGGCGAGAGCGGCCTTCGCTCTGTCGATCTGCTGCTGCAGCTTCTCGATCTTCCGCTCGGCGGCCGAGGCCTCCTTCTGGGCCGCCCGCAGTTCCGCGCCCTGCAGGCCGGGGGCTGCGGACGCGGTTCCGGATGCCGCCGGCCTCGAGGGCTCGGCATCCTGAAGCGCCCGCAGGCGCAGGTACTCGTCGACGCCCCCGGGGAGGTGACGGAGCTTGGCGTCGAGGATCGCGTACTGCTGGTCGGTGACGCGCTCGAGGAAGTAGCGGTCGTGCGAGACGACGATGAGGGTGCCCGACCACGAGTCGAGGAGGTCTTCCATCGCCGCGAGCATGTCGGTGTCGAGGTCGTTGGTGGGCTCGTCGAGGATCAGCACGTTCGGCTGGTCGAGGATCACGAGCAGCAGCTGCAGCCGCCGCTTCTGACCGCCCGAGAGGTCTTTCACCGGCGTCGAGAGCTGGGCGCTGGAGAACCCGAGACGCTCCAGCAGCTGTCCCGGGGTCAGCTCCTGCGCCTTCGATCCGGTCCCGAAGGCGTACGTGGTGCGCAGGTTCGAGATCACCACGCGCACCGGGTCGTTCAGGTGCTGGTCGAGCTCGTCGAGGCGTTGGGTGAGGGTGGCCACCTTGACGGTCTTGCCGCGCTTGACCCGCCCGGACGTGGGCTCGAGCGACCCGGTCACGAGGTTCAGCAGCGTCGACTTCCCCGCGCCGTTGACGCCCAGGATGCCGGTGCGCTCCCCCGGCGCGATGCGCCACTCCACGTCTTTCAGCACGACCCGGGGCTCGGCGGGAGCCGAGCCGGTCCCTGAGCCTGTCGAAGGGAAGGTCACGCCCGCGTCGAGCAGATCGACCACGTCCTTGCCCAGGCGCGCGACCGCGAGCGACTGCAGCGCCACCTTGTCGCGGATCTCCGGGACATCCGCGATGAGCTCGTTCGCGGCGTCGATGCGGAACTTCGGCTTCGACGTGCGGGCGGGCGCCCCGCGGCGCAGCCACGCGAGCTCTTTGCGCGCGAGGTTCTGTCGGCGCTGTTCGATCGATGCCGCCTGACGATCGCGCTCGACGCGCTGCAGGATGTACGCCGCGTAGCCGCCCTCGAAGGGCTCGACGAGGCGGTCGTGCACCTCCCACGTCATGGTGCAGATCTCGTCGAGGAACCACCGGTCGTGGGTCACGACGAGCAGGCCCCCGGCGCTGGGGGCCCAGCGCTTCTTGAGATGTCCGGCGAGCCAGGTGATGGCCTCGACGTCGAGGTGGTTCGTCGGCTCGTCGAGGAACAGCACGTCCCAGTCGCCCGAGAGCAGCTTCGCCAGCGCGACGCGGCGACGCTGACCACCGGAGAGATCGCCGAGGCGCGCGTCCCACGGCAGGTCGCCGAGAAGGCCCGCGATCACGTCGCGCGTGCGCGCATCTCCCGCCCACTCGTGCTCGGGCCGGTCGCCGACCACCGCGTGGCCGATCGTGTCGTCGTCGTCGAGGGTGTCCTGCTGATCCAGCACGCCGACGGTGACCCCGCCGCGCACGGTCACGCGCCCGCCGTCGGGCTCGCGGAGGCCGGCGAGCATGCCGAGCAGACTCGACTTGCCGTCGCCGTTACGACCGACGATGCCGATGCGATCGCCCTCGTTCACGCCGAGCGAGACGGAGTCGAAGACGACCTTGGTCGGGTATTCCAGGTGCAGGGCTTCGCCCCCGAGCAGATGTGCCATATCCGTCCCAGGCTACGCGGTGCCCGGGGTCGGCAGCGCGCCCGGGCTGTGGCATCCGGAAACGAGGACGGGGCCGCCCGGCGAACCGGACGACCCCGTCAGCGAGGAAGGGACTCAGAGGCCGTTGGCCGAGAGCCATTCCTTGGCGATGTCGGCGGACGACTTCTGGTCGACCGTCGACTCGACGTTCATCTGGATGAGGCCCTCCGTCGTGAGCTTCGCGCTGACCTTGTTCAGCACGTCGGACACGTCCGAGGCGACGTTCGCGTTCACGACCGGCACGACGTTCGACGCGAGGAACAGGTCCTTGGGGTCGGTCAGGTTGACGAGGTTGTCGGTCTTGACGCGGGGGTCGGCCGTGTAGACGTTCGCGACCTGGATCGTGCCGGCGATGAGGTCGTCGACCGTGGTCTCACCCGTGGCCGAGAACTGCACGCTCACGCCGTAGGTCGACTGCAGACCCTTCGGGCCGTAGGGGCGATCGGCGAGCTCGGAGTTCCCGCCGAGGGTCAGACCCGAGGTCACCTTCGCGAGGTCGGCGATCGAGGTGAGGCCGTTCGCGTCGGCGAAGGCCTTGGTGACGGTGATCGAGTCCTGGTCGGTCGCGGGCGACTGGTCGAGGACCTCGAGACCCTCGGGAAGAGCCGCGGGCAGGGCCTTGTAGACGTCATCCGAGCTACGGGCGG
The DNA here is from genome assembly GCF_000202635.1 of Microbacterium testaceum StLB037. Classification (NCBI taxonomy): domain Bacteria; kingdom Bacillati; phylum Actinomycetota; class Actinomycetes; order Micrococcales; family Microbacteriaceae; genus Microbacterium; species Microbacterium testaceum. The sequence continues at coordinate 3,206,890 of NC_015125.1, read as the reverse complement.
TGGTGTCCGCCTCGAAGAACTGCAGGAGGTTGCCGGTGTACTCGGGGAAGACCGAGACGGTGCCGTCCTCGAGCAGCGGGATGTACGCGTCGCGCTGACCGATCTGGAACTGACGGGTGACGGTCTTGCCGGCGCCCTCGAGCGCCTGCGCGTAGATCTCGGCGATGATCTCGTTCGAGTAGTACGCCTGCGAGCCGACGACGATGGTGTCGGACGAGGCCGAGGCGTCTCCGCCGCCGTTGCTGAGGGGATCGCTGGATCCGCCGCCGCAACCGGCGAGGGCGAGCGAGGCGACCGCGAGGCCGGCGAAGAGGCCGAGGCCCTTCCGGGTTCGTGCTGTGAACATGGGTGCTCTCTTTTCTGGTGATTCGGGAATCGGGTGGGTCAGGGGGACGCAGCGGGCGCGGCGGGCGCTCCCACGGCGAGGGCCTCGGCGCGCCGCCGACGGGCGGAGCGCCGCTGCGGCTGGGCGGAACCGGCGACACGGATGCCACGGGGCACGACCAGGTGCTGGAGGATGGCGAAGAGCCCGTCGGTGACGAGGGCGAGCACCGCGACGAGGATGGCGCCGCCGATCAGCATGTCGAAGCGGCGGAGCGGAATGGCCGCGATGATGTACTGCCCGAGCCCGCCGAGGCCGATGTAGGCCGCGATCGTCACGGTCGCGAGCACCTGCAGGGTCGCCGCGCGAATGCCGCCGATCAGCAGCGGAAGCCCGAGCGGGACCTCGATGCGCCAGAAGATCTGCATCTCGGTCATACCCATCGAGCGTCCCGCGTCGATCACGCGGCGGTCGATCGCTTCGAGGCCGGTGTACGCGCCGGCGAGGAGCGACGGAATCGCGAGGATGACGAACGAGATCACCGCCGCCTCGGGCTTGTGCAGCACCCCGAGGAGCAGCGTCAGAAGGATCAGCAGGCCGAACGACGGGATGGCGCGCGCCGCGCCGGAGATCGCGACCGCTGTCTCGCGCCCTTTTCCGGTGTGGCCGATGAACCAGCCGAGCGGAATGGCGATGGCTCCCGCGACGACGACGGAGATGACCGTGTACAGCAGCTGCACGCCCAACGCCCGGCCGAGGGGGTCGAACGGGCTCTGGTCGCCCGAGAAGATCCACGCGAACGCGTCGCCGACGAGATTCACGCCTTCACCAACGTCCGATTCGAGATGCGGGACACGGTCCGGGTGCCACGCGTCCACGGCATGAGCAGTCGTCCGGCGAACACCAGCAGCAGGTCGATGACGAGGGCGAGGACGACGACGGCGATGACCCCAGCGAACACTTCGGGGATGATCCGCCGCTGCAGGCCGTTGGTGAACAGGTATCCGAGATTCTGGATGCCGACGAGGATGCCGACCGTCGCGAGGGCGATCGTGCTGGCCGAGGTGACGCGGAGCCCCGCGAGCACCACGGGACCCGCGAGCGGGAACTCGACCGCCCAGAAGCGCCGGAACGAGCCGTAGCCGATCGCCGTGGAGGCCTGGCGCACTCCGGCATCCACCGAATCCAGCCCGTCGGCCACCGCGCGCACGAGGATCGCCACCGCGTAGATGGCGAGCGCCACGATGAGGTTGTTCTCGCTGATGATGCTGTACCAGCCCGTGATGACGGGGACGAGGATCAGGAGCGCGAGCGAGGGGATCGTGTAGAGCAGCCCGGTGATCGTGATGACGCTGCTCCGCACCAGGCGGTACCGCCACGCCACCCATCCGATCGGGATGCTCAGGATGAAGCCGGCGACCAGGGCGATGAGGCTCTGACGCAGGTGCACCAGGGCCAGCTCCCCGATCAGCTCGAGATTGTTGCCTACCCAGTTCACGGGCGGGAGTCCTCCACGAGAGCGCCCTGCGTGCGTCCCTCGGCGTCCACGACGACGGTGCCGTTCGGGGTCTGCTTGAGGTGGAGGGCCCGCTTGCCCTTCACCGCGCCGATGAAGCTCGCCACGAAATCGGATGCCGGGTTCTCGACGATCTCGCTCGGAGAGCCGACCTGCGCGATGTGCGCACCCTTCTCGAGGATCACGACCTGATCGCCGAGGAGGAACGCCTCGTCGATGTCGTGCGTGACGAAGACGATGGTCTTGCCGATCTCGCTCTGGAGGCGCAAGAGCTCCTGCTGCAGCTCGTCGCGCACGATCGGGTCGACGGCACCGAACGGCTCGTCCATGAGGAGGATGTTGGGGTCGGCCGCGAGTCCGCGGGCCACGCCGACGCGCTGCTGCTGTCCCCCCGACAGCTGGCTCGGGTACCGGTCGGCCATCGCCGTGTCGAGACCGACGGTCTCCATGAGCTCGAGCGCCCGGGTGCGGGCGGCCTTGCGGTTCTGGCCCTGCAGCACGGGGACGGTGGCGATGTTGTCCGCCACGGTGAAGTGCGGCAGGAGGCCTGAGTTCTGCATGACGTAGCCGATGCTGCGACGCAGCTGCACCGCAGCCTTGCCGCCGATGTCGTCGCCGTCGATCGAGATGGTGCCCGCGGAGGGCTCGACCATCCGGTTGATCATCCGCAGGAGAGTGGTCTTCCCGCAGCCGGAGGATCCCACGAACACGGTCGTCTTGCGCGAGGGGATGACGAGGCTGAACTCGTCGACGGCCCGCGTGCCGTCGGGGAAGACCTTCGAAACGGTCGAGAACTCGATCATGCTGTGCCCGACCTCAGTCGGAGACCACGACCTTGCGGTCGAAGGCCACGTATCCCGCGAAGTCCGTGCCCACGCGCTCCACCGCACCGGGGCGCAGGTCCGGGTACGACCAGGCGCCGTCGGCGAGCTCCGCGCCATCGAGCGAGACGTTCCAGTACTGGACCTCGCCCTTCCACGGGCAGGTGTAGGGGGTGGGGCTCTCGTTCAGGGCACCCTCGCGCACCGCGCGCGGCGGGAAGTACCAGTTGCCCTCGATCGACACCACGTCGTCGCGGTCGGCTTCGGCGATCACGACGCCATCGAGCACTGCCTTCATGGCGAACCCCCTTCGTGGCCCCGCGGGCACGGCACCCAGCGGTGATCGACCACCTCCCGAGAGGCTAACCGGGCGGATGCTGCGCGAATCGAACATTGCCCCGTGTGACGGGCTGGTCTAGGGTGCGGGATCCTCAGAGAACGCGGGCGCCGCCGACGGGTCCGTGGACGTGCAGAGCGACGAGTCCGGCGGCACTCAGCGTGACCTGCAGGTCGATCGCCGACTCCTCGTCGGCCGCGAGAAACGCCAGCGTCGGGCCCGACCCGGAGACGAGGCCCGCGAGGGCCCCCGAGCTCTCTCCGCGCTCGAGCACCCGCGCAAGATCGGGCCGCAAGTGGAGGGCGGGAGCCTGCAGGTCGTTGCGGAGCGAGGCGGCGAGCATCTCGGCGTCGCCCTGCCGCAGGGCGTGAAGCACCTCGGGAGCCACCGCCGGGACGCGCGGCGCCGGACCGATGTCGACGGCGTGGCGTTCGCGATGCGCGTCGAGTTCGCCGTACACGACGGGCGTCGACATCCCGATCTCGTTCGGCACCAGCACCCAGTCGAAGCGCCCGCGGGCCAGCGCGGGGTTGAGCTCGTCGCCACGCCCGGTCCCGACGGCCGTGCCCCCGAGGAGCGCGAACGGAACGTCGGCTCCGAGCTGTGCCGCGAGCCGCACGAGTTCCGACGTCGGCATCCCGAGACCCCACAGCGCGTCGCAGGCCACGAGCGCGGCGGCGGCGTCGGCCGAACCGCCGCCCATGCCGCCGGCCACGGGTACCGCCTTCACGATCGACAGGTGGGCGCCGCGGTCGATCCCCGCGGTCTCGGCCAGCAGGCGAGCCGCCCGTACCGCGAGGTTGCGGGCGTCGGTGGGCACGCCCTCGACGTCGACGGGGCCGCGCGCGACGACCTCGATCGTGATGTCGTCGGCGGCCGTCGCCGTCATCTCCTCGTACAGCGAGACGGCCTGGTACGCGGTGGCCACATCGTGGTACCCGTCATCCTTGACGTCGCCGACCTCGAGGAAGACGTTGATCTTCCCCGGCGCCCGGACGCGGACCGATTCGGGGGAGCTCATGATGTCGACGACGTCCGCCAGAGGTCGACGTCGGCGGCCTCGGACAGCGCGTCGATGCGCTCGAGCTCCTCGGTGTCGAACGCCGGGCCGTCCAGGGCCGCGAGGTTCTCGTCGAGCTGCTGCGTCCGCGAGGCGCCGATGAGGGCGGATGCCACGGTCTCGTCGCGAAGGACCCACTGCAGCGCCATCTGGGCCAGCGTCTGCCCCCGCTCCTTCGCGATGACGTTCAGGCTGCGCAGTGCCGAGAGGGCGGCATCCGTCAGCATCCGGTCGGGAAGCGACGAGCGCTTCTGCGAACGGTCGGCCTGGCCGTCGCCGAGGTACTTGTCGGTGAGGAGTCCCTGCGCGAGCGGGGTGAAGGCGATCGCGCCCATCCCCTCCTGGCGGAGCGTCTCGGTCAGGCCGTCCTCGACCCAGCGGTTGAGGATCGAGTACGACGGCTGATGGATGACGAGCGGCGTGCCGAGCGAACGCGCGACGGCGGCGGCCTCGGCCGTGCGTTCGGCGCTGTACGACGAGATGCCGACGTAGAGCGCCTTGCCCTGGCGCACGAGCGTGTCGAGGGCGCCGATCGTCTCTTCGATCGGCGTCACCGGGTCGACGCGGTGCGAGTAGAAGATGTCGACGTAGTCGAGGCTCATGCGCTGCAGCGACTGCTCGGCGCTGGCCAGGAGGTACTTGCGCGAACCCCAGTTGCCGTAGGGCCCGGGCCACATGTCGTAGCCCGCCTTCGACGAGATGATGAGCTCGTCGCGGTACCGGCCGAAGTCCTCCCGCATCATGCGACCGAAGTTCGTCTCGGCCGAACCGTACGGCGGGCCGTAGTTGTTCGCGAGGTCGAAGTGCGTGATGCCCCGGTCGAACGCGTGGCGCAGCACCTCGCGCTGACGGTCGAACGGCACGTTGTCGCCGAAGTTCCACCACAGCCCGAGCGAGATCGGCGGGAGGTACAGGCCGCTCCGACCCACCTGACGGTATGCGACACTGGAATGTCGCGCATCCCGCGCGCTGTAGGGCCGGTGAAGGTCGGGTACGTCCGGGCCGAATCGAGCGGGATCAGTCACTCTTCGACAGTAGCGCGCCCACCCCCCTGCTTCGGCCCCGGCGCCGAAACGCTCCCGTAACGCCGAGTATCTACGGTGTACGGATCCACCATCGACCCCTGAGGAGGCCGCATATGCGCTCGATCGTTCCCCTTCCGATCGACACCGATCCCTGGCGGGCACTCCTCTCCCGGTCCGATATCCGGATGCTGGACGGCATCCTGCACGTCGTCGACGACTCCTCCACCCCGTCGGATGCCGAGCGCACCGACCTGCTGACCGTCGCCGAGGCCATCGAGGGCGCCGGCGTCTCCGTGATGCTCGTGCGCGACGCCAACCGCCGGCCGAAGCTCGTCGTCGACACGGTCCACGCGGCGACGGCGCTCGCGGCCCTCCGCGATCCCGAGCTCGGCCCGGTGTATCTCAAGGCGCGCGGCGAGGACCCCGTCCCCGCCCACAGCGTCGCCCCCTCCCCCGGCTCGGTCGAGGCGTACGCCGTCTTCCGTCCGCGCACCTCGACCGAGGGCTCGTACCGCTACGGGGCGGCGCTCGCTCCGCGCCTGGAGTTCTGGCGCTTCGGCGAGAAGACGGTCGAGGCTCCGCGGCCCAGCGCCCTGACCCGCCGTCGCTTCGCCCGCGCCGATCTCGACCTCGTCGAGGTCGAGCGCTACGGCCGGCGCTGGCAGACGGTCGCGGGCATGTTCGACCCGCACCCGAAGGAGTTCATCGACGACATCGACATGGTGTTCTCGTGGGTCGACGGGTCGTCGAGCGAGTTCCAGCGTCAGCGCGCCGCGCGCATGCAGGGCTACGTCGTGGGCGACGGCGACGACAACGCCGCGCGCTATCGCCAGGTCGACGAGCTGCGGTACGCCCTGCGCAGCGTGCACATGTACGCGCCGTGGGTGCGACGGATCTTCATCGCGACCGACTCCCCCACCCCCGAGTGGCTCGCGGATCACCCGAAGGTGACGATCGTGCGCAGCGAGGAGTTCTTCGCCGATCCCTCCGTGCTGCCCACGCACAACTCCCACGCCGTCGAGGCTCAGCTGCACCGGATCCCGGGGCTCGCCGAGCACTTCCTCTACAGCAACGACGACATGTTCTTCGGTCGCCCGGTGACGCCGGAGCTGTTCTTCAGCGGCGGCGGAGTGAGCCGCTTCGTCGAGAGCGGCATCCGGATCGGCAGCGGAGCGGCCCACGTCGACCGTTCGGGTCACGACAACGGCCTGCGTGTGAACCGGGCCCTCCTCAAGGAGCGTTTCGGCCGCGTGATCACGCTCGACCTCGAGCACTGCGCGACGCCGCTGCGCCGCTCGGTGGCGTTCGAGCTCGAGCGGGAGTTCGCCGAGGACTACGCCCGCACGGCCGCGAGCCGGTTCCGGTCCGCGACCGACATCTCGGTCACGAACAGCCTGTACCACTACTACGCGCTGGCCACGGGCCGTGCGGTCGTCACGACGGAGCCGCGCACGCGGTACGTGCAGACGACGCAGCTGGACTCGCTGCGCACCATGGAGCGCCTCGTCTCGCGTCGCGACACCGACATGTTCTGCCTGAACGACGGCAGCGTGCCCGAGATCCCCGAGGAGGTGCGGGTGCCCGCGCTCCGGGCCTGTCTCGAGCGCTACTTCCCCGTGGCCGCGCCGTGGGAGAAGACCTCCGTCAGCGCAGAACCGGCAGCGGCGTCGTCGGCGGCGACACCGGTCCGCTGAGCCCACGGTTCGCCGGGACCTCGATGCCCGCCGCGCGCAGACGTTCCCGCGACTCGGCGGCGTCGACGTACTGCAGTTCCTCGGCGGCGCCGAGCGGCACGACCGAGTGGACGATCGTCTCGTCGTAGACGTGCACGAGGTTGAAGCCCTGCGCGCCGTCCTGCGGGCGGGTGCCGCCGACCGGCACCATGAGGTCCTGCGTGTAGCAGGTGGCGGAGGCCACCGACACGGGGATGCCGGCGAACGTCGCGAACGTCGAGTAGTGCAGGTGCCCGGCGAGGATCGCCCGCACGTCGGTACCCCGCAGGACGGCCGCGAGGCTTCGCTGGTCGCGCAGTTCGACCGACGCGGCCAGATCGAGCACGCTCGGCACCGGAGGGTGGTGCAGCGCGAGGATCGTGCCGAGCGGCGCGGGCGTCGCGAGGACGTCCGCGAGCCACGCGAGCTGCTCGGGCGTCACCTCGCCGTGGTGGAACCCGGGGACCGAGGTGTCGAGCGTGACGATGCGGAGGCCGTCGAACTCGTCGACGCGGTCCACCGGGGCGGTCGGGTCGGCGGCGTCGCCGGGGAGCAGGTGCGAGCGGAACGTGGCACGGTCGTCGTGGTTCCCCATGACCCAGACGACGCGCGTCTCGAGGCGCTCGGCGAGCGGCTCCACGAGCGAGCGGACGCGGTCGTACGCATCCCCCTCGCCGAAGTCGGCCAGGTCGCCCGTGAACACGAGGGCGTCGGGACGGACCCCGGATGCCTCGATCGCGGCGACCGCACGGGCCAGGTAGGCCTCGGAATCGACCCGGTCGTAGAGCGGGGCTCCGCCGGCGCGCAGGTGGGTGTCACTCAGGTGCAGCAGCACCCTCTCGGCTCTGGGGTACTCGGCGTAACGCATCTCGTTCCTCTCGGGTCGTCGGGTACGACCTCGTGACCGGCGCGATGCTCCCGGTTGGGCTGAAATGTTACCGGCATGTTTCGGGAACGTGGGATGAACGCCACACGAATTCGCCTGATCGCGTCGTGCGCGCTCCGCCGGCACGCGGAAGACACCGGTGCCCCGGCCTCCCCGGGGCGAAGCGTCAGAGGGCGGCGATACGGGCGTAATCGTCGACGGTGAGCTGCTCGCCGCGCAGCGTCGGGTCGACGCCGGCCCGCTCGAGCCGCGCCGAGGCCTCGGCCGCCGTGCCGCCGAGCACGCCGGACAGCGCCTGGCGGAGCATCTTGCGGCGCTGCTGGAAAGCGGCATCCACGATCTGGAAGGTGCGACGCCGGTGCTCCTCGGTGCCGCGGGGTTCGGCATCCCGATCGAAGGCGACGAGCACGCTGTCGACGTTCGGGACGGGCCAGAACACCTGTCGCGACACCGTGCCCGCGAGCCGCCACGAGCCGTACCAGGCGGCCTTCACGCTCGGCGCCCCGTAGACCTTCGACCCCGGAGGGGCCGCGAGGCGCTCGCCCACCTCGGCCTGCACCATGACGACGCCGCTGCGGAGGTACGGGAACGTCTCGAGGAAGTGCAGCAGCACCGGAACCGAGACGTTGTACGGCAGGTTCGCGACCAGCACGCTCGGCTCTCCCGGGAGCTCGTCGACCCGCAGCGCGTCGGCGTCGATGACCATCAGCCGCTCGGCGGGAACCTCGTGGGCCGCGGCGGTCTCGGGCAAGCGTGCGGCGAGGCGGTGGTCGATCTCGACCGCGACGACCGAGGCTCCCGTCTCGAGGATCGCCAGGGTGAGCGAACCGAGACCCGGTCCGATCTCGACGACACGATCGGATGCCGAGACCCCGGCGACCTGGACGATCTTGCGCACCGTGTTCGCGTCGACCACGAAGTTCTGCCCGAGCTTCTTGGTGGGAGTGACGTCGAGCTCGGTCGCGAGCCGGCGGATCTCGGCGGCACCGAGGAGGGAAACGGGCATTGTTCCACTGTAGTCAGCCTTCCGCCACCCGCCGCATGAGAGGAGTACGTTGAGCGGGTGAGTCAGACGCAGTCGATCCCCGCGAACGCTTTCACCCTGCGGAGCCCGTTCGGGCGAAGAGCCATCGTGCTCTCGGTCGCGGCGGCGGTCGGCGGGTTCCTGTTCGGTTTCGACTCCTCCGTCATCAACGGTGCCGTCCAGTCGATCGAGACCGAGTACACGAAGGTCCCGACCCTCACCGGCTTCGTCGTCGCGATCGCCCTCATCGGCTGCGCGATCGGCGCGATCGCCGCGGGTGCGCTGTCGGACCGCTTCGGCCGGCTCAAGGTCATGATGGTCGGCGCCGTGCTCTTCTTCGCCTCGTCGATCGGCGCCGCCCTGACCTTCAGCGTGCTCGACCTGACGATCTGGCGCGTGGTCGGCGGTCTCGGCATCGGCATCGCCTCGGTGGTCGCCCCGGCGTACATCGCGGAGGTGGCGCCCCGCCAGATCCGTGGCAGCCTCGCCTCGCTCCAGCAGCTCGCGATCACCCTCGGCATCTTCGCGGCCCTGCTGAGCAACGCCCTCCTCGTGGGGGCCGCGGGCGGCACGGCCGACAACCAGCTGTGGTGGGGCCTGGAGGCCTGGCGCTGGATGTTCCTCGTCGGTGTCGTCCCCGCCGCGGTCTACGGTCTTCTGGCGTTCACGATGCCGGAGTCGCCGCGCTTCCTCCTCGCGCGCGGCCGCGCCGACGAAGCCCGGGCGATCTTCGCGCGCCTCGTCCCGCCCGCCGACCTCGACAAGACGCTGAAAGACCTCACGAACGCGATCGAGACGGACCGCAAGAACAAGGGTGCCTCTCTCGCCGGCAAGGCTCTCGGCCTTCAGCCGATCGTCTGGATCGGCATCATCCTGTCGGTGTTCCAGCAGTTCGTCGGCATCAACGTGATCTTCTACTACTCCACGAGCCTCTGGCGCGCGGTCGGCTTCGACGAGAGCGACTCGCTGCTCATCGGCGTCATCACGTCGGTGACCAACGTGCTCGTGACGCTCATCGCGATCTGGCTCGTCGACCGGGTCGGCCGCAAGCCCCTGCTGCTCGTCGGTTCGGCGCTGATGGCGCTGTCGCTCGGCGCGATGGCCCTGGCGTTCTCGTTCGCCACCGGTTCGGGCCAGGACGTCTCGCTCCCGGGCATCTGGGCGCCGGTCGCTCTGGTCGCGGCGAACCTCTTCGTCGTCGGCTTCGGTGCCTCGTGGGGTCCGCTGGTGTGGGTGCTCCTCGGCGAGATCTTCCCCAGCCGCATCCGCGGCAAGGCGCTCGGCGTCGCCGCCGGTGCGCAGTGGCTCGCGAACTTCCTCGTGTCGTGGAGCTTCCCGCAGCTCGCCGACTGGTCGCTCGCGGTCACGTACGGCGGGTACGCCTTCTTCGCCGCCCTCTCCTTCGTCTTCGTCCTGTGGAAGATCCCCGAGACCAAGGGCATGGAGCTCGAGCAGACCGAGACGTTGTTCGTCCGCAAACCCAAAGAGAAGAAGGCCTGAAAGGACACGCTCATGACCAACAACTCGAAGTCCCACGAAGAGATCCGAGAAGAGCGCGAAGCCGCTCAGAAGGAGAAGGATCGCCTCGACCGCGCCGAGGAAGCCCGACTCGACGACGAGAAGCGCTGAGCGACCGTCCACGAAGGTCGGCATCCACCGGGGTGCCGACCTTCGTCGTTCCCGCGCCGACGGGACGCGCACACGACCTCCGTGATGTGCGCAACCTCAGCGGCATCCGCCCCCACCCGACGGACGATATGCACATCGCGGAGTTCGTGCCTCGCGAGCGGGGTCAGAACTCCCCGTAGACCTCGATCGTGTTCGCCGCGACCTGGGCGGCGAGCTCATCGGCATCCATCCCCCGCTCCGCCGCGAGGAAGCGCAGGGTGACGGGGATCAGGTACGGGGCATTCGGGCGTCCGCGGTACGGCGCGGGGGTGAGGAACGGCGCGTCGGTCTCGACGAGGATGCGTTCGAGCGGCGTCACGGCGAGGGCGTCGCGGAGGTTCTGCGCGTTCTTGAACGTGACGTTCCCGGCGAACGAGAGGTAGTAGCCGCGGTCGGCGGCGATCCGCGCCATGTCGGCGTCGCCCGAGAAGCAGTGGAACACCGTCTTGTCGGGGGCGCCGACGCGCTCGAGCGTCTCGAGCACGGCGTCGTGGGCGTCGCGGTCGTGGATCTGCATCGCGATCCCGTGCTTCTTCGCCAGGGCGATGTGCGCTTCGAAGGACCGGAGCTGAGCCGGGATGCCATCGGCCTCCGTGCGGAAGAAGTCGAGGCCCGTCTCGCCGATCGCCCGCACCCGGGGAGCGGCCGCGAGCTCGTCGATGACCGCGATGGCGGCATCCAGCTCCCCCGCCCGCTCGTAGACGGGAGCTTCGTTGGGGTGGATGGCCACGGCGGCGAGCACCCGCGGGTGCGTGTCGGCGGCCCACGCCGACCACCGCGACGAGTCGACGTCGCCGCCGGCCTGGACGACGCCGTGGACGCCGACGGCGAGGGCGCGCTCGAGCTGCTCGTCGAGGGACAGCCCGCCCACGGTCCCTGAGCCCGTCGAAGGGCCGTCTTCGATCTCGAGGTGCGTGTGGTTGTCGTAGACGGGGATGCCGAGGGGCTCGGGCGCGGGCGGATAGCTGACGTCGCGCCGGCCGTCGGTGGAGCGTTCGCGGACGTACTGGCTCGGGTCGCCGCCGTCGATGGTGCCGCGGGGGCGTTCGACGGGGGTGGACCCTTCGACAGGCTCAGGGACCGCGCGGGGGTCGGGGGTTGGCGTGCTCACGCCTGCTCGACGCGCGGGAAGAGCGGCGACAGGCCGTTGACCGACGAGCCGGGACGCAGCGCGCCCCACTCCCCGGCCTCGCGCAGCGGCTGGTCGTGCAACCTGCCGATGCTCTCGGCCGCCCCGAGCGCGATCCAGAGCTTCTCGGTCGCGATCGGCATGACCGGTGACAGCAGCACGGCGAGCGCGCGGAGTCCCTCGGCGGCGGTGTAGAGCACCGTACCCAGGCGCTCGCGCTTTTCGGGACCCTTCGCCAGGGCCCACGGCTCGTTGTCGGTGATGTAGCCGTTGAGCGCGTCGACGATGGTCCAGATCGCGGCGATCGCCTCGTCGATGCGGAACTTCTCGATGGCCGCGTCGGCGTTCGTCGCGGCATCCGCCACCGTTCGCTGGATCGCGAGGTCGATCTCGGTGAGCTCACCCGAGGGCGGGACGATCCCCTCGAAGTACCGCTCGATCATGGCGATCGTGCGGGATGCCAGGTTGCCGAAGCCGTTCGCGAGCTCGGCCTGGTAGCGGGCCGAGAGGTCTTCCCACGAGAACGAGCCGTCCTGCCCGAACGCGATCGCGGAGAGGAAGTAGAAGCGGTACGCGTCGGAGCCGAAGACGTCGGTGATCTCGGTCGGGGCGATGCCGGTGAGCTTCGACTTCGACATCTTCTCGCCGCCGACGAGCAGCCAGCCGTGCGCGAACACTCCGCGCGGCACCTCGAGGCCCGCGGCCATGAGCATCGCGGGCCAGATCACGGCGTGGAAGCGCAGGATGTCCTTGCCGACCACGTGGTACGCGGGCCAGCGGCGCGCGAACTCCTCGGGGTCGGTGCCGTAGCCGATCGCGGTGGCGTAGTTCAGCAGGGCGTCGACCCACACGTAGATGACGTGCGCCTCGTCCCACGGCACCTGGATGCCCCAGTCGAAGGTCGACCGCGAGATCGACAGGTCTTTCAGACCGTTCTTGACGAAGGAGACGACCTCGTTGCGCGCCGACTCGGGGCGCACGAAGTCGGGGACCGTCTTGTACAGCTCGAGCAGGGGCTCCTGGAACTCGCTGAGCTTGAAGAAGTAGTTCTTCTCCTGCAGCAGTTCGAGCGGCTTCGAGTGGATCGCGCAGACCTTGAGTCCCTCGAAGGGTCCCTCGCCGTCGACGATCTCAGCCTCGGTCTTGAACTCCTCGCAGCCGACGCAGTACAGCGCCTCGAACTCTCCGGCATAGATGTAGCCCCGGTCGTAGAGCGCCTGCACGAACTTCGCGACGCGCTCCTCGTGGCGCGGCTGGCTGGTGCGGATGAAGTCGTCGTTGGCGACGTCGAGCGTCTTCAGCAGGGGGAACCACGACTCGCCCACGAGCTTGTCGACCCACTCCTGCGGCGTCGCGCCGTTCGCGGCGGCCGCACGCATCATCTTCTGGCCGTGCTCGTCGGTGCCGGTCAGCATCCAGGTGTCGTCACCGGCCTGGCGGTGCCAGCGCGCGAGCGTGTCGACGGCCACGGTCGTATAGCCGTGGCCGATGTGGGGAACGTCGCTCGGATAGTAGATCGGCGTCGTGATGTAGAAAGATCGGCCGGAAGTCACCCCAGGATTCTACGGGGGCGCGCCCGACCCCGGCGGTCGCGTGACGACCGAGCACTCAGGCGGAGTCGCGCGCCACGAGGGTGGTCTCGAGCACGACCGGGGCGACGGGGCGTCCGGCGATGGCATCCAGGAGCAGAGTCACCATGCGCTCGCTCAGCTGCTCCCAGGGCTGACGCATGGTGGTGAGCGCGGGCTCGTGGGTGGCCGCGAGGCCCGAGTCGTCGAAGCCCGCGACCGCGACGTCGTCGGGAACGCGCCGTCCCGCGCGGCGGAGCGTCTGCACCGCCCCGGCGGCCATCGAGTCGGACGCGGCGAACACGGCGTCGATGTCGGGGGCTCTCTCGAGCAGGCGGGCCATGGCGGCGGCTCCGGACTCCAGCGAGTAGTCGCCCGTCTCGACGAGGGCGGGGTCGAAGTCGGCGCCCATCTCGTCGCGGAAGCCCACCAGACGGAAGCGTCCGCCGGGGGTGTCGTCGGGGCCGGCGATCATGGCGATGCGGCGGTGCCCGCGGGAGCGCAGGTACGCCGTCATCTCTCGCGCGGATCCGCTCTCGTCGACCGAGACGCTCAACACCTCGGCGCGGTGGCCGAGCGGGACGCCGCACGAGACGGTGGGGATGCCGGCTTCGAGCAGCGAGTCCAGCAGCGGGTCGGCCTCGTGCGACGAGATGAGCAGGACACCGTCGACGTGGCCCGCGCGGACGTAGTGCTCGACGGTGGCGCGTTCGGCGGGCGTTCCCGCGATGAGCAGGACGAGGGTCATCCCCCGCTCCGACAGGGCCGCGGCCGCACCGCGCAGCAGGAGCGCGAAGGTGGGGTCGTCGAAGAGCAGGTGCTGCGGCTCGGTCATGAGGAAGGCGAGCGATCCGGACCGCCCCGTCGCGAGACTCCGCGCGGCGTGGTTGGCCGTGTACCCGGTGCGCTCGATCGCCTCTTCGACGGCGACGCGCGCGTCGGGAGACACCCAGTGCCCGCCGTTGATGACCCGTGACACGGTGCCGCGCGAGACCCCGGCGGCGGCGGCGACATCGCGGATCGTCGGCTTACGACGAGCGGTCGGGGTCTGTTCCATGCCGGAATGCTATCTGCCCGCGGGCGCCGCTCCGCTTCTGCGGCGCGTCCGGACTGGGACCGGTCACAGTTCGGTAACGAAGGGCAGGTCGATGTTGCGTCACGCGGCCACCGCAACGGAGGCTGTGACCGGTCCCAGTCAGGGCCGCTCGAAGATCCGATGGAGTGTCATGACCCGCGTTACCCCCTGGCCCGCTCTCGACGGCATCGCGTACGGCGGTGACTACAACCCCGAGCAGTGGCCCCGCGAGGTCTGGGACGAGGACGTGCGGCTCATGCGCGAGGCCGGCGTCAACCTCGTGAGCGTCGGGATCTTCTCGTGGGCCCTGATCGAGCGCAGTGAGGGCGTCTTCGACTTCGCCTGGCTCGACGACCTCCTCGACCTCCTGCACGCCCACGGCATCGCCGTCGACCTGGGCACGCCCACCGCCTCCCCGCCCGCGTGGTTCCTCCACGCCCACCCCGAGGCGCGCGTCGTGACCCGCGACGGCCGCACGATGGGCTTCGGCTCCCGGGGGATGGCATCCCCCTCCTCCCCCGCCTACCGCACCGCCGTCGCGCGCATCGCCGACGCCCTCGCCGCGCGCTACGCCGCACACCCCGCGGTCGTGATGTGGCACGTGCACAACGAGTACGGCGTTCCCGTCGGCGAGGACTACTCCCCCGCCTCGGTCGCCGCCTTCCGCGACTGGCTGCGCGAGCGGTACGGCTCGCTCGACGGCCTCAACGCGGCGTGGGGCACCGCCTTCTGGGGCCAGCACTACGGCGACTGGGAGCACGTGGGCGCACCCGCCGACGCCCCGAGCGTCGTCAACCCCGCGCAGCGCCTCGACTTCGCGCGGTTCACCGACCACCAGCTGCGCGCGTGCTTCCGCATCGAGCGGGATGCCATCCGCGCCCACGCCACCCAGCCCATCACGACGAATTTCATGGCGAACCAGAGCTGGACCACCGACCTGTGGGCGTGGGGCCGGGAGGTCGACATCGTCTCCGACGACCACTACCTCTGGGCCGCCGACCCCGACGGGCACGTCGGTCTCGCGATCGCCGCCGACCTGTCGCGCTCGGTCGGCGGGGGCGCGCCGTGGATCCTCATGGAGCACTCCACGTCGGCCGTGAACTGGCAGCCGCGCAACGTCGCCAAGCGCCCCGGCGAGATGGCCCGCAACTCGCTCACCCACCTCGCCCGCGGCGCCGACGCGATCCTCTTCTTCCAGTGGCGCGCCTCGCGCTCGGGCGCCGAGAAGTTCCACTCGGCGATGCTCCCCCACGCGGGCACCGACTCCCGTGTCTGGCGCGAGGTCGTCGACCTCGGCGACGCGCTCGGCCGTCTGGGCGAGGTGCGCGGGGCGCGCGTGCAGGCCGAGGCCGCGGTGCTGTGGGACTTCGAGTCGTTCTGGGCGCAGGACCTCGAGTGGCGTCCCTCGGTCGACGTCACCCACCAGGCGCAGGTGCGCGCGTACTACGAGCAGCTCTGGCGCGACGGCATCACCGCCGACTTCGCGCTGCCCGGGCACGATCTGTCGGGCTACCGCCTCGTCGTCGTCCCCGCGCAGTACCTGCTCTCGCGAGCGGATGCCGACAACCTCGCCGCCTACGTGCACGGGGGCGGCACGCTGGTGGTGTCGTTCTTCTCGGGCATCGTCGATGAGAACGACGCCGTCCACCCGGGCGGCTACCTGGCTCCCCTCGCCGACGTGCTCGGCGTGCGCGTGGAGGAGTTCCTGCCGCTGCGCGAGGGCGAGACGACGACGCTCGAGAACGCCGACGGCACCACCCTGACCGCCCGCGCGTGGGCCGAGGACCTCCTCGTCGACGGGGCCGAGACCGTCGCCCGTTACGTCGACGGTCCGGCCGCCGGGCGCGCGGCGCTGACCCGTCACGCGTACGGCGCCGGCACCGGGTGGTACGTCTCGACGAGCCTGGATGCCGACAGCCTCGCGCACGTGATGGCCGCCGCCTACGCCGACGCGGGGGTCTCGGCATCCGCCGTCCCGGCCGGATGCGAGGTGGTCGTGCGACGCTCCGACGCCCACGACTTCACGTTCGTCGTCAACCACCGCGACGACGCCGTCGACCTCTCCCTCGACGGCACCGAGCTCCTCACCGGCGCGTCCATCGACGGGTCGCTGACGGTTCCCGCGGGCGGCGTCGCCGTCGTCCGCACCGCACGTGAGGAGGCCGGCCGGGCCTGACGGGCCGGCATCTCACCCCAGACGACACCCGGCCGCACCGACGCGGCCGGGTGAGCGGGCCGCGAAGACCGCGACCCCGTACGACCCGACCGCGACCACCGCGGTCGCCCGAACCGACCGCAACGGCTGCGGTCGCACAGAAAGGGACTCCTCATGCGCATGACAGCACCCCGACGCGCACTCCTCGGCTCGGCGGCGATCCTCGCCGTCTCCGCCCTCGCCCTCACCGGCTGCTCCGGCGGCGGATCGACCGACGACGCCGCCCAGGGCGGCGACGGCCCCGAGATCGTGGTCTGGACCGACGCCGAGCGCGAGCAGGCCATCGGCGACGCCGCCAAGGCGTTCGAGGAGGAGACGGGCGCGACCGTGCGCCTCGTGCAGAAGAACTTCGAAGACCTCCGCAACGACTTCATCGCCCAGGTGCCCACCGGCGAGGGCCCCGACATCACCGTCGGCGCGCACGACTGGCTCGGCGCGCTCGTCGCCGCCGGTGTCGTCGACACGATCGATCTCGGCGACACCGCGTCGAACTTCGAGCCCGTCGCCCTCGAAGCGATGACATACGACGGGCAGCTCTACGCGCTGCCGTACTCGCTCGAGACCGTCGCCCTCGTCCAGAACACCGCGCTGGTGGGAACCGAGGCGCCCGCGACCTGGGACGACATGATCCAGCGGGGTCTGGCATCCGGAGCCGAGCGTCCGTTCGTCATCAACACCGCGGGCGAGACCGGCGACGGCTACACGATGTACGGCCTGCAGACCTCGTTCGGCGCCCCGGTGTTCGTGCAGGACGCCAGCGGTTCGTACACGTCCGAGGTCGGCATGGGCGGAGCCGCGGGCGAGCGCTTCGCGCAGTGGCTGTCGACCAACGGCCAGGCGGGCTACCTCTCGACCACGATCGACTACGACATCAACAATGAGCTCTTCGCGAGCGGCAAGGCGCCGTACACCGTGCAGGGTCCGTGGGCGATCAGCTCGTTCGAGGGCATCGATGTCGCGGTGAACCCGATCCCCAGCGCCGGCGGCGAGACCGCGGCCCCCTTCGTGGGCGTGCAGGGCTTCTACCTCAGCGCCCAGAGCAAGAACGCGCTGCTCGCGACGGAGTTCCTCGTGAACTACCTCGGCACCGAGGACGCGCAGCGCGCCCTGTACGAGGCCGACCCGCGCATCCCCGCGTACACCTCGCTCGGCCAGGAGGTGGCATCCGACCCGATCATCGCCGGCTTCCTCGCCTCGGCTCAGAACGGCGTGCCGATGCCCTCGATCCCCGAGATGGGGTCGGTGTGGGACCTGTGGAACGCCGCTGAGGCTCAGATCATCTCCGGCGCCGAGCCCGTCTCGACGTGGAACCAGATGATCACCGACCTGCAAAGCACGCTGGCCGGCTGACGACTCCGCGGGCGGGCGCGATCACGCGCGCCCGCCCGCGGTACCACCCCGACGAATCCGGAGCACCCATGTCGGTCACCCCTCCCGTCGCGCCCCCGGGCGCGGCCCCCACCGCCCCCGCGCGTCTGCGCGAGTCGCACGCCCGCGCCTGGCGCGGCATCGGCGTCGGCTTCCTCGTGAAGCTCGTCATCATGGCGGTCGTCAACGCCTTCGGCATCCTGACGATCCTCACCGCCGTCGGCGCCGACTCCTGGCTGCTGGCTTCGATCACCGCCGTGCTGCTGATCGTCGCCGACATCGTCTACTTCACCCGCCGCGCGCTGCCACTGAAGTACCTGCTGCCGGGGCTGATCTTCCTCTTCGCGTTCCAGGTCTTCATCTTCGGCTACACCGCCTACATCGCCTTCACGAACTACGGCACGGGCCACGCGGGATCGCAATCGCAGGCGGTGGATGCCACCCTGATCCAGGGCGAACGCCGGGTCGACGACTCCGCGACCTACCCGATGGCCGTCGTGGAACGCCTCGGCACGTACGGCCTCGCGATCGCCGACGACGACGTCGTGCGCGTGGGCACCCCCGACGAGCCCCTGACCACGGTCGACGGCGAGATCGGCGCAAGCGGCGCCCCCACCGAGGTGTCGGGCTGGACCGTCGTGCCGCGTGCCGAGGTGCTCACCGATCCCGCGGTGCAGCAGGCCGCCGCGGCCCTCCGGGTCCCCCTGTCCGACGACCCGAACGACGGCGCGCTGCGCACCCGCGACGGCTCGACCGCGACGGTGTACACCTCGACCCTCGTGTGGGACGAGCAGGCGCAGACCATCACCGACACCACGACCGGCACGGTCTACACCGCGACCGACCGCGGCACCTTCACCTCCGCGGACGGGCAGAGCCTGCCCACCGGCTGGTACGTCAACGTCGGGTTCGAGAACTTCCTGCGCGTGTTCACCGACGGCGCCCTCCTGCAACCGCTGCTGTCGGTCACGGGGTGGACGTTCGCGTTCGCGATCCTGTCGGTGGTGATCAGCTTCGGGCTCGGCTTGCTGTTCGCGATGATCTTCAACGACCCGCGCGTGCGGGCCCGCAAGTTCCTGCGGACCCTGTTCATCCTCCCGTACGCGTTCCCGGCGTTCATGTCGGCGCTGCTGTTCCGCGGCATGTTCAACTCCGAGTTCGGCGTCATCAACGACGTGTTCTTCTTCGGCCTGCCGATCAACTGGCTCGGCGATCCGGTGCTCGCGAAGCTCGCCGTGCTGTGGGTGAACGTGTGGCTCAGCTACCCGTACTGGTTCCTCGTGTGCACGGGTGCTCTGCAGGCCCTCCCCTCCGACACCCTCGAGGCCGCACAGCTCGACGGCGCCGGCCGGTGGCGCTCCTTCCGGTCGATCGTGCTGCCCCTGCTGCTCGTCTCGACCGCGCCGCTGGCGATCTCGTCGTTCGCCTTCAGCTTCAACAACTTCACCGTCATCTACATGTTCAACAACGGCGGGCCCGCGATACCCGGAGCGCCTTACGCACTGGGCTCGACCGACATCCTCATCTCGGCCATCTACGACATCTCCGGCGTCTCGGGCGGAGCCGCCGATTACGGCCTCGCGAGTGCGCTGTCGATCGTCGTGTTCGTCGTCGTCGGCGCCATCTCGGCGCTGGCCTTCCGTCAGACCCGCAAGCTGGAGGAGTTCGCATGACCGTCACCGCACGCGGCACCGGGCGCGACGCCGCCCGCACCACCCCCGCGAAGAAGCGCCGCTGGCTCGCCGAGGTCGGCTGGAAGTACCCCGTCGCCGCGCTCATCGCCTTCTACGCGCTCTTCCCGCTCGTCTACGTCCTCTCGGCCTCGCTCAACCCGCGCGGCAGCCTCGCGTCGTCGAACGCGCTGTTCTCGGCGGTCGACATCTCGAACTACGCCGCCCTGGCGGGCACGAGCTACTGGACGTGGGTCGGCAACACCCTCTTCATCGGCGGCGTCGCCTCGGTGGGCGCGGTCCTCATGGGCGCGGCCGGCGCCTACGCGTTCTCACGCTTCCGCTTCTCGGGACGGCGCGCGAGCCTCACCGGCCTGCTCATCGTGCAGATGTTCCCGCAGGCGCTGGCCTTCGTCGCGATCTTCCTCATGCTCCTGACCATCGGCGAGGTCGTGCCCGCGCTCGGCATCAACTCGAAGCTCGCGCTCATCTGCGTGTACCTCGGCGGCGCCCTCGGGGCCAACACGTTCCTCATGTACGGCTTCTTCAACACGATCCCCATCGAGATCGACGAGTCCGCCAAGATCGACGGCGCCACGCACGCGCAGATCTTCTGGCGCCTGATCATGCCGCTCGTGACGCCGATCCTCGCCGTCGTGGCGCTGCTCGCCTTCATCGCCGCCTTCGGCGACTACATCCTGGCGCGCATCATCCTCGTGTCCGAGGACAACTGGACCCTCGCGGTCGGCATGTACCAGTGGGTCTCGAACCAGCTCACCTCGCGGTGGGGCCTGTTCGCCGCGGGCTCGGTGCTCGCGTCGATCCCGGTCCTCGCCCTGTTCCTGTCGCTGCAGCGCTACATCGTCGGCGGCCTGACCCAGGGGTCGGTCAAGGGCTGATGCCCGACCGCCCCGCCCCCGATCGATGGAGATCCGGATGCCGAAACACCCCCGTCCCACGGCCCTCGCGGCCCTGACCCTCGGCGTCGCCCTCGCGGCGGCGCCCCTCACGGCGGCTCAGGCCGCGCCCGCCGACGAGCCGGTCGAGGCGGGGATCACCGTCCCGCGCGTCGAGGGCCTGGCATCCGACTTCGCCCTCGGTGTCGACGTGTCGTCGGTGCTGTCGCTCGAGGAGTCGGGAGTCGTCTTCCGTGACGACGACGGCGCCCCCGCCGACCTGTTCACCGTGCTCGCCGACCACGGCGTGACCGACGTGCGCGTGCGGGTGTGGAACGACCCGTTCGACGCCGAAGGCCGCGGGTACGGCGGCGGCAACGTCGGTGTGGAGCGGGCCGTCGAGATCGGCGAGCGCGCGACCGCCGCGGGTCTCGGCGTCGCCGTCGACTTCCATTACTCCGACTTCTGGGCCGACCCGGCGAAGCAGAAGGCGCCGAAGGCATGGGCGGGAATGGATGCCACCGAGACCGCCGCCGCGGTCGGGGACTTCACCCGCGACGCGCTGACGAAGTTCGTCGACGCCGGTGTCGACGTGAAGCTCGTCCAGGTGGGCAACGAGACCAATGGCGGCGTCGCCGGGGTCACCGGCTGGCCCGAGATGGCAGCCGTGTTCTCCGCCGGATCCGCCGCCGTGCGGGAGGTCATCCCCGACGCCCTCGTCGCCGTGCACGTCACGAACCCCGAGCGCCCCGGACACTACGCCGCGTACGCCGCGGAGCTCGCGGCGAACGACGTCGACTACGACGTGTTCGCGTCGTCGTACTACCCGTTCTGGCACGGCACCACCGAGAACCTCACGACGGTGCTGCGCCAGGTCGCCGACACGTACGACAAGAAGGTCATGGTCGCCGAGACGTCGTGGGTCCGCACGCTCGATGACGCCGACGGTCACCCCGACGTGATCGACAGCGCCGAGGACGCCGAGGCCTACCCCATCAGTGTCCAGGGTCAGGCGACCGCGCTCCGCGACGTCATCCAGGCCGTCGCCGACGTGGGCGACGCGGGCATCGGCGCGTACTACTGGGAGCCCGCGTGGCTGCCCGTCGGCTCGCCCGACCGGCTCGCGCAGAACCGGGTGCTCTGGGAACGCGACGGCTCCGGCTGGGCCACGAGCTTCGCGGGCGAGTACGACCCGGAGGATGCCGGCGAGTACTTCGGCGGGTCGGCGTGGGACAACCAGTCGCTCTTCGACGTCGACGGCACGCCTCTCGAGTCGCTGCGCACGTTCGCCTACGTCCGCACCGGCGCGGTCGCACCCCGGGAGGTCACCGGCGTCGACACCGTGCGCATCGCGGTGACCGCGGGCGACGAGCTCACCCTCCCCGAGCGGGTGACCGTGCGCTTCAGCGACGGCACGAGCGAGGAGAGCGCCGTGATCTGGGAAGCCGCTCCCGACCTCTCACAGCCCGGCGCCTACGAGATCGCCGGCACGACCGCCGACGGGTACGCGGCGCTGGCGGTGGTGACGGTCTCGGCCGAGAACCTGCTGCGCAACCCCGGGTTCGAGGATGCCGACGTCTCGATGTGGGCCGTGGAGGGTCCGGTGTCGCTGCGCGCGACCGACGACCCCCGCACGGGCGAGCGCTCGGCTCACTTCTTCGCCGCCGAGGCGATGTCGTTCACCCTCGAGCAGCGCGTCGACGACCTTCCGGCCGGCCGGTACGTCGCCGCCGGGGCCCTGCAGGGCGGCGCGTTCGGCGACGGGACGGCCACGATCGAGCTGATTTCGGATGCCGACACCGCTGCCGCTCCGTTCGCGGCGGGCGGGTGGCGGGTGTGGTCGGAGCCGCGCACCGACGAGATCGAGATCGCCATGGGCGAGAGCCTCACCGTGCGGGTGAGCGCCGACCTCCCGGCGGGTGCCTGGGGCACGATCGACGACCTCGCGCTGGAGCGGGTGGGCGATGCGGCACCGGCTCCCGAGGAGCCGGCACCCGGAGAACCCACGCCGGGACCGACGCCGAGCGAGCCGACACCGACCGCGCCCGCCCCGACCCCCGGTGCTCCCACGCCGTCTGCCACCCCTTCGCCGACGCAGACCGCGCCCGGCGGCCTGGCGGCGACGGGCACGAGCGTGCCGTTCGGACTCGCCGCGGCGGGCCTGCTCGCCCTCGCCGCCGGAGCCGGCCTCATCCTGCGTCACCGCCGCCGGTGAGACCCCGCGCGGGGCGGACCGTCCGGTCCGTCCCGCGCCCTCGCGGCATCGCCGCCTGGCGCCCTCGCAGCCTGCCGGCCCGCGGCGCGCGCTCAGCGCTTGACGGCGAGACCGGCCTGATAGAGCTCGCGCGACGAGTGACCGGTCAGCGACGCAACCTCGGCCGCCGCCTCTTTGAGCCGCGTGCCGCCGCGGACGAGTTCGAGCACCTGGGTCACGGCATCCGGGAACGCCACCTCGCGCGCCCTGGCGCCGCCGACGACGATCGCGATCTCGCCGCGCACGCCCTCGGCGGCCCACGCCGCGAGCTCGGCGAGCGTGCCGCGCTTGACCTCTTCATAGAGCTTCGTCAGTTCGCGGCAGACGGCGGCGGGACGATCGGCGCCGAAGGTTGCGGCGAGGTCGTCCAGGGTGGATGCCAACCGCGACGGCGATTCGAAGAACACCAGCGTGCGCTCCTCCGACGCGAGCTGCGCGAAGGCGCGGCGACGCTCTCCCGGCTTGCGGCGCGGGAAGCCCTCGAACGCGAAGCGGTCAGTGGGGAGCCCCGCGACGGCGAGAGCGGTGACCACGGCACTGGGCCCGGGAAGAGCGGTGACCGTCACCCCGGCCGCGGCGGCCGCGGCGACGAGCCCGAAACCGGGGTCGCTGACGGTGGGCATCCCGGCGTCGCTGAGCACGAGGAGGTCGTCCTCGCGCGCGAGCTCGACGAGCTCGGCGGCCCGCTCCTTCTCGTTGTGGTCGTGCAGAGCGATCAGCCGCGGGCGGTTCTCGACGCCGAGGCCCGCGAGAAGTCGCTGCGTCGTTCGCGTGTCCTCCGCGGCGACGACGGTGGCGTTCTCGAGCGCCTCGATGAGGCGGCGCGAGGCGTCACCCAGGTTGCCGATCGGGGTCGCCGCGAGGATGATCACCGTTCCACCTTAGGCTGGGGCGCGTGAGCACCGACCTGTCCCCTCTGCTCCCCCCGGTCGAGCGCACACGCCTCGACCGGTGGCGTGACGCGCTGCTCGCCGACCCCCGGGGTCTCCGGCTGTGGCGGTGGCTGGCGCCCGCCCTCGTCACGCTCGTCGCGGCGGTGCTCCGCTTGATCGACATCGGCAACCCGCACCAGCTGGTGTTCGACGAGACGTACTACGTCAAGGACGCGTGGAGCCAGTGGGTCCTCGGCTACCCCTCGACCTGGCCCGAAGGTGCCGACGCGAGCTTCGCCGCGGGCGACACCGACATCTTCACCGGCATCGGCAGCTACGTCGTGCACCCCCCTCTCGGACGCATCCTCATCGGCGCCGGTATGGCCGTCTTCGGGGCGGATTCCGCAACCGGGTGGCGCATCGCCGCCGCCGTCTTCGGTACCGCGACCGTTCTGCTGATCTACCTCGTCGCGCGCACGCTCACCCGGTCGATACCGCTGGCGACCGTGGCATCCGGTCTCTTCGCGATCGACGGCCTCGGGATCGTCCTGAGCCGCATCGCGCTGCTCGACATCTTCCTCACCTTCTTCATCGTCCTGACGTTCTGGTTCGTCGCCCTCGACCATCAGCGCACGGGCGAGCGGTGGGCGGCGCTGTGGGTCGCCCGCGAGGGGGAGGCCCCGATGTGGGGCCCGATCCTATGGAACCGCCCGTGGCTGATCGCCGCCGGGGCCGCCGCGGGAGCCGCCACCGCCGTGAAGTGGTCGGGTCTGTACGTGCTCGCCGCCGTCGGCATCTACGCCGTTGTCACCGACGCCCTCGCCCGTCGACGCGCCGACATCGGTCAGTGGCCGATGGATGCCGTGCGCCAGGGCCTCGTCTCGTTCGTACTGCTCGTGCCGGTCGCCGCCGTCGTCTACCTGGCGAGCTGGTCGGGGTGGCTGTTCACCGACGGCGGGTACATGCGCTCCACTCCCGTGGCATCGCCCGGGTTCTGGTCGTGGGTGCCCGCGCCCCTGCAGAGCCTGTGGGCGTACCACGAGGCGATGTACCGGTTCCACGTCGGCTTGGTGACGCCGCACGCCTACGCGAGCCCCGCGTGGCAGTGGCCGTTCCTCGTCCGCCCGACGTCGATGTACTGGCATCAGGACGACTTCGGCATCAACGGGTGCGGTCTGCCGAGCGGCTGCACCGAAGCGATCTCGAGCATCGCGAACCCGCTCATCTGGTGGGCCGGGATCGCGGCATCCGTGTATCTCCTCGTGCGCTTCGTGCTCGTCCGGGACTGGCGCTACGCGATCGTGCTGACGGGCCTCGCCGCGACCTACGTGCCGTGGCTGCTGTACCCCGAACGCACGATCTTCCAGTTCTACACGGTCGCGATGCTGCCGTTCCTCGTCCTCGCGCTGGCGTTCGCGCTGCGCGACGTGTCGCGCGGAATCCGCGGGATGTCCCGCGCGAGCGGGCAGGGCATCGTGGCGGTGTTCCTCGTCGTGTGCGTGCTGCTGTCGGCCTTCTGGTATCCGGTGTGGGCCGGGCTGCCGGTGCCGTACGAGTTCTGGCGCCTGCACAACTGGCTGACGACCTGGATCTGACGACGTGCCCCACGGCGACGAGTGGCTGCACGATCCGCGGCCGGTGCAGCGGGTCAAGGTCTTCCGCGATGCGCCGGTCGACCGCGCCGCGTGGCCGGCGACGGTCCCCGCTGTGGCGCAGTTCCTCGAGGTCGCGGCCGACGACGGCTGGGAGTTCGGCCCCGGGGTGACGTTCCTCGTCGGGGAGAACGGTTCGGGCAAGTCCACGCTCATCGAGGGCATCGCCGAGGCCGCAGGATTGCCCGCCGAGGGCGGGTCGACGAACGGCGGCGGCGAGACACGGCGCACCGAGAGCCCGCTCGGAGAATGGCTGCGCATCGAGCGGAGTCCCCGCGCGCCGCGGTGGGGCTTCTTCCTGCGGGCCGAGACGATGCACAGCTACTACTCGTGGCGCGACGATCTCGGCGGCCCGGCGCCCAGCCTGCACGAGATGAGCCACGGTGAGTCCTTCAACAGCCTGCTCGACGAGGTGCTCGACCACGAGCGCTACGTCGCGGGCCTGGCGTGCCTCGACGAGCCTGAGGCGGCCCTGTCGTTCTCATCCACGCTGCGCTGGCTGGCATCCCTCGATCGCATGCGCTCGCGCGGCACCCAGGTGATCTGCGCGACTCACTCCCCCGTGCTGGCGGCGCTCCCCGGCGCGACGATCCTCGAGCTCGGCGAGTGGGGCATCCGCGAGAGCGCGTGGGAGGATCTGGATCTGGTGCGGCTGCACCGGGGGTTTCTGGAGGCGCCGGGAAGGTATCTGCGGCATCTGCTGGAGTGATGGGCGCGTTCCCCGGGGGTGCGGCGCCGGGAATCTCGCACATCCGGCGGAATCTCGGAAGGATCACCGCGAAATCTGCGAGGTACGCGCGAAACTGCGAGGTCTGCCACGCCGGAGCCGAGGCGGCGACACCCGGACAGCGACGACGCGACGCGCCCCGCCCCGAGGCCCGCGCATGAGCCGCGGGGCCGCGCCGCCGCGTGCCTCACACCAGGCGCGCGGCATCCGTCGTCGGCAAGGCACACGCGAAGGCCCGGCAGTCGTAGGCCGTCGCCTCGCCACCCAAGGCCTCCTTGCCCGCGAACAGCTCGAAGCCCTCGTCGGCGAACGCCTGCGCCTGGGCGGGTGACACCACCGCGACCACGTCGGCGGCGACCCGGCGCGCGGCGTCGGCGATCGCGGCATCCGATTCTCCGACCACGACCACCTGGCGCGGGGCGGATGCCAATCCCAGAGCGACCTCGAGAATCGCGCCGTGCGCGAGGGGCGCCGCCAGCGCCGCCTCCGCCGCAGCCCGCACGAGAGTCTCTGCGGCGGTGCGGTACCTCTCCCCCGCGCCGAGGCGCCACAGGTCGAGCGCGGCCGCGGCGAACACCGACGGCCCCGAGGGCGACGCGCCGTCACTCGGCACGCCGTGCGATTGCATTCCCTGAGCGACCAGCACGGGATCGCCGCCGCCGGGCGGATGGATGCCATCCGGCCCGAGGCACAGGTCGACCAAGGCCCGCGCCCGCACGGCGTACGCCACCTCACCGGTCGCCGTCGCGAGGGCGAGGAGGCCGCGGGCGAGTCCGCCGTAGTCCTCGAGCGTCGCGGGGGCTGTGGAACGGATCTCGTCGAGCGACGCGCGGCGCAACGTCCCGTCGTCGGCGACGTTGCTCTCGAGCACGGCGTCGGCCGCCCATCGGGCAGCCTCGAGAAAGCGCGGGTCGGTGCGGGCCCCGGCGGCGGCGAGGGCGGCGATCGCGTGGCCGTTCCACCCGGTGACGACCTTCGCGTCGAGGGCCGGCGGCTGCAGCCCCGAACGGTCGGCAACGCGGTAGTACCCGCCTTCGTTGCGGACGCCGTCGATGATCGACTCCGAGTCCTGCGCCGCGGCGATCCCTCCCGACGGCAGTTGCAGCACGTCCACGAGGAAGCGGGCCGCGTCGGTCGCGGTGGCCTCCTCACCGGCGGCGAGAGCGACCTCGACGAGACCGGCGTTGTCGGTGAGCATGCGCTCGTAGTGCGGCACGCTCCAGTCGCGGCGCGTGGCGTAGCGGAAGAATCCGCCCTCGACGGTGTCGTGCAACTCGGAGCCGGCCATCGCGGACAGGGCACGGGATGCCACGCCCGCGGCATCCGGAACCTCCGACGCCAGCGCGGGGTGCTGCAGGAACCGGAGCACCGGGGTGTTCGGGAACTTCGGGGTCTCGAACGCGGGGCCCGCGGCGAACCCGAAGTACTCGCGGTCCTCGCGCGCGGCGACGGCCCGCGCGGCGGCGGCGAGCCGGTCCAGGGACGGCGGGGCATCGGCAGGGGCGACAGCCGCCGCGGCGAGGGCCTCGCGGAGCGCGGAGCCGGTGGCATCCACCTGGTCGCGTCGCTCGGTCCACGCCTCACGGACCGCGGCGAGCACCTGGCGGAACGAGGGCTGCGGCGGGCGGGGTACGGGCGGGAAGTACGTGCCGGCGTAGAAGACGCGGCCCGCGGGGCTCGCGAAGACCGTCAGCGGCCACCCGAGGTGCGGTGTGAAGGCGGAGGCCGCGTCGAGATAGGTGGCATCCACATAGGGATGCTCCTCGCGGTCGACCTTGATCGACACGAAGCCGTCGTTCAGCGCAGCGGCGGTCTCGGCATCCTGGAACGACTCGCGCGCCATGACGTGGCACCAGTGGCAGGTGCTGTAGCCGATCGAGATCATCACGGGGACGTCTCTCTCGGCCGCGAGCGCGAACGCCTCGGGCCCCCAGGGGAACCACGCGACGGGGTTGTCGGCGTGGAGCCGCAGGTAGGGGCTCGAGGCGTTCGCGAGGCGGTTCACATCTCGCCCGGCGTCAGTTGAGGTCGTCGGGGTGCGTGCCCACGCGACCCGAGCCGTCGCCCGGGTCGACGGCGTCGATCGCGGCCATCTCGTCGGCGGTCAGCTCGAAGTCGAACAGGTCGAAGTTCTCCTCGAGGCGCTCGCGGCGCACCGACTTCGGGAACACGATGAAGCCGTGCTGGATGTGCCAGCGCAGCACCGCCTGAGCGGGGCTCTTGCCGTGGGCCTCGGCGGCATCCTTCACCGCGGGGATCTCGAACAGGTCGTACTTGCCCTGGCCGAGCGGACCCCACGACTCGATGTGCATGTCGTGCTCCTGGCCCCAGGCCGCGATCTCGCGCTGGCTGAGGGCGGGGTGCAGCTCGATCTGGTCCACGACGGGGGTCACGCCGGTCTCGGCGACGATGCGGTCGAGGTGCGGGACGAGGAAGTTCGAGACGCCGATCGAGCGGGCCTTGCCGGACTCGCGGATCTCGATCATCTTCTGCCACGCGTGGACGTAGTTGTCGTTCTTCGGCGTGGGCCAGTGGATGAGGTAGAGGTCGACGGCGTCGAGCTGGAGCTTCTGCAGGCTCTCGTCGATCGCGGCGAGCGGCTCGTCGCCCTCGTGGCGGTCGTTCCAGAGCTTGGTCGTGACGAAGAGCTCGTCGCGCGGGATGCCGCTGGCGGCGATCGCGCGGCCGACACCCTCTTCGTTCTTGTAGATGGCGGCGGTGTCGATGTGGCGGTAGCCGACCTCGAGGGCCTCGGACACGGCGCGCTCGGCGTCATCGGCGGGCACGAGGAACACCCCGTAGCCGAGCTGGGGGATGGAGTTTCCGTCGTTGAGCTGAACTGAAGGAACGGTCATGTCTTCGAGCGTAGGCGAATCGATTCGAAAGCGGGCTCGGGGTTGACGAGACGGTCACCACGACGGAGGGGCGGCGTCGGCGGCCCGCGCGAGCGCTTCCGCGACCAGCCGCACGTTCTCGGTGACCGCTCCGCCGGTGACGCGGACCCAGCCGCCCGCGTCCGGGGAGTCGGCGGCGGCGGAGGGCGCGTCCGGATCACCGGCTTCCGCGAAGCCTGCCGCCCCCGTGCCCGGCGCATCCACGACGAACGGAGTGCCCGCGGCCACCGCGATCCCCTCGGCCGCGAGATGCACGAGGGCCGCGCGTTCGTCGCGCACCGGCATCCACAGGTTGATGCCGTCGGGCTCCCCGACCTCGACCCCGAGGCGCCGCAGCCCGGCGGCGAGCCGGTCGAGCCGATCGCGGTAGATCAGCCGCGCGGTGCGTACGGGGGCGATCGAGCGGGGGTCGGTCAGGAGCTCGAGCAGGATCGCCTGGAGGAGTCGGGACGTCCACCCCGGGCCCAGCATGCGACGGCGGATGATGCGTTCGACGATCTCGGACGGACCGCCGAGCGCGGCGATCCGCAGGTCGGGCCCGTGCGACTTCGAGAAGCCGCGCACATGCACCACCTGTCCCGGGATCCAGAGTGCGAGCGTGACCGGCGGCGCCGAGGCGATCAGCGCCGAGTGGTCGTCCTCGATGACCGTGACCCGCGTGCCCCCGGGCACCGTGAGCAGGACGTCGGCGAGGCGGCGCGCGCGATCGATCGACATCGACGCCCCGGTCGGGTTCTGGGCGCGCGGCTGCAGCACGAGCGTGGATGGACGCTGGGCGAGCGCGCGGGCGAGGGACCCGGGAAGGATGCCGTCACGGTCGCTCTGCAGGGGCAGGGGCACCCCGCCCGCCGCCTCGACGAGGTCGAAGATGTAGGGGAATCCGGGAGACTCGACGGCCACCCGATCGCCGAAGCGGACGACCTGCTCGACCGTGCGCGAGATCCCGTCGAACGCCCCGTCCACCACGGTGATCGCCTCGACGCCGCGCACCGGCCACTGCTCGCGCAGCAGGTCGTGCAGCTCGGGCAGCACCGGCAGGTCGTGGTACCGACCTGTGTCGGCGCGGGGCCGCGCGAGCGCGAGAGCGCGCTCGAGAGAGGGCAGCATCGCCGGATCAGGCGTGCCGAGGGAGAGGTCGAGAGCGACGGATGCCGCACCCCCGCGACCGTCGCCGAGTCCGGGCGGCACGGCGACCCCCGTCCCCACGGCGGGAGCCGAAAGTCCCCTCACGCGCGGACTCAACCACTCGCGCCTCTCGGTGCGGACGAACGTTCCCGCGCGCCCGCGGGACGTGACGACGCCGGCATCGGCGAGCGCGCGCCACGCGGTGGCGACCGTCCCGGTCGACACCTCGAGCGCGGCCGCGACCTGACGAACGGTCGGTAGCCGGTCGCCCGGCGGGAGCGTACCCTCGCTCACCAAACGCGCGATCTCAGCGGCGAGTCCCGCGGCGGTGCGTTCGACGAGGGTGTCGGGCGCCAGCATGGGGCCTCCAATTAACGGGGGTGTCACTCGTGGAAATCGTCGGGAAATGTTCAGGCGCGACAGTAACAGAACACGACACGACCGGACAGACGGACGGTCGAGAGCGAGGAGACCCCGATGACGACGGTGCGAGCGGCCATCACGCAGACCACGTGGACCGGTGACAAGGAATCGATGCTCGACAAGCACGAGCAGTTCGCGCGGGATGCCGCCGCGGCGGGGGCGCAGGTCGTGTGCTTCCAGGAGCTGTTCTACGGTCCCTACTTCGGGATCACGCAGGACCAGAAGTACTACCGCTACGCCGAGCCGGTCGACGGTCCGATCGTGCAGCGCTTCGCCGCCCTCGCGAAGGAGCTCGGGCTCGTGTCGGTCCTGCCGATCTACGAAGAGGCGCAGACCGGCGTGTATTACAACACCTCGGTGCTCGTCGACGCCGACGGCACGGTCCTCGGCAGCTACCGCAAGAACCACATCCCGCACCTCGAGAAGTTCTGGGAGAAGTTCTACTTCCGCCCGGGCAACCTCGGCTACCCCGTCTTCGACACCGCGGTCGGCAAGGTCGGCATGTACATCTGCTACGACCGCCACTTCCCCGAGGGCTGGCGCGAGCTGGGCCTGAACGGGGCGCACATGGTGTTCAACCCGAACGCGACCAAGCCCGGCCTCTCGAACCGTCTGTGGGAGGTCGAAGGCCCCTGCGCCGCCGTGGCGAACGGGTACTTCGTGCTGCAGCCCAACCGCGTGGGCCGCGAGGACAACGAATACGGAGACGAAGCCGTGTCGTTCTACGGCAGCAGCCAGGTGATCGACCCGCGCGGCAACCACGTCGGCGCGATCGGATCGTCGGAGCACGAGGAGGTGCTCATCCGCGATCTCGACATGGACCTCGTGCAGCAGATGCGCGACGACTGGCAGTTCTACCGCGACCGCCGGCCGGACACCTACGGCGAGATCGTGGAGGCGTGAGCATGGGCACCACCCTCATCTCCGGCGGAACCGTCGTCAACGCGACCGGCACGGGAGCAGCCGACGTGCTCATCGACGGCGAGACGATCGTCGCCGTGCTGCAGCCCGGCTCCACCCTGCTCGGGCACGACCTCGCGGCATCCGTCGACACCGTCGTGGATGCCACGGGCAAGTACGTCATTCCCGGGGGCATCGACGCGCACACGCACATGCAGATGCCGTTCGGGGGGACCGAGGCATCCGACACCTTCGAAACCGGCACGCGCGCCGCAGCGATCGGGGGGACGACGAGCATCGTCGACTTCGTCGTCCAGTACCCCGAGGAGAACATCCTCGACCGGTACCACGCGTGGCAGGAGAAGGCGGCGGGCGAGTGCGCGATCGACTACGGCTTCCACCAGATCCTCTCGGACGTGCAGGACAGCTCCCTGACCGCGATGGACGAGCTCATCGCCGAGGGCGTGACGAGCTTCAAACTGTTCATGGCGTACAAGGGCGTCTTCCTCTCGGACGACGGGCAGATCCTCCGTGCGTTCCAGAAGGGCGCCGACACCGGCGCGATGATGATGATGCACGCCGAGAACGGCGCGATCATCGACGTCCTCGTGCAGCAGGCCCTCGCGCGCGGCGAGACGAGCCCGTACTTCCACGGCACCACCCGCCCGTGGCAGGCGGAGGAGGAGGCCACCCACCGCGCGATCATGATCGCCGACATCACCGGCGCGCCCCTCTACGTCGTCCACGTCAGCGCGAAGCAGGCGGTCGAGCAGATCGCCGAGGCCCGCGATCGGGGCATGAACGTCTTCGGCGAGACGTGCCCGCAGTACCTCTACCTCTCGCTCGAGGACCAGCTCGGCGCATCGAGCGAGGAGTGGGGCGACTTCGAAGGCGCCAAGTGGGTGTGCTCCACTCCGCTGCGCTCGAAGCACGAGGGCCATCAGCATCACATGTGGCAGTCCCTGCGGACGAACGACATCCAGATGGTGTCCACCGACCACTGCCCCTTCTGCATGAAGGGCCAGAAGGACATGGGCATCGGGGACTTCTCCCGGATCCCGAACGGCATCGGCTCGGTCGAGCACCGCATGGACCTCATGTACCAGGGCGTCGTCACCGGGCAGATCACCCTGCCGCGCTGGGTCGAGCTCACCAGCACGACACCCGCACGCATGTTCGGGATGTACGGGAAGAAGGGCGTGATCCAGCCGGGTGCCGACGGCGACGTCGTCGTGTACGACCCGAACGGGCACACCTCCATCGGCATCGGCGAGGGGCGCTCGCACCACATGAACATGGATTACTCCGCCTGGCAGGGCTACGAGATCGACGGGCGCGTCGACACCGTGCTGTCGCGCGGCCGGGTGGTGGTGGACGGCTCCGGCTACGTCGGGTCCAAGGGCCACGGCCAGTACATCGCCCGCGGCCTCAGCCAGTACCTGGTGTGAGAGGAACAGCCATGGATTTCGGCGTCGTCCTGCAGACCAACCCGCCCGCCGCCCGCACGATCCAGCTCTCGCAGCTGGCCGAGGCGCACGGCTTCAGCCACGTCTGGACCTTCGACTCGCACCTGCTGTGGGAGGAGCCCTACGTCGTGCACTCGGCGATCCTCGCGGCCACGCGCCGGGTCACCGTCGGCCCGTTCGTGACGAACCCGGCGACCCGCGACTGGACGGTCACGGCATCCACGTTCGCCACCCTCAACGAGATGTACGGCAACCGCACGATCTGCGGGATCGGCCGCGGCGACTCGGCGGTGCGCGTGACGAACGGGCGCCCCACGACCCTGAAGGCGCTGCGCGAGTCGATCCACGTCATCCGCGAGCTGGGGAACTCTCGCGCGGTCGAGTACAACGGCGCGACCCTGCAGTTCCCGTGGAGCCACGGCTCGAAGCTCGACGTGTGGGTCGCCGCCTACGGCCCCCTCGCGCTCAAGCTCACGGGCGAGGTCGGGGACGGCTTCATCCTGCAGCTGGCCGACCTCGACATCGCCGAGTGGATGATCAAAACGGTCCGTCAAGCCGCCGAGAACGTCGGGCGCGACCCCGACGAGATCGCGTTCTGCGTCGCCGCCCCGATGTACATCGGGGAGGACACCCCGGACTCGCGCGCGCACATGCGTGAGCAGTGCCGGTGGTTCGGCGGGATGGTGGGCAACCACGTGGCCGACATCGTGGCGAAGTACGGCCCTTCGACAGGCTCAGGGACCCCATCGACAGGCTCAGGGACCGCCGAGAAGGTCCCGGCGGCTCTCACCGACTACATCGCGGGGCGCACCGGGTACGACTACAACTCGCACGGCAAGAGCGACAACGACCACGTCGACTTCGTGCCCGACGAGATCGTGGAGCGCTTCTGCCTCCTCGGCACGGCGGAGGAGCACATCGCCAAGCTCGAGAAACTGCGCGCCCTGGGGGTCACGCAGTTCGCCGGGTACCTCCAGCACGACAACAAGGAGGAGACGATGCGGGTCTACGGCGAGACCGTGATCCCCGCGCTGTCCGAGCACCTCACGGCGAAGCGGTGAGCACGCCGTGACCGATCAGGTCCTGACTCCCGGCGCGACCGAGGTCGTCGGCAGAGCCCCCTCGCGGAGGGGACGCGCCGCGACCGCCCGCATCGGCTGGGGCGTCGCGGGGGTGGCTGCGGTCATCGTGCTCTGGGAGCTGTACAAGTTCCTCGGACCGGCGGACGGCGTGACCGTGGGCGGGGACGGATCGGCGGGGTCGGGTGTCATCCTGCTCCCCCGCACCCACGACCGGGCCATGCCGCACGTGTGGGACATGATCGCGCGGATGTCCGCCCCGACCAGCGGTGGTGACACCCCACCCCTGATCCTCTCGGTGGCGCAGGCCGCCGGAACGACGCTCGGGCTCGCCGCCCTCGGATGGCTGATCGGCGTCGTCGTCGGCTCTCTGCTGGGCATCGCGATGCAGCGTTGGCGTCTGGTCGAGGCCGGCCTGCTCCCCTGGATCGTCGTCAGCCAGATCGTGCCGCTGATCGCATTCGCCCCCGTCGTCAACGCGCTCGGGACGCAGATCGACCGCTCGGGGTTCCCGTGGCCGCAGTGGTTCTCGGTCGCGCTCATCGCGTCGTACCTCGCGTTCTTCCCCGTCGCGGTCGGCATGCTGCGCGGCCTCGACGCCCCGGACGCCCTTCACCTCGACCTCATGCGATCCAGCTCGGCCGGATGGTGGCAAACGCTCGTGCACCTGCGCCTGCCCGCCGCCGTGCCGCATCTGCTCCCCGCACTGCGTCTGGCCGCGGCATCCGCTGTCGTCGGAGCCGTCGTCGCCGAGGTGTCGATCGGGCTGCGCGGCGGGATCGGCCGCATGCTCATCCAGCTCGCAGGACAGGCGTCGTCCGACCCCGCCGCCCCCTGGGCGCCGACCTTCGGCACCGTCGTGATGGGACTCGTCGCCGCCGGTGGCGTCGCCCTGGTCGGCGTCGCCCTTCATCGTTTCCGTCGCGGGGAGGACACCGCATGACCACCGACACCGCTCTCACCGCCGTCCGCGCCCGCGGGCTCGGCAAGGTGTTCCCCAGCGCCGGCGGCGAGGTCGTCGCCCTGACCGACGTCGACCTCGACATCGCCGCCGGGGAGTTCGTCTCGCTCATCGGCCCTTCGGGCTGCGGCAAGTCGACGCTGCTCCGGCTCATCGCCGACCTCGACACGGCCACCAGCGGAGAGCTCGCCCTCGCCGGGAAGACCGCACGGCAGGCGCGACTCGACCAGGACTACGGCATCGCGTTCCAGCAGGCGGGGCTGCTGCCCTGGCGCACGGTCGCGGCGAACATCGCCCTCCCCCTCGAGCTGCACCGCTGGACGCGTGCCCGCCGCGACGCCCGCGTCGCCGAACTCGCCGAGCTCGTGGGTCTCACCGACTTCGTCGGGCGCTACCCCGACCAGCTCTCCGGCGGCATGCAGCAGCGCGTCGCCATCGCCCGCGCCCTCGCCGCCTCACCGAAGCTGCTGCTGATGGACGAGCCGTTCGGCGCGCTCGACGAGATGACCCGCGAGCGCCTGCAGTTCGAGCTCGCCCGCATCGCCGCCGAGACCGGGGCGACGGTCGTCTTCGTCACCCACTCGATCCCCGAGGCGGTGTTCCTCTCCGACCGCGTCGTCGTGATGAGTCCGCGCCCCGGCCGCATCACGGACGTCATCGACACGCGCCCGGGTCGCGCCCGCGACGATCTCCTCCGCGAGTCGCCCGAGTACTTCTCCCGCGTCACCGCGGTGCGCGAAGCGCTCCACGGCTCGCCGCTCCACCGGGCGAACGAGCGATGACGGCCGTCCGGCTCCCCGGGTGGGTGCGGCTGCTCGCGCCGGTCGTCGTCGGTGTCGCGGGGCTCGCCGCCTGGTACGCGTTCGTCGCCTCGGGCAGCGCCCCGCGCATGCTCCCGGACCCGTTCGCGGTGGCGACCGAGTTCGTCGAGCGCTTCGGCCTCATCGCCGAGGCGGCGGGAATCACGGGAACCAACGCGCTCGTCGGTCTCGTCGCCGGCAGCCTTCTCGCGATCCTCCTCGCCGCCCTCGCCGCCACCTGGCGCCCCGTCGACGGAATGACGGCTCCCCTGGTCGCCGCGCTCGCCGTCGTGCCCATCGTCGCGCTCACCCCGATCTTCAACACGATGTTCGGTGCATCGAGCCAGTTCGGACGCCAGGCGGTCGCCGGCATCGCCGCCTTCGTTCCGGTGTTCGTCAACACGCTCCGCGGCCTCCGCCAGACCCGTCCCGTGCAACGCGACTTCTTCCGGGCCACCGCCGCGACCGGGAACCAGACGTTCCTGCGCCTCACGCTCCCCACGGCCCTGCCCTATCTCGTCACGGGCGTGCGGGTCGCGGCATCCCTCGCCGTCATCTCCGCCCTCGTCGCCGAGTACTTCGGCGGACCGGCCGACGGCATCGGCACCGCGATCGCCACCTACGCCAAATCCGGACGCGCCTCTCTCGCGTGGGCGTTCGTGGGCGGGGGCGTCGTGATCGGCCTCGTCTTCTTCCTCGTCACGTCGCTCCTCGAACGCCTCGTCACGCGGCGCCTCGGCGCGGGCCGTCCGCCGAGCTGAACGGCATCCGCCCTCCGACGAAAGAGCCTGCACCACCCGACACATGCTCCACCCGAACCGGAAGGACCTTCCATGAGACACAGCACCCGACGCACGCTCGGCGCGATCGCCGGCGTCAGCGTCGCCGCCCTCGCGCTCTCCGCCTGCTCCGGCGGCAGCTCCGCACCCGCGGCATCCGACGCCGACTTCACCCCGCTCACCTCGGTGAAGCTGCAGCTGCAGTGGTTGCCGCAGGCGCAGTTCGCCGGCTACTACGTCGCTCTCGACAAGGGCTACTTCCAGGAGGAGGGGTTCGACGACGTCCAGGTGCTCCCCTCGGGCGGTGACATCGTCCCGCAGGACGCGCTCGTCGCCGGCGACGTCGACTTCGCCGTCGCCTGGGTACCCAAGGTGCTCGGCACGCTCGAGAACCAGGGCGTCGAGCTGACCGACATCGCCCAGGTGTTCCAGAAGTCCGGCACGACCCAGGTGTCGTGGAAGGACTCGAACATCACGAGCGTCGACGACTTCGAGGGCAAGCGGATCGGCTCGTGGGGCTTCGGCAACGAGTGGGAGATCTTCGCGGCGATGGCCGACAAGGGTCTCGACGCCTCGACCGTGAAGATCACCACGCAGGACTTCTCGATGAACGCCCTCCTCGACAAGGACGTGGATGCCGCGCAAGCGATGACCTACAACGAGCTCGCCCAGCTGCTCGAGACGAAGAACCCGGCCACCGGGAAGCTCTACACGATGGACGACATCAACGTCATCTCGTACGAGGACACCGCCGGCGCCATGCTGCAGGACGCCATCTGGGCCGACACGAAACGGCTGTCCGACGACCCCGCGTACGCCGACGCCGCCACGCGATTCCTCAAGGCCGTCACGAAGGGGTGGGTCTTCGCGCGCGACAACCCCACCGAGGCCGCGGACATCACCTACAAGGCCGCGACCGCTCCCGGCGTCAACGCCTTCCCCGTCGGCCCGGTGCACCAGTTGTGGCAGATGAACGAGGTCAACAAACTGATCTGGACCGGCGGCGACTTCGGCACGATCGACTCCGCGGCGTGGGACAAGACGGTCCAGGGTGCGCTGAAGGCCGTGAACCAGGACGGCCTCAACCTCATCACCACCGAACCTGCCGAGTCGGCGCACTCGAACGAATACATCGAGAAGGCACTCGCGGAGCTGAAGGACGAAGGCGTCACCGTCGACGGCACGTACACGCCCATCGACGTGACGCTCACCGAGGGCGGACAGTAAGGAGCACACCGCACGGGGCGGCCGGATGCCGACGGCCGCCCCGTTGCGCGCGTTCGGGGTTCTCGCCGTCAGGCGTGGTTTACTGACGCCGTGTCCCCCGAACCTCCCGCCGCCCACGCTCGCCGCCGCCCCGTCTCGGGCTGGCGCCGAGGACTGAAGGTCCTCGCGATCAGTCTCACGGTGGCCGTCGTGGCCGCGGTCGCCGTCGGCGGCTTCTACGCCTGGTCGCTCTCGCAGCGGTTGAAGGAGGCCGCGGTGCCGCTCCCCGATGCTCCGTCTCAGGCCCCGTCGCTGAGCGAGTACGCGGGCGCGTTCGACGTGCTCATCGTGGGGACCGACGAATGCGACGACCAGGTGAAGGAGGCCTTCGGCGAGCGCTGCAGCGACCCGGGCGCCGAGGGCGACCGCAACGACGTCAACCTTCTCGTGCACGTGTCGGACGCGCCCCGCCGCGCGACCGTGGTGTCGTTCCCGCGCGACCTGCAGCTCGAGATCCCCGAGTGCACGAACGAGGACGGTTCCGTGTCGTCCGGGTCGTGGAAGGCGTCCATCAACACGGCGTACGAAGCCGGCGGTCTCGCGTGCGTCGCCAGCACCGTCTCGAACCTCACGGGTCAGCAGATCCCGTTCGCCGCGAAGGTCAGTTTCGGCAACGTCGTGAACATCACCGACGCCGTGGGCGGCGTCGAGGTATGCATCGGCGGCGACGGCATCGACGACTACGACGCCGGCATCACCTGGGAGCCCGGCCCCCGGGTCGTACAGGGCTACGACGCCCTCGCGTTCCTGCGAACGCGCAAGGGCATCGGCGACGGCAGCGACCTCGCCCGCATCGGCAACCAGCAGCAGTACATGTCGCGCCTGTTGAACAAGATGCGCAGCGACGAGGTGCTCACCAACCCCGGGACACTGCTGGGGCTCGCGAACACCGCCGCCAACAACGTCACGCCGAGCGAGAGCCTCGCCGACCCCGTGCGCATCGCGCAGCTGGCGTACACGCTCAAGGACGTCCCGCTCAGCGACACCACCTTCGTGCAGTACCCCGTGCTGACCGACCCGGACGACGACAACAAGGTCGTGCCCGACACCGACGCGGCCGCCGTGCTGTGGGACGCCCTCGCCCGGAACGCGCCGATCGCGCTCACCGGCGAACTCGGGGCGAACGAAGGCGTGACGCTGGACCCCTCGGCTCCCACGGCGGATCCCACCACCCCCGAGTCCCCGACGCCCGGAGCGACGGATGCCACCCCCGGCCCCGAGGTCGTGGATCTTCCGTCGAACGTCAGCGGGAGCAAGGCCGATCAGGCGACCTGTTCGGTGGGACGCGGCTGAGGCCGGCGCGCAAGGGTCCGCGTTCCCGCCGCTCGGTGCGAGAGCATCGAAGCGTGAAGACCGCCGCGCGGACCTCCGCCCTGCTCGTGCTCGCCGCCCTGACGCTCACCGGGTGCGTCCCCGAGCCCGCTCCGACCCCGAGCCCGACGGCATCCCCGTCCCCCTCACCGACTCCCACCCCGACACCCACCCCGGATCCTCTGGCGGGGATGAGCCTCGACGACAGGGTGGGACAGCTGTTCATGGTGGGGACCTCGGTCGACGGGGCCGACCCGACGACCCTGGCGGCGGTCACCGACGACCACATCGGCGGGATCTTCCTGCACGGACGATCGGATGCCGGGGCTCAGGCGACCGCGGGACTCGTGTCGACGTTCACCTCGGCGCAGGCGACGGGGCAGCCGCTGCTCTGGGTGTCCACCGATCAGGAGGGCGGCGAGGTGCAGGTGCTGAGCGGCCCGGGGTTCGATGAGATCCCCTCCGCCGTCGACCAGGGGCAGCAGGACGACGCGACCCTCCGCGGCAACGCGGCGACCTGGGGCGGGCAACTCGCCCAGGCCGGCGTCAACATGAACCTCGCTCCCGTGGCCGACGTCGTCACGAGCCCCGAGACGGCGCAGAGCAACCCGCCGATCGGCCAGCTCGACCGCCAGTACGGCTACGACGGAGCGACCGTGGCCGCCAAGGCGGGGGCATTCGCCGCCGGAATGCGCGACGGTGGGGTGCTCCCGACCTTCAAGCACTTCCCCGGCCTCGGGCACGTCGGCGACAACACCGACACGACCGCCGGGGTGACCGACGACTTCGTCACGGCCGACGGCGCCGACGTGGGCGTGTACTCGACGGTGCTGCCGGAGGGGCCGGCGGTGGTCATGCTGTCGACGGCGATCTACGCCAAGATCGATCCCTCGGCGCCCGCGGCCTTCTCACCCACGGTCGTCGGGGTTCTGCGGAACACGGTCGGCTTCGACGGCGTCGTGACCACGGACGACCTCTCCGCCGCGCAGCAGGTGCAGGCCTGGTCGCCGGCCGATCGCGCCACCCTCGCCATCGAGGCGGGGATCGACCTGCTCCTGGTGTCGGCGGATTCGTCGGTGTACCCCGAGATGCGCGACGCGGTCCGCTCGCGCGCGCAGAGCGACAGCGCCTTCGCCGCGAAGGTGGATGCCGCGGCGACCCGCATCCTGTCGGCGAAGGCGTCGATGCCCTGAGCCCCTCCGCGAGAAACGCCGTTCCTCCCGAGACACGCCGCGGCACGGCGTGTTTCGGAAGGAACGGCGTTTCTCGGTAGGGGGGCGCCCTCGGCGGGCCAGAACGCGACGCCGGGGGATCGAGCTCGCGGCGTCGGCCCGCGATAGGCTGAAAGGCTGTGTCTGTCGAACCCGTCATCGTCTACCCGCCCGAGCTGCCCGTCAGCGCCGCGCGGGACGAGATCGCGCGCGCCATCCGCGACCACCAGGTCGTGATCGTCGCCGGTGCGACCGGCTCGGGCAAGACCACGCAGCTGCCCAAGATCTGCCTCGAGCTCGGCCGCACCTCGATCGCGCACACGCAGCCTCGCCGCATCGCCGCGCGCACGATCGCCGAGCGCATCGCCGAGGAGATGCAGGTCCCCCTCGGCTCGACCGTCGGGTACAAGGTCCGCTTCACCGACAAGGTGTCCGCCGACACGCGCGTGGCGCTGGTGACCGACGGCATCCTGCTCAACGAGATCCACCGCGACCGGCTCCTGCGCCGCTACGACACGATCATCGTCGATGAGGCGCACGAGCGCTCCCTGAACATCGACTTCCTGCTCGGCTACCTGCGCCGCATTCTGCCGAAACGCCCCGACCTCAAGGTCATCGTCACCTCGGCGACGATCGACCCCGAGAGCTTCGCGCGCCACTTCGCCGCGGCTCCCACCGAGCCCGGCGGCGAGCCGGTGCCGGCGCCGGTGATCGAGGTGTCGGGCCGCACGTATCCGGTGGAGATCCGGTACCGGCCGCCGGGCGGCGCGGAGGACGCGGACGGCGCGGGCGAAACTCCTGAGGATGCGGATGCCGACGACCCGGCCGTCCCGTCATCCCGCGGCCGCGCGGGGTCGGGGCCGCAGAAAGTCCGGAGTTCCGCACGCGCTGTCGGCAAGCCCGGCGGCACTGACGACGACGTGGACGAGGTCGGGGCCGTCGTCGCGGCCCTCCGCGAGCTCGACCGCGAGCCCGCGGGCGACGTGCTCGTCTTCTTCCCCGGCGAGGCCGAGATCCGCGATGCGGCGGATGCCATCCGCGGGGCGTATCCGAAGAATGCCGCGCCGACCGAGGTGCTGCCGTTGTACGGCCGCCTGTCCGCCGCGGAACAGCACCGCGTCTTCGAGCGCTCGAGCGTCGCGGGCGTCCGCCGCCGCGTCATCCTCGCCACGAACGTCGCCGAGACGAGTCTCACGGTCCCCGGCATCCGGTACGTCATCGACACCGGAACCGCCCGCATCTCGCGGTACAGCAACCGCTCGAAGATCCAGCGGCTGCCGATCGAGGCCGTGTCCCAGGCGTCGGCGCAGCAACGCTCGGGGCGTGCGGGACGCACGTCGCCGGGCATCGCGATCCGGCTGTACTCCGAGGACGACTTCCTGCGCCGACCGGAATACACCGAACCGGAGATCCTGCGCACGTCGTTGGCATCCGTGATCCTGCAGATGCTGTCGCTCGGGTTCGGCGACATCCAGGCTTTCCCGTTCCTCACCCCGCCCGACTCGCGCGGTGTGAAAGCGGCGTTCGACCTGCTCGTCGAGCTCGGCGCGGTGAAGCTGCCGGCGCCGGGGTCGCGCGCCCCTGCCGCGCGCGACCGCGATGTGCGCGAGGACGGTGACCCGTCGCGCCAGCCGGGCGGGCGCGACGAGGGCGACCCGTCGCGGCAGCGCCGCGGGCGACGCGACGAGGACGGCCCCCGCCTCACCGAGGTCGGCCGCGAGATCGCCCGGCTGCCGATCGACCCGCGCTTCGCGCGCATGCTCATCGAGGCCCGCCGGAACGACGTGCAGGCCGAGGTTCTCGCGATCGTGTCGGGCATGTCGATCCAAGACGTGCGGGAGCGTCCCGAGGAGCGCCGCGAGGAAGCCGACCGCTTCCACGCGCGGTTCACCGATCCGACCAGCGATTTCCTCTCGCTGCTGAACCTGTGGGAGTACCTGCAGGAGAAGCAGGCCGAGCTCGGCTCGAGCGCGTTCCGGCGTCTGTGCCGCAGCGAGCACCTCAACTACGTGCGCGTGCGCGAGTGGGTGGACGTGCACCGGCAGCTGCGGTCCCTCGGCGGCGGCGAGCGCGGGTCGGGCGACGGCGGAGCGCGCGGCTCCGGCGAGCGCGGCGGGCGCGGCGACGGCGCGGGTGCCCGGCGCGGCGGCGGCGGGCGCGGCGGCGGGCGCGGCGACGCCCGCGCGGCCGGTCGTGGCGCGAGAAACCATGTCCCACATATGGCCGGTTCGGACCCCTCGCAGCGACACTTTTCGGGACATGCACCGTCAGAAGTGGGACCAGGGTCTGCCGCCACCGCCCCCGAGGGCCACGCCGCCGGCGACGCGATCCACCGAGCCATCCTGTCCGGGCTCCTGTCGCACATCGGCATCCTGGATCAACGCACGATGGCGCAGACCAAGGACCGCAAGGCGCCGGGCGATGCCCGCCCGATCAAGGGCGAGTACACCGGCGCGCGCGGCGCGCGGTTCGCGATCTTCCCCGGGTCGGGGCTGAAGAAGAAGCGGCCCTCGGCGGTCATGGCGGCCGAGCTCGTCGAGACCTCGCGCCTGTTCGCCCGCACGGTCGCCGCCGTCGACCCGGCGTGGGCCGAAGAGCTCGCCCCCGACCTCGTCAAGCACTCGCTGAGCGAGCCCCACTGGTCGAAGGATGCCGGCTCCGCCGCCGCCTACGAGAAGGTCACGCTCTTCGGGGTCGAGCTCGTCGGGCGGCGACGCGTGCAGCTCGCGCGCTTCGACCGCCCTCTCGCGCGGGAGATGTTCGTGCGGCACGCGCTCGTCGAAGGCGAGTGGGACCCCTCGGTGCTCGACAAGCGGCTCACCGCGTTCCTCCGCCGCAACCAGGAGCAGCGCCGCCTGCTGGAGAAGATCGAGGAGCGCGAGCGCCGCCGCGACATCCTCATCGGCGACGAAGCGGTGTTCGCGTTCTACAACGCCCGCATCCCGGCCGACGTCACCGACGTGCGCTCGTTCGAGACGTGGTGGAAGGATGCCTCGAACCGCACGCCGCACCTGCTCGACCTGCGCGAGTCCGACCTCACCGGCGACCGCGCGCAGGGCGATGACCGCGCCTTCCCCGCACGGTGGCGCCAGGGCGACCAGACGCTGAACCTCGCCTACCGCTTCGAGCCCGGAGCGCCTGACGACGGCGTCACGGTGGTCGTCCCGCTGCCGCTGCTCGCGCAGCTGCGCCCCGACGGCTTCGACTGGCAGGTGCCCGGCATGCGCGACGAGCTGGTCACGGCCCTGTTGCGCGCGCTGCCGAAGACCATCCGCCGCAACGTCGTGCCCGCGGCCGACTGGGCCGAGAAATTCTCGGCCGAGCTCGCCGAGAAGGGCCCCGAGCACGCGAACGGTCTGCCGAAGACGACACTCGTC
The DNA here is from genome assembly GCF_000202635.1 of Microbacterium testaceum StLB037. NCBI lineage: Bacteria > Bacillati > Actinomycetota > Actinomycetes > Micrococcales > Microbacteriaceae > Microbacterium > Microbacterium testaceum. Next base: position 3,163,501 of record NC_015125.1, on the reverse strand, counting down.
GACGCCCTCGCGGCCCTCGTGCAGCGCGTGGCGAACCAGCGGGTGAGCGCCGCCGACTTCGAGCTCGAACGGGTGCCCGCGCACCTGCTGCCCTCCTTCCGCGCGGTCGACGGCCGGGGCCGCGCGATCGGCAGCGATCGCGACCTCGCGGCTCTGCAGCGACGGTTGGCGGACAGGGCCCGCTCGAGCGTCGAGTCCACGATCGCTCGCCCGGCGCAGCGAGCCGCGAAGGTCGCCGAGGCCTCCCCCGCGTTCGCCTCGCGCGCGAAGCTCACGACCTGGGACCTCGACGAGCTCACCGAGGTCGTCGACACGCCCGTCGCCGGCGGCGTCGTGCGTGGGTACCCGGCGCTCGTCGACGAGGGCGACAGCGTGGCCCTGCGCGTCGAGGCGACGCCCGAGGACGCCGAGAGGCACACCCGCGCCGGCATCCGTCGCCTGATGCTGCTCGCCGTCGCCTCCCCCGCCAGCTACGTTCTCGACCACCTCACCGCGAACGAGAAGCTTGCGCTCGCGGCATCCCCGTACCAGAACGCGAAAGCGCTGATCGAGGATGCGCGCGTGGCCCTGGCCGACGACATCCTCGGGCGCGAGAGCCCGACCGGTGTCGTGCGCACCAGGGCCGACTTCGAGCGGGTGCGCGACGCATTCTCGGCCGCCTCGGTCGACCGCACGTTCCAGACGGTGTCGCTGGCCGCGAAGATCCTGCTGGCGCAGCGCGAGGTCGAGAGGGCGATGAAGGATGCCGCCTCCATCACCCTTCTCGGAGCCCTCAACGACGTGAGGGGCCAGGTGAAGGGCCTGCTGTTCCCCGGCTTCCTCTCGCGCACGGGCCTGCCGCGCCTGCAGCACTACCCTCGCTACCTCGCCGGAGCGCTCGAGCGGGTGAAGACGCTGTCCGACAACCCGGGCCGCGACCGCCAGCGCATGACCGAGTACGAGCGCGCCGCCGCGGGCTTCGTCGAGGCCGGCGGCACGGTGCCGCTCCCCGCCGACGCTCCCGCGAACCTCGTGCAGACGCGGTGGTTGCTGGAGGAACTGCGCGTCAGCCTCTTCGCCCAGCGCCTCGGCACCGCCGAGCCGGTGTCGCCTCAGCGCATCGCGAAGGCGCTCAAAGGCGGGTGAGGGGTCGCTTTCCGTTGCGCGACGCGAGCCGCGGCGACAGAACGTGACCTCTCATGCGCCGAGGGAACGGCCCCAGGCGCGCAAGAGCCCCTCCAGCGTGCGACGATCGCCCGGAGTCAGCGCCGACAGCAGCCTCTCCTCGTTCGCGACGTGCGCGACCAGCGCCTCGTCGATCACCCGCCGCCCCTCCGGTGTGAGCGAGATCACCCGCCCGCGGCCGTCGTCGTCGCTCGCGCTCCTCGACACGAGACCGGATGCCACGAGCCGGTCGACCCGCTTCGTCACCGCGCCGGTGGTCACCATCGTGTGGCGCGCGAGCTCGCCCGGCGCGCAGGCGTAGGGCTCCCCGAGACGGCGGAGGGCCGCGAGGATGTCGAACTCCCCCTCGCCGAGGCCGAAGCGGCGGAAGACGGCGAGCAGTTCGGCGTCGAGGTGGGCGACGATCCGGCTCATGCGGCCGATGATCTGCATCGGCGACGCGTCGACGTCGGGACGCTCGATCGCCCACTGCGCGACGAGGTCATCGACGTGGTCGGGGTGGGTCATGGCATCCACATTACCTTCCGTGGAAACTATACTGTCTTCCATGGAAGATAAATTGCGTGTCATCGCCGTCACCGCGGTCGCCCCGATCGCGTGGGGAGCGACCTACGTCGTGACACGGCACCTGCTTCCGGCCGACGCCCCGCTGTGGGGCGCCGCGCTGCGCGCCCTGCCCGCCGGACTCCTGCTGTGGGCGCTGGCCCGTCGGCGACCGCGCGGCGCGTGGTGGTGGAAGGCCCCCGCGCTGGGGCTGCTGAACTTCGGCGCGTTCTTCGTGCTCGTCTACCTGGCCGCCCAGCTGCTGCCCTCCTCGATCGCCGCGTCGATCATGGCCCTCGCCCCGCTCGCGCTCGCGGGGATCGCATGGCCGCTCCTCGCCCAGAGGCCGACCGCGCGGTGGGCAGCGGGCGCAGCCCTCGGGATCGTCGGTGTCCTGCTGGTCGTCGGCCTCGGGACGGGATCCGTGTCACCGGCCGGGGTCGCGGCATCCGTCATCGCCGTTCTCGCGTCGTCACTCGGGGCGATCCTCACCACCCGGTGGCGCGACGACACTCCCCTGCTGGCCACGACCGCGTGGCAGCTCACCGCGGGCGGGATCGCGCTCATCGTCGCGGCCGGGATCGTGGAGGGGCCGCCGCCGCGCGTGGATGCCGCCGGAGTCGCCGCCTACGCCGGGATCGCGGTGGTGGCCACCGCCCTCGCCTTCGTGTGCTGGTTCACCGGGCTCCGGCACCTCCCCGCGGGGACCGTGGGGATCATCGGGCTCCTCAACCCCGTGACCGGCGTGGTGCTCGGGGTGCTCGTCGGCGGGGAGTCCCTCGCGGTGCTGCAGGCGGTCGGCATCGCGCTCGTCCTGCTCTCGCTGGTGATCGCCCGCCCCCGCCGCACGGGAGAGGGGCCCCTCCCCGCCGATCGACGACGGGAAAAGGCCCCTCGGGGGCGCGACGGTCAGGACGAGAGCGACACCTGACCCAGAGCGGCTTCGACGTCGACGACGGCCTTCGCCGACGACGAGGTGCGCAGGCTGTTGTCGACGGAGCCGATGCCGTCGTTGTTCACGACCCGGTATTCGTCGTCGGGCAGGGTGATGTCCGCCGAACCGGCCGTGACGGTGACCGTGGTGCGGCTGGGTGTCGCACCGCTCAGGCCGGCCGTCAGCTCGCCGCCGGCGACCTCGAACGACGCCGTGTCGACGCCCTTCACCGCGGCCGTGGCGGCGCCACCGGCCACGGTGACCTCGAGGGTCTCGGCGCTTCCCGACAGGTCGACCGCCCCACCGGCGAGGTTCACGGTCAGCCCCCGCATCTCGGCGTCCAGGTCGAGTGTTCCGCCCGTGACGTCGATGCGCGCGTCGAGCGGCGTGTCCTTCAGGCTCCGCGGCAGGGTGAGCGTCGCGCCCGGGCTCCGATCCCAGTCGATGAACGCTCCGCGCGGCGACGACACGCGCAGGGTGTCCCCCGTGCGCTCGAACGTCCATCCGCCGCGGCGCGCCCCACCGGCATCCAGGGTCGCGTCCGCCACGTCGCCGTACTCGATCGTCAGGGAGCCGCCCGCGACGTCGACCGCGAGGTCGCTCAGGTCGCGAGCCGAGACGGAACCGGCGTTGACCCCGGATCGCGAGTCGGAGAGCGTGGCGGCCGCCGTGATCGCGGTCCCGCCGACCGTGCCGATCAGAGCGCACGCGCCCACGACGATCGTGACGATCGACACGGCGAGGACGGTTCCGCGGCGCGAGGACGGCGCCTGCGGGGGCGTCGGCTCGAGAGGGGTCGGCTCGAGGGGGGTCTGCGTGGTCATGACGATGCTCCGGTGTGGTCGTGGCCCAGGTGCACGAGGGCGGCGATGACGCGGCGGTTGCCGGTCTCGTCCTGCTCCAGGCCGAGTTTGGTGAAGATGGCGGTGATGTACTTCTCGACGCTGGCCTCGGAGACGAAGAGCGCCTGCGCGATGGCCTGGTTCGAGCGGCCTTCCGCGATGAGGGCCAGCACGCTGCGCTCGCGCTCGGTCAGGCTCTGCAGCCGCTCGTCGCGACGGCGACGGGCGAGCAACTGCCCGACGACCTCGGGGTCGAGCACGGTCGCTCCCCCGCTGATGCGGGCGACGGCGTCGAGGAAGTCCCGGACGTCGGCGACCCGGTCCTTCAGCAGGTAGCCGAGCGAGCCCTGTCCGTCGGCGATCAGATCGCTGGCGTACTGCTCCTCGACGTACTGCGAGAGGACGAGGACGGCCAGTCCCGGATGCCGGGACCTCAGCGCGATCGCGGCGCGGATGCCCTCATCGGTCCAGGTCGGCGGGAGCCGCACGTCGAGGATGCAGAGCTCGGGCGCCGTCTCGGCGACCGCGGCATCCAATCCTTCGGCGTCGGGGAGAGCGGAGACGACCTCGTGGCCGTCGTCGGCGAGAAGGCGGACGAGTCCCTCGCGCAGCAGCACGGAGTCTTCGCAGATCAGGATGCGCACGGGACGCTCACCTCCACCGTCGTGGGTCCGCCCTGGGGGCTGTCGATACGGGCGGTGCCGCCGGCCGCGGTCACGCGGTTGACGATGCCGTCCAGTCCACCGCCGGGCACGACGCGCGCGCCGCCCAGGCCGTCGTCCTCGACACGGGCCCACAGGGTCCCGTCCTCGCGGAGGCGCACGTGCACGCGGCACGCTGTCGCGCGGGAGTGCTTGGCGGCATTGGTCAGGGCCTCGGCGATCGAGAAGTACACCGCGGCCTCGGCCGGACGACTGCACCGACGCGGCAGGCGCACGTCGAGCGTCACCGGGATGTGCGAACGAGACGCGAGCGCCGAGAGGGCGGCATCCAGTCCCCGATCATCCAGCACCGAGGCGTGGATGCCGCGGGCGAGCTGCCGCAGTTCGGTGATCGCCGACTTGGTCGAGGCATGGGCTTCGGCCACGAGGGCTTTCGCCGTTTCGGGATCGTCGTCGATCTTGGTCTGGGCGAGCCCCAGGGTCATGCCGATCGAGACGAGCCGCGGCTGGACGCCGTCGTGCAGGTCGCGTTCGATGCGGGTGCGCTCCACCTCGGCGGCGCGGACCGCTCCGGCGCGCCGGGTGTCGGACGTCCGGGCGCGCTCCTCGAGCTCCGCCTCGCGCGAGGGCACGAAGATCGCGCGGACGATCACGCCGTGCAGCACGGCGACACCGACGATGGCGGCGAGCGAGCCGACGAGGGCGAGGATGCCGACGATCGGGGCGGCGAAGCCCTCGAGCGGGAAGATCCCGAGGAAACGCGTGTCGGGCCACCCGAAGATCGGGGCGACGGCGAGAGCGAGACCCCACGCCGAGAGGCCGGCCGCGGTCAGCACCACCAATCCAAGGAGGGTGCCGATCGCGAACGAGGCCACGGCACGCCACTGCCCCGGGTCGATCGCCTGCAGCCAGATCGTGTGCAGGAAGCCGACGAAGCCGGGGCGGGTGCTCCGGCGCGGACGCAGCGGCGGGAGTCCGAAGCCGTACAGACCGTCGACGCGCGCCCGTTCGAACCACGCCACGGCGAAGAGGGCGTAGACGAGGCCCACGAGGACGACGACCCCGACGAGCATCGCGACGAGCAGCCCGAGACCGCCGCCGAGCATACCGAAGAGGGCGCTGAACACGATCGGCCCGACGAGGCCGAGGGCGGCCAGCTGCGCCGCCGCCCCGGCGATGCGGCCGGGGGTCGCGATCCGCACGCGCGACGGCGCGGTGGCGACCGGAGCGGAGGGCGGCAGGGGAAGGGTGGCCGCCGTGTCGGTCGCGGAGTCGTCGCGGCCGGCCGGGTTGGGCGGAGGAGGCGGGAGGACGGATGCCGTGGTCATGTGTTCCACGGTAGGGGTGGGTCCCGCTCCGGCACCGCCCGGGCAGCCCCCGCCCGCGTTCGGGTTATCCCGAAAGCTCCTCGGGGGTCAGCCATCCCGTCTCGACGAGGGCCGACGCGATGTCGTCGGCGCGGAGGGTCTGCGCACCGATCGCGAGGGCCGGGATGCCGCTGAGCCCGGCGATCTCCGTCCCGTCCCCCGCGGGTTCGCTGTCATCGAGAACGGCCTCCACGGCATCCGCAATCGGGATCGCCAGCTCGCGGGTGTCGACGAAGACCGTCGCGGCGAGCACGCCGCCGTCGAGGGCCTGGACCGTGGCGAGGTCGGCGCCCGAACCCACGACGACGGGCACCGCGCGGTCGCCGGTCGCCGAGGGGGTCGGCGTCGGGGACGCGGTCTCGGACACCGGCGGGTCGGTCGTGAGCGCCGTGACCACACCGCGGGTGACGGCGTCGCCGAGGGCGAGGATGGCGACGGCGGGATCCTCGACCACACCGGTGCCAGGCAGGGCGTCGCGCACGCGCTCCTCGGCGGCTGCGGCGACATCGAGCGGCGCCTCGGCGACCGTGGCATCGGCCCAGGTCGCGCCCGACGTGATCAGGATCCGCCCCTCGGCGACCGCGGGCGCGAGCGTGTCGATGGCCGTGTCGTAGCGGCGTTGCTCCCAGCCATCGTTCTCGTCACCGCCGAGGACGATGACCTCGGCGGGCCCGGACGGCGTGGTCGACACAGATCCGCCGGGATCGGGATCCGCGGTCTCGGGCTCGGACGTGTCGGGGGCGCCGGTGCCGGGATCGAGGGTGCCGGCGTCCGGCGAGATCGTCGGGTCCGCGGCATCCGTCCGCTCCCCCGCGTCCAGAGCGTCCAGCAGAGCCCGGGCCTCGGCACGGCCGAGCTCCTCCGGCTCGACGACCGCCGCGTATCCGGCCCCGGCGACCGGGAGGCCGCGGCCGAGCACCAGGACCGGGACGCCGTCCTCCCGCGCGACGTCGGCGGGTCCCTCGAGCTCGTCGGCCGACAGGGGCGCCACGATCACGGCATCCATCCCCTTCGTGAGCATGTTCTGCACCTGCGAGGCCTGCGTGCGCGCGTCGTCGGCGGCGTACTGGACGTCGACGCGGTAACCGCGATCGCGGAGTTCGGATGCCACCGCGTCACCCGCCTGCTCCCACGCGGCGTCCTCGGTCGCCGGCAGCGCGACACCGATCACCCCCGCCCCGTCGCTGGAGCCCGTTTCCCGCGCGGTCGTCGACGTGCAGCCCGCGAGACCGAGCGCGAGGACCGCGAGGAGAGCGGCGGCGCGGCGGAAGGGCGTGCGGGGGGTCACCGCTCCATCCTGCCCCAGCAACGGCGAGACGCCCCGGCGCACAGGGCGTCGGGGCGTCTCGAAGGGGGCGTGGATCACCCGCGGGTGCGGTTCTTGTTCCACACGTCGAAGGCCACGGCCAGCAGGAGCACGAGGCCCTTGATGAACTGCTGCACGTCGGTCGAGATGCCCATGAGCGACATGCCGTTGTTGAGCACACCCATGACCAGACCACCGGCGATCGCGCCGACCACGCGGCCGACACCGCCCTGGACGGCCGCTCCACCGATGAAGGAGGCGGCGATGGCATCCAGCTCGAAGAGGTTACCGGCGCCGGGCCCGGCGGAGTTCAGACGGCCCGTGAACACGATGCCGGCGAGGGCCGCGAGGACACCCATGTTGACGAACAGCAGGAAGTCGACGCGACGGGTGTTGATACCCGAGAGCTTCGCGGCGGTGCGGTTTCCACCGATCGCGTAGATGTGGCGACCGAAGACGCTGCGGCTCATCACCGTGGAGTAGCCGATGATCAGCACGCCGAGCACGACGAGCACGATGGGCGTTCCGCGCGAACCGGGAGCGACGCCGAGCAGGTAGGTGAGGTACGCGATGAGGGCACCGCCACCGATGAGCTTCACGAGGAAGGCGACCTGCGGCTCGTTCTGCAGCTCGAGGGCGGCGCGCTTCGCCCGCTGACGCACCTGCGACACGACGAACAGCACGAGGGTCAGCACGCCGAGTCCGACGGTGATCCACTCGGCCGGCGAGCTCGCGGCCGGGAACAGGTCGGGGAAGAGGTACCCGCCGCCGAGGGCGCGGTACTCGGTGGGGAACGGCGTGATCTGGGTGTTGCCCAGGGTCATCTGCGTCAGACCGCGGAAGAGCAGCATGCCCGCGAGGGTCACGATGAAGGCCGGGATGCCGATGTACGCCACCCAGAAGCCCTGCCACATGCCGACCACCGCACCGAGGAGGAGCGAGAGCAGGATGCCGAGCCACCAGGGCAGGCCCCACTGCACGATCAGCACGCCCGAGACCGCACCGACGAAGGCGGCGACCGAACCGACCGACAGGTCGATGTGGCCGGCGATGATGATCATCACCATGCCGATCGCGAGGATCAGGATGTAGCTGTTCTGGACGATGATGTTCGACACGTTGCCCGCGGTGAGCAGACGCCCGCCGGTCAGCGCCTGGAAGAGCAGGACGATGACGATCAGGGCGATGAAGATGCCGATCTCACGCAGTCGCGACGTGAAGAACTGCAGAATGCTGCCGGCACCGCCGCCGGCTCCGCCGCCGACGGGACCCTTCGGCGTCGCGGGACCCTGCGGGGTCACGGTGTTGTCAAGCGCTGACATGGTCGGCTTCCTTTTCCTTCGTCATGAGCACCATGAGTGCCTCGGGAGTGGCCTCTTCGATGGGCAGCTGGCCGGTGATGTGGCCTTCGCTGAGGGTGTAGATGCGGTCGCAGATGCCGAGCAGCTCGGGGAGCTCCGAGGAGATCACCAGCACGCCCTTCCCCTGCGCCGCGAGGGAGTTGATGATCGTGTAGATCTCGTACTTCGCGCCGACGTCGATGCCGCGGGTGGGCTCGTCGAGGATGAGCACCTCGGGGTCGGAGAAGAGCCACTGCGACAGCACGACCTTCTGCTGGTTGCCGCCGGAGAGCTTCCCGACGACCACGTCGACGCTCGGCGCCTTGATGTTCATCGACTTGCGGTAGCGGTTGGCGACGAGGTACTCCTCGTCACCGTCGACGAACCCGCCCTTGACGAGCTTGCGCATCCCGGCGATCGAGATGTTGCGCTTGATCGTGTCGATGAGGTTGAGACCGGCGCCCTTGCGGTCCTCGGTCACGTACGCCAGTCCGCTGCGGATGGCGGCGGGAACGGTCGAGGTGTCGACCTTCTGTCCGCGCACGTAGACGTTGCCGGAGATGCGCGAGCCGAAGCTCTTGCCGAACACGCTCATCGCGAGCTCGGTACGACCGGCGCCCATGAGGCCGGCGATGCCGACGACTTCACCGGCGCGCACCGTGAGGTTCGCGTTGTGGATGACGGTGCGGCTGGCATCCGTGGGGTGGCTGACGTTCCAGTCCTCGATGCGCAGGACCTCTTCGCCGATCTCGACATCACGATCGGGGTAGCGGTTCTCGAGCTCGCGTCCGACCATCCCGCGGATGATGCGGTCCTCGCTCGTGCCGCCCGTGGCGACGTCGAGCGTCTCGATCGTGCGACCGTCACGGATGATCGTGACCTCGTCGGCGATGGCGCGGATCTCGTTGAGCTTGTGGCTGATGATGATGCAGGTGATCCCCTGGCCCTTGAGGTGGCGGATCAGGTCGAGCAGGTGCTCCGAGTCGTCGTCGTTCAGGGCCGCGGTCGGCTCGTCGAGGATGAGGAGCTTGACGTCCTTCGAGAGGGCCTTCGCGATCTCGACGAGCTGCTGCTTGCCGACGCCGATCTCGTTGACGGGCACGTCGGGGCTGTCGCCGAGGCCCACGCGCGCGAGAAGCTTCGCGGCTTCGCGGTTCGTGGCATCCCAGTCGATGAGTCCACGGTGGGTGATCTCGTTGCCCAGGAAGATGTTCTCGGCGATCGAGAGGTAGGGGCTCAGCGCGAGCTCCTGGTGGATGATGACGATGCCGGCCGACTCGCTGTCGCGGATGTCTTTGAACTCGACGGTGTTGCCGTCGAAGACGATCTCGCCGCGGTAGTCGCCCGCGGGGTACACACCGCTGAGCACCTTCATGAGAGTGGACTTGCCGGCGCCGTTCTCGCCACAGATGGCGTGGACCGTTCCGCGCTCGACGGTCAACGACACGTCGGCGAGCGCGATGACGCCGGGGAACTCCTTGGTGATCGAGCGCATCTCGAGGATGGTGCTCACGAGGTCCTCCTTGCAGGGCCGGCCGTGGCCGGTGGGGATGAGAGACGTGGGTCGCCTCCGCCGCGACCGAACGGATCGATCGCGGCGGAGGCGGTGCGGGACGGGACGAAGCCCGCCCGCGGGGATTACTTGAGGTCGGCCTCGGTGTAGTAACCGCTGTCGACGAGGACTTCCTTGTAGTTGTCCTTGGTGACGATCGTCGACTGCAGGAGGTACGAGGGGACGACCTTCTTGCCGTTGTCGTACGTCGTGGTGTCGTTCGTCTCGGGGGTCTCGCCCTTGCGGATGTCGTCGACCATGGTCACGGCCTGCTTGGCGAGCTCGCGCGTGTCCTTGAAGATCGTCGAGTACTGCTCACCGGCGATGATCGACTTGATCGAGCCGGCCTCGGCGTCCTGGCCCGTGATGACGGGGAGCGCGTCGGCCGAGTAGCCGCCCGAGGTGAGGGCGGAGATGATGCCGATCGACAGGCCGTCGTAAGGCGACAGGACACCGTTGAGCTTGGTGCCGCCGATGACGGTGAGGATGTTCTCCATGCGCTTCTGCGCCGTCTCCGGCAGCCAGCGGAGGATGGCCGCCTGGCCGAACTCGGTCTGGCCCGAGGGGACCACGAGCACGCCCTTGTCCATGTAGGGCTTCAGCGTGTCCATTGCGCCGTTCCAGAAGAACGTGGCGTTGTTGTCGTCGGGGCTACCGGCGAACAGCTCGATGTTGAAGGGACCGGTGGCGCCCGTCTCCTTGCCCGAGGCGTCGAGGACACCCAGGCCCGTGAGGAGCGAGGTCGCCTGCTGCACGCCGACCTTGTAGTTGTCGAAGGTCGTGTAGTAGTCGACGTTCTCGGTGCCGTTGATGAGGCGGTCGTACGCGATGACGGGGATGTTCGCGTCCTTGGCCTGCTGCAGGACGTCGGTGAGCGTGGTGCCGTCGATCGAGGCGATGATCAGGGCCTTGGCGCCCGTGGTGATCATGTTCTCGATCTGGGAGACCTGCGTGGGGATGTCGTCGTTCGCGTACTGCAGGTCGACCTGGTAGCCGAGCTCCTCGAGCTGCGACTTGACGTTGTTGCCGTCGGCGATCCACCGCTCCGACTGCTGGGTCGGCATGGCGACACCGATCGTGCCGCCGGCCTCCTGCTCGCCGCCGCCGCTGTTGCCCGTGCGGTCTCCCGCGCAACCGGCCAGGCCGATGCCGAGCGCGAGGACGCCCACCCCGGCGATGGTCTTGAGCATGCTGTGCTTCTTCACTCTGGTTCCCTCCATTGGGTTTGTGTCGCGGTCTCTCCACACGGAGCCCACCGCGGTCTCTGCGGACGAGGTCACGCCGGACGCACGATTCGACGGGGCGAAACGAAAGACGGTCGAAACATCTTCGTCTCGACGGATCCGCTCCGCAGCGAGTCCCGTCGGCCGTGTGACCGGTCATGTGACCGTTCACATTGTGTGTGTGATGCTACCCCTCCGCCGGACCTCGGTGTCAAGTGTTCGTTCGCTCGGTGTCCAGCCGTTGCCGAAATGTGACGAATCAGCGACTCGGCGGTGCGGTGGACGACCGCACGATGAGGCGCAGGTGGTCGGGCTCGGGCGCGACCTCCTCGCCCCCGGTCTCCCCCACCGCACGCAGCAGATCCCACACGGCGCGTCGCCCGATCCCGAAGAAGTCCTGACGGACGGTCGTGAGCGGCGGCCAGAGGTGCGCCGACTCGGGCACGTCGTCGAAGCCCACCACCGCGATGTCGTCCGGCACGGACCGACCGATGTCCCGCACGGCATGCATGAACCCGAGCGCCATATGGTCGTTGCCCGCGAACACCGCCGTCGCATCCTCGGTGCGCAAGAGCTCCAGACCCGCCTCGTAGCCGAACTGCGCCGTCCAGTCGCCGAGGACGGGGGGACGCGGCGAGAGGTCGTTGGCATCCATCTCGGCGAGATAACCCCGCATCCGGTGGTCGGCTTCGATCCAGTCGCGCGGACCCGCGATGTGCAGGATGCGATTGTGCCCGAGGTCGATGAGGTGGCGCACCGCCGCGCGGGCCCCCGCGATCTGATCGTTGAACGACGCCGTCGAGCCGGTCGACGAGACGATCTGCACCGGGACCGGAAGCTGCAGCTCGTCCAGGATCGGGACGACCCGGGTCTGCGGGGCCACGGCGATGAGCCCCTCGACGGACTGCTGCATGAGGTGGTCGATCGAGGCCCGGACGTCGTCCGGCGCACTCGTCACGAGGCTCGTCACGGTGAGGCGGTAGCCGGCGGCGCGCGCGGCGGATTCGACCGCCTGGATCATCGTGGCCACGCCGAACGTCGTCGCGCGGGGCCCGAGCACCCCGATCAATCGCGAGCGACTCGTGGCCAGGGCGCGAGCGGCCTGGTTCGGCACGAACTTCAGCTCGGCGATCGCGGAACGCACCCGCGCGGCCGTCTCGGGACGCAGCTGGGGGCTGTTGTTGATGACGCGCGAGACCGTCTGGTACGACACCCCGGCGAGACGCGCGACGTCGCGGATGCTGGGGGCCCGGCCCGTGGCATCCGGAAGGTCGGTCTCGCTCATGGTTCGCCTCTTTGCGTCAACGGTCCCTGCGTGACCGGTCACACGAGGATAACCCGGCGCTTCGCCCGGTGCGTGTCGCGGCCATCCGCGCGGTCAGGATTCGAGGAGAGCCCGATAGAACCGGATGCCGCGGAGCCAGGAGTCCACGCGGATGCGCTCGTCCGGCGCGTGCAGCGCGTCCCGCTCCGGGCGGGTGAGGTGGAACGGGGCGAAGCGATACACGTGCGGGGTGAGACCGGTGTAGAAGCGGCTGTCGCTCGCCCCGAGCTGCAGATACGGCAGGGGGACGACGTCATCGCCCAGCGTCGTGACGACGGCGGTCGCCAAACGACGCCACGCCTCGCCCTGCCACGGAGACACCGGAGAGGGGTCTCCCCCTCTGCGCAGTTCGATGTCGACCAGCGGATCCGCGACCGCGCGACGCAGGTGGACGGCGACGTCGGAGAGCGTGTCGCCGGTGAGGAGGCGCACGTTCACGGTCGCGCGGGCGGTGGTGGCGAGGACGTTTTCGCCCGCCGCACCCTCGAGTCGGGTGACGACGGCGGTCGTGCGCACGAGGGCGTTCGTCTCGGGACCGAGGCGGGAGAACGCGGCCGTGACGAGCGGGGCGGAGACCGCGGTCCGTCGGAAGAGGGTGCGGAAGGGTTCTCGGCTGTGAGCCGCGGCGGTGCCGAGCATCGCGCGGACGGGGCCCGCGAGCCGGAGCGGGAACGGGCGGCGGTGCACGCGGTCGATCGCCCGAGCGAGCCGGGCCGTCGCGGGCAGCCGCGGCGGGGTCGAGGCGTGGCCGCCGGCTTCGCGGGTCACGAGGTCGAAGCTGGCGACCCCGCGCTCGGCCACCCCGATCATCGCGGTCGGGGCGGCGACGCCGGGGAGCGCGCCCTCGACCACGGCGCCGCCCTCGTCGACCACGAGCGCGGGGCGGACGCCGCGCTCCTCGAGCAGCGCGGCCATCGCCTGAGCGCCGGTGCCGCGGGTCTCCTCGTCGTGGCCGAACGCCAGCCAGACGTCGGTGCGCGGCTCGACGCCGTCGCGGAGCGCCTCCTCGACCGCCTCGAGGATCGCCACCAGTGCTCCTTTGTCGTCTATGGCGCCGCGGGCATATATCGCCGTCTCGGCGCCCTCCCCCTCGACGACGGCGTCGAAGGGCGGATGCCGCCAGGGCTGCCCGTCGACCGGGACGACGTCCTGGTGCGCGAGGAGGACCAGCGGCGACTCGGGCGATGCGCCGACCCACCGGTACAGGAGGGAATGGCCGGCGACGACCTCGCGCTCGAGGCGCGCGTGGGTGAGGGGGTAGAGCCGTTCGAGCGCCGCGTGGAACTCGTCGAACCGGGCGGTGTCGACCTCGGCGAGGTCGACGCGGGAGACGGTGGGGATGCGCAACAGCTCGCGGAAGCGCTCGACGGGCGTCATGAAGCGAGCCTAAGCCCGCGGCATCCGGGACTCCCCGCGCAGACGGGACCCGCCATGGCGGATGCCGCCGATACGGTTGGGGGCATGACCGGACTGCATTGGGGCATCCTCGCCACGGGGGGCATCGCCCACGCCTTCACCTCCGACCTCCGCACGGCGGGCCTCGACGTCGCCGCCGTCGGCTCGCGCCGCATCGAGAGCGCGCGCGAGTTCGCCGCGCAGTACGACATCCCGCACGCGCACGGCTCTTACGAAGAGCTGGTGAGCGACCCGACGGTGGACATCGTCTACATCGCCACCCCGCACCCCGGCCACGTCGACAATGCGCTGCTCGCCCTCGACCACGGCAAGCACGTCCTCGTCGAGAAGCCGTTCACCCTCAACGAGACCGAGGCCGCGATCATCCGCGACCGCGCCGCCGAGAAGGGCCTGCTCGCCATGGAGGCGATGTGGACGCGCTACCTGCCGCACATGGTGCGCATCCGCGAAATCATCGCCGCGGGGACCCTCGGCGAGATCCGCGTCGTCTCGGCCGACCACACGCAGAAGATCTCGACCGACCCCACGCACCGCCTCAACGCGCTGGAACTCGGGGGCGGTGCCCTGCTCGACCTCGGCATCTACCCGATCTCGTTCGCGGTCGACGTGCTCGGCCTGCCCGAGAGCGTCTCGGCGGTGGCCCGCCTCTCCGACGCCGGCAGCGACGCCGAGGTCGCCACGGTGTTCGTCCATCGCGACGGCGCCCTCTCGACCACGGTGTCGTCGTCGCGTGCCGCTGGCGCGAACACCGCGCAGATCGTCGGCACCGAGGCCCGCATCGAGATCGACCGGGTCTGGTACACCCCGACGTCGTTCCGCGTGGTGACGCCCGACGGCGACGTGGTCGAGGAGTTCACGACCTCGATCGAGGGACGCGGGATGCAGTTCCAGGCCGAGGCCGCGGAACGCTTCGTCGCGGCCGGTGCGACCTCGAGCGACGTCCTGCCGATCGACGAGACCGTCGCCATCATGGGCGTGCTCGACGAGGTGCGCCGGCAGATCGGCGTGGTCTACCCCGGGGAGCGCTGACCCGGAGGTGACGGCCGCGGGGCGGGCGGGCGCGCACCGTCTTGCGGAGTTCGTCGGCACCGCGTGCGCGCCGTCGCGCCGTCCGGCGGAGTTCGGCGCCGCCGCGCCGCCGCCGCCGTGCCGGAACCGGCGGGTCGAACCTCGACTCCGCGCGACGGCGCACCGGGCGAGACCCCGCGCCGCCGCGACGGCACGGCGGACTGGCCCTGACCGGCCGGACGGGTGAGACTGGATGCCATGCCCGATACGCTGAGCCCCCGCGTCGCCGTCTATCTCGATTTCGACAACATCGTCATGTCCTGGTACGACCGGGTGCACGGGCGCAACGCCTACTCGCGCGACCGGCAGAAGATCGCCGAGAACCCGATGGACCCCGAGATCGCCGAACGTCTCACCAAGGCCACGATCGACGTCGGTGCCGTGATCGATTACGCGGCGTCGTTCGGCACGCTCGTGCTCACGCGCGCCTACGCCGACTGGTCGGCACCGGTGAACGCCGAGTATCGCTCGCAACTCGTCGCTCGCGCGGTCGACCTCGTGCAGCTCTTCCCCGCGGCGGCGTACGCGAAGAACGGCGCCGACATCCGGCTGGCGGTGGATGCCGTGGAGGACATGTTCCGCCTCCCAGATCTGACGCACGTCGTCATCGTGGCGGGCGACAGCGACTACGTTCCCCTCGCCCAGCGCTGCAAGCGACTCGGCCGGTACGTGGTGGGCGTCGGCGTGGCCGGCTCGACCGCGAAGTCCCTCGCCGCCGCGTGCGACCGCTTCGACTCGTACGACTCCCTCCCCGGCATCCCGAATCTGGCGGAGACCAAGAAGGATGCCGCGCCGTCACGGCCCCGGGCCCGCAAGCGCTCGAAAGACCCGGCGGTGGACCTCCTCGACCGGGCGATGCAGCTCGAGGGCGAGCGCGCCGACGGCGAGTGGCTGCACGCCTCCGCGGTGAAGGACCTCATGAAGCGCCTTGACCCCTCGTTCAGCGAGAAGGCGCTCGGCTTCCGCAGCTTCTCGGACTTCCTCAAGGCGCAGACCGAGCACGTCGAGGTCGACGAGGAGTCGAACGTCGTGCAGGTGAAGGCGGTCGCCCGGGGCTGAGGCCCGCGGGGCGGGAAGCGGCGCGCCTCCGCCGAGCGCTCGGAGCGGGAGGTCCGCACCGATGCGAGGCACGCACCCCCGCGCGGCAGGTCAGCGCGCCGCGGCGCCTGCCACACGCCGAGGTCGGTGAGTCAGCGCCGCTCGGTGCCCGGGGCGACGTGAGCCAGGACGCGGTCCCACACCGACGTGAGGGTGACCTCGCCGTTGACCGAGCCGATCTCGTCGTCGGGCACGACCTGCATCTCGGCGGACCGCATACGCCCCACGTACCACTCGGCGTCGGTGATCGCCGCGGGGCCCTCGCCCCCGACGATCACCAGCGCCTCGGCGTCGAGATGGTCGAGCAGCGGGGTGCGCAGGTCGCGACTCAGCGGGTCGGACGGACTCGCGACGCCCACGATCGCGAGACGGTCGACCACCGGGCCCATCGCTGCGGCGAGGTAGATCGCGATCGGGCCCGCCGCCCGCTCTCCGACCAGCCCGACCGTCGTTCCGGGGGCTTCGCGTTCGAGGAGTTCGCGCAACGCGTCGACCGTCAAGCCCGCCGGGGTCTGCCCGCCGAACACCGGAGGATCCTCGAGCTCGGGGGCATCCAGCCCGACGGCGATGATCCGCACGTCGTACGCGGAGGTCACGCGCGCGTCGGGATCGGTGGTCGACACATCGCCGGTGCGCAGGACGAAGACCGCACGCGGCGCGCCCGGGGCGCCGAAACTGCGGTACCCGAGTTCACCGTCGAGCCACGGGGCGAGACTCATGAGATCGTCCTTTCGTCGAGACCACCCGACGGATCGTCGGCCGCGGCGCCGACGCCACCGCCCGGCAGCATCGCCCGCAGGGTCGCGATCGTGTCCGCCTCGCTCGCCGGCTTGTCGGAGCGGTAGGCCTTGACGCGGGCGAAGCGCAGGGCGACACCGCCGGGGTACCGCACCGAGCGCTGCACCCCGTCGATCGCGATCTCGACCACCGTGTCCGGGACGACGCGGATGCCACCGGGCACCTCTCCCGTCGCCCGCTCCGCGAAGTGCGCCGTCTGCCACCGGAGAAGTTCGTCGGTGAGTCCCTTGAACGTCTTCCCCACCATCACGAAACCGCCGGGCTCCCCGAACACGCCGTCGGGATCGCGCGCGCCGAGATGCAGATTCGAGAGCCAGTCGGCGCGGCGTCCCGATCCCCGCTCGACGCCGAGCACCACCAGGTCGAAGGTGTGCACGGGCTTGACCTTGAGCCAGCTCTTCCCGCGCCGGCCGGCGGAGTACGCCGCGTCGAGTCCCTTCACCATGACCCCCTCGTGCCCGGCTTGCAGAGCCGCTCGGGCGAAGGCGTCCGCGGCCTCGGGGTCGTCGGTCATCAGCGCGGGGATGCGGTACTCCCCCGCGACGCGCTCGAGCTCGTCGAGTCGTGCCGCGAGAGGCTCGTCGATGAGGTCGCGACCGTCGACGTGCAGGATGTCGAAGAACCACGGCCGCAGCGCGATCTCGCGGGCCGTCTCGGCTCCGAACCGCGCCATCGTTTCTTGGAACGGGCGAGGGGCACCGTCCTCGTCGAGCGAGAGCGTCTCTCCGTCGAGGATCACGTCGTCGACCGGGAGCGAGCGCGCCACCTCGACGATCTCCGGGACGCGATGCGTGACGTCGGCGAGGGTGCGGGTGAACACGCGGACCTCGTCACCGTGTCGGTGCACCTGGACGCGCGCGCCGTCGAGCTTGTACTCGACGGAGGCGCGGCCCGCGGCATCCAGGGCCTCGGCGACCGTCGCGGCGGTGGAGGCCAGCATGGGCTGCACGCCGCGGCCGACCACGAGTCCGACGGCGGTGAGGTCGTCGATCGTACCGGTCAGGGCGAGGACGGCGGTCTCGCCCAGGTCGCCCGAGAGCATGGCCGCACGGCGCACCGCGGCGCCGTCGCGGTCGGCGGCCCGGGCGATGGCATCCAGGAGGACTCCCTCGAGGGCACCGGTGCGCAGCTCGCCCGTCATGATCCGGATGAGGAGCTGCCACTCGCTCGCGGTCGCCCTCGAGGCCAGCTCGTCGAGGAGGGCCGTGCGGACCGCGGCCGAGCCCGTTCCCCCGACCTCGACCAGGCGGGAGAAGGCCTCGTCGATCTCGCCGATGGTCAGCGCGGGCGCGGGGACGTGGGCTCCGCCACGCGACGCGAGGGTGCGCCACCCCACACCCAGACGGCCCTGACGGGGCGCCGCGGTCAGCAGTCCGACCGCCGGTCCGATCTCGTCCGGCTCGAGTTCGCGGAGGAGCGCCGCGAGCGCATCGACTTTGGCCAGACGTGAGCGCGTGCTCGTCACCGCCGCGAGGGCCGTTTCGATGTCGCCGAAGAGCATGTCGGCATCCTGGCATCCCCCTCCGACATCGCTCCGACGCTTGCGCTGTCGCGGCCGAGCGTGCCACGGATGCCGGGGCCGCGAGCGATTTCCCGCTCGGGAACGTGGACCACACCCCCCGCGTGCCCGCAACCCCCGTCGCGATGTCGGAGGTTCAGGGTGTGCTGGGACCCTCCCCCAGGAATGAGGCACCGTGAACGCACCCGCCACCCTCGAACAGTCCGCCCGTACCGCCCGCGAGGTGTTCGGCTGGGACGACCTGCTGCCCGGCCAGGCCGAGGCGATCGACGCGGTCGTGAGCGGGCGTGACACGCTCGTGGTGTTCCCGACGGGCGCGGGCAAGTCGGCGGTGTACCAGATCGCGGGATGCGAGCTGGGCGGAACGACGGTGGTGATCTCGCCGCTGCTGGCGCTGCAGCGCGACCAGATCGACTCGATCGACGCCGCTCCCGACGCGCCCGCCGCGGTCGCCCTCAACTCCCGGACGAGCGCCTCGGCACGTCAGGCTGCGTGGGCGGCTATCGAGGGCGACGACGCCGTCTACGCGTTCCTCGCCCCCGAGCAGCTCGCCAACCCCGAGGTCTTCGACCGCCTCGCGCACGCCGACGTGCGGCTCGTCGTCGTCGACGAGGCGCACTGCGTGTCGGCCTGGGGCCACGACTTCCGCCCCGACTATGCCCGCATCGGCGACGCCGTCGAGGCCCTCGGGCATCCGCCCGTCCTGGCGCTCACGGCCACGGCATCCGCTCCCGTGCGCGACGACATCGTCGCGAGCCTCGGTATGCGCGATCCGCACCTCGAGGTGCGCGGCATGGATCGCCCCGAGATCCACATGGCCGTCCGCCGCCACGAGCACGACGTCGACAAGCGCCGCGCCGTCCTCGCCGATGTTCAGGATGCCGACGGCCCCGCGTTGCTGTACGTCGCCACGCGCAAAGCCACCGAGCTGTACGCCGACGAGCTGCGGGACCTCGGTCTCCGGGCCGCCGCGTACCACGGTGCGATGGCACAGAAGCGGCGCGACGAGGTCCACTCCGCGTGGAGCGCGGGAGAGCTCGACGTGGTCGTGGCGACCTCGGCCTTCGGCATGGGGGTCGACAAGAGCGACGTGCGCCTGGTGGTGCACGCCGATGTCACCGAGTCGCTGGACGCCTACGCGCAGGAGATCGGCCGCGCGGCGCGCGACGGACAGCCGGCCCGGGCGATCCTGCACTACCGGGCCGAGGACTTCTCGCTGCGATCGTTCTTCGCCGGCGGCCACACGAAGCGCGCCGACATCGCGGGCGTCTGGGACGAACTGCGACGGGCGAAGAAGCCGCTCCGCGCGAAGGACGTCGCCGAGAAGAGCGGTCGGCCGGCCCGAGCCATCGGGCGCGTGCTCAACCAGCTCGTCGCGTGCGGTCTCGCTGTGTCGGGCGCCGAGGGCGTCTCGGTGCAGAAGAAGGTCTCCGCCGGCGACGCCGTCTCCGCCGTGCGCGAGCGAGACGAGGCCGAGGAGCGGATCCGCGCCTCGCGCATCGAGATCATGCGCGGGTACGCCGAGACCACCCACTGCCGTCGACGCGCGCTGCTGGAGTACTTCGGCGTCGAGAGCCCGGCATCCTGCGGGTCCTGCGATCGATGCGACGCCGGGGCGGTCGCGCCGGTCGCAGCCGAGGAAGCGGTCGACGACGGCGGGATCCGCATCGACTCGCTCGTCGCGCATGCGGAGTTCGGACCGGGCACGGTCATGGGGATCGAAGACGACCGACTCACGGTCTTCTTCCCCGAGCACGGCTACAAGGTCCTCGCACGCGCGGCGTTCGAGAACGGCATCCTGGAGCTCGGCGAAGCGGCGTAGGCGATCACGCATCCCGGCCGGACGCGGCGGTCACGCCTCGGTACGGGTCACGAGCTGCGGTCGGCGCGGCGTCAGGGCCGTCGCGTCGCCCACCAGGCCCACGCGACGAGCGGGACCTGCAGGAACAGCCGGACGAACCGCGCGCGATCGGTGTTCAGCCCGGGAGCCGAGCGTCCCGTGCGCCACTGGTGCACATTGCCCGGGAACACCGCGACGAAGAACGTCGCGATCGCCGCGCCGATGCGCCCGCGTTCCCGCGGGAGGGCGATCAGCGCGGTGCCGAGCAGCATCTCGACGGCCCCGGATGCCACGACGATGGCGTCCTTGTCGGTGTGGAGCATCCGCGTCGCCCACTCCGGCACGACGATGCGGTATCCGCGACGCCCCCAGGTGAGGTGGCTGACGCCGGCACCGACCAGCAGCAGGGCCAGGGCGCCGCGTGCGACGGAACGGAGGGTGATACGTCGAGGGCGTGGCATCCGGTCAGTCTTTCACCGTGGTGGGGATGCCGGGGCCGGTGCGATCGAGTCTCCCGCGCCGTCCCGTCAGCTCAGGTCGCGCAGATCGGCGAGCGAGCGGCGGGCGTAGGCGATCTCGTCGAACACCACGGTCGCGCCGTCGCCCAGGGGTGCCTGCGCGAGGAACCCCACCGAGACGGTCGAGGAAGCGGCGTCCACGCGGAGAAGGCGCACGAAGTGCCACGACTCGGCGTCGAGCGAGAAATGGAACGCGTACGCGGGACCCGTACGGGCCACACGGAGGAACACCGCGTCCCCGGGGATGAGCGGTCCGTTCGCGTCGTCCGAGAAGTCGTTCGTCACGACGCTGACGACCATGGCTTCCCCCTGCGGCGAGTATTCGTTGCAGAGCTTCGCCCAGCGGTCCGGACTCGACCAGAGCGCGAGCGCCCCCGCATCGAAGGTCGAGCGCGGGCCGAGCACCCGCACGCGCGCGGAGAGGACGAAGTCTCCCTCCGGAGTGGGGAACGCCAGGGCGGTCGCGGCATGCTGCGCGGGGCCGCCCGTGGCATCGTTCGTCCAGTCGACGCCGCCCGCCGCGCGCAGGGTGAGGGCACCGGTGAGCTCGTCGAGAGCGGCGTCACCATCGACGCCCGTCCAGTGCAGCGGCGGGAGTCCGGGCAGCGAGAGAGTCATGACGGCACACTATCGACTGCCGCCGACGTCCGGCGCGAGCCGAGGTCGGCGGCGGCCCTCCACAGCCATTCGATGGGTCCGGTCGAGAATCGGCGGAGCCACAGGTACGCAGCCGTCGCCACGACGACCGTGATCACCACGAACGCCGTCACCGTGACCGGGGCGCGCCACGCGGCGAACGTCTCCGCCCACCCGAGACCCCAGCCGTAGAAGAGCGCCCCGCCGAGGAGGTTCTGCAGGAGGTAGGCGCTCAGGGCGACCCGTCCGATCTCTCGAGCGCGGCGTGCCCACCACCCGTTCGTCCCCCGACGGTGGCAGAGCTCGATGAGGAGTCCGAGCAAGCCGAGACCCACGATGGGCGCGGCGACGTAGCGTTCGAGCAGCAACCCCGCCGGGGTGGACGTCAGACCGAGGACCAGATCGACCGGTGCCGCACACGCACCGGCGATCATCAGTCGACGCCGCAGACGGGCGCCCTCCTCCGCGAAGACGCCGGCGCGGAGCAGGGCGGCGCCGGTGAGGAACATCGCGAGCGAGAGGAAGCCGATCAGGACCGGCTCGGCGCGGAAGATCACGGCGTTGTCGAGGCGGAATCCGACGAGACCGAGGAACGAGGAGTCCGCGTATGGGCTCGACCCGTCCGGGAGCGTTCCGTCGGCGTTGGCCCCGGGCATCGTCGTCAACGCCAGGACGATGAGAGAGATCAGAGCGACGTGGATGCCACCGAAGACGAGGATCATCGCGCGTTGCGCCCGCGGCCGGGTGAGGAGGAGGAACGACACGACGGCGGCGGTGACCGCGTAGCCCATCAGGACATCGAACTCCGCGATGAGGATGTAGTTCACGGCACCGTCGAGGAACAGCAACGCGGCCCGCCAGAGGTATCGCCCCGGCCAGCGTCGGTGGTGGCGCACCGCGGACCGATGCTGGAAGGCGAGTCCGACCCCGAAGGTCAGCGAGAGCAGGGCGAGGAATTTCCCCTGCGCGAGCGCCATGAGCACGAGCTGGGCCGCCGATGCCGACTCGCCCGGCAAGGTCGGCGCACTCAGCATGCCGATCAGACCCCACGGGTGCGAGAACACCCAGATGTTGGTCGCGAGCGTGCCGATGATCGCCACCCCGCGCACGATGTCGAGGCTGTCCACACGCTTACGTGCAGGCAATACGTTCGTATTGGTCACGGAATCACCGTAGCCTACGACGGTGGACTCGCACGCCTCTTCCCCGCGCGGCAGCCGGGAGAACATCGCCGAAGCAGTGCTGCGCGTGCTCTCCACACGGGGGCCGGACGATCTCAGCGTGCGCAAGGTCGCGGCGGAGGCAGGTGTGTCGGTCGGGGCCGTCCAGCACCATTTCCCGACGCGCGCGGCGTTGATCATCGGGGCGATGGATGCCGTGACGGCGCACTTCCGTGACCGCATCGGTGTCGCACTCGCAGACGCCGACTCCGCGGGAGAACGCCTTCGCGTGTTCTGCGAAGAGCTGGCCGCCCTCGGCGACGCGGGCCGACGCGACGCGATCGTGTGGACGGCCTTCGCCTCGCGCGCGGGCACGGACGCCGACGTGCGCGCGATCCACGAGCGCGAATGGCGACGCACCGAAGAGGCGATCCACGCGCTCCTGACGGACGCCTATCCGAACGCCCGCATCACCGCAGACGACGCGGGCGCCCTCCTCGCCCTGCTCGACGGCATCGCGGTCGCGCGCGGGGCGGAAGGGCTGGGACGGATGCCACCGGAACGCGGGCGCCGTCTCATTGCGGCGCTTCTGTCGACGTTCGCGGCTCGGGGCTGAGTGAGCGCCGGCTGATCGTCGCCGCCTTGTTTCTTTCGCGGAGACATCGCGACACTCGCCCGCCGCGGCGGGATCGTACGGGCCGGATCAGCCTTGGCCGGGTAGTCCGAAACGAGTGCCGGGGTCGGGCGTCGGGCACACGGAGGTCGAGCCGAGCGCCACGACGTCTGCTCGCACGGTGACGCTGGACCCTCTCCGGTCCACCCGGAAAAGGACGCCCTGCTGGGAGAGGTCCTCCGGGGTGAAGGCGACGGTCGCGGTGGTCGGCGGCGGGGCATCGCCGAATGAGCCGCCCCCGGTCGTGGCCGTCAGACCGGCGGGCGGGTTCTCGCGGATCCAGTCGATCGTGTCGTCCACGCCGGCGTTCGGGACGAGCCACTCCGCGTGGCGCCCCGCGATGGGGGCGCAGATCCACCCGGCGAACGATGTGTACAACCGGGTGTTGTCGTCCGTGCGCACCGCCCCCTCGGGGAGCGCGATCGCGCCGAGCCACGCATCGGCTTGAGCGATCGAGGCGGCGTCCGGAGTCGACGCGGGAGTCGGCGTCGCCTCCGAACCGAGGGACGGTTCCGAGGCGGGCGGCGGGCCGACCGAGGCCCGCGCCGCATTCTCCGAGGGCGCGTCGCCGGCGGCCGAGGCCGCGGTGCAGCCGGAGAGCAGCGCCGCAGCGGCGGCGATCGTCACGAGGGTCACCGGAAGTCGCCGCATGGGCCCATGCTAGGGCTCTCGTCGTGGCGAACATCCGCGCGGGGGCTCTACAGCGACCGCCGTGGCAGCCCGGCGGGGGCGGATCGGCCCGTGCGGGAGCCACGCGACGACCATCGCCGCCGGCCCGCGCGAACACGGATCGGCGTGGCCCGCCCCTCCCGTCAGCTCGGGGAGGGTGCCGTCCGCCGGACGAAGTCGACGTACGCCTCCACCGTGTCTTCCGGCACGATCGCGCGCAGGACGACCTCGTCGGTCGCCGCGGTGTACGCCTCAAGGGCATCGCCGAGCTCGGTGACATCGCGGATCGTCGTGTCGGCGGCATCCACCCCCATCCGTTCGAAATTCGCGGCGTAATTCGGGAAGGACGCGTACCGAGCCGTTTCGACGTCGAGCCTCTCGCGAGCGGCCGGCACGATCGCCGTCCGCACGTAGACGGCGATGTGGGCGGCCGGTGAGACCTCGTGAAGGCTCTCGGTCTGCGCGCGCGCCTCGACGGGTGGCACCCAGTTCAGCAGCACCCCCTCGGCGCGCTCGACGCCGGTCCGGCGCATTCTCGGACCGAGCGCACCGACGAGCACACGCGGCATTCCGGCGCCGTGCAGCACCTCGATCGCGTCGCGGACGCGTGCCAGCGCCCCCTCTTTCGCGATGCCCGAGCCGATCCCCAGCGTCAGGCGGTCGAGCGGAAGACCGAGGGATGCCACCTCGGCGGCGATCTCGTCACCGGGTCGACGATCGACGGGTACGACCCCCGTCGCGAGATGCAGGCGTTCGGTCACCCTCGCCGCCGCAGCAAGCGCCGCGAGGGCGTCGCCGTCGGGGGTGTCGTTGATCCAGAGCGCGTGGAACCCGGCTCTCTCGACCTCGGGAGCGATTCTCGCGACCGCCTCGGGGCCGAGCGCGCCGGCCAACCCCAGCGACACCACACCGCGGGTCACGAGACACCCGCCGCGTTCGGCAGTTCGAGGGCGACCTGACCGACCGCCGAGAAGAACGCCGCGAGGTCGACCTCATCGGTGGGCAGGAGCACGACGTCGTCGACGCCGACCGCCTGGAAGCGCGCGACACTCTCGGCCACCTCGGACACCGAGCCGGCGAGAACGCGTTCTGCGGCGTCGGGCCGATCCCCCGCCGCGGCGATCGCGCGTTCGTGCGCGTCCGGCCCGAAGGCCGTGAGCACGTAGGCGACGACGTCGGCGCGGCCGTCGCGACCGGCATCCACGCGTCCCGCCTGAACCGTGCGCACCGACTCCGCGATCTCGTCGACCGTGTGCCGGCTGTCGAGGATGACCCCATCGGCGACGGCGCCGGCGAGAGCCAGGGTCTTCGGCCCCTCGGCGGCCGCGTACACGAGCGGCGCCTCGACGGGAGGCCAATCGAGCGACACGTCGCGCAGACGGACGTACCGTCCCTCGGCGCTCACGGTGTCGCCGGCGAGCAACGAACGGAGAGCGGGGAGCTGCTCGTGCATGAGCGTGAGCGGCGACGCGGCCTTCGCCCCGATCTGCCGCATCCAGTCCTGCACGCCGTGTCCGAACCCGGGGAGGAGTCGCCCCGGGAACATGCGCTCGATGGTCGCGACCTCCATCGCCGAGGCGGCGACGCTGCGGAGCGGGAACGGCGCGATGCCGACGCCGATGCGCAGGTGGTCGGTGACCGCGAGGGCGGCGGCTGCGGCGGCCCAGGCCGAGGAGCGGAAGCAGTCCTCCCAGAGCCACAGCTCCTCGATGCCGGCGTCCTCCGCCGCACGCGCGGCGTCGCGCAGCTCTTCGGGCGGGTGGGGGTACGGGCTGAAGATCGTGCCGATACGACTCATGCCTCTACTCTGCCCCGAACCTCCGACATCCGGGCGATCGCCCCGCACCCCGCCGCGCCCCCCGGGCCTGAGTGTCCAAAACACCCGGACGTTTTTTCAGACCGTCCGGGTGTTTTGGACACTGAACGAGCGAGAGCACCGGCACGAGCGCAGCCACAGCCACCCGCCGCCCACCCACGCCGAAGGCCCCCGGCGCCGCAGCACCGAGGGCCTTCGAGAGGGTGTCAGGCCGCGAGCGCCCCCGCGGCGGCGCGGACCACGAAGCCCGAGGCGTCGGCATCCACCGTCACCGCTCCCCCGTCGACCAGCTCGCCCGAGACGAACAGGTCGGCGATGCGATCGTCGACCTCGCGCTGGATGACCCGGCGCAACGGCCGCGCACCGTATTCGGGCTCGTAGCCGACCTCGGCGAGGCGATCCACCGCGGCCTCCGTCACGTCGAGGGTGACGTTCCGCGCCGAAAGCCGCCGCGAGGAGGCGCCGAGCAGCAGCCGGACGATCTCGCGCAGCTGCGCCTTCTCGAGCTTCTGGAACAGCACGATGTCGTCGATGCGGTTGAGGAACTCGGGCCGCATCGCCTCGCGCAGCTTGCCCAGGACCCGCTCGCGCACGTCCTCGGCCGCGAACGCGCCCGTCGTGAAGCCGATCGCCCCGGAACGGGATGCCAGGATCTCGGCGCCCAGGTTGGAGGTCATCACGATGACCGTGTTGCGGAAGTCGACCGTGCGGCCCTGGCCGTCGGTCAGGCGCCCGTCGTCGAGTACCTGCAGCAGCAGGGTGAACACGTCGGGGTGCGCCTTCTCGATCTCGTCGAACAGCACGACCGCGTACGGGTTGCGACGCACGCGCTCGGTGAGCTGACCGGCCTCGTCGTAACCGACGTATCCGGGAGGAGCACCGACGAGACGCGACACGGTGTGCCGCTCGCCGAACTCGCTCATGTCGAAGCGGATCACCGCGCCGTCGTCGTCGAAGAGCGATCCGGCGAGAGCCTTCGCGAGCTCGGTCTTTCCGACACCGGTGGGCCCGAGGAAGAGGAACGAACCGACGGGTCGGTTCTCATCCCCCATGCCCGTGCGGTTGCGGCGCACGGCCTTGGCGACCGCGGTCACCGCGTCGTCCTGCCCGATGACCCGGGCGTGCAGCTCGTCCTCCAGCTGCGAGAGGCGGCCGCGCTCGGTCGCGGTCAGGCGGGCGACCGGGATCCCGGTGGCACGGCTGATCACCGCGGCGATCTCGGGCTCGTCGACGACGGCCGCGGCGCGCGGGGCGCGGGTGGCCTCGTCGAGCTGCGCCTGCACGGCGGCCATCTCGTCGCGAAGGCGCGAGGCCTCCTCGTAGTGCTCCGCGGAGACGGCGGCGTTCTTCTCCGCCTCGAGCGTCGCGAGCCGCTCGAGCAGCGAGGACGTGTCGACCGAGACGCCGAGCCGCAGCCGCAGCCGCGCCCCAGCCTGGTCGACGAGGTCGATCGCCTTATCGGGCAGCACGCGGTCGGGCAGGTACCGGTCGCTCAGCTCGACCGCGGCGCGCAGCGCGTCCTCGGTGTACGTCACGGCGTGGTGCTCCTCGTACGCCGAACGGAGACCGCGGAGGATCTCCACGGCATCCGCCAGCGACGGCTCGCCGACGCGCACCGGCTGCAGGCGCCGTTCGAGAGCGGGGTCCTTCTCGATCGTGCGGTACTCCCGCAGCGTCGTCGCGCCGATGAGACGCACGTCGCCGCGCGCCAGGCGCGGCTTGAGGATGTTGCCCGCGTCCATCGACCCGTCGCCACTGCCGCCGGCACCGACGAGCGTGTGCACCTCGTCGATGAAGACGACGAGCTTCTGGGATGCCGCGATCTCCTCCATCGTCTGAGTGAGACGCTCCTCGAAGTCGCCGCGGTACCGGGCGCCCGCGAGCATCGCGGCCAGGTCGATCGACACCACGCGCGTTCCGCGCAGCTGCTCGGGGACCTCGTCGGCGACGATCGCCCGCGCGAGTCCCTCGACGATCGCCGTCTTGCCGACGCCGGCCTCACCGATCAGCACGGGGTTGTTCTTCGTGCGGCGGCTGAGGATCTCGATCGTCTGCTCGATCTCGTCGGACCGACCGATGACGGGGTCGAGCCGGCCCGCCGTCGCGAGGGCGGTCAGGTCGGTGCCGAACCGGTCGAGGTTCGGGGTGGCGGATGCCGCTTCGCTCGGCGCCGCGGTCTCGGTCCCGCCGACGACGGTCTCGCGCACACCCTGGGTCAGGGCCTCGGCCGTGACGCCGGCCTGCGCGAGGATCTGCCCGGCGGGCGCGTCCTGCGCGAGCACGAGGGCGAAGAAGAGGTGGTCGGGGTCGACGTAGGTGGAACCCGCGGCCCGGGCGACCTGGAACGCGTGGAACAGCGCGCGCTGCACCGACCCGGCAACGACCGCACCGTCCACATCGGCCGCCTCGCCCGCGGCGGGAAGGCGGCTCTCCGCCGCACGCGCGATCGCGGCGGGGTCGGCGCCGAGGCGCGCGACGGCCTCGCGGGCGGGCGACTGCCCCACGAGGACGTGCAGCACGTGCAGGGCATCGAGCTCGCGCTGACCGCGGCCGAGCGCGAACCGGCCCGCGGCCTGGAGAGCCTCCTGCGTGCGGGCGCTGAGGAAGCGGCTGAGATCGATGGACCGTTCGGCGCGAGCGCGCTCCCCCGCGAGGTAGCGGGCGAGGAACTCGTCGAACGACTGGGCGCCGTTTTCCCCGGCGCCGGGGGTGAAGTCTTCGGGCACGAACGTCTCCTGTGATACATGAGTCGAGCTCACTCAAGTTTGAGACTTGAGCGGCGAGGTATCAACTTCAACGACGACGTTCCGAGGTTATTCCCGGCAATCTCACGACGCCCAGGTGAACCACGCCGCGGTGCTTCCGTTCACCTCCAACACGCCGCCGCCGACCGAGTGACGGGCCGTCATCGCATCCGTTCCATCGCTCCACCAGACGCCCGTCTTGCCCGCGAGCGAATCGCTGGCCTCGCCCTGCCATCCCGCCGCGTGGAAGGCGGCATCGGCCTGCGTGATCGCGCCGTCCGGGTCGTCGAAGAACAGGGCCGATTCGCGCGACGCGCCCTGCCCGTCGTCCTCGGAGACGAAGCACGTCGGAGTCGCGGCGATGTCGACGCCCTCGGGGAACGCGAACTCCCCGGGGTCCACGGGTGGGACGTCCCCGAAGCCGTTGGACGCCAGGTACGCGAGCATCTCGTCGGTGCACCCGAACCCCGCGCGCACGGTGATGGCGACACCGTCATCGGTGGTGACACCCGAGTCCGTCACGGGCGCCTCGCTCGCGGCATCCGGAGCCGGGGTGCCGGACGTCGACGCGCACCCGCTCAGGACGGCCGCGAGCACGAAGAGGGGAACGAGACGGAAGCGGAGCGAGGACATGGCGTCAGCGTCGCACCGCCGCCCCCGACGGTCGATAGGGGTTTCGGCGGGCTCCGAGACGCGAAGTCACGCGCGGAGGGTCGGATCGGGGGCGTTCCAGAGCTCCACCGTCTGCACGAGCCAGAACACCGCGAACAGCGTCACCACGACCGATTCGCCGAGGAACACCGCAGGCACGCCCGCGACGGTGACCGTCGCCGCACCCCCGGCGACCAGCACCGCGACGAGCGCGCACAGCGCCCCCAGGATGCCGACCGCCACCACGGCGTAGAGCACCCGGAAGCGACGCGGAGCGCGCTGCGGACGCCACGCCGAGACGGCGGCCACCACGCCGATCACCGAGAAGAAGCCGACCGCCGCGACGTTGTGCGCACCGCGCAGGAACGTCGGGAAGTCGACGAGGGCCCACGTCACGAACCCCGCGACCGTCAGCGCGATCGCGACCAGCGTCACGACGGTCCCCCACCCGGCGGAGCCCTGCGTGCGCGCGAGGACGGCTGCGGCGACCAGGACGACGAGGGAGAGGGATGCCACGGAGATGCCGCTGTTGACCACCCCGGGGATCGCGGCGGCGGGCACGCACACGGCGCCGCCTTCGCACGAGGCGTCGGTGATCGGGGTGGGGACCAGCGCGACGACGAGCGCGAACACGGCCGCGAGATCGAGCAGCCCCTGTTCGACGCTGCGCCCCGAGAGCACGAGCAGCGCCAGCGCGATGGCGCAGAGGCTCCCGACGAACAGGTGCCCCGCGGGCGTGTAGAACGCCGCGCTCAGGGAGGACAGCGCGCCCCGGCCGGCGACCTCGAGCCCGATCGACACCGCGAGGACCAGCGTCGCCCCGACGATCGACAGGCGCACGTAGCGGTAGGTGCGTTGGGTCGACGTCGTGCGCAGGCGCATGCCGACATCCTGGCATCGACCACCGACACCGCCCCGCCGGGTCGCGCGGGCATCACGTGACCCGGGGCGCTAGCGTGAAGGCGTGGCAGCCCTGACGCCCGACGACGGCGACCCGATCGCCCGTCCCGCGCACGCGCGCCGGGGCGGTCCCGCCCCGACGATCCACGACGTCGCCGCCGCCGCGGGCGTATCGAAGTCGGTCGTCTCGCGGGCGCTCTCGGGGGCGTCCGGCGTCGCCGAACGGACGGTCAGCCGCGTACGGGATGCCGCCGCGAGCCTGGGCTACGTCCCCAACGCGCACGCCCGCGGCATGTCCGCGCACCGGACGCACACGCTCGGCGTCTTCGTCCGGGATGCCGCGACGCCGTTCTACGGGCACCTGCTCACCGCCTTCCAGGAGCGTGCCGCCGAGCGCGGCTACCGCGCCGTGACCGCCACCGGGGCGGGATCGTTCTCGATCGCCGACGAACGACGCGCCCTGGAGACCCTCGTCGCCCTGCGCGTCGAAGGACTGATCGTGTGCAGCGGCGCCCTGCCGGTCGAGGACGTGATCCCGTTCGCCGCACGGATCCCGACCGTGGTCGCGGGCCGACCCGAGCAGGACCCGTCCGTGAGCAGCGTGTATTGCGACGAGGTCGCGGGCGGGCGCGGGCTGGCCGATCACGTCGCTCACCTCCGCCATCGCCGGGTCGCGGTGATGACGCTGTCCCCGAAGGACTCCATCACCCAGGCCCGGCGCACCGAGGCGATGGTCGCGCGTCTGCGGGAGCTCGGCGTCGACGTGGTCCCCGTCCCGGGCAACGACGCCGGGCCGCGGGCCGACAGCATCGCTCCGATCGTTCACGCCGTGCTCGACGCCGGGGTCAGCGCGTTCATGACACCGAGCGACGCGTGGGCCATCGCCGCTCTCGAATGCCTCCGCGACCGGGGACTCTCGGCCCCCGGCGACCTCTCGGTCACGGGGTACGACGGGGTGTCGCCCTTCACGACCTCGCTCCTCGCGATCACCTCCTGGCGCCAGCCACTGGGCCGGATCGGCCGCCTCTCGGTCGACGACGTCGTGGACCAGATCGACGGCGACGCCACGGGCA
Organism: Microbacterium testaceum StLB037; assembly: GCF_000202635.1. Lineage (NCBI taxonomy): Bacteria > Bacillati > Actinomycetota > Actinomycetes > Micrococcales > Microbacteriaceae > Microbacterium > Microbacterium testaceum. The sequence continues at coordinate 3,132,665 of NC_015125.1, read as the reverse complement.
CCCAGCACCGAGCGATCGACGGCGAGCTCATCGTGGGACGCACCGCTGCCCGCGCCTGACCGCGTCACCCGTCGTTCACCCGCTGGACGACGGTTCGTCTCTTGCGACGCGACCCACGCGGATGAGGATAGGGAACGTTCCCTTTCCCCTTCGCGAAACGAGCTCGAATGACCAAGGATTCCGACCGCACCCGGCCGCGCGACGACAGCGACCCCTTCCGCTACGGCATCTACCTCCGCCCCGACCCCCAGACCTGCCGAGCGGTGACCGTCGTCACCGACCAGCTCCGCGCCCAGTACGGTCTCATCTCGGCGGGCGCCTTCCCCCCGCACGCGACGCTCGTCGGCAGCCAGCCCTTCGGGTTCGCCGAGCAGGACGTCATCGACGCCCTGTCGACGCTGCTCGCCGACCGCCCCGCGTTCCCCGTCCACAACGCCGGCGTGCGCGGCCAAGGTCAGGGGTTCGTGTACGACGTCAGCGAGAACGCGGACGGCAGCGTCAACACCGCGTTCGTCGCTCTCGCTCGCGATGTCGACCGGGCGATCGCCCCGTTCCGACGCCCCGTGCACAACCCCGAGAACAACGACTTCCGCCCCGAGTCCTTCCGCGCCCACCTCTCACTCGCCTCGCACGACCTCTACGTCCGCCCCGACCTCCGCGACGAGGTCGCCGACTTCATCCGCGGCCTCGACGTGCCCGTCCCCACCGGTTTCGCCGGTGACACGGTCGTGCTCTACCGCACCTCGAGCGCGGACTGGTCGGGCCGGTGGTGGCAGACCCTGACCTGGGAGCACCTGCGCACCTGGAAGCTCCCCCTCGACTGATCCGAACCACGGGGAGGGATGCCACGCCCCCGCGTGGCATCCCTTCCTTCAGTGCTCCGCGCGCCCCCACGGGGCCGACAGCTCCCGCACCCGCTCGCGCAGGGCGCGGTGGTCGCCGCCGGCACCCCACGCGACGTAGTCGAGGGCGGCCTGCGGGCGCGGCTCCTCCTCGCCCGCACGGAACCCCGCGAAGGCACCGCCGGCGCGACGGAGGATGTGCGCCCCGGCCGCCACGTCCCAGGGGTTCGTGTCGAATCCCATGGTCGCGTCCGACCAGCCCGCCGCCACGTGCGCGAGATTCAGGGCACCACTGCCGGTGCTGTGGTGGTGCTGGTAGTCCCGCGTGATCTGGGCGAGAAGCGCGAACGCCTCCTCGCCCAGCAGGTCGACGTCGTGCGACCCGGGGAAGCTCGTCAGCAGGGTGGAGCGATCATCTCGGGCCGAGGCCGACCGCATGGGCGCGCCGTTGAGGGTCGCCGGTCCCTCCCCCGCAGCGAACAGGTTGTTGGCGACGGGGTCGAGGATCACGCCCGCGACCACCTCGCCGTCGAGTTCGGCGGCGATCGAGATGCACCAGTACGCCAGTCCGCGGGCGAAATTCGCGGTGCCGTCGATCGGGTCGATGATCCAGCGCAGGCGCGCATCGCCCGAGCTGCCGGTCTCCTCGCCGAGGATCTCGGAGCCGGGGGCACCCCGCTGCAGCTCGGCGCTGATCACGTGTTCGGCGTTCTTGTCGTGCACGGTCACGACGTCGTGCGGGTCGCGCTTGAACGACACGCTCATATCGGAGCGGAAGGCCTCGAGGAGCGCGGGCGCGGCGGCGCGCGCAGCGCCGGCGGCGAGCAGGCACAGCGCGTTCGGGTCGTCGGAAAGGGGCGTGGTCATGGGTTCTCCGTTCGGGGTCCCTGGGATTGAGCCAGGTCTCCCTGAACACCGCGTGAACGCTCGGGGACCGCTCGCCGGGAACGATTGACCCTCCGGAACCCGTGCCGCAGAGTAGTGCCGTCCTCAGAAACGGGAACGTTCCCTATGAACGGAAAGGTCCGGATGTCGGCTTCGATCCTCCCCCTCCACCGCCCCGTCGGCGCGGCCCGCTCCGCGCGTTCCACCTCGTCGTGGCGACGCGTCGACCGCCGTCTCGGCGTCGCGCTCCTCGTCCCGGCGTTCGCGGTCTTCGCCGTGTTCGTGTTCTACCCGCTCGGCAAGGTCATCTGGCTGAGCACCCAGGGCACCGACATCTTCGGTCAGGCCGCCGGCTTCGTCGGCGCCAAGAACTTCGTCACGCTCTTCAGCGACCCGCACTTCGGCGAAACGCTGCTGCGCACCGCGGTGTTCTGCGTCGCCGTCGTGGCGGGAAGGGTCGTCGTGGGACTCGCCGTCACCATCCCCCTCACGATGACACTGCGCGGGATGCCGATCTTCCGCGCCCTGCTCACCTCACCGCTCGTGGTGTCGGTGTCCGCGGCATCCGTCGCCTTCGCCGCCATGCTCTCTCCGGCCAACGGCTTCGTGAACTCGGTGATCACCGGATTCGGCGGCACCGCCGTGCCCTGGCTGACGAGCACCCAGTGGGCCTTCCCGAGCGTGATCGCCGTCACCGTCTGGGGCTCGCTCGGCTTCACGGTGCTCCTCCTGCTCGGGGCCTTCGGAGCGATCGACCGCGACGTGATCGAGGCGGCGCACCTCGACGGCGCGGGGCCGGCCCGCACGCTGTGGTCGATCTCGCTCCCCCTGGTCACTCCGACCCTGTTCTTCATCGTCGTCACCGGCGCGGTCGAAGCCCTCACCACGTTCGGGCAGATCCAGATCCTGACCGGCGGCGGCCCGGCCAACTCGACGTCCACCCTCGTCTACACGATCTACACCTCGGCTTTCGGGGCGGGCGGCGCGAACTTCGGCATGGCCGCGGCCACGGGGATCGTGCTGTTCGTCCTCGTCCTCGGGCTGTCGCTGGTGCAGTTCGGACTGCTCGAGAAGCGGGTGAACTACTGATGACCACTGTTCCCGCCTCCCGCACACCCCCCGCGACCCGCCGCCGGACGAGCCTCGGCCGTCGCGTGCGCTCGGCCCTGCTCGCCGCCTGGCTCGTCGCCGCGGTCGTCGTCGTCTGCTTCCCGCTGTACTACATCCTCGAGGGAGCCCTGACACCGACCGAGTGGCTCAACCAGGGCCTCGCCGGTCTCGTGCCCGTGCACCTCACGCTCGACAACATCATCCGCGCGACCCAGGTCATCCCTCTCGGCCAGCAGTTCGCGAACAGCGTGGTCGTCACCCTCTGCCAGACGTTCCTGCAGGTCACGATCGGCATCGCCTCGGCCTATGCCCTGGTGTTCTGCGGGCTGAGGCACACGCGCGCGCTCTTCCTCGTACTGCTGTCGAGCATCATGGTCCCCGCCGAGACGACCCTGATCGCGAACTACCTCACGGTGTCGTCGTGGCACCTCATCGACACCCTGCCCGCCGTCTTCCTGCCCTTCGCGGCGTCAGCACTCAGCATCTTCCTCTTCCGGCAGGCGTTCCTCAGCTTCCCCGGCGAGCTGCGCGACGCGGCCCTCCTCGACGGGGCGGGGCACCTGCGGTTCATCCGGTCGATGCTGCTCCCCGTCGTTCGCCCGACCCTCATCTCGGTGACGCTCGTGAGCGCGACGGCGGCCTGGAACGGGTTCTTCTGGCCGCTCCTGGTCACCAACTCCCCCGAGAACAGAACCGTCCAGGTCGGTATCGCCCAGCTCTCCAACGTCGAGGCGACCGATGTCGGCGTCGTCCTGGCCGGCGCCGCCCTCGTCACCCTCCCCGTCCTCCTCGTCGTCCTGCTCGCCCAGCGATTCCTCGCCGGCGGCCTCACCGCCGGCGCCCTCAAGTAGTCACCCGAAACAAAGGAACCCGACCCATGTCCCTCCGCACCCGCGCGTGCCTGGCCGTCACGGCCGCCGCGACCCTCGTCCTGTCCCTGTCCGCGTGCGCCGCACCCGGAGACACGCAGCCGTCCGCGGCATCCGGACCCGTCACTCTCACCTTCTGGCACGAGATGACCGGACCCGCCGCGACCGAGCTCGACGCCCTGGTCTCGCAGTTCAACGAGCGCGAGGCCGGCGCGATCACCGTCGAGGCCTCCTACCAGGGCTCCTACGCCGACGCCCAGACGAAGTACACCGCCGCGGTGCAGTCGGGCAGCACGCCCGACGTGCTCATGATGAACGACACCTCGACGGGGTTCCTCGTCGACTCGAAGAAGACGGTCCCGCTGTCGTCGTTCACCGACGGCGACGAGTCGTTCTCGGCCGACAGCTTCCCCCCGATCGTCCGCAGCTACTACAACGACGGGTCCGGGGGCCTCGCCGCGATGCCGTTCTCGGTCTCTCAGCCCGTCCTCTACGTCGACCGCGCTCTCGCGACGCAAGCGGGCCTGAACCCCGACACCCCGCCGACGACCCTCGCGGACGTCGCGTCGTGGGCCGAGAAGATCCACGCGGTGACGGGCGCATACGGACTGTCGATGAACATGGCGGACTCCTGGATGCTGGAAGAGATGTCCGCCTCGGGCGGCGAGCTGTTCTGCACCCCCGACAACGGCCGCGGGTCGGATCGCGCGACCGGCCTGCAGCTGACCTCCCCGACGCAGGTGGGCTTCATGAAGACCCTGCAGAAGCTCTTCCTCGACGGCACGGCGCTGAATCCCGGAACCGACAACAGCGCCATGGTCTCGGCCTTCGCGACCGGCAAGGTCGGGCTCATGCTGACCTCGAGCGGCGCGTACACGACCGCCGACCCGCAGAAGACCGCGTCGAAGGTCGCCGCGTTCCCGCGCACCTCGAACAGCGCGGACGCCGGCGTCGTCATCGGCGGCAACGCCCTGTGGATCTCGGGCGACGGTCACTCGACCGCGCAGCAGGAGGCGGCCTACACGTTCGTCACCTTCCTCCACTCGGCCGAGGTGCAGGCCGCCTGGGCGAGCGCGACCGGGTACCTGGCGTCGAACACCGACGCCGGCTCCACGTCGACCGGAGCGCAGATGCTCGCCGACCCCAACTCGAAGGCCATGGCCGATCAGCTCGCGAACACGCCCGCCACCACGGCGAGCGCGGGATGCCGGACCGGGGCACTCCCCGCCCTTCGCCCCACCGTCATCGCCGCCTTCACGAAGGTGGTCGAGGGAGCGGACGTCGCCGACACGATGAGGGATGCCGAGAACCAGGCGGCGCAGCAGATCGCCGCGTACAACCAGGCGGCCGGCTGAGCTCCGGCCGGTGTCGGACGCGTCTGCCAGACTCGTCGGCATGCGCGAATTCCTCGCCGGCGCCGGCCTCCTTCTCCGTGGACTCGGCCAGTGGCGCCGCACCCCCGGGGCGATGGCACTCGGGCTCATCCCGGGTGCCATCGTCGGGCTGGTGTTCGGTGCCGCCCTGGTGGGATGGGGCTTCTGGCTCCCCTCCCTCGTCGACGACTGGACGCCGTTCGCCGACGGCTGGCAGCCGTTCTGGACCGGAGCACTCCGCGTGGCGATCGGGGTCGCCTCGTTCGGCGCCGTCCTCTTCCTGTTCGCCGTGTCCTTCACCGCGGTCACCCTCACGGTCGGCGAGCCGATCTACGACCGCATCTGGCGCGCGACCGAGCGCTCGGCCCTCGGGACGGTCCCTGACACCGAGTACGGCTTCTGGCGCGGGGTCGGCGACAGCGTGCGGCTGGTGCTGCGCGGCATCCTGGTCGCCCTTCTCGCCTGGCTGCTCGGGCTCATCCCCCTCGTCGGCGGTGTTCTCGGCGGGGTGGTGGGTCTGCTCCTCACGGGGTGGCTCCTCGCGGACGAGCTGACCTCGCGCGCCCTCTCCGCGCGGGGCCTCGATCGCCGCGCCCGCCGTGCGCTCCTGCGCGAGCACCGCGCGCGGGCCCTCGGCTTCGGGGTGGCGACCCAGGTCTGCTTCCTGGTGCCGCTCGGTGCGGTCGCGATCATGCCGGCGGCCGTCGCCGGCAGCACCCTCTGGGCGCACGCTGCTCTCGGTGAGACGCCCACCCGCGGGCGGGTCGAGCCCGAGGCGCGACGCGTCGACCCGGCACGGTAGCCTGGAGCGACCGAAGGGATCCTCATGTTCATCGTCTCGCTCATCCTGTTCGTCGGGGGCATGCTGCTCACCGGCCTCTCGTTCTCGCTCGCGGCTCCCGCGCTGTTCTTCGCCCTCGGCATCATCCTGGTTTCGGCGTCTCTCGCGCTGCCCTTCCACTTCGGCACCCGGTAAGGCGCAGACCCCGGCCATGACGACCTATACCGTGGCCGACTACCTCCTCGATCGGCTCGCCGAAGCGGGAGTCCGGCACTTCTTCGGCGTCCCCGGTGACTTCACGCTCGCGTTCCTCGACCATGTCGAGCGGCACCCGCTCATCGAGTGGGTGGGCTGCGCGAACGAGCTGGGCGCGGGCTACGCGGCCGACGGCTACGCGCGTCTGCACGGTCTCGGCGCGCTGAGCACGACCTTCGGCGTCGGCGAACTCTCCGCGATCAGCGCGGTGGCCGGCAGCTACGCCGAGCACGTCCCCGTCCTGCACGTCGTCGGCGCTCCCACCACCGGCGTCCAGGCGGCCGGGCGTGCGAGCCACCACTCCCTCGGCGACGGCGACTTCGGGCACTTCGCCCGCATGACCGCCGAGGTCACCGCCGCGCAGGAGATCCTGACGGCGACGGATGCCACGGCCCAGATCGACCGCCTCCTCACGGACGTGCGCCACCGGCGTCTGCCGGGCTACCTCCTCATCCCCGCCGACGTGGGCGAAGCCCCCTCGTCACCGCCCACGCAGCCCCTCCCCTCGCCCGACGCCGTCACCGACCCCGCGGTGCTCACCCGGTTCCGCGACGCCGTCGCCGCGCGGCTCGCGGTCGCCGACTCCGCGGCCGTGCTCGCCGACATCCTCGTCGCGCGCCTCGACGCCGAGAACCACCTGCACCGCATGCTCGCCAGCGGGGTGCCGCACGCCTCGCTGCTGTGGGGCCGTCGCGTCGTCGACGAGTCGGCATCCGGGTACCTCGGTCCCTATCTCGGTGCGGCCAGCGCGCCCGCCGTCCGCGCGGGGATCGAGGACGCCGACGTGCTCGTGATGGCCGGCGTGCAGTTCACCGACCTGACGAGCGGATTCTTCTCGCAGCACATCGACCCGGCGCGCACCATCGAGATCCGCGGGGAGCACGCCCGCATCGGCGACGATGACTTCCGCCCGCTCGCGATGCGCGACGCCCTCGATGCCGTGGCGGAGGAGCTCGAGGCTCTCCCCGGTCGCTTCGCGGTCGCGTCCGAGGCGCCCGTGGTCATGCCCCGCGTCCCGGCCGATCCCGGCGCCGCGCTCTCCCAGGAGGCGCTCTGGCACGCCGTCGCGGGCTTCCTCCGCGACGGCGACACGGTGCTCGCCGACCAGGGCACGTCCTTCTACGGCATGGCCGGGGAGCGCCTCCCGCGCGGCGTGGTCTTCGGCGGGCAACCGCTGTGGGCCGCGATCGGCTTCACCCTGCCGGCGATCCTCGGAGCCGCCCTCGCGCGACCGGAACGGCGTCCGGTGCTGCTCATCGGCGACGGCGCGGCGCAGCTGACCAGCGCCGAGCTCGGCACCCTCGTGCGCCACGGCATCCCGGCGGTCATCGTCGTCGTCGACAATGCCGGATACACGGTAGAGCGTGTGATCCACGGTCTCCACGAGGAGTACAACGACATCGCCGCGTGGGACTGGACGGCGCTGCTCGCGTCGATGGACCCCACCGAGTCGAGCGTGGGTGTGCGGGTCGACAGCGTCGGCGAGCTGACCGCGGCCCTGTCCGACGCGCGGGCGGCGGACGGACTCACGCTCATCCAGGCCGTGGTTCCGCAGGACGACGTGCCCCCGGTGCTCGCCGACCTCGCGGCCGCGGCCGCCGCCGCGAACCGGCGCTCCTGAGCGCTGCGCCTGGTCCACGTCCGTCGCACCGCCGGCGCTCCTGAGCGCTGCGCCTGGTCCACGTCCGTCGCACCGCCGGCGCTCCTGAGCGGCGCGCTGGTGCCGCGCCGCCCGGTACCGTAGCGGGGTGCCGTTCTCGTTCGATGCCCTCCGCCGCTGGCCCGACCTGGAGGCACCCGAGCTGTTCGCCGTCGATGCGGCCGACCGGCTGATCCTCGACGAGTCGGCCGGGGCGCGCGCAGGTCTCGGCGACGGAGAGCTCGTCGTGATCGGCGACACCTACGGCGCGCTCACGTTGGCCTCGGCGGATGCCGGAGCGCGCGGCATCCGAGTGCACCAGGACGAGCTGACGGGCGAGCGCGCCCTCGCGGCGAACGCCGAAACGACCGGGCTCACCGGCACCTTCACCTCCCGGGAACGGGATGCCGCCCTGCTCGCCGGCGCGCGGGTGGTGCTGCTGCGTCTGCCGAGGTCGTTGCGGGAGCTGCACGACGTGGCAGGGCTCATCGCGCGGCACGCGCATCCCGACGTCGTGGTCTTCGCGGGCGGACGGCTGAAGCACATGACCGTGACGATGAACGACGTGCTGCGCGAACGGTTCGACCGCGTCGACGTCTCGCACGCCCGGCAGAAGTCCCGCGTGCTGATCGCGCGTGGTCCCCACGACGGCGCCGATCCGGAGCCCGAGCGGGCACGGATCGACGGGCTCGAGATCCGCTCGTTCGGCGGCGCGTTCGCGGGGGCGTCCCTCGACATCGGCACCCGGATGCTCCTCGCGCACCTGCCGGCGCCGGCCGGTGACGAGGCGATCGACCTCGCGTGCGGAACCGGGATCGTCGCGGCGACCCTGGCGACGCGGCATCCGTCCCTCCGCGTGCTCGCGTGCGATCAGTCGGCGATCGCCGTCGCCTCGGCGCGCGCCACCGCCGAAGCCAACGGGGTCGCGGACCGGGTCACCGTGGTGCGCGACGACATGCTGGGGTCGCACGCGGACGACAGCGCGGCGTTCATCGCGTTGAACCCGCCGTTCCACTCGGGCGCGGCGGTCACCGACGGCATCGCCCCGCGCATGTTCGCCGACGCGGCGCGCGCGCTGCGCCCGGGCGGCGAGCTGTGGACGGTGTGGAACTCGGCGCTGCAGTACCGCCCCGCTCTCGAGCGCCTGGTCGGCCCGACGCGCCAGGTCGCGCGCGACCGCAAGTTCACGGTGACGGTGTCGACGAAGCGCTGACGCGAGGCCCCTGAGCCCGTCGGGGCCTCTGAACCCGGCGGAGGTTCCTGAGCCCGTCGAAGGGACCGGGGGCTTCGACACGCTCAGCCACCTCCGCCGCACCCCAGGTCGCTGAGCCCGTCGAAGGGACCGGAGGCTTCGACACGCTCAGCCACCTCCGCCGCACCCCAGGTCCCTGAGCCCGTCGAAGGGACCGGAGGCTTCGACACGCTCAGCCACCTCCGCCGCAACCCAGGTCCCTGAGCCCGTCGAAGGGACCGGAGGCTTCGACACGCTCAGCCGCCTCGGCGCAGAGGGACCGGAAGCTCGGGCACGCTCGGCCACCTCCGCCGCGTCAGCCCTTGCCGCCGGGCGGGCCGACGATCAGCAGCACCACGAACACCACCGCGACCACCGCGACGAGCACGAGGCCCAGCGCCCACGGCCGCCGCAGGAAGAACCGCAGCGCGCGGTCGATCGGGCGACGGTCGCGCGGGTCACCGCTGTCCTCGAGGCGCCACGCCCCGCGCAAGCGGCCCGAGCGCTGCAGCCAGATCTCGGTCGGAATCGTCGCGTATGGGATGACGGCGCTGACGATCGCGACCGCCGCGGGCACCGCTCCCCAGCGCTGGTTCAGCGCGACGAGCACCGCCGTCGCGCCATAGGCGAGGAACACGAAGCCGTGGATGCCACCGCCGATCGACACCGCGATCGGGAGATCGGCCGTGGCGCGCAGGATGAGCCCGGCGATCAGGAGGGTCCACGAGATCGCTTCGGCGATCGCGAGCGTGCGAAACAGGGTCAGGGGCGTGCGGAACACGTCTCTCCTCGTCCGGGGTCGGGGCTTCCCACCCTACGGAACCCGCCGCCGCGGCATCCGGGGTCTCCTCGACGTCGAACGACGCTCACTCGATGGGCTGGTCGTCCTTGTCCAGCGAGGGGTCCGACTTCTCGGCCTGGGCGGCGGTCGACGTGTCGGGCTCGGGGCCGGGGTCTATCGGGCGCTTCTCTCGCTCGGCATCCATTCCTCCACCCCATCAGATCGGCCGACGGATGCCAGGGGTTGACGCCGCACGGCGGGTCGGGCCGGGCGGATGGGCTGCGGCGGCGGGCGAAACTCCTGAGAAGTCGCGTCGCGCGCCCCTCCCTGGCCTCGACGGGCGCGAGACGTGCGGCTTCTTCAGGAGTTCCGCCCGCGGCACCGACCGCCCGGCGGCCCGCAGCCAGACGTCGCACCCGCCCCGACGGCCCGGCCGCGCGCAGCCCAACGTCGCACCGGGTCGGGGGCGGAGCGCGCGTAGGCTGGAGGGATGGCGGAATCCCGGGGGCGCGTGTGGACCGGGGTCATCCGGGTGGGGCCCCGGCAGGGGGATCACCGCGTCGCCCTGCGGGCCGTCATCAGCGTCGGCGCTCCCCTGCTGGTGCTGCTCCTGATCGACCGTCTGGATCTCAGCGTCTACGCGAGCTTCGGGGCGTTCGCCGCCCTCTACGGTCGCGCCGACGTCGCGCGCACGCGCGTCCGGATGCAGGCGACCGCCGGCGGCGTCCTCGTCGCGTCGATGCTCGTGGGCACGACGCTGTCGTTCCTCGCGGCGCCGGCGCTGCTCCGCGTCGCCGTCATCGCCGTGCTCGCCGCGGCGGTGACCCTCTTCGCCTACCGCAAGCGCTGGCATCCGCCCGGTGCGCTTTTCGCGGTGTTCGCCGCCGGGGCGACCGCGAGCTTCCCCGCGACGGGAGCGACGTTCGCCCTCGTGCTCCTCGTGGGCGGTGCGAGCGTGGTGTGGAGCCTCGTCGTCACGACGGTCTTCGCGCTCAGCCGGCGCGCCTCGTGGCGGCGCCCGCCGCGCACGCGCCCGCCGATCGGCGCGGTCGCGTGGGAGATGACGGCGACCGTCGGCGCCGCGGCGCTGCTCGCCGGCATCGCAGGCGCCCTGCTGATCGGCACGCACTGGTACTGGGCCATGGTCGGGGCGGTCGCCGCGGTCGGGGGCGCGCACGTGAACGCGCGTCTCATCCGCGGCGTGCAGCGCCTGGTCGGGACGCTGCTGGGTGTGCTCATCGCGGCGGGGCTCCTCGCCCTCGACCTGCCGCCGGTGCTCGTGATCGTGATCGCGGTCGCCCTGCAGGCCGGGGCCGAGATGTTCGTCGGGCGCAACTACGGCATCGCGATGATCTTCATCACCCCGCTCGCGCTGCTCATGATCTCGCTGGCGTCACCCGCCGGGCCCGAGCTGCTCCTGCGTGACCGGGTGCTCGAGACGATCATCGGCGTCGCGGTCGGAACCGTCGTGGCGATCGTGTCGGCGGGACTTCGACGCCGTTCCCCGACAAACTGACCCCATGGATGCCGAAAACGCCCGCCGTCTCGGAACCGACGCCGCCGAGCGGATCAGTGCCGGATGCTACGGCGCGCTGGTGTCGGCATCCACTCTCATCGGTCTCGGCGACGCCGACCTCGCCGACGTGATCGCCGTGGTCGCGCTGACGAATCTCGTGTACTTCGCGACCCACGTCTTCGCGTACTCGCTCGGCGATACGTCGTCGAAGCACCCGTGGCCGATCGTGCGGCACCACCTCGCGGTGAGCGCGCCGATGGTGTCGGTCACGTTCCTCCCGCTCCTCGTCGTCGTGGTGCTCGTCGCGACGGGCGTCGACCTGCCGACCGCGCTGCTCTGGGGAGTCGGCGTGGCGATGGCGTACCTCGTCGCCGTCGCGACCATCGGCGCGCGGCTGCGCGGGTACTCCCCGATCGTCGTGATCCTCACCGCGATCGGCGCCGCGGTCATCGCGGGGCTGCTGATCGTGGCGAAGCTGCTCCTGCACTGACCGCGGTGGCGGTGTCGGCGTCAGACCGGCGCGGTCGTGTGGTCTCCGTGCCGGTGCACGATGCGCCAGACGCCGTCCTCCCGGCGCCAGACGTGGGTGACGCGGACGACGAACGCGCGGGGCTCGGCGCCGTCCACCGACAGCACGCCGCTCTCGCGTCCCGCGGTCATCGCCCAGTCGTCGCCGACGAGCACGCGGTCGTACTCCGGCACGAGGGTTCCGCCGCGGAAGCGCTGGGCCACGACCTCGAGCGTCGCCTGCACGTCGGCGGCGGTCGTCGCGTGCGTGCCGAATCCGCCCATCAGGGTGGCGTCGTCGGTGCGGGTCCACAGCGACGCGAAGGGTCGAGGGTCGCCGTGACCCATGGCATCCAGGGCCCGCGCGAGGTCGAGGAGAGCATCGTCGAACGTCATGAGGACATCGTCGCGCACTCGGCTGTCGGTGGGGCGTGACAGGCTGGATGACCGTGAGCCCCCACTCCCCCGCACCTCGCCTGACCGTCGTCGGCGCGATCAACGTCGACCTGACCGCGCGCGTCGAGCGCGCCCCCGCCGCCGGGGAGACCGTCGCCGACGGCGTCCTGCAGCGCGGGCCCGGGGGGAAGGGCGCGAATCAGGCGGTCGCGGCCGCGCGACTCGGCGCCGAGGTACGACTGGTCGGTGCCGTGGGAGACGACCTCGACGGGCGTGGGATCCGCGAGCAGCTGGCCGCGGTGGGCATCGACGCGTCCGGCGTGCAGACGGCGGATGCCGCGACGGGAACCGCGCTCATCGTCGTCGACGCGACCGGCGAGAACTCGATCGTCGTGTGCGCGGGCGCGAACGCGGCGATCGACCCGGATGCGCTCGGTATCGAGCCCGGGGCCGCGGTGCTGATGCAGTTGGAGGTCTCGGATGCCGTCGTCGCGGCCGCCGCGGAAGCCGCGGGCTATCTCGCGCTGAACGCCGCCCCGGCGCGGCCGCTGCCCGCGGGGGTCCTCGAGCGTTGCGACCTCGTCATCGTGAACGAGACCGAGTACGCGCAGCTCCCCGAGGTGCACGATGCCCCGCTCCTGTGCGTGACGCTCGGCGCCGAAGGTGCCCGCCTCTACCGACACGGCCAACTCGTCGCCTCGGCCGCCGGGGTCGCGACGACCGTCCGCAACACCGTCGGGGCCGGCGACGCGTTCTGCGCCGCTCTCGTGTGCGGGCTGCTGCGCGGCGACGACGAGGCCGACGCCCTCGCGCGCGCCTGCGCGGTGGGAGCCGCGGCCGTCGCCGACGACGCCTCGCAACCCGCCCTGGAACCCCTCGACGCGTACGGAGTCCCCGCATGACCCGCCGCCCGATCCTCGTCGACTGCGACACCGGCATCGACGACGCCCTCGCCCTGGCGTATCTGCTCGCCGAGCCGACCGTCGAGATCGTCGGCGTCACCACGGTGTCCGGGAACACGGATGCCGCCCGCGCGGCCGCGAACACCCTCTCGCTGTTCGAGCTCGCCGGGGTCGACGACATCCCCGTCGCGATCGGCGCCCACGACTTCCGCGGGCGCGAGTACGCCGGTGGCGCGCCGCACGTCCACGGGGAGGACGGGGTCGGCGGCATCGCACTGACGGCGGCCGCGCGCGCCCACGACGCCCGTGCGGCCGTCGAGCTCATCGATCACCTGGCTCAGCGGCATCCGGATCTCAGCGTGCTCGCCCTCGGTCCGCTCACCAACCTGGCCGCGTACGCCGAGACCGCCGGGGCGACCCCGTTCGACCGACTCATCGTCATGGGCGGCGCCTTCGCGCACTCGGGCAACGTCACCGCGTGGGCCGAGGCCAACATCCACAACGACCCCGAGGCCGCGGCGATCGTGTTCGCACAGGACTGGGACATCACCGCCGTTCCGCTCGATGTGACGATGACCCAAACCCTGGATGCCGCCGACCTCGTGCGCCTCGAGGCGATCCCCGGTGCGTTGCCCCGCGCGTTGGCCGCGATGCTCCCGGCGTACCTCGACTTCTACCAGGGCCGGGTCTTCCCCGATCGCCGCTGCGCGCTGCACGACCCGCTCGCCGCGATGGTCGCCGCGGGAGCGCTGCGCGGAGTCAGCGTCGCCCGGGGACGGATCGACGTGCGCCTCGAACGCGGCGAGCGCGGACGCACGGTGTCGTCGCACGCGTCCGAGACGCAGCGTTGGGTGCGCGGCATGGAGGGCTCCGCGGTCGAGCTGCTGCTGGGCACGCTCGAGCGGCGGGAGTGGCCGGGCTGAGCGCGTGATGTCACACGGATCGAACATTGCGGCCATGTTCGATCCGTGTGACATCCCGAGCGGGCCCCCTCACACCGCCGTCACCGCGAACACCACCGCCGACTCCGGGAACATCGCCGGGGTGTGCAGGCCCGCCGTCATGAGGGCTCGGCCGGAGAGCACGACACCCGCGTACCCGTCGTCGGTTTCGGCGCCGAACCACGGTGCCGGCGTGAAGCCGCGGGGGCGTCCACCGGGGTGCACCGGGACCACCGTGTAGCGACGCCCCTCGTCGAGACCGCGGAAGACGAATCTGCCGCGCGGCGACACCTCGGAGCGGCCCACCGTGGCGAGGACGAACAGCGCCCGCGTGCGATCCGCCGATACCGTGCCCGACAGACGCAGCGTCGGGTCGGAGGTGTCGACGCGGACCATGTCACCGGTGTGGAACAGCTCGCGGTGCGCCTTGTGGAACGCGACCCACTCCCCCAGTTCCGCGAGTTCCTCCGTGGACGCCTGCGCGAGATCCCACTCGATGCCGAGGTGCGCGATCAGCGCGGTCGCCGCGCGGAACGACAGCGTGTGCCGGCGCCCCGTCGTGTGGGACCCGCCCGACGCGATGTGCGAGCCGAGCAGCTCGGGCGGGAGCAGCTGCATCGTCCACCGGTTCATGTCCTGCCGCTCGAGGGGATCGATGCAGTCCGACACCCACACTCGATCGGTGTGTTCCAGGATGCCGAGATCCACGCGCGCCCCACCCGAGGAGCACGACTCGATCTCGAGGCCCGGGAATCGCTGTCGGAGCTCGTCCATGAGCCGGTAGGCCGCGAGGGTCTGCCGGTGGACGCCCGCCACGCGGCGCTCCCCCGTACCCGCGTCGACCAGGTCGCGGTTGTGGTCCCACTTCACGTACGCCACATCGCCGTCGGCCACGACCGCGGTCAGGCGCTCGAGCAGATAGGCGTAGGCGTCCGGGTGGACGAGGTCGAGCACCAGCTGATGGCGCGCGAGGACCGGCAGCCGCGGCCCGGTGGAGAGGATCCACTCGGGGTGCTCGCGCGCGAGGTCGGAATCGGGGTTCACCATCTCGGGCTCAAACCACAGTCCGAACTCCATGCCGAGGGCTCGGACGCGGTCCGCCAGCGGCCGGAGACCGGCGCTCCACACGGTCTCGTCGACGAACCAGTCGCCCAGCCCGGCGGTGTCGTCGCGGCGGCCGCGGAACCAGCCGTCGTCGAGCACGAAGCGTTCCACCCCGAGCTCCGCGGCCCGTTCGGCGAGATCGAGCAGCCGGGGCATGTCGTGGTCGAAGTACACGGCCTCCCACACGTTGAGGGTCACCGGTCGCGGTCGGGCGGGATGGTGCGGTCGCGCCCTCAGCAACGTGTGCAGCCGACGCGCCTGGTCGTCGAGGCCGTCACCGTACACGGCGTAGAGGGGTGGCATCCGGTATCCCTCCCCCGGGGCGAGTCGGATCTCGCCGGGCAGGAGCAGCTCGCCGCCGCCGATCACCTGCACGCCGGAGGAGAGCCGTTCGGCGTAGTGCCGGTGGTTGCCGCTGAAGCCGACGTGCACGCCCCAGACCTCGCCGCCGCCGAATCCGAAGCCGGGGACACCGAGCGAGAGGAGTGTCGCGGCGTCGGCCCCGGTGCGTCCGCGCCGGCCCTCGCGTTCCTCGATCCCGACGACCAGCGGTCGCCGCTGCGGGATGCGCTCCTTGCCCCATCGCCCCGAGAAGTCGAGGACCTCGCGCGCGATCGGCGGGACGGGGAGCGCGAGCTGGAGCCCGCTGACGTCGTACGCCCCCGCGCCGGCGTTGCGCACCTCGCCGCCGAGCCGGACGACGCCGGAGGGGGTGAGCTCGATCGAGAGGTGAAGGTCGAGTCCCGCCTCCGGGTCGTGGGCCTCGATCGCGACGAGCCCCGGGCCCGCCGCGGTGAATCCGGACGAGAGCGGTACGGCGTCCAGGGTCGCACCACCCGCGACGAAGTGCGGCGACCATCCGGCCCCGGATCGGTGCCCCTCCAGGCCGGGCTTGCCCATCCAGCCTGTCCACGGCTCGGGCAGGATCGCCAGCCGCACCGGCACGTCGATCGCGTTGGGGACCACGGGCTCCACCGCTCCGACGGCGAGGGCCGCGGCATCCGTCTCGTCGATGTCACCGAGTTCGGCGCCCCAGTGCAGCACGGCGGGGAGCCGCCCCGCGCCGAGGTCGAGCAGAAGAGAGACCCCTCCCGCCGTGAGGTGGACGAGCGCACGCTCCGTCATGCGCGCGGCGCGTTCGCGGCGGCGAAGGAGTTCGCGTGACGGACGACGAGCGGGGAGGAGAGGGATGCCACCTCGCCGGCGTCCCCGCGGACGGCGAACTCCGTCGATTCCCCGGCGAGGAGCGTCTGCAGCCCGGCGTCCACCGCGAGAGAGGGGTGCGCCCGATCGACGAGGAGGGTGACGTCGCGCACGAGGGAGCGGGCGGTGACGACGACGGTCCAGCCCTCGGCGGAGCGATGGACCTCGACGTCGAGGGGGTCGGCATCCAGCATCTGATCCACGACCTCGGCGCCGTGGTGGACCGCGCGCCCGAACCCGGGGGCATCGATCACGAGCACCTCGCGCGCGACGTCCCAGTCCCGGAGGACCTCGTCGGGAACCGCCACCTCGGTGTGGGAGCGCGCACCGACCTCCGCGGACACCTCCGCGCGCGCCCGCTCCTCCCCCGCGAAGCTCGAGCGCGTGACGGTCACGACTCCGGCCCAGCCGTCCGGGTCGTCGTTGGAGAGCGAGAGGGTCACGGCATCCGTCCCGCCCCGGGCGATCAGCAGACGCGGCTGGTAGACGTGCTTCAGCGCGTGCCACACCGGCTTGCGGTGCTCGTCGAAGTCGACCGCGGCCCACGAGACGACGGGCCAGTTGTCGTTGAGCTGCCACACGATCGAGCCGGTCAGGTGATCGCCCAGCGTCCGGAAGTACTCGATGCCGAAGCGGATCGCCATCGCCTGATTGAGCTGGGTGGCCCAGTGCCAGTCGTCGATGTTCGTCGGCGCCGCGAGGTGCCCCGCCATGCCGCGCTCGAGCTTCAGGTTGCCCTGGTCGGCCTTCTGGTGCACGAGCATCTGCTGCCCGAACGGATCGAGCGGGGCGTCGTGCACGACACGCGTCAGCGTGCTCCACGCGGGCGGTCCCTGGAACCCGAACTCCGACACGAAGCGGGGCCGGTGCAGGGTGTAGTCCCGGTAGTCGAGGACGTTCCACACGTCCCAGATGTGCATCGTGCCGTGCGCGGCGTCGTTCGGGCTGAGGTAGTCGTCGTACGAGTAGGGGCTCCCCGGAGAGTAGGGACGCGTGCCGTCGAGCTCCGCGACGATGCGCGGGAGGAGCTCGCGGTAGTAGAGGTTGCCCCACGCGCGACCGCGCAGCAGCGGACGCCACGCCGGCCACTCGGCGAACGCGACGATGTTCTCGTTGTTGCCGTTCCACACCACGAGCGAGGGGTGCGGGCTGAGCCGGGTCACGGCCTCGCGGGCCTCCGCCTCGACCTCGACCGCGAAGGCGTCGTCCTCGGGGTACGCCGCGCAGGCGAACAGGAAGTCCTGCCACACGAGCACCCCCATCTCGTCGCAGAGGTCGTAGAAATCGTCCGACTCGTAGATCCCGCCGCCCCAGACGCGCAGGAGGTTCATGTGGGCGTCCGTGGCGTCGACGATGCGGCGGCGGTAGCGGTCGGCATCCATCTCGGTGACGAAGGCGTGGTCGGGGATCCAGTTCGCGCCCTTCACGAAGACGCGCTCGCCGTTGACGACGAGACGGAAGGCGGTGCCCGCCCTGTCCGGCGGCGTCTGCAGCTCGACCGTGCGGAAGCCGACGCGCCCGTTCCATCGCTGCTCGGACCCCCGCGGCCGAACCGACACCGCGTACAGCGGCTGCGCGCCGTAGCCGCGCGGCCACCACCGCTGCACGTCGTCGACGCGCAGGCGGACGGATGCCACGCCCTCCCCCGCGATCACGGTCGCGCGGGCGCACACCTCCCCGTCGGGATCGCGCAGGTCGACGTCGATCTCGGCGGTGGCCGGGATGCCGTCCCACTCCACGCCGACGTGCACGTCGAGGATGCCGGCGGACCCGTCGAGCTCGACGAGCGGGCGCACGTCGCTCACGCGGACGCCGGACCACGATTCGAGGCCGATGCTCTTCCAGATCCCGCTCGTGGCGACGTCGATGCCCCAGTCCCACCCGAAGTTCGCGGCGGACTTGCGCACGGTGTTGTAGGGGTGGTGGTTCACGTGCGGCAGCTCGCCGTGCACCCGGGCGAGCGACTCGGCGCGCACGACAGGAGCCGAGAACGCGATCCGCAGGTGATTGCCGGTCGCGCGGAGGTACGGCACGACGTCGAAGCGGTACGAGCGGAACTGGTTCTGCGTGTGTCCGACGAGGTGGCCGTTGAGCCAGATGGTCGCGAACGTGTCGAGGCCCTCGGCGACGAGGTCCCAGCGGTCGTCGCGGTCGAGGTCGCCGGCGTCGAAGGTGCGCTCGTACGCCCAATCGGTGCGCCCGATCCAGGCGAGGGCGCTCTCGTTGTCGCCGTCGAACGGGTCGGGGATGAGCCCGGCGCGCAAGAGGTCGGTGTGGACGCAGCCGGGGACGACGGCCGGAACGTCGACGCCCTCGAGAGCGTCGGGAACAGGTCCGGCGACGGCGGAGAGCGTCCAGGGTCCGTCGAGAGACAGGCGGTGCATGGGGGTCCTTTTCGATGGGGGAAGGGTGTCGGGCGTCGCGGCGGTCATGGGCGTTCTTCGCGGATGACGGCCACCGCTCCGGGATCGAGCACGACCCGGTCCGCGTGCTCGCGACCGGTCAGCAGGTCGACGCCGCGGGTGCGCGCCCACCCGGTCTCGCCGGTGTGGTTGAGGAGGAACAGGTAGTCCGCGTCGGGCGCCGTGCGCCGCACGGCCTCCACACCGGGAGCGACCTCCGCGGCCGGACGCACCCCCGTCTCGGAGAGCACCCGGCCCATCAGGTCGTCGAGGCTCGCGGTGTCGAGGTCCGTCGACAGGTACCAGGCGACGCCCGCGCCGAGGCGGCGACGGACGACCGCCGGTCCCCCGCGGTAGCCGCCCTCGGCGTAGTCCGCGACGCTCTCGGCGCCCTCGGGCGAGTCGACGGGGCGCATGCGCTCCATCCACCGGCGACCGGTCCATCCGTTGCTCAGGGCGACCGACTGCTCGGCATCCAGGGGGAAGAACTCCTCGCTCGAGGTGCCGACGACCGATCGCAGGATGCCGGGATACCCGCCGGGGCGGACGGTGTTGTTCTCGTCGACGATGCCCGAGAACCACGTCACGATCGTCGTGCCCCCGCTCTCGACGAACTCCTCGATCGCCCGTGCGTTCTCGTCGGACAGGAGGAAGAGCCCCGGGACGACAACGAGCGCGTAGCCGTCGAGCGCGGTCCAGGGCCCGATCACGTCGACCGTCACCGCGCGCTGGAAGAGGGCGTTGTGCAACGCACGGGCCGTGTCGGCGTAGCGCTGCGGATTCTGCGGCTTCAGGCCGCTGCGCAAGGCCCAGCCGGCCTCGTTGTCGTGCAGCAGGGCGACGCGCGCGGGCTCGACCCGGCTCCCCTGCACCTCGGCGAGCGCGGTCAGCTTCGCGCCGAGGTCGACGATCGTGCGGTAGACGACGCTGTCGGCGCCGGCGTGGGGAACCATCGCGGAGTGGAACTGCTCGGTCCCCGAGATCGACGCCCGCCACTGGAAGAACAGGACGCTGTCCGACCCGCGCGCGACGTGCGCGAGGGCGTGCCGGATGATCTCGTCGGGCGTCTTGGGCTGGTTCACCGGATGCCAGCTCCCCGCGCCCGCGGCATGTTCCATCAGCATCCAGGGGGCGCCCTTGCTCATCCCGCGCATGCGATCCCCGCTGAAGGCGATGTCCTCGTGTTTGAGCGGGTCGGGACCCACCGTGTAGTGGTCGTTCGCGACGATGTCCATCTCGTCGGCCCACCGCGTGTAGTCGACGATGTCGGTGCCGATCCCGACCATGAAGTTCGTGGTGATCGGCACGTCCGGGGTGACGCGCTGCAGGACTTCCCTCTCGGCGCGGTAGTGCGCGAGGAGTTCGTCGGACGAGAAGCGCTCGTAGTCCAGGAGCTGGCCCGGGTTGTGCGCGGTGATGCCCCAGGGGGTCGTGACCTCGTCGAAGGAGGAATAGGAGTTTCCCCAGAACGCCATCCCCCACGCGGCATTGAGCGTCTGGACGTCGCCGTACTTCGCGGCGACCCATTCGCGGAACCGTGCGTTCGAGACGGCGCAGTGGCAGCGCGCGTTGCCGCCGCCGAGCTCGTTGCTCACGTGCCAGAGGCGCACCGCCGGGTGGCCGGCGACGTGCTCGGCGAGCCGCTCGACGATGCGCAGCGCGTACGAGCGGAACACCGGCGACGACGCGCACCAGCCCAGACGTCCGCCGGGGGCGAGCGGATGACCGTGGATGTCGTGCGGGAGGATCTCGGGGTGCGCCTCGTGCAGCCACATCGGCACCGCGGCCGTCGGGGTGGCGAGGTCGACGCGGATGCCGTTCTCGTGCAGCAGGTCGAGCATCCGGTCGAGCCAGGAGAAATCGAACTCGCCGTCCCGCGGCTCGTGGACGACCCACGAGAAGACACCGAGGGTGACCAGGTTCACCCCCGCCCGCCGCATGAGCTCCATGTCCTCGAGCACGACGTCCCACGACCACTGCTCGGGGCTGTAGTCGCCCCCGAACGACAGCCCCTCGGTGGGCCACGGTGCGGTGGTCTCGCTGCGGGTCATCGGGTGCGCTCCTTCGCGGGCGTGCGGCGGTCCTGGGCCGACTCCCACGCCCGGGTGTAGTGGTTGTAGCAGATCGTGTTGTCGAGCGACGCCCGGTCGGGCGCGGCCTCGTCCGACACGACCTTGCCGACCTTCCCGGGGTCGGGGGCGGCGAGGGCCAGCAGGCGCGTGTAGTCGTGGTGCGGGTCGAGGATGACGTCATCCGCCGGTCCCCGTTCGACGATGCGCCCGCGGTAGAGCACGAGGATCTCGTCGGAGAAGTGCCGGGCCGTGGCGAGGTCGTGCGTGATGTACAGCAGCGCGAGGTCGTCCTCGCGCTGGAGCCGGCCGAGCAGGTTCAGCACGCCGAGACGGATCGACACGTCGAGCATCGAGACGGGCTCATCGGCGATGACGACCTCGGCCCCCGGAGCGAGGGCGCGCGCGATCGCCACGCGCTGCCGCTGACCGCCGGAGAGCTCGTGCGGTCGGCGCGCGGCCATGTTCTCGGCGGGCGTGAGGTTCACCCGCTCGAGCATGCTGAGCACCTTCGCGTGCACCTCGGCGGTGCCGGACGCACGGCGGTGCAGGCGAAGAGGGCGCGCGATGTGGTGCTCGATCGTGTGGAACGGGTTGAGCGAGGCGAACGGGTCCTGGAACACCATCTGCACGTGCCGGCGATAGCTGCCGCGCGGAATCACGGCGCCCTGATCCGTCAGCACCGAGATCTCGCCCGACGTCGGCTTCTCGAGCCGCGAGAGCATGCGGGCGATCGTCGACTTGCCCGACCCCGACTCCCCCACCAGGGCGACCGTGCGCCCGGGCAGCAGATCGAACGACACGTCGTCCACCGCGCGGAAGGCGGTGCGTCCGATGCCCTCGCGGATCGTGAAGTCCTTGGTCAGTCCGGACACGCGCATGCTCGTCATCGCGTCTGCTCCTGTTCGTCGTCCTCGCCGGTGCGGATGAACGCTCCCCGCGAGCCGCTGAGGCTCGGAAACGACGAGAGCAGCTGGCGGGTGTAGTCGTGTTCGGGTTCGCGGTAGATGCGGTCGGCGGGGCCGATCTCGATGATCTCGCCGCGCAGCATGATCGCGATACGGTCGCTGATCTCGAGCAGCAGCGGGAGGTCGTGCGTGATGAAGATGACCGCGAAGTCGAGCTCGTCGCGCAGGCGCACGATCTCCCGCAGGATGTCGCGCTGCACCACCACGTCGAGGGCGGTGGTCGGTTCGTCCATGATCATGACCTGCGGCTCGAGGAGCATCGCCATCGCGATCATCACGCGCTGCCGCATCCCGCCCGACAGCTCGTGCGGGTAGGACCGAAGCCGGTCCCGCGAGACGCCGACGCGTTCGAGCACGTCTCCGGCTCGCGCCGTGCGCTCCTTTCTCGACAGGTGCGGGGTGTGCGTCGAGAGCACGTCGCACAACTGCGCCCGGACCGTGGTGACGGGGTTCAGGGCGTTCATCGCGCCCTGGAACACCATCGACAGCTCGCTCCATCGGAACGCCCGCAGGGCGTGCTCGTCGAGAGCCAGCAGGTCGAGGTCCTTTCCGTCGCGGCCGTGGAACGTGATGCTCCCGGAGGCGATGCGCGCCGGCGGCTTGTGCAGCCGGTTGATGGCGTACGCGAGGGTCGTCTTGCCGCACCCCGACTCGCCGGCGAGACCGAGGATCTCGCCCGGCGCGAGCGAGAACGTGGCGTTCTTCACCGCCGCGACCGGCGGATCGACCTCGTACACGACCGAGAGGTCGTCGACCGTGATGACGGCGGAGCGGCGGGCGGCCGCGGTCGTGGGGCTCATGCGGGGTCTCCGTTCGCGCGGGCGGTGCGGACGGCACGCGCGGTCGCGGCCTTCTCGAGGCGGGCCGCGATGCGGGCCCGCTTGCGGTGCAGGCGCACGTTCTTGAGCTTGGGGTTGATGATCTCGTCGATCGAGAAGTTGACCAGCGAGAGCCCCATCCCGAAGAGGGCGATGATCAACCCCGGCGGGACGAACCACCACCACGCCCCCAGGGGGAGGGCGAACCCGTTCTGCGCGTAGAAGAGCATCGTGCCGAGCGTCGACGAGTTGGACGCCCCGAGGCCGAGGAACGACAGCCCGGCCTCGGCGAGGATCGCCGAGATGACCGCGAAGACGAACTGCGAGGCCAGCACGGGCAGCAGGTTCGGCAGGATCTCGACCGCGATCACGCGCGGAGCGCGCTCCCCGGACACCCGCGATGCCGCCACGTAGTCGCGGTTGCGGATCGAGAGGGTCTGCGCGCGGAGGACCCGACTGGATGCCGCCCACCCGGTGATCGCGAGGACGACGGCGATCGTCCAGAGACCGCGCTGCTCCTGCGGCACGAAGCCCGAGATCACGATCACGAGCGGGAGGCCCGGAATCACGAGGAAGACGTTCGAGAAGAGCGAGAAGGCCTCGTCGGCGAAGCCGCCGATGTAGGCGCCGAGGATGCCGAAGAAGGCCGAGAGCGCCGTCGCGAGCACCCCCACGATGAGACCGATCTGCAGCGATCCGCGCGTGGCGTAGGCGAGCTGGGCGAAGACGTCCTGCCCGGTCTGGGTCGTCCCGAGGATGTGCTCGGCGCTCGGGGGCTGCAGACCGATGTCACGGATGACGCTCGGGTCCTGCACGAAGAACGGGGCGATCCCGCCGAACAGGGCGATCGCGCCGATGAGGATGAGCCCGAGCGCGAGCCAGGGCGTCATGGTGGGGAGCATCATGCGCCAGGCGGAACGGGGGCGCTGGTGTCGCTCGGCGGCAGCGGTCGCCAGCGCCATCGTGGCATCCGGGACGGTCTGTTCCGTCCGCGGGGAGAGATTGGTCATCGCGAGAGTCCTTGTCGGCGAGCGTCAGGAGTGCGCACGGGTACGAGGGTCGATGAGTCCGTAGAACAGATCGACGATGAGATTCGCCCCGAGCACGGCCAGGGTGATGAACAGGAACAGCCCCTGCATGAGGGCGTAGTCGTTGTTGGTCACCGCCGACAGCAGCTTCGAGCCGATGCCGGGGTACGAGAACACCTGCTCGGTCACGATCGATCCGGAGACGACGAAGCCCAGCGAGATCGCGAAGCCCGCGATCGAGGGCAGGACGGCGTTTCGCGCGGCATAGTTGCGGAGGATCCGCCCCGGGGTGAGTCCCTTGGCCTGCGCGGTGAGGATGTAGTCCTCGGAGAGCGTGGACACCATCATGTTGCGCATCCCGAGCAACCACCCGCCGACCGAGGCGAGCACGATCGTGAGCGCGGGAAGGAATCCGTACTGGATCGCCGAGCCGATGAACTCCCCCGAGAATCCCGGGTCCAGGGCGACGTTGTAGCCGCCCTGCGAGGGGAAGAGGTGCAGGGTCGTGGCGAAGACGTACACCAGGATCAGCGCGAGCCAGAAGTACGGGACCGCGGCGAGCAGGGTGGTCGCCGGAACGAGGGAGTCGAGCCAGGTGCCCGGCTTCCACCCCACGATCGCCCCGAGGGCCACCCCGATCACGGTGGCGAGCACGGTCGCGATCCCGACGAGGACGATCGTCCACGGCAGCGAGGTGCCGATCACCTCGTTCACCGGCGTCGGGAAGTAGGTGACCGAGATGCCGAGGTCACCGCGGAACACGTTGACGAGGTAGTTGAAGTACTGCGCGATGAGCGGCTCGGAGGAGTCGCCACCGAGGAGGAGTTCGTAGGCGCTGCGCGTCTCCGGGGTGACGATCCCGCCGCGCTGCTGGAGCTTCGCGAGCAGGATGTCGACGGGGTTCCCCGGCAGCAGGCGCGGGATGAGGAAGTTGAGGGTCAGCGCCGCCCACAGGGCGACGATGTAGAACCCGATCTTCCGGACGAAGTAGTTCACGCCCGGCCCCCTTCCGTCACGGCTGCGGACCCTCTCTCGGTGGCGACCACGCTCACTCCCCCCGGGGCTTCAGCGCTTTGAAGACCTCGGCGTTGTCCGGCGAGGCCCACACCGCGGGGAACGCGTAGAGGTCGTCCTGCGTCGGCCAGCCCTCGAACTTGTCCGTGTGGATCTGGCTCGACGTGCCGCCCGTGAGCACGGGGATGTAGGGCATGTCCTCCGCGATGATCGATTGGATGACGTCGAACTGCGGCTGACGCGCGGCGGCATCCTTGCGGTCGGTGACCTTCAGCGCCGCGAGGGCGGCATCCACCTCCGAGTTGCTGAACCGCGCGACGTTCTGCGAGGCGACCTCGCCGACCGGCCCGGTGAAGGCGGTGTTGAGGTACTTGTCGTAGAGGTAGTACGGGTCGGACACGGCGCCCTGACCGAGCGAGTTGATCGAGAGCTGGAAGGTGCCCTTGGTCTGCTTGTCGGTCCACTCGTTCCACGACGACTGCGCGACGCGGAGCTCGATCCCGGCCTCCTTCAGCTGCTGCGACATCGTGTCGACGGCGGTGATGTAGTCGGTCCAGCCGGTGACGACCTCGACCGTGACGGCGAGGGGCTCGCCGTTCTTGGCGTAGATCCCGTCGGCGCCGCGCGTCCAGCCGGCCGCCTCGAGCTCGGACGTGGCGGCGGCGACATCCGGGCCGTTCGGCGCGATGGGTTCGGCGATCGACGATGAGATCCAGTCGGTCTGGGTCGTCGGCAGGGCCAGCGTCGGGGATATCTCGCTCGCCGTCCCCTGGAACGCCAGCGAGTTGAGCTGGTCGCGGTTCAGGGCGGCGTAGATCGCGCGGCGGACGGCGGGGTCGGTCTGCGGGCCGACGCAGCCGAGGTCCGCGTTCGAGCAGGTGATGAGGGTGATCTGGTTCGCGGCGATCGTGATCCCGCTGTAGCCGGGGTAGGTCTCCGACACCTTCTGGATGTTCGGGACCGGACCGGTCTGCCAGTCGATCGTGCCCGCGGCGAGCGCGTCCGCTCCCGCGGTGTTGCCCGACAGGGACAGGTAGCGCACGGTCTTCACCGCGGGCTCGCCTCCCCAGTAGCCCGGGTTCGCCGCCAGGGTGAAGGCCTGCGCCTTGAAGTCGCCGAGCGTGTAGGGCCCCGTGCCGACCGGCTCGGCGATGACGTTGGTCGTCGGGTCGATGTCCTTCCACAGGTGCACGGGGACGATGGGCGTGCGTCCGAGGATCGCGGGGTCGTTCACGAACGCGGGATAGTCGAAGCGGAAGACGACCTCGTGGTCGCCGGTCGCCTCGACCGTGCCGTCGAAGCCGGAGTTGTTGATCGAGGGGGTCTTCAGCAGCATGTCGAAGGTGAAGACGACGTCCTCGGCGGTGAACGGTTCGCCGTCCGACCAGGTCACGTCGTCGCGCAGGGCGACGGTGAGCTCGGTGCCCGCGTCGTTCCAGGTGTACTCCGTGCCGAGCAGCGGCTTGTAGTCGTTCGTGTTGACGTTGGTGACGAAGAAGAGCGACTCGAAGATCGTGCCGATGCCGCCGATCTGCGACGGCGAGTAGGGGTTGAAGTTGATCTGGTAGTCGCCCGCTTGACCGGTGTAGGCGACCAGGGTCGTGGCATCCGACCCTCCTGGGGCACCCGACGCGGTGCAGCCCGCCAGTGCCAGGGATGAGGCGGCGATGAGGGATGCCGCGGCGGTCCAGGCACGCGCTCGGCGGCGCTTCGTGCTGAGGAGCATCTTTGATCCTTTCCGAGGCACGCGCGCCGCGGAGGGCGACGGTGCCGGCTGTGTGGAGAGCGAGAGCCGCGTCCCCGGACTCATTGTTACTTGAGTAAACTAAGTACGTCAAGCAGTCCGCTCGACCCGCTCCCCCGCTTGCTACTCTCATCGAGCGCGCGAAGGAGCCGCACGAGGAAGCCGAGTGATACTTTGTTGCCGATGTCGACCATGTCCGCATCCCGGATGCCACGGGCTGCACGCCCATGACCGGTACCGCCGTCGAGGAGTCGTCGAGCCAGGCCTGGCCCTACCTCGCGGGAGTCGAGCGCAGCACCCTGCGCGAGCTGCTGATCCACGGGGCCCTTCCCCGCGCCGAGATCGCGCGCCGCCTCAGCGTGTCGCGAGCGAGCCTGACCCGCGCGACGCGACTGCTCATGGAACACGCCTTCATCGCCGAGCGCGAGGTCGCGCTCCGGGGAGCCATGGGGCGACCGAGCGAGATGCTCGCCGTCCGCGAGGATCACCACCACTTCCTCGGCGTGAAGCTCACCGGCGACGCGGTGTTCGCCGTTGTGACCGATCTGCGCGCGCGCATCGTCGCGTCGGTGGAGGAAGAGCTCCGGTCGAGGGCCGTCGACGACACGATCGCCCAGATCGCCGACATCCACGCTCGCTTCACGCGGGAGTACGCCGACATCCATGCGGTCGGCGTATGCCTCGCCGGTGACCTGGCGACCGTCGGCGGCCGGCAGGTCGTGATCGAGTCCTACTTCCTCGGCTGGACGGACGTCGCCCTCGCCGACCTGCTGGCCCGGCGCCTCGACATCCCCGTGTTCGTCGACAACGACGTCCGCGGTCTCACCGCGGCGGAGCACTGGTACGGCGCCGGGGCAGGATGCGATTCGCTCGCGGTCGTCACCGTCGGCGCCGGCATCGGGTTCGGCCTGGTCATCGACGGCAAGGTCGTCGCCGGCCACGGCGGCCGCGCCGGCCAGCTGGGCCACCTGCCCGTCGACCCGACGGGACCGCCCTGCGGCCGGGGACACCGGGGATGCGCGAGCGTCTACCTCCCGAGCGAGCGCATCGCCCACGCGGCCGGGAGCGGCGACTACGCGGCGGCGGTGTCCGCCGCGCGAGCCGGCGACGCGCGGGCGCAGGGTGCCTTCGACGACGCCGCCCGGGCCCTCGGCGTCATCATCGGCACCGTCGCCAACGCCCTCGACCCCGAGAAGATCGTGCTCACCGGCGACGGCCTCGCGGTGATGGAGTTCTCCCCGGAGCGCGTCATGGACGCGATCGCGGCGGTGCGCCTCCCCGACGACGATCCGGTCCCCCTCGTGGTCGAGCCCGTCGAGTTCACCGAGTGGGCCCGCGGCGGCGCGGTCGTGGCGATTCGGCGGATGCTGCAGTTCTGACGGGCCGACGGCCCGCGTCGATCGCTCAGCGCGCGCCCGCGGCCAGGAGCGGAGCGCTCGCCCAGTGCGCCAGGTCCGCGACCAGGGACCGCACAGCGGCGCTGTCATATGCCTCGACGTCGTGGCCCAGCGCCGAGTACGCGGACCGCTGCGTGTCACGCTCACAGAGCCAGACCACCGGGTGCGGCTCACCCGCGTGATTCTGGCGATACAGCACCCGCGTCTCGTCCGCGACCCGGAGCCACGAGTAGGCCTCGTCCACGGTGTCGATGACGGGGGGCAGATCCGCCGTCGAGGCCTCCCCCGCACGGACGAGCCGCAACGGCCCGCGCTCCGGGTGCATCGAATGGCCACGCACCCACCGGCCGCCGAGTCGCCCCTCCCAGAAGTCGTCCTCAGGCAGGAGTGTCGCCGCCACGTGCAGCGCGACCAGTCCCCCGGTGTGCCCGGCGACCGCCGCGCGAAGATCGGCGTCACGCGGATGCGCCTGCGGCCCACCGCCGGCGTTGACGACGAGAAGATCCGCCCCGCTCAACCGGTCCGGGAGCTCGTCGACGCCCAGCACGGTGTCCACCGAGAACCCCTCGGCCCGAAGAAGGTCGGCGACCACCGCGCTGGTCTCGAGGAACGGATGCCACGGGTCGACGTAGTCCCCACCGCCGGAGAACAGGACGACGCGACTCATGCGGGCGCCGCCGTGGACCCGCGCAGGATCAGGCGCGGCTCCACGTGCAGCTGTAGCGGCGGCTCCGCGCTCGGGTCGGAGACGAGGTCGATGAGCATCCGCGCGGCGAGCGCACCGACACGACGCCGATCCGGTGCCACCGCGGCGATCGGCGGGTCCGCGTGAGCGGAGACGTCGTCGTCGTAGGCGACGATCGACAGCTGCTGCGGCACGCTGATGCCCCGCGCCCGGGCGTTCTGGAGAAGGCCGAAAAGGGAGTTCTCGTCGCCGTGGCAGAACAGCGCCGTCGCGCCGGTGCGCTCCACGGCATCCATCACGACATCCGCACCCCCGCGCTCCCAGCGGGGTCCGGCTCCGAGCTCGGCGGGACCCAGGATGCCGCTTCCTTCCGCGATCCCCAGCCGCTCGAGCGCATCCCTCCAGCCGAGACGGACGAACTCCGAGCTCTGCGAGCTGCCGCGGCTGACCATGAGGACGCGGCGATGACCGAGGGAGGTGAGGTGGCGCACGGCGGACAGCGCGCCGCGCTCGTGTGCGGTGCGCACCGACGACACCGTTCCGAGGCCCCCACCCGGAAGCTCCCGTTCGACGAACACCACGGGGACGCTCAGGCTCTCGAGCTTCTCGAGGAATCCGGGGGGCGCCTGCCGCTCCGAGACCGTGGGGACCCACAGCAGCCCCGAGACCCCGCTCGCCACGAGCTCGTCGATGAGGCGGTACTCCTCTTCGAGGTCGTACTCGGAGATCGCGAGCCGCATGTCGCCGCCCGACGCGAGGACGTCGTTCACCCCTTCGACGACGTAGCGGTAGTAGTAGGACGTCGGCACGACCACACCGACCGTGCCCGTGAACGCGGCGTCGGTGCCCACCGTGGACTCGGAACGCAGAACGGCACCGCCGCGGACCTTGTCCAGAACCCGCTCGGCGACCAGAGAGTCGAGGTCGCGACGCACCGTCACGTGGGAGACACCCAGATCACTGACGAGCGACGTGATGCTGACCGCTCCGTCCTGTTGCGCGCGACTCAGAATCCGCGCGCGTCGTTCCGCAGCGAGCATCGAGGCCTCCTTTGCCTGTCCGTCAATCTCATCCTAATCAGTTGATTCGTTTTGTTTCAGCATGATAACTAAGGCTTCTGCATTTTCTTTATGTTTCTTTTCCTTGCCATATCTTTCCATCCGTGACCATACTGACGGGTCGCTGGCAACGACGCCGCGATGACTCGAAGGAGACGTCATGATTCGACGACGAACGACACTCTGGATCGGCGGTGCGACGACCGTCGCCCTCGCTGCGGGAGGGGTGATCGCCGCGACACCCGCTCTCGCGGCGACCGTGAAACAGGTGGCGGTGAGCCAGGCCGGCTACAGCGCATCAGGCCTCAAAGTGGGTTCCGTCGTCGTGGACGGCGACCTCGACCCCGGCGCGTCCTGCCGCATCCTTCAGGGGACGACGGCTGTGGTGCCCGCGTGCACGCTCGCAGACGCCGGAACGGTGTGGGGCGACCACGTGTACACGGTCGACTTCTCCGGCCTCGCGACGCTCGGCGAGGACTACGTGCTGGAGGTCGACGGCACCGCATCCCCCCGCTTCGCGATCCGTGACAACGTCTGGTCGGGGTACCTCGACGAGATGACGGCGTTCTATCGCTTGCAGCGCTCGGGCGTCGCCACCGCCGACGTCTACCCGGACGGCTACAGCAGCATCGCGCCGTCGGCCAAGATCTTCCACGGCCCGGGCCATCTCGACGACGCCGCGTCCGAGGACGGTACTGTCCACTACGACCTCACGGGCGGGTGGTACGACGCCGGCGACTACGGCATCTACGGCGGCAACCAGTGGGTCGGGGGGAACATCGCCATCAGCTACCTCCGTTACGGCGACACCCCGGCGGTCGCCTTCGACAACGACGCCAACGGCGTGCCCGACCTCGTGGACGAGGCGCGTTTCGGCAGCGAGTACCTCCTTCGGATGTGGGATGCCTTCGACGGGGCGTTCTGGGACGTCAAGGGCAGCGGCGGCTTCCAGCATCCCGACAAGCACACCGATGGCATCGTCGGAACAAAGGACGACAGGCGGATCTCCGGCTACGGGGTCGGCGGCTCCGCGAAGGCCGCGGGCACCCTCGCCGCAACGGCCCGCGCGGTGGACAAGGCCCTTGCCGACGGTGCGATCCCGTCCGCCGACGTCGCCGAGTGGCAGGCGTTCTCGGCGCAGGCACGCACCGGCGCGGAAGGCTTCTACACCTATGCCGATGCGCACCGGACGGACCCGCTCGGCGGGTACTCGACCACACGCGGCGGGATCGACAACTCGCTGCTGTTCGCCGAGGTCGAGCTGCACCTGCTGACCGGCGACACCTCGTATCGGGATGCCGCGGAGAGCACCATCGCGGCCACGGACTTCACCATCCTGTCGAACACGAACTACTGGGACCTTGCGCCTCTCTCGATGGCCGAGCTCTACCCCGTGGCGACACCCACGGCCCAGGGGCAGATCCACGCGTACCTCGAGAAGCAGCTGGACTACTTCCTGTCGAGCACCGACGACACGCCCTACGGCGTCATGAACCAGTTCAAGAACTTCGGGGTCAACGAACCGCACGTCTCCTACGTGGCCGACGCCCTGCGCTACTACGAGCTGTTCGGCGACGAGCGCGCCCTCCGCGCCGTCCAGCGAGGGCTGTACTGGGTGTTCGGGAACAACCCCTGGGGCACGAGTTGGGTGTCCGGCGTGGGCGAGAAGAGCGTGAAGTTCCTGCACACGCGCCTCGACGAGGATGCCCAGAATCAGGCGGGCACGGGAGTCGTCGTACCGGGCGCGCTGGTCAGCGGCCCGAACGCCCGAGACCCGCTCGACGTCCGCAGCGCCAGCCCGTGGTACGTCGACCGCCCGGTGTGGCAGGACAGCGGGCAGCAGTGGCGCTACAACGAGTACAGCGTCAGCATCGAGGCGGGGCTGTTCTCGGCGTTGTTCGGCCTCACCGCCGTCGGCGATGCGCCGTGGTCCGGGGGAACCGCCCCGGCCGCGCTGAACGTCACCTCGCCCCGGATCGGCGACGAGGTCACGGGAGACGTCACCGTCTTCGCCGAGAGCGATCTCGGTTCTCCCGCCCTCGGACCGAATTGGTCGCCCATGACGGTGGCGGGCGGCGTCGCGACCGGCGTCTTCAACGTCGACAGCGCCGCCCCGTTCACGAATGCACGGGTGGACGTGCGCGGCACGCAAACCGACGGGGCACAGGTGTACTCGTCGACGCACTACACCGTGGCCCCTCCCCTGCCGACGCCGCAGAGCCCCCTGCTGTACGACGGGTTCGGCAAGGACGGCCTGTTCGGCGTCCAGGGCTACACATGGGCCAACTGGTACAACAACCACGCCGGTGTGGGTTCCGTGACCAACACGACGATCGACGGGCGCACGGTCGGAAGGTTCTTCCAGAACCCCGCGACCGCGGCATCCCAGGCGAAGTTCCAGCCGTGGCACCACGCCGCGGACGCCAGCGGTTACCGCTACCTGAGCGTCACGATGCGCTCGCCCTCGCCCAACCTGCGCTTGCGCATCGAGGTCTCCGACGCGGACTCGAACCACCGCGTCACGGGTAATGCGCCCATCGCCGTGTCGAACACGTGGAACACGTACTCGTTCGACCTCGCGGCCTTCCCCGGCCTCGATCGGTCGCAGGCGAAGATCGTCTTCTGGCTGCAGCAGACGGCTGACACCGACGGGGAGTTGTTCGTCGACGACGTGAGCTTCACCAACCAGGCGACAGGCACTGCGCCGACGCTCACGGCGATCTCGCACACCGGCGGGCCGCTCACCGCCGACGACGACGTGACCGTGCAGGCGACGTACACGGATGCCGACGGGCAGGCGCCGCACAAGGTCGAGCTCGTGCTGGACGGGGTGGTGCACGACATGGCACCGGTGGATCCGTCCGACACGGTCGTGACCGATGGCGCGGTCTACGCGGTCACCAGCCGATGGGTGAAGGGCGTGCACAGCTACTCCGTGCGCACCACCGACACCACATCGGCCGTGGTGACCTCGGCGACGACGACGGGCATCCTCGTCCAGTGATGACGAAGCAGGGGTGGGCTCCGGCTCACCCCTGCTTCGTCATGCGTCAGGCGGAGAGCCCGAGCAGGGAGCGATCGACCCTGCTCGCCGGCGCTTCGCCCCGGACGAGGGTCTGCAGGGCGTCCAGGGCGGAGTCGGTGAGCCGCAGGGTCTCGGCGTGCATCGCCCCGGCGATGTGCGGCGTCAGCACCACACCCGGCGCCCCGAAGAGCGGCGAGTCGGGCGGGAGCGGCTCGGGGTCCGTGACGTCCAGGACCGCGCGCAACAGCCCGCTCCGGCAGCGCTCGAGCAGAGCCTCGGTGTCGACGAGTGATCCGCGGGCGGTGTTGATCAACACCGCGTTCGGGCGCATGGAGGCGATCCGGCGCGCGTCCAGCAGACGCCGAGTGGACGGGAGCTCCGGGGCATGGATCGACACGATGTCGCTCCGGGCCATCAGGGCGTCGAGTTCCACCAGAGCTGCGCCCGCCGTGTGCACCTCGTCCACCGCGGCGTGGGGGTCGGCCACGAGGACCTCGAAGCCGAAGGGGGCGAGGAGCGCCGCGACGCGCCGTCCGACGCGGGAGAAGCCGACGATGCCGACGACACCGCCGAAGGTCGCCGACGGGGGGATCCCGTCGCGCCAGC
The DNA here is from genome assembly GCF_000202635.1 of Microbacterium testaceum StLB037. Taxonomy (NCBI): domain Bacteria; kingdom Bacillati; phylum Actinomycetota; class Actinomycetes; order Micrococcales; family Microbacteriaceae; genus Microbacterium; species Microbacterium testaceum. The sequence continues at coordinate 3,099,516 of NC_015125.1, read as the reverse complement.
CCCCGGCGACGTCGCGGGTCGAGGCGTACCCGGCGATGTAGGCGGGCACGCGCTTGGCCTCCAGCAGGATCATCGCGAGGGTGAACTCCGCGACGGGGATCGCGTTGGCCTCCGCCGCGCTCGTCACGACGATGCCCCGCTCCCAGACGTCCTCCGAGATGAGGTTCTTCACCGAACCGCCGGTGTGCAGGATGCCGCGGAGGCGCGGAGCCGCGCGGAGGACCTCCGGCCCGAGGTGCGGAGCTCCCCACCCGGTGATCAGATACTCCACCCGCGCGAGCCGTTCGAGCGCGCGGCGGTCGAAGTCGTCGACGCACGCCGGGTCGCCGAGCGACACGAGCGATCGCAGACGCGCCCACCGGGTCTCGTCGAAGAGATCGGCGTAAGTACGGGGGGCCATGACGAGGAGCGCCTGCGGGCGCTCGCCCGGGGTGTCGCCGTCGACGGTGTCAGCCATGAGCATGAGGCAACCACACCTCTCACAAGTGCACAAGTCTTAAACCTTTGTGTTTATGAGTTGAAAATATTTCTTGCGAACTGAACACGGCTGTGTTCATACTGGGCCCACGTGCACGACGAGGTGGCGCACCACCTGTTCTTCGTCGGGCATGCGCGCGGCGGTCACCCGGCCGCCCCCGAACGGAGGAATCATGCAACAGCGCACACGTCGCGTCCTCGCAGCCGCCGTCGTCGTGCCCGCCTTGGCGGTCATGGCCGGTTGCAGCGGAGGCAATGGAGCCGGCGACGCCGACAGCGGAGACGGAAAGGTCACGATCACCGTCATGGGCAAGCCCGCGGCGACCAACACGGCCGCCGTTGAGCTCTTCGAACGTCAAGTGACGGAATTCGAAGCCGCGAACCCGAACATCACCATCGAGGCATCCGATGTCCCCTGGGATGCCAAGACCTTCGCCACCCGCCTCGCAGGCGGCAGCGCCCCCACGCTCCTGCGCGTGCCGCTGACCGAGCCCCCGGCCCTCATCGAACGCGGCCAGGTCGCCGACATCGCCTCCGTCGCCTCGAAGCTGGACAGCTTCGCCGACCTCAACCCGCGCGTCATGCAGTTCCTCGAGCAGGGCGATGCCGTCTACGGCATCCCGGAGAAGAGCTACGCCTTCGGACTCGTGTACAACCGCGACCTCTTCACGCAGGCGGGTCTGGACCCCGACTCTCCCCCGCAGACGTGGGATGAAGTCCGGACAGCGGCGAAGAAGATCTCCGACGTCACGGGCAAGACAGGTTTCGGAGAGATCTCGACGAACAACAGCGGCGGGTGGCACCTGACCGGCTACGACTACACCTACGGCGGCAAGATGATCGACCAGGCCGCGGACGGCACCTGGACGGCGGCGTTCAACGACGACGCTTCCCGCGAGGTGCTGCAGATGTGGAAGGACATGCGCTGGGAGGACGACTCGCTCGGCGACAATGTCCTCGGAAAACAGGAGGACCTCGTCGCGGAGTTCACGGCGGGGAACGTCGGCATGTGGGTGACCGCGCCGCCGGACGTGTACCCCAACTACATCGCGGCGGGCGGCAAGCCCGAGGCCTTCGGGGCTGGCCCCATGCCCCAGGGCGGAGCGAACGCCACGCTGGCCGGCGCCACCGTCCTCATGGTCAACGCGACGGCGACCGAAGCCGAGAAGGAGGCCGCGGTCAAGTGGATCGACTGGCGCGCTCTACGACCCAACTACGACCTCGAGGTCGCCGCCGAGACCGCGAAGGCGTCGGCCGCCGACGGTCTGCCGGTCGGCGTCCCCGTCGCCCCGATCTTCACCGCTGAGGCCTACGCCGCCTACCGCGACGCGATCGCCGACTACGTCAACGTCCCGGTGGAGAACTTCGCGCCCTACACCGCCTCGCTCGACAAGCTCGAGTACGTCCCCGAACCGGCCGTCGCCTCGCAGGAGATCTACGCGGCTCTCGATCCGGTCGTCCAATCCGTCCTCACGGACGAGAACGCCGACATCGATTCGCTGCTGAACGACGCGGAGCAGCGGGTCAACCAGATCCTGGCCCAGCACAAGTGATGACCGTCACCACCGAGCGCCTGCGCGGCACGACACCCGTTCGTGCCGCGCAGGCGGCGCTCCCCACCCCACCGCGTCGGCGTTCGCTGATGCGCCGGCGATCGGCGATCGCGGGGCTCGTCTTCCTTCTGCCCACGTTCGTCGTCTTCGGCTACTTCGCCTGGTGGCCGATCATCCAGAGCGCGGCCCTCGCCTTCCAGCAGACCGACCTGGTCACCGCCCCGGAGTGGGTCGGGTGGAACAACTTCGAGGTGCTCTTCTCGGATCCGCTCCTGCCTCGAGCCGCCGCGAACACCCTGTGGTTCACCGTCCTCTCCCTGGCGATCGGACTCCCCGTCCCGCTCGTGTGCGCGGTGCTCATCTCCGAGCTGCGCCGCGGCGGCACCCTCGCGCGCGTCCTCGCCTACCTGCCCGTCGTGATCCCTCCCGTGGTCTCGGTCCTGCTCTGGAAGGCGTTCTTCAACCCGGGCGAATCGGGGGTCGTCAACAGCCTCCTCGGACTCGTCGGCATCGACCCCCTGCCCTGGCTCCAGTCCCCCGGCACCGCGATGCCGAGCCTGGTCATCGTCGCGACCTGGTCGGGTGCCGGCACCGCCATCCTCATCTACCTGGCCGCGTTGACCGGCGTGAGCACCGAGCTCTACGAGGCGGCCGAACTCGACGGCGCCTCGGTCTGGAAACGCATCGTGCACATCACTCTCCCGCAGATGCGCGGAGTGATCCTCGTCCTGCTCCTCCTGCAGATCATCGGGGCGATCCAGGTCTTCACCGAGCCGTACGTGATGACCGACGGAGGACCGGCCAACGCCACCGTGACGATCCTTCTGATGATCTACCGCTACGCGTTCCTCTTCGGCAACTACGGCGTCGCGACGGCGCTGAGCCTCCTCCTCGCCGTCGTCCTCATCATCGTGTCCGCGGTCTACCTGCGGCTCACCCGTTCCTGGAGCACCCGATGACCGCGACGACCGACGTCCGCCGCCCGCGAGCCGCCGCGCAGCCGCGCGAACGCGGCATCCTGTCCAGCTTCGACTGGCGCCGTCCGCGCATCTTCGTCGGGTGGCGCGCGATGCACATCGTCCTGTTGATCGGGCTCGTGGCCCTCGGGGCGGTCCCGCTGCTCTGGATGCTGCGCGCGGCGATCTCGTCCACGACGGATCTTCTGCAGCATCCCCTCAGCCTGATCCCCAGCCCCGCGAAGTGGGAGAACATCCCCGACGCATGGAATCTGCTGTCGATCGGGCAGTATCTCGGCAACACGGTGGTGCTCGTGGGCGGGTCGTGGATCGTCCAGCTCGTCGTCTCGGCGACCGCCGGGTTCGCGCTGGCGGTGATCCGGCCCTGGTACGGACGAATCGTCTACGGGGCCATCCTGCTCACGCTGTTCGTCCCCGGCACGGTCACCCTGATCGCGCTGTACCTCACGGTGCTCGACCTGCCGCTGCTGCACCTCAGCCTCACCGACACGCCCTGGGCCGTGTGGCTGCCCGCGGGAGCGAATGCCTTCACGATCCTGCTGGTGAAGCAGTTCTTCGAGGACATCCCGCGCGATCTCTTCGAGGCCGCTCAGCTGGACGGCGCGGGGTGGTTCACCATCTTCTGGCGGATCGTCCTGCCGATGTCGCGGCCGATCCTCGCGGTCGTCTCCCTGCTGTCGATCATGACGGCCTGGAAGGAGTTCCTCTGGCCGCTCATCGTGCTGACCGACCCCGAGACCCAGCCGCTCGCCGTCGCCCTCCCCCGCCTCGCGCAAGCGACCGACCCGGCGTATCTCATCGCGGGTCTGTTGATCGCCAGCATCCCTCCCATCCTCATCTTCCTGATCTTCCAGCGTTCCATCGTCAAGGGGATCGGCTTCACCGGTCTGAAAGGCTGAGAGTGACCCCCGACTATCGCAACCCCCGCCTCTCCCCGGGAGAACGCACGGCCGACCTGCTGCCGCGTCTGTCCCTCGAAGAGAAGGTCGGCTTGATGTTCCACACGGTCATCGAGTCCGGCGCGGACGGCTCGCTCGTCGAGACGACCGGTGCACTCAGCAAGTCGCCCACGAGCACCGTCGTCCTCGACAAGCGGATGAACCACTTCAACGTGCACGGTCTGGGGTCGCCGCGCGACGCCGCGCGGTGGGCCAACGCACTGCAGGCTCTGGCCGCGCGCACCGAACACGGCATCCCCGTCACCATCAGTACCGATCCGCGCCACGCGTTCACCGAGAACGCCGGCGCATCGTTCGCCGCTCGCGGGTTCTCGCAGTGGCCGGAACCCCTGGGCCTTGCCGCACTCGACGACGCCGACATCCTCGAACACGCCCGGATCGCCCGGGCGGAGTATCTCGCCGTCGGCATCCGGATGGCCCTGCACCCCCAGGTCGATCTCGCGAGCGATGCCCGCTGGGGCCGACAGTTCCAGACCTTCGGAGCGGATGCCGAGCGCACCACCCGCGCGATGCTGACCTACCTGCGCGGGTTCCAGGGGGACGAGCTCGGTCCGACGTCCGTGGCGTGCGTGACCAAGCACTTCCCCGGAGCGGGCCCCCAGCAGGGCGGGGAGGATGCGCACTTCCCCTACGGCCGCGAACAGGCCTACCGGGGAGGACGCTTCGCCGAGCATCTCGCGCCGTTCGCCGCCGCGATCGCTGCCGGGACGGCCGGAATGATGCCGTACTACGGCATGCCGGTGGGCCTCGAGCTCGACGGGGAACAGGTCGAAGAGGTCGGGTTCGCGTTCAACCGCCGCATCGTGACCCGGCTCCTGCGGGAGTCCCTCGGCTTCGACGGAATCGTCGTGACCGACTGGGAGCTGATCCACGACAACGTGGCGCAGGGGCAGGTCCTCCCGGCCAAGGCGTGGGGGGTGGAACATCTGTCACCCGCCGAACGCATGGTCAAGGTGCTCGACGCCGGGTGCGATCAGTTCGGCGGCGAGGAATGCACCGATCTGCTGCTCGACCTCGTCCGCACCGGGCGGGTCGGCGAGGAGCGGATCGACCGATCCGCGTTCCGCCTGCTCGAGCTGAAGTTCCGGCTCGGCCTGTTCGACGACCCCTTCGTCGACGAGGACGCCGCGGCCGAGCTCGTCGGGTGCGCCGCGCACCGGGAAGCGGGGTTCCGCGTCCAGGCGGCTTCGGTCACCGTCCTCACGGACGACGGGCTCCTGCCCCTCGCCTCCGCGCCCGACCGGCGCGTGTACGTCGAGGGGATCGCGGCCGAGGCCGCCCGCGCCTGGGGAACCGTCGTCGCCCGTCCCGAAGACGCCGACGTCGCGGTCGTCCGACTGCCCGCACCCTACGATCCGCGCGACGACCTCCTGTTCGAGTCCCTCTTCCATCAGGGCTCGCTGAACTACCGCCCGGGTCTGCTGGCACGCCTGGCCTCCCTCGCGAGGGTGACGCGCCTCATCGTCGATGCGAACCTCGAACGCCCGGCGATCCTGACGCCGCTCGTCGAGATCGCCGACACCCTTGTCGGGACGTGCGGCGTGAGTGACGAGGCATTGGTCGCGGCGCTCTCCGGCCGTGTCGCCCCCCGCGGTCGCCTCCCCTTCGAGATTCCCCGGTCCATGACCGCCGTCGAGGACTCCCCGGAGGACGTGCCCAACGGCACGGTGGATCCGCTGTTCCCCGCCGGCCACCGACTCGCGGTGTCCGCCCGATGAGTCTTCCCGTCGCCGGCCGTCTCGACCGCTTCGTCCACGAGACCCTGCGTCCCCTCAGGGTAGAGACGTCCGCTCCGGTCGACCTCACCGCGTGGCCCGTGCCGGGCGAACCCGTGCCCTTTTCCGAGGTCCCAGGCCGCGAGTTCCGTCCCTTCCGCGTCGGCGAGCCATGGGGAACGCCGTGGAGCACGCTCTGGCTGCACGTCACCGGCGTCGTCCCGGAAGACTGGGGCGACTCGGAGCACCACCGCACCGAGCTGCTCGTCGATCTCGGCTTCAACGAGCAGTCACCGGGCTTCCAGGCCGAGGCCCTCGCCTTCCGCCCGGACGGCTCGATCGCCAAGGCCGTGTCGCCCCGCAACGCGTGGGTCCCCGTGGAGGGCGGCGTGGACCTGTACCTCGAGCTCGCCGCGAATCCCACGATCCCGCCCGAATCCCACTGGCGTTCGACGCACCTCGGCGACGGTCCGCTACCGGAGGCCGCTGCGCTCTACACGCTGCGACGGCTCGAGATCGTCCGCATCGACGTGAGGATCGAGCAGCTGCTGCTCGACATCGAGGTGCTCGCCGGTCTCGCGGAGCAGCTCCCGCCCGGCTCTCCCCGCGCCGCCCGCATCGGCTCGAGCCTGTCGACGATGCTCGACGCCATCGACCCCGACGACGTCCGCGGCTCGGTCGACCGTGCGCGCGCGATCCTCGCGCCGGTCCTGTCCTCTCCGGCCGCAGCCAGCGCGCACACCGTTCTGGCCACGGGTCACGCCCACATCGACTCCGCGTGGCTCTGGCCGATCCGCGAGACGATCCGCAAGTGCGCGCGCACGTTCTCGAATGTGCTCGATCTGCTCGAGCGGCATCCGGATCTCCGCTTCGCTTGCTCCTCCGCCCAACAGCTGGCGTGGATGGAAGAGCACTACCCCGCCGTCTTCGCCCGCATCGCGGACCAGGTGCGCGCCGGGCGGTTCGTCCCGGTGGGCGGGCAGTGGGTGGAGCCCGACACGAACCTGCCCGGTTCCGAGGCGACGGCGCGCCAGCTCGTGGTGGGCAAGAGGTGGTTCCTCGAGAAGTTCGGCGTCGACACCTCGGAGGTCTGGCTTCCCGACACGTTCGGGTACTCGGCATCCCTCCCCCAGCTCATCCGTCTCGCCGGCGCCGACTGGTTCATGACGCAGAAGATCTCGTGGAACCAGACGAACCGGATGCCGCACCACACCTTCTGGTGGGAGGGCATCGACGGGACGAGGGTGTTCACCCACTTCCCGCCCATCGAGACCTACAACGCCGAGCTCTCCCCCGCCGAACTCGCCCATGCCGAACGGACCTACACCGATCATGCAACCGGCACGGTGTCGCTGGCGCCGTTCGGCTGGGGCGACGGGGGCGGCGGGCCGACCCGCGAGATGGTGGAACGGGCGTACCGCCAGGCCGATCTGGAGGGATCACCCCGGGTCGCCCTCGGCGCTCCGCGCGACTTCTATGAGCGCGCCCGCCACGAGAACCCCACACTGCCGGTGTGGACGGGTGAGATGTACCTGGAGCTCCATCGCGGCACACTCACCAGCCAAGTGAAGACCAAGCAGGGCAACCGCCGCACCGAGCGGCTGCTGCACGAGACCGAGCTGTGGGCAGCGACCGCCGCCCTTTACCGCGGTGCGCCCTACCCGAACGAGCTGCTGCGCCGCGCGTGGCGCCAGACACTCCTCCTGCAGTTCCACGACATCCTGCCCGGGAGCTCGATCGGGTGGGTGCACCGCGAAGCGGAGGAGGCGTACGCCGCCCTCGCCGTCGAGCTCGAGGAGGCGATCGGCGCGAGCCTCACGGTCCTGGCCGGTCCCGGTCGTCGCGCGTTGACGGCGAACTCCGCCCCGCTGCCCCTCGGCGGCGTCTCGGCCGGTGCGATCGCTCCCTCTCCCCCACCGCGGGCCGCCACCCGCCTCACCGCGACCGCCGAGCGCGGGTGGGTGCTGTCCAACGGCGTCGTCCGTGCCGTCGTGGACGCCGACGGCTTGCTCGTCGAGCTGTCCGGTCCCTCGGGGCGCAATGCCCTTCCCGATGGGGCTCGCGCCGCTCTCCTGCGCCTGCACCCCGACTATCCCGACAAATGGGACGCGTGGGACGTCGACGCCCACGACCGCGCTCGAGCGATCGACCTCGACGGCGCGGAGACCATCGTGGCGTTCGTGGGCGAGGACGGAGCCGGAGTGGTCTCGGCCACGCGCTCCGTAGGGGCGAGCACCCTGACCCAGACGCTGCGCCTCGCCGCCGACGCGGCGGGGATCGACATCGAGGTCCAGATCGACTGGCACGAGACGCACCGCCTCCTCCGGATGATCGTGCCCCTGGAGATCCACGCGGAGCAGACCCGCGCCGAGATCCAGTTCGGACACGTCACGCGTCCCACGCACACGAACACCTCCTGGGACGAAGCGCGGTTCGAGGTCGTGGCGCAGCGGTGGATCCACGTCGCGGAATCCGGGTACGGCGTCGCGATTGCCAACGACTCCACCTACGGCCATTCCGTGGAGAGGAGCCTCTCCGAGAGCGGCGCCGTCGTGACGACGGTGGGGCTGTCGATCCTCCGCGCCCCGACCTTCCCCGATCCGCACGCCGACCAGGGCCGGCATGAGATGCGCTTCCGCATTCGACCGGAAGCGACGTTGACGGATGCCGCGGAGGAAGGGCACCGGCTGGATCGGGCTCAGCGCGTGGTCCTCGGCGGAGAGGAGGTCCGTCCCCTGGTCTCCTGCTCGAGCGACGGCATCCGCGTCACGACGGTCAAGCTCGCCGAGGACGGCTCCGGCGACCTCGTCGTCCGCCTGCACGAGGCGACGGGCGGCCGGCAGGACGGACGGCTGACCTTCGGCATCCCGCTCGCGACGATCGACGAGGTCGATCTGCTCGAACGCCCTCTCGACGCCGCCCTCCACCGCGCCGACACGGATGCCGTGGACCTGACCCTCCGCCCCTTCCAGATCCTGACGCTGCGCTGCCGACCGGCGCGCACCACCGACCCCGGCCCCCGACGGCCGGCAGAGAGGCAGACATGACCCTTCCCACCGACACGACCGTCCGTACCCGCGAGATCGGCGTCATCCTGAACGGCGCCACAGGACGCATGGGCTACCGCCAGCACCTCGTGCGCTCGATCCTCGCGATTCGCGACGCCGGCGGAATCGACCTCCCCGACGGGTCCCGGGCGACGGTGAAGCCGCTGCTCGTCGGCCGCAACCGCGAGACCCTCGCCGAGCTCGCTGCCCGACACGACATCGAGGACTTCACCACGGATCTGGATGCCGCTCTCGCGGACCCCCGCTGGGAGATCTACGCCGACTTCCTCGTGACGAAAGCGCGCGCGACGGCGCTGCGCAAGGCGATCGCAGCGGGCAAGACCATCTACACCGAGAAGCCCACCGCGGAGAGCCTGGACGAAGCCCTGGAGCTCGCCCGTCTCGCGGCGGACGCCGGGGTCAAGACCGGCGTCGTGCACGACAAGCTCTATCTGCCGGGGCTGCAGAAGCTGAAGCGCCTGATCGACTCCGGGTTCTTCGGACGCATCCTGTCGGTCCGCGGCGAGTTCGGCTACTGGGTCTTCGAGGGCGACTGGCAGCGCGCCCAGCGCCCGAGCTGGAACTACCGTGCCGAGGACGGTGGCGGCATCATCGTCGACATGTTCCCGCACTGGAACTACGTGCTGGAGAACCTGTTCGGCCCCGTGCGGAGCGTGTACGCGGAAGCCGCCACGCACATCCCGGACCGCTGGGACGAGTCGGGGGCGCACTACACGGCTACCGCCGAGGATGCGGCCTACGGCATCTTTGAGCTCGAGGGCGGGATCATCGCGCAGATCAACTCCTCGTGGACCGTCCGCGTCCATCGCGACGAACTGGTCGAGTTCCACGTCGACGGAACGCACGGCTCCGCCGTCGTCGGCCTGTTCGGCGCCGAGATCCAGCCACGCAACGCCACACCCAAGCCCGTGTGGAACCCCGACCTCGAGGACACGCACGACTACGCCGCCGACTGGCAACGCCTGCCCGACAACGACGTCTTCCTCAACGGTTTCCGCCAGCAGTGGCAGGACTTCCTCGTCTCGTACGTCCAGGAGACGCCGTACGCGTTCGACCTCCTCGCCGGCGCGCGCGGCGTGCAGCTGGCCGAGGCGGGCCTTCGTTCGAGCCGCGAGGGGCGGAAGGTCGCGCTGGAGACCCTGACGACGGTGTCCGGGAGCGTCGCCCGATGACCGGACTTCGACTGCTCCAGCCGGAGGGCCGGGTCACCCGGACCGAGCTGAATCCTGCGCCGCCCTGGCAGCTGCCGACCTCGCCGCTGGAGAGCAGGGTCGTGTACGCGGCCGCGCACGTCGTGCCCGTCGCGTGGGCGGACAACACCCCCGGCGCGCCCGCGCGCATCGATTGGGACGCGACGCTCGACTTCCGGCGCTTTCTCTACTCGTGGGGTCTCGGGGTCGCCGATGCGATGGACACCGCGCAACGCAACATGGGGCTCGACTCCGCCGCGACCCGCGAGCTGATCGCTCGGTCCGCGGGGGTCGCGCGCGAGGAAGGCGGCTCGCTGGTCGTGGGGGTCAACACCGATCATCTCGATGCCACGAGTGCTCCCCTCTCGCGAATCGTCGACGCCTACGTCCAGCAGCTCGAGTTCGCGGAGGAACAGGGAGCGGATGCCGTGCTCATGGCATCCCGTCACCTTGCGCGCACCGCTACCTCGGCGCACGACTACCGCCGCGTGTACCGCGAGGTCCTGAGCCGTGCGTCACGTCCCGTCGTGCTGCACTGGCTCGGGGAGGCGTTCGATCAGGAGCTGGCGGGGTACTTCGGCTCAGCACGCTGGGAGGACGCGGCTTCCACGCTGCTCGAGATCATCGAGGAGAGCGTCGATCGCGTGGGCGGGGTCAAGATGAGCCTGCTCGACGCCGACGCGGAGCGGTGGGTCCGCGCGCGATTGCCGGAGGGCGTCCGCATGTTCACAGGCGACGACTTCCACTACGTCGACCTGCTCGACGACGCCGAGCCGGCGCCAGGGAGCATTCGCACCCATTCCGATGCCCTCCTCGGAGCGTTCGCCGCCATCGCCCCCGCCGCCTCCGCGGCGATCCAAGCTCTCGACGCCGGCGACCACGCGACATACCGGGCCGTGCTGGATCCCACCACGCCGCTGAGCCGGCACCTGTTCGCGGCCCCGACCCACTTCTACAAGACGGGGGTGGCTTTCCTCTCGTGGCTCAACGGGCACCAGCCGGCTTTCCAGATGGTCGGTGGCCTGCACTCCGCGCGGAGCCTTCCCCACCTTTCGCGGATCGTCGAGCTGGCGAACACGGCGAACGTCCTCGAGCACCCCGAGCGGGCGGCATCCCGCTGGCACGCCCTTCTGCGCGTGAACGGAGCGGACGCGTGAGCACTCACCCGCGTCTGTCGATCAACCAGGCGACCATCAAGCACGCGGACCTCCGCACTGCGCTGGAGCTGACGGTCGCCGCGGGTTACGAGGCGATCGGACTGTGGCGCGAACCGGTGGCCGAGGTCGGCCTCGCGACCGCATGCGCGATGCTGAGGGACTCGGGACTGCGCTTCACGACATCGTGTCGCGCCGGGTTCTTCACCGGGGCGGGGTCATTCGACGACAACCGCCGGGCCATCGACGAGACCGCGGCACTGGCGGCGTCCGGAGCTCCGGGTTCCACACCGACGCTCGTCATCGTGGCCGGCGGGCTGCCGTCAGGGTCTCGCGACCTCGCCGGGGCTCGCGAGCGCGTGCGCGAGGCGATCGGCGAGCTCGTCCCGCATGCCCGCGAGGCCGGCGTCACGCTCGCGATCGAACCGCTGCATCCCCTGTACGCGACCGACCGATGCGTCGTGTCGACCCTCGATCAGGCGCTCGATCTCGCGAGCCCGTTCGCGGCGGACGAGGTGGGTGTGACGGTCGACACCTTCCACGTGTTCTGGGATCCGGGAGCGATCGCCGCGATCGAGCGGGCGGGACGCGAGGGGCGCATCGCCACGTACCAGGTGTGCGATTGGAAGACCCCGCTCGCCTCCGACGTGCTCCTGAGCCGCCACTACCCCGGCGACGGCGTGATCGACTTCGCCGCCCTCACGCGCGCCGTCGAGGCGACGGGGTACGACCGCGACATCGAGGTCGAGATCTTCCACGCCGACATCTGGGCGCGGCACCCGCGGGTCGTCCTGGCCGAGACCGCACGCGCGTTCGAGGAGGTCGTCGCCCCGCATCTGCTCCGCGCTCCGGTTCCGGCCGACCGCCGCGGGACCACCGCGTGAGGGTCGTCCTCGCCCCTGACAGCTTCAAGGGTTCCGCGACGGCGGACGAGGTGGTTCACGCGCTCGCCGCGGGACTTCGGCGCGCCGATCGCTCGATCGAGACGGTGGCGCGCCCGATGGCGGACGGCGGCGAGGGCACGCTCGCGGCCTTCCTCACCGCCACGGCCGGCGCCGTCCGGCATCGGCTCGTCGTCGACGGACCCGCCGGCCCCGCTCGGGCCTCCTGGGTGGAGCTCCCCGATCGGACCGGCGTCGTCGAGTTGGCCGCGGTCAGCGGCATCGAGCTTCTCGCCGGATCGCTCCGCCCGTGGGACGCCCACACGATCGGCGTGGGGCAGGCCATCGCCGCCGCCCTCGACCAGGGTGTCGAGCGACTCCTCGTGGGCATCGGGTCGTCGGCGAGCACGGATGCCGGAACGGGGCTGTTGACCGCGCTCGGGGCGCGATTCCTCACCGCGGAAGGTCGGCCGGCCGCCCCGGGAGCGCGCGGGCTCCGCTCCGTGGCCGCGATCGACGTCTCGAGGCTGCGTGAGCTTCCGGTAGGAGGAGTGAGCGTGCTCTGCGACGTGCAGAGTCCTCTCGTGGGAGAAGCAGGCGCCGCTCGGGTGTTCGGGCCGCAGAAAGGCTTCACCGACGCCGAGTGTCGGCGCGTCGACGCGGATCTTCGTATGGTCGCGACGCTGATCTCGCGCGCGCTTCCCGCCGCCCGGCCGAACGCGCCGGGGGCCGGTGCCGCGGGAGGAGCCGGTTTCGCGCTCTCCGCGTGGGGCGGCGTGATGCAATCGGGAGCGGCCGCGGTGGCCGACCGCGTGGGACTCGTGGCGGCGCTCGCCGACGCGGACCTCGTCGTGACCGGCGAGGGGCGCTTCGACGGGCAGTCCGCACGCGGCAAGGTCGCGCAGTTCGTCCGAGACGCCGCCGCCGAGGCCGGAGTGCCCGTGGCCGTCGTCGCCGGTCAGGTGTCGATGGACGCCGATACGTCCGGCTTCGCGCAGGTCGTGTCCCTGACCGATCTCGCCGGCTCGGGCGTCGACGCCCGACGCGACCCGACGCGCTGGCTGCGCCGGGCCGGACGGGTGCTGGCCGAGCGCCTGCGCCCCTGACCCCGATTCCCGGCGACCCGCCCGCGTGACCGCTGAGCGAGCGGTCGCCCGCCGGGCGACCCGAGCGGCGACCCACCCGGCGCCCCGCCCGCACCGACAGCGCGCGGGCGGGTCGCCACCCTCGCTAGCCGCCCGCGGTCGGCACCAGCTTCAGATAGTCGAGCGCCAGTTTCATCCCCGAGGCGCTCGCATTCTTTCCCGTCGTCGTCAGCCGTACGAGGTAGCTACCCGGCTTCGTGAATGTGTAGGAGCCGAACGTCTGATCGCGCTGCGCGACATTCGTGCTCCAGAAGAAGTCCTGCGGGGCTCCCACGTTCGTCCCGTCGACCGATAACTGGTAGATCCCGTTGTCGCTCACCTTGAGAGCCCGTGCGACGACGTCGTACGTGCCGGCCTGCGGAACGTCGAGGTCGAACTCGATGTAGTCGCCCACGACGGAGTTGTGGACCTGGATCCTCTTCCCGCCGCTCGCGTTCGCGACGGTGGCGACGGAGAGGGACTTCGTCAGCGCGTTGACCGGGAGGGTCTCGGCCTCGTAGGTGCTCGGAATCGCGATCGGCGCCGGGTTGGGCTGCTGCGTGCCGTCGAGCGACAACGCGACGTGGAAGTCCTTGCCACCCGCCTTGTTGACGTTCACCTTGAGCTTTACCGTCGGCGTGTACTGCAGGACGGTCACCTCCGGATCGTGGGAGATCACGCCGGTGGCCGGGGTGTCGAGCGAGAGGTAGAGCTGACCGACGTTCTTCTGCGTCGGATCGGCCACCGAGACGTCGAGGGTCCCCGCGGTCTTGCTCACCATGACCGAGGCCTTCCGGTCGGAGGTGACGCCTCCGGCGGTCGTGACCTCGTCCTTCCAGAAGTTGATGCCCGTGACGTTCAGACCGTTCTCGCGCACGGCCTGGGCGGAGGGGGAGTTCTCGAGGATGGTGATGTCGGGGTTCGAGGCGTAACTGTCGACCTGCGCGCTCGTCTTGTTCGGCAGCAGCACGTACGAATAGGCGCCATCGGTGGGGTTGCTACCGTGGTCGAGCGAAAGCGAGAGGTAGTTCCGCGTGATGGGGGTGGAGTTCCCCCACTGCGACGACGAGTTGAGCTGCTTCCAGTTCCCCGTGCGCTGCTCGCGGAGGCCGCTCACGGTCGCACCCCCGGGGAAGTAGTAGCCGATGTCGGAACCGGCGACGCTCCCCGCCAGGTGCACACGGTCGACCCCCGCCAGGGTGTCCGACCAGCCGAGGGTGGCGGGCTCGGTCGCGCCGTCCACGGTCAGGGCGTTGTCGCCCGCCGCGTTGAGCTTGCGGTTCTCGACGATCGTCTCGGTGCCGATTCCGTCGGTGCTGGTGATTCCCGCCCCCAGGGCCACGATCTCGTCATCGAACATGAACCACGACTTCTTGGCCTCCAGCGTCCGATCGATCGTGTGCAGGTCCATCCCGGTGACGCCGTACTGACCCAGGACGCTCGCACCGCCGACCCACGATCTGTCCGTGCGGGTGCGCGCCTTCTGCGGCGTATTCTTCAGGACCGTCGTTCCGGGCAGCCGGTAGCTGTCGACGGTCGGCCAGAAATCGTCGTTGTACTGACCGAGGTCACCGTTGTAGAGGTAGGTCATCCCGTCGCCGGTGTGCCATCCCTTCGCGTTCTCCGCATTGATCGCCTCGTACGCGGCGATGCGGCTCGACGCCATGCTGATCCCGAAGCGGTATCCCGGTCGCGCGTGCACGGTGCGGTCCATGCCGGTGAACTGCCGGTTGAAGACGAGCTCGTCTCGCAGTGGAACGGAGGAGTCGTCCTGGATCGCCTTGGCCCTCGCGATGAGGTCCACCGAGACCTGGCTCAGGAAGGTCTTGTCCGCATCCACCGCCAGCCAGGCCTTGATCATGCTCTTGAAGGCGGCGGCATCCGGGGCGGACGACACCTGAGAGAGACGGAGGATGGATGCCACGACCGGCACCGCGGCATCGTCGTCCTGCACGCCGTAGCGGCTTATCTCCCGTCCGCGGACCATGTCCATCATGTTCCCCTGATACAGGAACGGCTCGAAGGCGTTGTAGATCCACTCGCTCACGTTCGATCGCTGGGGGTCGGTGACGTCCCACGTGGACCCGTTGAGCAGGTACAGCAGGTCGGCGATGCCGGAGAGCAGCGAGGTGCCGTAGCCGCCGTTGTAGGCGTAGAAGTCGTGCTGGACGAACGACCCGTCCCGCGTGAACCCGTCGCCGGAGGTGACGTACGGGAAGAGCGCGCTGAGGCCGTCGCGGCCCGCCGCGACGCGCGTGGCGTCTTGGGCGAGGATCCCCGAGATGGCGATGACCTGGCTCTCCCACAGACGGTTCGCCCCGGTCATCGTCACGGAGGGTTGGTAGAAGCTGACCGCCGCCATGTAGTTCGAGATCTGCGTGCTGGTGAGGTCGTCGTAGACGAGCGCCACGATGTCGTTCAGCGCGAGCGGTGCGCCGATCTGCCAGTGCCACCAGTTCTGGTACGACGGGCCGTGAGCGTAGTAGGCGTTCGTGTTCATCCAGTCCAGGCCGTCGATGAGGTCGGCTTCGAGCTGCGCGTTCCCCTCCAACGTCGAGCCGTGGGTCGCGTACGCGAGCGCCATCGACCGGAGGTGTTCGTAGGTCCGGGTCACGCCCGCGGAGTCGGTGCCCAACGGCGAGTCGTCCCAGAGGCGGTTGCGGTCCGCGTTCTTCTTCATCGAGTCCCAGGACTGCTGACCGGATGCCGTGATCGCGGCGATCCGCGCCGAGATGTCGGGGGCGGTGGTGTCGAAGATCGCTCCGCCGGTCAGCATGGTCGCGTACTTCTCGCGCAGGGTGGCGAACTCCGCCGCCGTGTCGACGGAGGCCGTCGCCCCGACGACCGTCGTCGTGGGCGTGGCGCTCGCGCGCGCGTCGGAGGGGAAGGCCACAAGCGCTCCTGTGATCATCGCGAGCGCGACGGTCGCCGTCGTCGCTCGTTTCATCGAAATGGTGAACATCGTTGTCCTTTTCATCACGAGTATTCGGTTGGGGGTCGTGCGTGTTTCTGTTACGTGGACAGGCTCGGCGAACCGTCGTCGCGAACCCGGCGGCCGAGCCTGTCGGAGCCTCCGGGCGGAGTTCGCGCCGGGAGGCGAGCCGGACACGGCGGATGGGCCCCGCGGTGTCCGGCTCGCCTGCGCCGGTCAGCCCTTCAAGCCCGTCTGGGCAAGGCCCTCGACGAACTGCCGCTGCGCGAAGATGAACACGATCAGCACCGGCACCGCCGTCATGGTCGCTGCCGCCAGCTGGACGTTCCACATCTGGCCGCCGTACGCGTCCGTGTACCGGGTGAGCGCTTGGGGCAGCGTGAAGAGGTCGGGACTCTGGAGGTAGACCGTCGGCTCCAGGTACAGATTCCACGTGTGAAGGAACGTGAAGATGGCCACCGCTCCCAGCGACGCCTTCGCGAGCGGCATCGCGATCCTCCACCAGATCGCCGCGCGGTGCAGGCCGTCGAGACGGGCGGCTTCCTCCAGCTCGACCGGCAACGTCACGAAGAACTGACGCATGATGAACGTCGCCAGCACGCTCGGAGCCCCGAAGGTCGACACCAGCAGGAGCGGCCAGTGCGTGTTGACCAGCCCGAGCTGATTGAACATCTGGAACAGCGGAACGATGGTCACCTCGGAGGGCACGAGCAGTCCCACGAGGACGATGACGAAGAGGAAGTTCACCCCGGGGAATCGGATCCGCGCAAAGGCGTATCCCGCCATGGCGGAGAACACCATCGTCGCCACCGTCACCACGACCGCGATGTACATGCTGTTCCAGTACTGCAGCAGGAACGGCTGTTCGGTGAGGGCGTCGATGTACGGCTGGATCGTCGGGTTCTGTGGCCACAGGGTCGGCGGGAAGGCGAAGATCTCGCCGATCGGTTTGAAGGACGAGGTGATCATCCACCAGGTCGGGAAGACGAACGGGATCGCGAGCAGCGACATCCCGATGTAGAAGAGGACCCGCACGGCGGGTCGCCGCTCAGTTCTCATAGAAGACCCATCTCTTGCGGAGCTGCCACTGCACGATGGTCAGGAGCAGGACGATGACGAACAAGACGAGCGCGAGAGTCGAGCCGTAGCCGAACCGGTGGAACTCGAACGCCTGCTGGAAGAGGTAGTAGACGAGCACGGTCGTGGAGATCCCCGGTCCGCCCTGCGTCAACACGGCGATCTGCGCGAACACCTGCAGCGACCCCACGATCGTGATGATGGTCGTCAGCAGGATCGTCGGAGAGATCAGCGGAAGCGTGATGCGCCCGAAGATCGCCGCCTTGCCGGCGCCGTCGATGGATGCCGCCTCGGTCACCTCTTTGGGGACACCCTGGAGTGCCGACAGGAACAGGATCATGTTCAGGCCCACGTTCTTGAAGACCTGGACGACGATCACGCTGATCATCGCCGTGGGGCCCTCGCGGAGCCAGTTCGGCCCGTCGACGCCGATCATCGCGAGCAGACCGTTGATACCACCGTCGTCCTGGAGCAGGAACCCCCACACGATCGTCCATGCGACCAGCGAGACGACGACGGGCGAGAAGAACAGGGTCCGGAAGAACGTGATACCGCGGACCTTGCGGTTGAGCAGCACCGCGAGAAGCAGTGCGAGGCCGAGGTTTCCGATCACGAGACCGATGCTGAACACCGCCGTCGCTCCGAGGACCGGTGCGACCTTCGGGTCGGAGAAAAGCCGCTCGACATTCTCCGTGCCGACGAACCGGAACGTGTTCGCGAGCACGTTCCACTCGTGGAAGTTGTAGTAGAGGATCAGAGCCAGCGGCAGGATCACGAAAGCCAGGATGCCGATGACCTGCGGAGCGACGAAGAGATAGCCGATCAGCGTGTCACCGCGGGAGAGGCGGCTACGACGCCGCTTCTCCGCCGGGCGCCCGGCCCCGGCGCGCGGTGACGCGCCGGCGGCCAGGACCACGGGGGCCTCGTCGAGGACTCCGCTCATTGCTCGAGGAGGGGGCCGATGGTGTCGCAGACGCCGCGCAGCGTGCCGGCGATGTCAGCGTCGGCGACCCACAGGCCGTCGAGCCCCGACCGCACTTCCTGCTGGATCTCGGCGGCGCCGGTGTGCGAGGGCCGCACGGTGCCGGAGGTGATCGCCGGGACGACGACGTCGGCGAGCTGGGCTTCGGTCAACACGGGGTTGGCCGCGCTGAGGGTCGCCGCCGTCAGCTGCGACGTGCGCGCCGGCGGGAAGTAGGCCGCCAGCTTCTCTGAGTTCTCCGGGTTCGTGAAGTAGGCGATGAAGTCAGCGGCCTGCTCGGGGTGCTTGCCCTGAGCCAGAGCCCCCAGCCCCGCCTGGCCGATCACCGAGTACTCACCGTCGGGTCCTGCCGGAAGGGGAAGCAACTCCCACGACGTGATTCCGGACTCCTTGAGGAGCGACGCGCGCGAGATCTGCGTCACCGTGAACGCGGCGTCTCCGGCGAAGAAGTCCGCGGTCGTCCCCGGTCCGGGCATGGACTTCTTCGTGAAGGCCGCGTCGTGCAGGAAGGTGAAGGCATCGACCATCTCGGGTGCATCGAAGGAGCACGTCTTGCCGTCAGCGGACCACGGCGACGCCCCCCAGCCGTTCCACACGGTGGACAGGTAGTCCCACTGCGTGTATTCGAAGTCCCGGACGACGAAGCCGGCCTTCCCCGTCGCGGCATTCACTTTGGCGCCGATGTCCGACAGCGTGTTCCAGTTCCACTGGCCCGATGCCTGGAGCTCCGCAGCCGTGGGCTGCCCTGCGGCGGCGAGAAGATCGTCGTTCGCGAACACGACGAACGGCGAGGTGGAGAACGGGTAGGCGGCGAGATCGCCGTCCTCCGTGCGCCAGAGCTGAGTCGCGGGTTCGGACAGGTCGTCGAGCTCGTAGCCCTCCGTCGACGACAGAGTGTCGTTGAGCGGAACCAAGGCTCCGGACGAGACGAAATCGGGAGCGGAGTTCTCGAGGAGCCACGCCATGTCCGGCGGATTCCCGCCCGCCAACTGGGTGGTCAGCGTCGTCGTGTAGCTGTCGAAGTCGAGCGGGTCGAACGTGATGCTCGACACCTCGGGATGATCGGCGATGTAGGCGTCCGCGATCTCGTTGAAGAGGGCGAGCTGCGCCTCATTCGAGGTCCAGACGGTCATGCGGAGTGCGACCGGCTCGTCGGCGCTGGGGCCGGAGCCGCTGCAGCCGCTGAAAACGAGTGAGGCAGCGGCGATGACGGCCGCGGCGCTCAGCATCTTTGCTGATTTCATGTGAATGCTCCTTAGTAGCCCGTGACGTCGGGCCAGTGCAGCTCGACGCCCTGCTGGGTCAGGCGGTTCTGGAAGGTGGAGAGAAGATCGCTCTGTGCGCGAACCTCACGCGGGGAGACCGAGTGCTCGAGGCAGAACGCGGCGAGCGTGCCTGCCACTTCGCCGACGTTCCACTCCACGGGGTGAAGGCGGAAAGCGCCGTTGGTGATGTGCGTGGTGCCGAGGTTCTTGCCCGCGGGTAGCAGGTTGTCCACTCGCACGGGGATCATGGCCCCGAGCGGGATCTCGTAGGGAACGGAGGCGACGTCGAGATAGTTGTCGCCGCCTGTCGTGGGATGAAGGTCGATGCGGTACATCCCGACACCGACCGTGTCGGGGTACTGCGCGGGTCGGGCGTGGCCGCGCAGCTCGATGGAGAGGTCCTGTTCGACGACGGTGTACTCGGCCACGATGCGCCTCGACTCCCGGATGTAGGGAGCCTGGGCGAAGCCGTCCGCCGTGCCCGTGACGTCGCCGCGCAAGCGGAGGCCGGGCCACCCCCGGCCGCCGTCCGGGCGCGGGGCCTCGGTCTGCAGCCAGTAGAACATCGCGAGCGACTGCCGCTTCGCGGCCTGACGGTGGGCTTCCGGGTCGGGACCGGTCAAGGTCCCGTCGAGGTAGTCGATCATCGGCCAATTGACCAGGACGATGTCGCTGTCGAAGGCGCCCGGGTCGAAGAGACCTTTGGCCAGGATGCGCCGGAAGGTCCAGAGCTCCTCGTCGCCTCCCCCGGCCCGCTGATCGGCGAGCATCGCCAGAGGATCCCCGTCGATCGTGGGGGTGAAGGTCCGCGTGAAGGTCTCAAGGGTGCGCGGGTGCGGGCCGGTGAGCGAGATCATCGGCGCGCCCCAGAACTCGGGCTGGCGCGCCCGCCACTCGTCGTAGTCGTCCGGCTTGTCGATGGTGTGGTCGCCCTCGACATGATCGATGACGAAGCACCAGCTGAACGCCTGCTGGTTCTCCGGCTGGGCTTCTTCGGGCGCGCTGGGCTCGCCGGTCTGAGCGCGCGATTCGAAGCCGGTGACGTGCTCCACTTCCGCGAGCGGGAGGAGATCGCCGAGCTCGGTGGCATCCAGAACGTAGTCGGCGGTGATGCGGGTCCGTGTCCCGTCCTCCGCCGTGACCTCGACGGCATCGATGCGGTCGCCCTCCCGGAACGCGGCGGTCGGTCGCACACCCCGCAGGATGCGAAGACGCCCGGCGGACAGGTGGGGGGCGAGCAGCCCCTCGATCACGGCGACTCCGGCACGGGGCTCGGCGCAGAGGCGGCTGACGAGACCGGCGCCCGGGTTGAGCGCGACCTCTTTCCGGGCGGCGGACGTGAGCGGATACCACAGTCGATAGTGATCGCGGATGCCGTCGCGGAGTTCGCGATAGCTGGCGGTGGCGCCGAACTGCTCGATCCAGGTGTGCTCATCCGGCGGGACCGCTTGGCTCGTCAGCTGGCCGCCGAGCCACTCGTATTCCTCGGTGAGGACGACCTGGCGTCCTTGTCGCGCCGCGGCGAGTGCGGCCGCGACGCCGCCCATCCCCCCGCCGACGACCAGGACTTCGGTGTGCAGTGCGCTCATGGGCGAGCCTCCAGGGTGGGCGCGCTCAGCGTCGCGCCGTCGATGATGGGACACGGGAGAAGGGTCCGCAGCTCGTCGGCCGACGGGTAGTCGTCGTCCGAGAGCAGGCGCGCGAGAAGGTGGACCGCGCGCTGTCCGAGTTCGGTGCGCGGCGGGTTCAGTCGCGTGAAGCTGACATCGTCGGGGCTCACGCGCGGCGAAGAGCCGAGTGCGATGATGCTCAGGTCG
Organism: Microbacterium testaceum StLB037; assembly: GCF_000202635.1. Lineage (NCBI taxonomy): Bacteria > Bacillati > Actinomycetota > Actinomycetes > Micrococcales > Microbacteriaceae > Microbacterium > Microbacterium testaceum. Next base: position 3,078,345 of record NC_015125.1, on the reverse strand, counting down.
CGCGGTACTCCGTAGCCCTCGTGCAGCGCACGATCGTGCAGGCTCTGCGCGACCTCGGGCGACTCGGCGATCACGAGCGTCGGGGCGAAGGTCGTGATCTCGCGCCAGTCCGCTTCGAGGTCGGACCCGTCGCTGAGGCGATCCGCGAGAACCACGTCGGCCGCCGCCGTGGCGTCGAGGACTCCCTGATAGCGATCACGTACCGACTCGCCGTCGCTGTCCAGCCGGAGGTACAGGACTCGCCGGTGCCCGAGCGCCAACGCCCGCCTGACCACCTCGGCTGTCGCCGCGGTGTAGTCGATACCGACGTACGGGATGGCCGGAGTGTCGCGACGACCCACGGCGACCACTCGGAAGCCCTCGATGACGAGGCGCGCCAGCTCGTTCGGATCCATTTCGACACCGAGCAGGAGAACGCCGTCGGCGAGACGAAGGCGATTGCGCTCGTGGAAAAGCCGACGCCGCCCGTCGACCACGGGAGTGCTGGTGAAGAGCAGCAGGTCGCTTCCGAGCTCCTCCGCGCCGGCCTCGATACCGTTCAGCAGCGGCGTGTAGAAGTCCAGGCTCCGCGTCGGGAAGGCCGGCTCGTACGTGAAGACGCCGAGGATGCGATTGTCGACCCCGGCGAGGCGGCGGGCGGACGGATCCGCGACGTACTTGGTCTCCTCGATCACGCGGAGCACGCGCTCGCGTGTTTCGTCCGGGATGCGGATGTCTCCGCCGGTCCGGTTGTTGAGGACGAGAGAAACGGTCGCCTGACTCACCCCGGCGAGCTGGGCGATCTGACGCTGGGTGACACGACGTGACTCGGTACGCGACATGCGTCCTCCTTGACGCGACCCTGATTATGCGGATTATCAGGTGATGGATGCCACAGTAATACGCATTATCGCTCTCACGCAAGTTTTTGCGTCAGGTCGAGGCGGGGCTCACGCGGCAGAACGTCGCCGACGCCCTCGGCGTCTCGCACCAAGCCGTCCACAAGAAGTACGACGAGCCGAGCGGCTTCGTCACCGCGGTGCTCCACTCGCTCGATACGGCCCCGGAGATCATCGGCGAGCTCCTCACCCAGGCGGTCACCCTCCCGGCATCCACTCCGACGGCACCGAGCGACGACCCGCTCCACCGGTCCCCCACCGCGTTCGTGCCGGCGACTCCGGATGCCACCTGGGCCCTGATCTCGGATCCTCGACGCCACGCAGAGTGGGATGCGGTGACGGAGTCCGTCACCGCGGGCGGGTGGGCGGCCGGCGTCGAAGCGTCAGGTGACGCGCGTCGCATCGTCCGTCAGCGCGGCGCTACTCGGCCGAGCATCCCGGAGCGCACCGGCCGGCGGGCCGCGGCCCCGTCGCCGCCGCGCCTCTCGAACGCGAAAAAAGAAACGACCCCCGCTGACCTGACCGTTCAACGGTCAGCTCAGCGGGGGTCGCGCATCTGCGTGTCATGATCTCCCCCGGACCAAACGGCTCACGCCCGGAGGCGTCGGAGTCGGGCCGGAAGATGCCGAGACGCACTCGAACTCAGAAGTCCCAGTCGTCGTCCTCCGTCGCCTCGGCCTTGCCGATGACGTACGACGAGCCCGACCCCGAGAAGAAGTCGTGGTTCTCGTCCGCGTTCGGCGAGAGGGCCGACAGGATCGCCGGGTTCACGTTCGTCACGGACGACGGGAACATCGCCTCGTAGCCGAGGTTCATCAGCGCCTTGTTGGCGTTGTAGTGCAGGAACTTCTTCACGTCTTCACTGAGGCCGACCGCGTCGTACAGGCTCTGGGTGTAGCCCACCTCGTTGTCGTACAGCTCATACAGCAGCGAGAACGTGTAGTCCTTGATGTCGTCGCGACGGGCCTGGTCGACCGTCTCGAGGCCGCGCTGGAACTTGTACCCGATGTAGTACCCGTGCACGGCCTCGTCGCGGATGATGAGGCGGATCAGGTCTGCCGTGTTGGTGAGCTTGGCGCGGCTCGACCAGTGCATCGGCAGGTAGAAGCCCGAGTAGAAGAGGAACGACTCGAGCAGGGTCGAGGCGACCTTGCGCTTGAGGGGGTCGTCGCCACGGTAATAGTCCATGACGATGCGCGCCTTCTTCTGAAGGAACTCGTTCTCGGTCGACCAGCGGAACGCCTCGTCGATCTCCTTCGTCGAGCACAGCGTCGAGAAGATCGACGAGTAGCTCTTCGCGTGCACCGACTCCATGAACGCGATGTTCGTGTAGACGGCCTCCTCGTGCGGGGTGATCGCGTCGGGGATCAGCGAGACGGCGCCCACCGTGCCCTGGATCGTGTCGAGGAGCGTGAGTCCCGTGAACACGCGCATCGTGAGGGTCTGCTCCTCGGGGGTGAGCGTGTTCCACGACTGGATGTCGTTCGACAGCGGCACCTTCTCGGGGAGCCAGAAGTTGTTCACGAGACGGTTCCAGACCTCGAGGTCCTTGTCGTCCTGGATGCGGTTCCAATTGATGGCCTGCACGTGGTTCAGCAGCTGCAGCTTCTCAGCCATGGCGTTCCTGCGTCCTCTATCGGTGTGTCAGTCGGGTGGTCAGCGGCTCAGAGCATGCACGAGACGCACTCGGTCATGTCGGTGCCCTCGAGCGCCAGCTGACGCAGACGGATGTAGTAGATGGTCTTGATGCCCTTGCGCCACGCGTAGATCTGCGCCTTGTTGATGTCGCGCGTGGTGACGGTGTCCTTGAAGAACAGCGTCAGCGACAGGCCCTGGTCGACGTGCTGCGTCGCCGCGGCGTACGTGTCGATGACCTTCTCGTAGCCGATCTCGTACGCGTCCTGGTAGTACTCCAGGTTCTCGTTCGTCATGAACGGCGCCGGGTAGTAGACGCGACCGAGCTTGCCTTCCTTGCGGATCTCGATCTTCGACGCGATCGGGTGGATCGAGCTCGTGGAGTTGTTGATGTACGAGATCGAGCCGGTCGGCGGCACGGCCTGCAGGTTCTGGTTGTAGATGCCGTGCGCCTGGACCGAGGCCTTCAGCTCGCGCCAGTCGTCCTGCGTGGGGATCTGAACACCGGCGAAGAGCTCCTTCGCCTTGGCCGTCTGCGGCTCCCACACCTGGTCGGTGTACTTGTCGAAGAACTCGCCCGAGGCGTAGGTGGAGTTCTCGAAGCCGTCGAAGGCCGTGCCGCGCTCAATCGCGAGACGGTTCGAGGCACGCAGCGCGTGGAAGAGCACCGTGTAGAAGTAGATGTTCGTGAAGTCGATGCCCTCTTCGGAGCCGTAGTAGACGTGCTCGCGAGCGAGGTACCCGTGCAGGTTCATCTGGCCGAGGCCGATGGCGTGCGAGCGGTCGTTGCCGTCTTCGATCGAACGCACCGAGGCGATGTGGCTCTGCACGCTGACCGCGGTGAGGGCGCGGATCGCGGTCTCGACCGTGAGGCCGAGGTCGCCCCCGTCCATCGCGAGCGCGATGTTCATCGAGCCGAGGTTGCAGGAGATGTCCTTGCCGATGGTGTCGTACGAGAGGTCCTCGTTGTACGTGGTCGGCGTGTTGACCTGCAGGATCTCCGAGCAGAGGTTCGACATGTTGATGCGACCGGCGATCGGGTTGGCCTTGTTCACCGTGTCCTCGAACATGATGTACGGGTAGCCCGACTCGAACTGGATCTCGGCGAGGGTCTGGAAGAACTCGCGCGCATTGATCTTGGTCTTCTTGATGCGCGGGTCGTCGACCATCTCGCGGTACTTCTCGGTGACCGAGATGTCGCCGAACGGCTTGCCGTAGACCTTCTCGACGTCGTAGGGCGAGAAGAGGTACATGTCCTCGCCGTTCTTGGCGAGCTCGAACGTGACGTCGGGGATGACGACACCCAGCGACAGGGTCTTGATGCGGATCTTCTCGTCGGCGTTCTCGCGCTTGGTGTCGAGGAACCGCAGGATGTCGGGGTGGTGGGCGTTGAGGTACACCGCACCGGCACCCTGGCGGGCGCCCAGCTGGTTGGCGTAGCTGAAGCTGTCTTCGAGGAGCTTCATGACGGGGATGATGCCCGAGGACTGGTTCTCGATCTGCTTGATCGGCGCACCCGCCTCGCGGATGTTCGACAGCAGCAGGGCCACGCCGCCGCCGCGCTTCGACAGCTGCAGAGCGGAGTTGATGCCGCGCGCGATCGACTCCATGTTGTCTTCGATGCGGAGCAGGAAGCACGACACGAGCTCGCCGCGCTGGGCCTTGCCCGCGTTGAGGAACGTCGGGGTCGCGGGCTGGAAGCGGCCCGAGATGATCTCATCGACGAGCTGCACCGCGAGACGCTGGTCGCCGTCGGCGAGCGCGAGGGCGGTCATGACGACGCGGTCCTCGAAGCGCTCGAGGTAGCGCTTGCCGTCGAAGGTCTTGAGCGTGTAGCTCGTGTAGTACTTGAACGCGCCGAGGAACGTCTCGAAGCGGAACTTGGCACCGTACGCGCGGTCGTTCAGCTCCTGGATGAACTCCATCGAGTACTTCTCGAGCACGGTCGGCTCGTAGTACTCCTTCTCGACGAGGTAGTCGAGCCGCTCCTTGAGCGAGTGGAAGAACACCGTGTTCTGGTTCACGTGCTGCAGGAAGTACTCCCGCGCCGCGCGCTTGTCGGCGTCGAACTGGATCTTGCCGTCGGCGTCGTACAGGTTCAGCATCGCGTTCAGGGCGTGGTAATCCAGGCCCTCGAACCGCGCTTCGGTCTTGAAGTCCACGTCGGTCAGCTCAACTTCCACCATCGTTCCAATCCCTCGGTGACCCGCTCGACGTCGTCGGGCGTGCCGAATACTTCCAGCCGGTACAGGTGCGGCACGTTGCACTTGCGGCTGATGATGTCGCCGGCGAGGCAGAACGCGTCGCCGAAGTTCGTGTTGCCCGCGGAGATGACTCCGCGGATGTGTCGTCGGTTCCGTTCCTCGTTGAGGAAGCGGATGACCTGCTTGGGGACCGCGCCCTTCTCGACGCCCCGGCCGGCACCCCCACCGTAAGTGGGGGTGACCAGCACGAAGGGTTCGTCGATGACGAGGGGCGAATCGGTCGGCCGAAGGGGGATGCGCTGGGCCCGCATGCCGAGCTTCTCGATGAAACGTGCGGTGTTTCCCGACACGCTCGAGAAGTAGACGAGCAGCGGAGCCGTGGTCGCCGACAGGACAGCGCTCATGACGGGGGTCGGTGAGCCTGTCGCGGGGTCACGCCAGGCGCGACGCGAGCTCGTCGATCTTGTCGGGACGGAAGCCCGACCAGTGGTCCTCGTCGGTGACGACGACGGGGGCCTGAAGGTAGCCGAGCGACTTGACCTGCTCGAGCGCGGAAGCGTCTTCCGACAGGTCGAGCACGTTGTACTCGATGCCCTTCGAGTCGAGCGCGCGGTAGGTGGCCGTGCACTGAACGCACGACGGCTTGGTGTAGACCGTGATCGCCATTCTGTTCTCTTTCTCCCCTAGAAACTCATCTTCCGAACGAGCGGGGCTCGCCGGGACCTCAATACTACATATGGGGACGGACATCAGGTGGAACCACAAGGGGTAGTAGTTACACGAGTGTGATTTTCCACCGCTCTCCCCATATACAACACAGGTTGTCCACGATTTCATCCACAGGTCGTGCCCCTCTTCGGTGCCGCGCGAGGCCCGCCATTCCGCGGATCTCGCCGGGAGACCCGGCATCCATCCACAGCTCGCACGCTAGAGGGGGGTTCCGACATTGCACAGGCGGTGGATTCGGGTCTCCGGCGTGTCGCGGCGTGTCGCAGGCGAGCGTCGCCCGCACCTCCGACATCGATGTCGGAGGGGGGAGATAGCGTTATGGCGTGGCCGGCTACCGCGAACTTCTCCAGACCCCGGGCGTTGGGCGTATCATCGCCGCCCAGCTGACCGCACGCTTCCCCAACGGCATGACGAGCCTGGCCGTCCTGCTGCACATCGAGCACGTCACCGGCTCGTACGGCGCCGCGGGTCTCGTGCTCGCCGCCACGAGCGTCGGGCAGGCGATCTCGGGTCCGATCACGAGTCGGTGGATGGGCATCTGGGGCATGCGTCGCGTGCTCAGCGTGACACTCCTCGTGTGCGCGGCCGCCATCGCGACCCTCGCGCTCATCGAGATGCCGCTCCCCCTCTACATGGTCCTGGGCTTGATCGCCGGGCTGTCGACGCCCCCGATCCAGTCGGCCGTGCGCACCATCTACCCCAAGATGGTCAACTCGAAGCAGCTCACTCCCCTGTTCTCCCTCGACGCGTCGCTGCAAGAGATCATCTGGGTGCTCGCGCCCGTGCTGATCACCCTCGTCGCCACGCAGGTCGGCACCGTCCCGGGCCTCCTTCTCGTCGTGGTCATCCTGCTCGGCGGCGGCGCGTGGTTCATCCTGAGCCCCGAGGTCGGACGCGTGCGCATCCCCCGCAGCCGCCGGCGACTGGGCCGCGTGCTCGGCAAGGCCCCGGTGCTGCTCGCGACCGCCACGGGCTTCCTGTTGATCGGCGCGTGCGCCGCCGTCGAAGCCGGCGTCGTCGCGACCTTCGACCACGGCGGCCTCGAGGCCGGCCTGATCCTCGCGGTCTTCGCGGTCGGCAGCCTCGCCGGGGGCTTGTCCTTCGGCCACATCCCGATCGGTCCCTGGGCCATGGCCCGCCGCCTCGCGATCGTCGCGCTCGGCCTCTCGCTCACCATCGTGTCGCTGAACGCCTGGTGGCTGGGGGCGACCCTCCTCATCGCCGGAGCGGGCATCGCCCCGGCCCTCGCCGTGATGTTCGCGATGACGTCGGCGAGCGTCCGCTTCAGCGAGACGGCCGAAGCCTACGGCTGGATCAGCACCGGCCAGCTCATCGGCGCGGCCGCGGGATCCGCCGTCGCCGGCTTCCTCGTCGACGGCATCGGCCCGCAGGGCGCCTACGTCGCGGCCGCCGCCTTCGCCCTCGTCGGGTTCGCCGTTGCCGCGGTGTTCGTCAAGGGCTTCCCCGACCTCCGCCACCGCGACTCGAGCCCGATCCCCGACACCGAACCGGTCGAGACGATCACCTGAGGCGGGCACGTGCGGTCCGGGGCGTCCCCCCGGCACCGCAGTCACGCGGGTTCGGGACCGCCTCCGGCGCCCGCACCCGTCACTGGATCCGACGCAGCAGTTCCAACACGGCGAGCGCGTACGCGTCCGCGGGCTCGGGGTGCTCGAACACCACGTTCGCCCCACCCACCGCGATCTCGACCTCGTACGTGTCCGGCAGGCGCCGGAGGGAGCGGAACGCGCTGCGCAGCATCTCGCGCAGCTGCGACTCCGACGGCAACCACAGCGCGTCCTCGGTGGCCACGGAATCCAGCGCCCACTCGGTGGTGCCGTTGAACGCGAGGATGCGACCCGTCGGATAGTCCCGCGGCTCGACCGTCATCTCGCTGACCGTGAAGACGTCCGCGTCGAACTCGGGCTCGTCGAGTTGGAAGCGGTCGCCGGATCGCGGATGCCACACCAGCCCGGCTTCGCGGAGGGCGAGGGCCATCTCGGTCGAGATCATGGCATCCATTCTGCGGGGCGGCAGGGACACTCGGGCCGGAACGCCCCGCAGCCCACCGGCGGCGACAGAATGGATGCCATGACCACCCCGTTCGATCCCGCTCGGTTCCTGCCCGACGATCTGCTCGCGCGCGTCCGCGAGCGGGCCGTGACGCACGACCGCGACAACACGTTCCCGCGCGAGGATCTCGACGAGCTGCGGGCGGCGGGCTATCTCGGCATCCTGGTCCCCACCGATCGCGGGGGCGCGGGCCTCACGCTGACGGAGGCGTCGGTGCTGCAGCAGCGCCTCGCGGGCGCCGCGCCGGCGACGGCCCTGGCCATCAACATGCACCTCGTGTGGACGGGGGTGGCGAAGGTGCTGCAGGACCGCGGGATCGACGACCTCGCCTTCGTGCAGCGGGGAGCGGCGGCGGGCGAGGTCTTCGCGTTCGGCATCAGCGAGGCGGGCAACGACCTCGTGCTCTTCGGCAGCGACACCGACGCCCGCCCCGAGGGCGACGGCGGCTACCGCTTCACCGGCACGAAGATCTTCACGTCGCTCGCTCCGGTCTGGGATCACCTCGGCGTGCACGGGCTCGACACCACGTCCGCCGACGCTCCACGAATGGTGTTCGCGTTCCTCGATCGCAGCGATGCCGTGGTCACGCGCGACGACTGGGACACCCTGGGCATGCGGGGCACGCAGAGCCGCACGACCGAACTGCACGGCGCCACCGCCCCCGCCGAGCGGGTCGTCCGCCGCCTCGCGCCCGGACCGCAGCCCGACCCGCTCGTGTTCGGCATCTTCGCGGTGTTCGAGATCCTCCTGGCGTCGGTCTACACCGGGATCGCCCGCCGCGCTCTCGACCTCGCGGTCGAGACGGCGCACGCCCGGCGCTCGAAGAAGAGCGGCACGACCTACGCGAACGACCCCGACATCCGGTGGCGGATCGCCGACATGGCGCTCGCCTACGACGCTCTCCCGCCGCAGCTCGCCGCGCTCAGCACCGACGTCGACACCCTCGCCGACCACGGCGGGCGCTGGTTCTCGCTCCTCGCCGGGGTCAAGCACCGCGCCGTCTCGACGGCCAAAGCGGTCGTCGACGACGCGATCCTCGTCGGAGGCGGGTCGGCGTACTCCGCCCACAGCGAGCTCAGTCGGCTCTACCGCGACGTGCTCGCAGGGATGTTCCACCCCTCCGACCCCGAGTCCGCGCACTCCGCCGCGGCCACGGCATGGCTGGGACCGGTGTCGTCGTGATGGCCCGCACCCCCACGGCTCAGCTGAGCCCCGCCGACCAGGAGCGCCGCCGCGCACTCGCGCGCATGAAGGGGGTCGCGCTCGGCGCGCTGATCGGGATGGCCGTGATCTTCGCCGTCGCGTTCGCCTTCCAACGCGACGTGACCTGGCTGCAGTACGTCCGCGCGGCGGCCGAGGGCGGCATGGTCGGTGCCCTCGCCGACTGGTTCGCGGTGACGGCTCTGTTCCGGCATCCCCTCGGTCTGCCCATCCCCCACACCGCGATCATCCCGCGTCGCAAGGACGAGATCGGTCGGCAGCTCGGGGAGTTCGTCGAGACGAACTTCCTCGAGGCAGACGTGGTGCGCACCAAGCTCGAGTCGACGCCGCTCGCGGCGCGGGCGGGGGCGTGGCTCGCCGAGCCCGCGCACGCCGAGCGCCTGGCCGCCGAAGGGGCGACGCTGGCGACGAGCGTGCTGCGCGCCCTGAGCGACGAGGACGTGCAGGGTCTCATCGAAGACCTCGCGCGCGAGCACCTCCTGTCCCCCGATTGGGGTCCCTCCGTGGGCGGGTGGCTCGAGCGCGTCGTGAGTTCCGGGGCGCACCACGGGGCCATCGACCTCGCGTTCGACAACATCGCCGTGTGGCTCGGCAACAATCGCGAGGTGTTCCAGGGCCTCGTGTCGCAGCGGCTTCCCGCGTGGGTGCCGAGCCTCGCCCTGCGTCTGGTCGACGACACGATCTACCGCGAGGCCGTCAGCTTCGTCGACGCCGTCCGCGCCGACCCCCGCCACCAGGCGCGCGGCGCGATCGACGGCTATCTCGCCCGACTCGCCGACAACCTGCAGCACGATCCCTCCACGATGGTGCGCCTCGAAGAGGCCAAGGCCGCCGTCTTCGACAGCCCGCGTGTCCGGCAGCTCGCGGCCGACGCGTGGAACACCGCGAAGACCGGTCTGCTGAGCGCCCTCGCGGATCCCGACAGCGCCCTGCGCCGGCGCGCGACCGCGGCCCTCGCCGAGGTGGGCGTCCGTCTGCAGAACGACGAGACGCTGCAGCGCCGCGTGGACGGGTGGGTCATCGATGCCGCCGTCTTCGTCGTCGGCCGGTACCGCCACGACATCGCCTCGATCATCACGGACACCGTCGAGCGATGGGATGCCGAGGAGACCACCGAGAAGATCGAGCTCATGGTCGGCCGCGATCTGCAGTACATCCGCCTCAACGGCACGATCGTCGGAGCCCTCGCGGGTCTCGCGATCTTCACGATCGCGCACCTGTTCTGGGGGTGACCTTCCCGGGCGCGCACGGGGATGGATAGCCTGAGCGCGTGAGCGACGATCCGGGCCGGGAGTTCCTCTTCTCCTATGGCACGCTGCTGCTGCCCGAGGTCCAGCTCGACACCTTCGGGCGTCGCGTGCCGAGCGACGAAGACGTCCTGCCCGGCTACCGCCTCGAGTGGACCGACATCGACGACGAACGCGTGGCTCAGCTGTCGGGGATGGACGCGCATCCGATCCTGCGCCGCACCGGCGATCCCCGCGATCGCGTGTTCGGGCGGGTGCTCGAGCTCACCGCCGACGAGCTGGACGCGGCCGACGAGTACGAGGTCTCGCTGTATCGGCGGACCCGGGCGGTCCTGGCGAGCGGTCGCGAAGCGTGGGTCTACGTGGGCGTCTGAGAGCTCACAGCACGTCAGAGCCCCCGCACGCCAGCCCCGGTCGGATGTCGGGAGCCGACGATATCGTTGTCGGCGGTGGAACGCGGGCGAGCCTCGAGCCCGCGGCACCGGCGTGACGCGGAGGAACGATGATCCAACTGGTGCTGGCGCGGCACGCGAAATCCGACTGGGCCGATGAAGGTCTCGCCGACCACGACCGACCGCTCAACGAGCGGGGCCGACGCGATGCTCCGCAGGTCGCGCGGGCGGTGAGTCGTCGGGGTGTCCGCCCGGAGGTGCTGCTGTCCAGCACGGCTCTGCGCGCCGCGACGACCGCCGAGGCCTTCGCGGCCGAGTTCGAGGTCGAGGTCACGCAGCGCGCCGACCTCTACCTCGCCGATCCTCCGCAGCTCCTGGCCGCCGCCCGCGAGGCCGGAGCCGACGAGGTGATGGTCGTCGCGCACGACCCCGGGATGAGCGAGCTCGTCTCCCGCCTGGCCGATCGAGACGTGCGGATGGTGACGTGCGCCGTGGCGATCTTCACGTGGCACGACGGCACGTGGGACGACGTGGATGCCACGGCGCCCGACGCGTTCGAGCTGCTGACGCCGTAGCCTCGAGGCGGGTTCCACCACATCGCGCCCGGCTCCGCCCCAAGGCCGCGAGCCCCACCCGCGCCCCGTCCTCTCGCACCGCGTCGAGCGCCACCCGCGCCTCGCCCCCTCACGCCGCCGCGAGCGCCACCCGCGCCACGTCCCCGGACGCCACCAGGTCGGTCACCGCCTCGATCTCGGGCGACACGAACCGGTCGGGGCCGGGGCCGTCCACGCGCGTGCGCACGAGAGCGCGCACGGCTCCGGTGGCCGCCGCGGGCTGCAGCGGGGCGCGCAGGTCGAGGGCGCGGCATCCGGTCATCACCTCGATCGCGAGAACACGCGCGAGGCCGTCGAGCGCCCGACGGAGCTTGCGCGCCGCGGCCCAGCCCATCGAGACGTGGTCCTCCTGCATCGCGCTGGACGGGATCGAGTCCACCGACGCGGGAGCGGCGAGGCGCTTGAGCTCCGACACGATGCCGGCGGCGGCGTACTGCGCGATCATCAGCCCGCTGTCGACCCCGACCTCGTCGGCGAGGAAGGGCGGCAGGCCGTTGCTGCGGGCGACGTCGAGCGCGCGATCGGTGCGCCGCTCCGACATGGATGCCACATCCGCCACCGCGATCGCGAGGAAGTCGAGCACGTACGCCACCGGCGCACCGTGGAAGTTGCCGTTCGACTCGACGCGGCCGTCCACCGTGACGACGGGGTTGTCGACCGCCGAGGCCAGTTCCTGCTCAGCGACCATCGCGGCGTGGGCGAGAGTGTCGCGCGCCGCGCCGTGCACCTGGGGAGCGCACCGCAGAGAGTAGGCGTCCTGGACGCGCGTGCACGCAGGGCCCCGGTGGCTCGCGACGATCGGCGAGCCGGCGAGGAACGCGCGCAGGTTCGCCGCCGACGCCGCCTGACCGCGCTGCGGACGCAGGGCCATGAGGTCGGCGGCGAACACGGCATCCGTCCCCAGCTGCGACTCGACGGAGAGTGCGGCGGCGACGTCGGCGGTGGTCAGGAGCGTCTCGAGGTCGTGCAGGGCGAGCAGCAGCATCCCGAGCATCCCGTCGGTGCCGTTGATGAGGGCCAGCCCTTCCTTCTCGCGGAGGCGCACCGGCTCGATGCCCGCCGCGGCGAGCGCTTCGCCCGCCGGCATCGCCCGCCCCTCGGCGTCGCGGACCTCGCCCTCGCCCATGACCGCGAGGGCCACGTGCGAGAGGGGCGCGAGGTCGCCCGAGCAGCCGAGCGAGCCGTACTCGCGGACGATCGGGGTGACGCCGGCGTTCAGGAGCGCCGCGTATGTCTCGACGACCAGCGGACGCACGCCCGTCCGCCCCGTCGCGAGGGTCTGCAGACGCAGGAGCATCAGGGCGCGGACCACCTCGCGCTCCACCTCGGCCCCCGTGCCGGCGGCGTGCGAGCGGATGAGGCTCGCCTGCAGTTGGGCGCGGCGGTCCTCGGCGATGAAGGTCGTCGCGAGCGCCCCGAAGCCGGTCGAGATGCCGTAGTGCGGCTGCGGGTCGTCCGCGAGGCCCTCGATGAGCGCGCGCGTGTCGGCGACGCGTCGCAGGGCGTCGGCGCTCACCTCGACCCGGGCATCGTGCCGGGCGACGGCGACGACGTCGTCCGGGCGAAGGGGGTGTGTTCCGACGGTGATGCTGCTGCTCATACGCCGATTCCATCGCGTCGGGCGTCGCGGAACGACGGGGATCTGGCATCCTGTGTCTGTCATGTCAGACAATCCGCGCCCGCAGGTCCCCGCCGCCGATCAGACGCTGCGCATCCTGTCGTTGCTCGCGCGGCAACCCGGCCCGGTCGCCGCGCAGACGATCGCGACCACGCTCGGCATCCCCCGCTCGAGCACCTATCACCTGCTCGCCACCCTCGAACAACACGGCTACGTCGTGCACCTCCCCGGCGACCGGCGGTGGGGCCTGGGCACCGCGGCCTTCGAGCTCGGCGGGGGCTATGCGCGGCAGCAGCCTCTCGCGCGCCTCGGGCGCCCCCTGCTCGCGGCACTGTCGGACCGCGTCGGCGAGAGCGCGCACCTCGCCGTGCTGGCGGGGCGCGACGTGCTGTACATCGTCGAGGAGCGCGCACCACGGCGGCCCGCCCTCGTCACGGATGTCGGCGTGCGGCTCCCCGCGCACCTCGCCGCGACAGGTCGGGCGATGCTGTCCGCGCTCCCCCGTCCGCAGGTGCGGGCGCTGTACCCGGATGCCACGGCCCTCACGCAGCGCACCGGACTCGGCCCCACGACCCCCCGCGCCCTGCGCGAGCTGCTGCGCGAGGTGCGCGCCGCGGGCTACGCGAGCGAGGACGGCGAGGTGACGCCGGGGTTCCGCTCCGTGGCCGCTCCCGTGCTCGACCACGCCGGCTGGCCGGCCGCGGCGGTCGCGCTCACCTGGCCGGCCGACGGATCCGCGCGCGATGCCGTCGCGCTGGCGGCCGCGGCCTCCGGAACCGCCGCCGAGCTCGCCCGCCGTATCGGCCGGCACGCCTGACGCGGGGCGCGGGGCCGCGCGGTGCGGGGCCGCGCAGAGCGGACCCCGCGCCAAGCGGACCCCGCGTCCTCCCCTTGAGTGTCCAAAACACCCGGACGAATCGCGGAAACGTCCGGGTGTCTTGGACACTCAACGGCGTTTCGAGCCCGCCCGCGAGCCGCAGAACCGCGGCGCCTCAGCGCACGACGAGCCGCGGCTCCACCAGCACGTGGGCTCCCCCGGCGACCGCGGCACGCGGGGCGACCACCGTCCCGTTCTCGCCCATCAGAAGGTCGAGGGCCCCGGATGCCACGCGCTCGGGCAACTGCTCGACGCTCGAGAGTCCGAGCGCTTCGGCCGCGGGCGTGTTGTCGAAACCGACGATCGTGACGTCGTGACGGCCGGCGAGGGTGACCGCGAGGTGCGCGCCGATCGCGAGGGAGTCGCTCGCGCAGACGATCCCCGTGACGCCGGGATCGGCCGCGAGCCCCGCGGCGACGACGTCGCGGGCCGCCCCGACGTTCTCTTCCACGACCCAGCGCGGACCGTCGGGCGCCGTCTCGCGCCACCCGCGCTCGCGCTCGTCACCGGTGCCCGATCCACCGGGCCACCCGAGGAAAGCCACGCGCCCATCCCCGCGGGCGAGCGCGTGCGCGGTCGCCGCCCGGGTCCCCGCGGCGCCGTCGACGTCGACCCACAGGTGCGCGGGGGCTTCGACGTCATCCTCGCCCCAGGGCCGCCCGAACGAGACGAACGGCAGGTTCCGCGCCGTCAGCCACCCGGTGCGGGGGTCGCCGTGGAACGTCCCGGTGACGACGACGGCATCCACTTCTCCGCCCTCGAGCAGGTCGCCGAGTCGGGCGATCTCCTCCTCGGGCGTGCGGGCCGCGTAGAGCAGCACACGCATGTCGCGCTCGCCGGCGCGCTCGGTGAGCGCGTGCACGAAGCGGTCGAGGACCACCCCCGAAATGCCGCCCGCGTAAGGATCGAGATGGATGCCGATGGTCGAGCTGCGGCGGGTGCGGAGGCGGCGCGCGGCCGCGTGCGGGCGGTAACCGAGCTCGGCGATGGCCGCTTCGACGCGCAGGCGCGTCGCTTCCTTGACGATGTCCGGGGTGTTGACGACGTTCGAGACCGTCTGTCGCGAGACGCCCGCGACACGGGCGACATCGTCGACGGTGGGCGCTTTCGCCACGCGGCCTCCCTCGCTCGTCGGCTCGGTGGCACGCGCCACCAGACCGTCAGCCTAAGCGGCGGAACAACCGCTTGACAGGCGCGACCACCGTTTCGTACCGTGGTGGCACCCGAGTTTGAACGTTCAAACTTTGGCCCTCCGATCACATGTGGAGGGGTCGCATGCCTCATCGAAGGAGAGAGACACATGACACGGCACACTCCCATCCGCCGCGCGCGAGGCTGGCTCGCAGCCGGCGCGCTCCTCACCACCGGCGCCCTCGCCCTCACCGCCTGCGGCTCGGGCTTCAACGACTCCCCCGGCGAGGGCCAGGCCTCCGGCAGCGGAAAGCTCAGCATCCTCATCGGCTCCTCCGGCGACGCCGAGACGAAGGCCGTCACCGACGCCGTCGCCGCGTGGAGCGAGAAGTCCGGCGTCCCGGCGGAGGTGCAGACCGCCAACGATCTCCCCCAGCAGCTCTCGCAGGGCTTCGCCGCGGGCTCCCCGCCCGACCTCTTCTACCTCGCACCCGAAGCCCTCGCCGGCTACGCGGCGAACGGATCAATCGCCGCCTACGGCGACGACCTCGCGAACAAGAGTGACTTCTACCCCTCGCTCGTCGACAACTTCACCGTCGACGGGAAATTCTTCTGCGCCCCGAAGGACTTCTCGACACTCGCGCTCATCATCAACACCGACCTGTGGTCGGCGGCGGGACTCACGGATGCCGACATCCCCACGACGTGGGACCAGTTGGCATCCGTCGCCCAGAAGCTCACGACCGACGGCCGCGTGGGCCTGGCGTTCGGGGCCGAGTACCAGCGCGTCGGCGCCTTCATGGCGCAAGCCGGCGGCGGACTCGTGACCGACGGCAAGGCCACGGCCGACAGCTCCGCGAACGTCGAGGCGCTGACCTACGTGAAGACCCACCTGAACGACGGCAGCTTCGCCTTCGCCTCGGACGTCGGCGCCGGCTGGGGCGGCGAGGCGCTCGGCACGCAGAAAGCCGCGATGGTGATCGAGGGCAACTGGATCACCGGTGCCATGAAGGCCGACTACCCCGACGTGAAGTACAAGGTCGCCGAGCTCCCCGCCGGCCCCGGGGGCAAGGGCACTCTGCAGTTCACCAACTGCTGGGGTCTCGCCGCCGACAGCGGCAACCAGGAGCAGGCGCGCGATCTCGTCCAGTACCTGACGAGCACCGACCAGCAGCTGGCCTTCTCGAAGGCCTTCGGCCCGATGCCGTCGATCCAGTCCGCGGCCGATGCGTGGTCGAGCGCCAACCCCGACCAGACCGCGTTCCTCGCGGGCGCCGAGTACGCGCAGTTCCCGCCGAACATGGCCGGAGCCGCCGACGTCATCACCGACTTCAACGCCCAGCTCGAGTCGCTCAAGACCGGCGACCCGCAGGCGCTGCTGAAGACGGCGCAGTCGAACCTCGAGGCCATCACCAAGTAGCCATGAGCGCTCTCTCCCCCGCGCGTCGCCGCGCCGGATCCTCTTCCTCGGGGATCCGGCGCGGCGAGGCCGCCGCCGGTTGGCTCTTCACCGCCCCCGTGCTGATCATCCTGGGCGTCTTCCTGCTCGTCCCCGTGCTGATGGCGCTGTGGGTGAGCTTCTCGGACTGGACCGGTCGCGGCAGTCCCTTCTCCTCGAACGTCGGCTTCGTGGGTCTCGACAACTACGCCGCGGTCACCACGGGCGGCGGTCTGGCCGAACGCGACTTCGGCACGGCCCTGCGCAACAACGCCTGGTACGTGCTGCTCGTCGTCCCGCTGCAGACGGCCCTCTCCCTGTTCCTCGCGGTGCTCGTCAACCGCGCGATCCTGCGCGGGCGCGGCTTCTTCCGCACCGCGTTCTACTTCCCCTCGGTCACCAGCTCCGTCGCGATCACCGTGCTCTGGCTGTTCCTCTTCTCGTCCTCGGGCGCGATCAACGAGGTGCTCTCGTGGCTCGGCGTCAACGGCCCGAACTGGTTCAGCGACCCGTCCGGTGTCGTCCACAACCTGCTCGGCGCCGTCGGCGTCACGAGCGGACCGGCCTTCCTCACCGGCAACACCCTGCTCGGCGTCTCGTGGTGGGACTGGCTCGCCGGCCCCTCGGTGGCGATGTCGGCGTTCATCCTCATGGCGGTGTTCACGACCTCGGGCACGTTCATGCTCCTGTTCATCGCGGGCCTGCAGAACATCGGCGGTGACGTACAGGAGGCCGCGATGATGGACGGCGCGAACGGCTGGCAGCGCTTCTGGCGCGTGACCCTCCCCCAGCTCAAGCCCGTGCTCTTCACGGTGCTCACCCTCGGACTCATCGGCACCTGGCAGGTCTTCGACCAGATCTACACGGGCACACAGGGCGGTCCCGGCAAGACGACACTGACGCCGGCGTATCTCAGCTACTCGGCGGCGTTCCTCTCGCAGCAGTGGGGCCAGGGCGCCGCGATCGCCTTCGTGCTCTTCGTCATCATCGTCGCCCTCACGATCCTGCAGCGCTTCGTGCTGCGCGACCGCCCGGTCTCGCGGCGCCGCCTCCGGCAGTACGAGGTGCCCGCGGCCGCCTCCGGCTCCGGCGCCGATCGCCCGCGCGCGAAGAAGGGAGCGCAGCGATGACCGCCACGGCATCCCCGCAGACGACCGTCCTCGCCGAGCAACGCCTCGACCGACCGACGCGTCCTGCGAAGCACCGCCTGTCGCGCAGAGCGCTCGGGTGGCAGATCGGGCTCTACGCCCTGCTCATCGTGCTGGCTCTCATCTACATCTATCCGTTCCTCGTGCAGGTGGCGACGTCGTTCAAGACGGATGCCGCAGCCGCGGCCGATCCGATCTCGCTCGCGCCGCAACCCTTCACGTGGGCGGCCTACGAGCGCCTCTTCCTGAACTCCGACTTCCCCGTGTGGTTCGGCAACTCGGTCGTGGTGACCGTCTTCGTCACCGCGGGCCGGGTGTTCTTCAACTCCCTCGCCGGCTACGCGCTCGCCCGCCTGCAGTTTCGCGGTCGCGGGATCGTGTTCGCGGGACTCATCGCGGTCATGGCGGTCCCCACGGTCGTGCTGCTCATCCCGAAGTTCCTCGTCATCAACCAGCTCGGCATCTACGACTCGTACGCGGGCATGATCCTGCCCCTGCTCGTGGATGCCGCGGGCGTGTTCATCATGAAGAACTTCTTCGAGTCGATCCCGCCGTCCGTCGAGGAGCAGGCGCGCATCGACGGTGCCGGCACGTTCCGCATCTTCTGGTCGGTGGTGCTGCCGATGGCGCGCCCCGCGCTCATCACCATCGTCATCCTGTCGTTCCAGGGATCGTGGAACGAGCTCAGCCACTTCGTCATCTCGACGCAGTCCCCCGAACTCACCACCCTGACCAAGGGCGTCGCCTCGCTCGCGAGCGGCCAACTCAGTCAGGGCAGCCAGTTCCCCCTCAAGCTCGCGGCCGCGGCCATCATGACGATCCCCGTCGCCGTGGTGTTCTTCATCTTCCAGCGCCGCATCATGAACGCCAGCGAAGGAGCCGTCAAAGAATGACCACCGCCCCCACCACCTCACCGGCCGGGACGACCACCGAGACCCCTCCCCTGCAGCCCCTGCTCGACGACGCGGTGATCGTGCTGCGCGCCCCTACGCAGGTCTGGTCCGACACCACGGGCGGCATGGGCGGCGCTCCCGTGCACGGGGTCTATCACGGCGACGTGCGGCACGTCCGCGCTCTCACCCTGACGTGCGACGATTCCCCCGTCGAGTGGATCTCGACCGCGCCCGACGGTGCCTCGCGCCTGGTCCTCGGCGGTCTGCTCCGCGGGCTCGACGACACGACCCCCGACCCGAAGGTGCGGCTGCTGCGCGACCGGCGGGTCGCCGACGGGCACGTCAGCGAGACCTGGACGCTGCGGTCCCGCGTCGATCGTCCGATCTCGACGACCCTGCGGTTGTCCCTCGTCCCCGAGTTCGCACAGCTGCACGAGGTGAAATCCGGCCACGCCCACGACCGCGATGCCGCCGTCGACATCGACGGGGAGCGCGCGACGGTCGACGCCGGCGCCCAGGGCCTCGAGCTCGTCGCCCCGGGCGGGCAGGTGGCATCCGGGTCCGACGGACTCGCCGTGCGGTGGGACGTCGAGGTTCCGGCGTTCGGCAGCGCCGAGGTCGCGTGGACGCTCACCCTCCGCGACGACACGCTCGTCGTGGGCGCGGCCACGGCGCCCCCGCGATGGGATGCCGCCTCCGTCGCCGCGAGCGCCCCCGACCCGCGCCTCAGCCGGTGGGTGCGGACGGCTCTCGACGACCTCGACGCGTTGCGCCTGGTGTTGCCCGAGCATCCCGACGATGAGTTCTTCGCCGCCGGCGCGCCGTGGTTCTTCACCCTCTTCGGCCGCGACTCCCTGTGGGCCGCGCGCCTCGCCCTTCCTCTCGACCGCGAGATCGCGGCATCCACCCTTCGCGTGCTCGCGCGCCTGCAGGCGACCGAGGACGACGCGCAGACCGCGCAGGAGCCGGGCAAGATCCTGCACGAGCTGCGGGCGTCCGCGCTCGAGATGCCGGGCGAGGGAATCGTGCTCCCGCCGAAGTACTACGGCAGCGTCGACTCCACCCCGCTGTGGATCTGCCTGCTCGCCGACGCGTGGCGCGCCGGCATGCCCGAGGCCGAGGTGCGCGAGCTCCTCCCGGCGCTGCGGGCGGCGCTCGGGTGGATCCGCGACAGTGGCGACAGCGACGGCGACGGCTTCCTCGACTACATCGACCGCCTCGGCACGGGCCTGTCGAACCAGGGGTGGAAGGACTCGGGCGACTCCATCCAGTGGCGCGACGGCCGCCTCGCCGAGGGCCCCATCGCCCTGTGCGAGGTGCAGGGCTACGCGTATGAGGCCGCTCTCGCCGGAGCCGAGCTTCTCGAAGAGTTCGGTGAGGGGACGGATGCCGCCGACGCGGCGTTCTGGCGCGCCTGGGCGGCCGACCTGAAGGCGCGTTTCGCCGACACCTACTGGGTCGAGACGCCTGAGGGCCGTTACCCCGCCGTCGCGCTCGACCGCGACAAGCGGCCGGTCGACACGCTCACGAGCAACATCGGCCACCTGATCGGCACCGGTCTGCTCTCCGCCGAGGAAGAGGCGCACGTCGCGCGGCTGCTCCTCGGCGAGAGCATGTCGAGCGGGTACGGCATCCGGACGATGTCAACGGATGCCGCCGGTTACTGGCCGCTGTCGTACCACGGGGGCAGCGTGTGGGTGCACGACACCGCGATCGCCGCGCACGGGATGCTGCGCGCGGGCCTTCGCGACGAGGCCCGTGCGGTGGTCGACGGACTGCTCGACGCCGCCGAGGGCTTCGACTACCGCGTCCCCGAGCTGCACGCGGGCGACCCGCGCAGCCATTCGTCCGTGCCGACGCCGTACCCCGCGGCCTGCCGCCCGCAGGCCTGGTCGGCGGCCGCTGCGGTGGTGTGCCTGAGCGCGCTCGCGCCCGGCGCGTGAGGCTGTCGTGCGGTCCGGGGGCTTCGACGCGCTCAGCCCCCTCCGCCGCCGCCGAGGTCCCCGACCCCGAACCGGGGTCCCTGAGCCCCCGCCGAGTTCGCTGAGCCCCGACCGAGGTCCCTGAGCCCGTCGACGGGACCGGCACCCCCACCCCCGAACCGAGGTCCCTGAGCCCCACCGAGGTCCCTGAGCCCGTCGAAGGGACCGGCACCCGCCACCACCCACGTCAGTCGACGCGCGCGACCGTCCCGCCCGTCAGCCGCACGAGCTCGTCGAACGTGAGCGGGAACACCGTGTGCGGGGTGCCCCCCGCCGCCCAGATCTCGGGGAACGCCGCCAGCGCCTCGTCGACGATCGTCGTGAGCGGAGCCGGGTGCCCCGTCGGCGCGACGCCCCCGATCGGCTGACCCGTCGCGGCGAGCACCTGCTCGGGCGTCGCCCGTCGGATCGCGCCGCGCCCGAGGCGCTCCGCCAGGCCCTTCGTGTCCACGCGATGCGCTCCGCTGGTCATCACGAGGAGCGGCTCGTCGTCACTCCAGAACACGAGGCTGTTCGCGATCGCCCCCACCTCGATGTCGAGCGCCGCAGCGGCGAGGGCGGCCGTCGACGCGGCATCCGGAAGCACGATGATCTGTCCGCCGACGCCCGCGGCCTCCAGTGCGGCGGCGACGAGACGGCTGCGGGTGGGAAGGGCGTCGTTCATGCCGTCAGCCTAGAGCGAGCTCGCTCACGGCATCCGGTTCGCCGACGATGCGTCGGCGCGCGCTCGGCTGCAGCCGCATGCGGACCGCAGCGATGCGCGCGGTCACGAGCCCCTCAGCGGCGGTTCCGCCCGGGACCACCGCGAGATCACACGATCGGCGCGAGAACACGGCGTCGAGACATCGCGTACCAGGCGATCTCGCGCCGATCGTGTCATCTCGGCGGGTGCTCGCGCCGCGTGCCCGCCCGCGTCAGAATAGAAGACGGATGCCGCAAAGCCGCGGCTCCGGAAAGTGCCGCCCACAAGGTGGCCGACGAGAAGGAACGCGATGACCCACGCGATGACCCACGCGATGACCCACGCCCTGCCCCTGCCCGATTTCACCCACGAACGCGTGGAGGTGGTGACGGGGAGCCGCAGCGGCCTCTTCATCGCCGTCGCCCTGCACTCGTCGGTGCTCGGCTCCGCCCTCGGCGGTGCCCGCCTGTGGACCTACCCCGCCTGGAGCGACGCGCTCGGCGACGCCCTCCGCCTCTCGGCCGCGATGACGCTGAAGAACGCGTCCGCCGGCCTCGACGCCGGGGGCGGCAAGTCCGTGATCGGCCTCCCGCCCGGGACCATGCTCGACGCCGACCGTCGTCGCGCCGCCTTCCTGGACCTCGGCGACGCGGTCGAGAGCCTCGGCGGCCTGTACCGCACCGCTGAAGACGTCGGGTCGACCACCGAGGACATGCTCACGGTCAGCGAGCGCACCGCGCACGTCGTGGGCCTGCCCGAAGCCGGCGGCGGATCCGGCGAGCCCGCCGGCCCCACGAGCCTCGGCGTCTACTCGTCGCTCATCGCCACCCTCGAGCGCAGCGCGGGTGTGCGCGACGTCGCACAGCGACGCATCACCATCGCCGGTCTCGGACAGGTGGGCGGACGCCTCGCCGAACGCCTCGCCGCCGAGGGCGCCGTGCTCACCGTCACCGATGTGAATCCCGCCAAGCGCGCCCTCGCGACCGAGCTCGGCGCCGCCTGGGTCGAGCCGCACGAGGCACACCTGGTGGCGGGGGACGTCTTCGTCCCCGCGGGGATCGGCGGCGTCCTGACCGACGAGGTCATCGACGCGCTCGACGTCCGGGCGGTCTGCGGGCCCGCGAACAACCCGCTCGCCGATCGTTCCGGCGCGGACCGCCTGGCACAGCGCGGGATCCTCTACGCCCCCGACTTCGTCGTGAACGCCGGCGGCGTGATCTACCTCGACCTCGAGTCGAAGCAGCGCGGAACGCGCGACGAGATCATGGGCCGCGTGGCCGGCATCGGCGACACCCTCCGCCGCATCTTCGACGAGGCCGAGTCGCGCGGGGTGACGCCGCTCGCCGCGGCGGAAGGCGTGGCCGCGGAGCGCCTCCGCGAAGGAGCCGCCTCGGGCGCCCTGGTCTGAGACGAAAAGAATCCGGATGCCGCGAGCTCGCGGCATCCGGATTCTTTTCGGTCAGTGTGCGGCGTCGTATGCCGCGAGAACGGCCGAGGAGATGCGACCGCGCGCATTGATGGAGTGGCCGTTCTTTTCCGCCCAGGCTCGAACGTCCGCGAGATCTCGGCTTGAAACCGCGCGCCTGCCGGAAGAACGGCGAACACCGGGAGCGGATGAGCCGATCGGGCGTGCCGCAACGGTGAACGGTTCGAATGCCTCGCGAAGCTTTCTCGCATTCTTCTCGGAGAGGTCGATCTCATAGGCGCGACCCTCGAGGGAGAAATTGATCGTCGTTCCGTTCTCGAGGACGGAACCGTCGAGATCATCGATCACCTGCGTGATGTGTTTCTTGGCCATGCCGCGATCTTATGGTCGGGCTTGTTCGAGAAAGCCGCGAAAGAAAGGAAATTCACCCCTCGATTAACCCACCGAGGTCACCGCATCACGCTGCTCGCCGAAGCGGCGGCTCCCCCCTCGATCGCACCGATTCGACGATCTTCCTCGTGCGTGAGTTCGTGCGAGAGGAATTCGTCGTCCGTGGGCACGCGGAGTTCGAATCGTGCATATGCCGACACCCGCAGAACCGCTTCTCGCACCGAGATCTCCAGGACATGTCCTCCGAAGCTCCGGTCGTCGTGGAGGAAATGCAGATGCGGACCGGCGACGGTGACACCTTGGTAGAGCCCCGGCATCCAGAAGCCCACGATCGTCCCGCGCACGTCGTGACTGACCGTCTCGATCTGCTCCGCGGTGACCTCGGCCAGGCGCCGGAACGGCGGCTCCTCGCGCCTCGTGACGCGGGTCCGCACCCGCGCCATCACGCCGTCCAGACGGATCGCGTGGAACAGGTTGCGACTCGCGAGGAGACCGTCGATCTCGGCGGCCAGCCCCGGCCCGTCGAGATCGCTCACCATGCGGGACGCCGCCTCACCGAACGAGCACACGTCGACGAACGGCAACTTCTCGTCATCGCCCATCAGCCGCGGGGGTTCGTCCGCGGTACAGGCGAAGAACTCGCCGTCGAGGATGACGACCTCCCCACCGAACCGTTCGCAGCACCCGATTCCGGTATCGCCGAGAGCGCGTGCGTCGCGCACGGTGATACAACTCGAATACTGTCCGCCCAGGAGCGCGTCGAGAACGGCGAATTGCGTCACGACTCCGGGGTGGATGACGGCGGCAGGGCGGGCGTCCCCCGACACGATCAGGACTGAGCGGCCGAATACGCCTCGAGCACCGTGGCGGGAACACGGCCGCGGTCGCTCACGGTGTGTCCATTCGCACGCGCCCACTCGCGCACAGCACCGAGATCGATGTCATTGTCGCGACGCGCGGCACGAGGGCGGCGCGAGGTCGTCGTCGTCCGGGAGACCGATCGCGCGGCGTCGACGAAGGGGGCGACCGCGTCGTAGAACTTATCGGCATTGCGGTTCGACAAATCGATCTCATAGGCACGGCCTTCTACAGAGAAGGTGATCTGCTTTCCTTCGCCCTCTTCGAGAACGGAACCGTCGAGATCGTCAACAAGATGAGTGATGTGCTTGATTGCCATGATGCGTAAAACATTACACCTTTTACGCAATTCGGATCGACATTCTGGAATGTGATACACCCTCCGAGTCGCGGTCCGGGGGCGATAGGCACGGGCATCGAGAAGCGCTATCCTCCCTCGGTGGCGTCCGCTCCGAGAGCGCCGCGAGAGGAGTTACGCGTGAGCCTTTTCCGTACGAAGTCGGTGGAGCAGTCCATCGCCGACACCGACGAGCCGGAGTTCCGGCTGAAGAAGTCCCTCAGCGCCCTCGACCTCACCGTCTTCGGCGTCGGCGTCGTCATCGGCGCCGGCATCTTCACGCTGACCGGGCGTGCCGCCCACGACGTCGCCGGCCCCGCCGTCGTGATCAGCTTCATCGTCGCCGCCATCGCCTGCGGTCTGGCGGCCATGTGCTACGCCGAGTTCGCGTCCACGGTGCCGGTCTCGGGGTCGGCCTACACCTTCTCGTACGCGTCCCTGGGCGAACTGTTCGCCTGGATCATCGGCTGGGATCTGATCCTCGAGATGTTCCTCGGGGCGAGCGTCGTGGCGCAGGGGTGGAGCGCCTATCTCTCGGCCTTCCTGCAGCAACTCGGCGTCGCCCTCCCTGCGGCGATCAGTTCGGGCGGCGTCGTCGACATCCCCGCGATCCTTCTCGTGCTGGTCCTCGGCGGGCTGATGACGGTGGGCATCAAGGAATCGCTGCGCGTGAACCTCGTCCTCGTCGCGGTGAAGCTGTTCATCGTCCTCTTCGTGATCATCGCGGGCATCATGTTCATCACCCCCGCCAACTACAGCCCGTTCGTCCCTCCGTCCGTTCCGACCGAGTCGACATCGGGCCTGACCCAGCCGCTCCTGCAGTTCCTCTCGGGCCTGGAGCCCGCGACCTTCGGTGTCGGGGGAATCCTCGCGGGTGCGGCCCTCGTCTTCTTCGCGTACATCGGCTTCGATGTCGTCGCCACCACCGCCGAGGAGACAAAGAAGCCCCAGCGCGACCTGCCGATCGGCATCATCGCCTCGCTCGTGATCTGCACGATCCTCTACTGCGCGGTCGCGATCGTCGTGACGGGCATGGTGCCCTACGACCAGCTCAACCCCAAGGCGGCGCTGGCCGAGGCGTTCGCGTTCCACGGTCAGACGTGGATGGCCACCGTCATCGCCGCGGGTGCCGTCGCCGGCCTGACCACGGTCGTGCTGACGCTGCTCATCGGCGCCACGCGCATCATCTTCGCGATGTCGCGCGACCGGCTCCTCCCGGGCGCGCTGGCGAAGGTGCACCCGCGCTTCCGCACCCCGTGGGTCATTTCGATCATCGTCACGGTGATAGTGGCGATCGTCGCCGGCCTCACCCCGGTCGGAATCCTCGAGGAGATGGTGAACATCGGCACGCTGTCGGCGTTCGTCCTCGTGTCGGTCGGCGTCGTCGTCCTCCGCCGCAAGCGCCCCGACCTCAAGCGCGGTTTCCGCGTGCCGTTCAGCCCCGTCCTTCCGATCCTCTCGGCGGTGATCTGCACGTACCTGATGCTCAACCTCTCCGTCGAGACCTGGCTGCGCTTCCTCATCTGGCTCGCCCTCGGCTTCGCGATCTACTTCGCGTATTCGCGTCAGCACGCGCGCGTGGGAATGCTCGACGTCACGCCGCGCATCGTCGCGCCCCCGAAGGACTGACAGACCCCGGATGCCGGGGCCCCGCCGTTCTCAGACGACGGGGTCCCGGCATCCGTGCGTGAGGGGGCGGTGCCGCACGGCGCGGCCTCACCGCAAGGCCTCGACGCGAATTCGGCCCGTGAATAGGCTTCCTCCTCGTGACGATCCCCTTCGACGACGCGGTGGCGCAGGCGCTGGTCTCGGCCGCCGACACCGCCGCGGGCGTCGTTCGTGGTCAGGGCTACGGTCGCCACGGGGTCGTGTCGCACACGCTCGACGAGTTCGAGGGCGCATACGCGCGCGCCTTCGCCGCCGGCTCCGTGGTGGAGGCGGAGGACCGCGGCCTGTTGGCGCGGGCGCTCGACGACCTCTCGGTGCAGGTCGGCGAGGCTCAGCGGCGGGCGGCTGAAGAACGCGAGCGACTCGCGGAGCTGGCGGCGTGGACGGCGCGCGACGCCGTCCGTCAGGAGCAGGGCGCTCTCGCACCGGCGAACACGCTGGTCGCCACCTGGTACGACCCTCGCCCCGCCGACTACCCGGTCTCGCCTCCCCACATCTCGACAGCGTTCACTGCCCGTGAACGCTCGCGCGCGGTGTCCGACTGCATCGGCGGGGGCCAGACCTCGGCGGACCCGGAGCGACTGCGCTTCTTCGTGTCGACCACGGGCCCGATGGACGCCGCGCTCCGCGAGCAGATGAACGCCGTCCGCACCGCGTGGACCGGGTTCACGGCATCCTGTTCCTGGGTCCCGATCGACCGGTCGACCCTGCTCGACGGGTGGCAGCGTCTGCTCGACGAGAACACGACGGATGCCACGTGGATCGGCGGCATCGCCGACGCGTTCGACCGGGCGGGGTCGGGGACCCTCAGCGACCTCGACGTCGCTCTCGCCACGTCGGCGACCTTCCCGCAGTCGACGCAGGACCTCCTCGTGAGCGGGACGCTCACCACCGAGCAGGTGGCCGTCGCGTGGGCGATGCTCGCGCAGAGCCCTTCGGCCGATCCGAGCGCTTTCGTGCGGCAATGGGCGAACGTCCTCGGCAGCCTCGACGGGCTCCCCGCGTTCGTGCGCGTGGAGGCGAACCGCTACCGCGTACCGGAACTCCTGCGCGCTGCCGAGCGGGAGCTCGCGGGCCTCGAGAACAGTCAGGACGAAGACGAGCTGTCGCGCGCGGAGATGATCCGCAACGAGATCACCTATCTGAAGAGCGTTCAGACCGGCGACGTCCAGCTCTATCTGTACGACCGCGACGCGTCGCGCATCGTCGAGATGATCGGCACTCCGGGACCGGATACGACCCGGGCGATCACGTACGTCCCCGGGACCTTCACGGGGATGAACTCATTCTACACCGGCGGGGTGCAGCAGATCGCGCAATATCTGACGACGCAAGTACCGGGGACCGTCGCGTTCGTCTACAAGGACGGGAAATTCCCGGGCGAGCAGAACAACGCGCAAGAGCCCGACCTCAAGCGCTTCTTGCGCATCGGCGAGGCGAACGACCAAGACACCGCGCGGGAAGCCGGTGAGCAGCTCGCGCAGTTCCAGGCGGGGATGCGATCCGATCCCTCTCTCAGCGGCGTCGAGCAGATCGGCATCGGCCACAGCTGGGGGGTCGCCAACCTCACCGGTTCCGAGGTGGCGGGCTCCGAGTACGACAAGGTGATCTCGCTCGCCGGCGCGGGGATGCTGCCCGACTGGCGACCGAACGACGACACGACGTACACCGATCTCTCCTACCGCGACATCCTTCTGCACTTCCAGTCGAAGGGTCTGGTGTGGGACGGGAACAACCCTCGCAGCAACGGGGCGTTCGAGCACGGTCCCCTCTACGTCGGCCCCGACGACGCCGAACTCGACGGGCGATTCGTCGACGGTGACGAGTGGGGCGTCTTGACGGACAACCACAATCTCATCGCGAGCACAGATCGCGACAACGACGAAGCGCTCGGCGATCTCAAGAGGCTGGTGGAGCAGTGAGAACACGATCAGCAGCCTGGCTCGCGTGCGCGGTGGCCGCAGTCATCGGACTGGCGGGCTGTGCGCCGAGCGACCCGAACGGACATGAGGAGACGCCCGTGACGCAATCCCCCTCGCCTTCGCCCCTGACGTGGGAGGAGGCCAAAGCTTCGACGCAGGCCACAGAACGGGAGATCGTCTCGCTGATCCCCGCAGAGGAGGTTGCTGCCGTGGACCAACTTCCGGAGGGGAGCTTGTTGTCGTGCAACGAGGGTGGGCACGCCTGGCTCGGCGGCACGAAGGTCACTCTTGTTCCCGGTGTCCACGCCGAGGACGTCGTCCGCGCTCTCGAAACGCGATTCACCGACGGTCGCTTCGACATTCGCACCCGGCGCAACATCGACGGCGACTACGAGGTCCAGCTGCTGGCGACCTCCAACGAGCGTGAGAACTACATCATCTCGCGTTACAAGGCGGATGACACGATCGACATCTCCTCGGCATCCCCCTGCTTCACTCTGCCGGAGGGTGTCTATCCGGGCGGCACCTTCTGACATCGTCCGCGATACGTGCGCGATATGTCCCTCCCCCTAGGGTGGGGATCGTCTGAACGACGATCACCGCTCCGGGGGGTTTCATGGGGATCGCACGCACGTGGGTTTTTCCGATTCTGCGTCTGCTTCTGGTCGCGCTCGTCGCGGCCGCTCTGATCAAGCTGGCCTTCTTTCCTGATCGGGAGGTCGACGCGTCACCGGCGGAGCCCACCGGCGCGATCGTCGAGCCGCGCATCGCGGCCGCCCGGGGAACCATCACCAACGACGTGGTCGTCACGGCGACCGTGGCGGCCGACCCGGCGGTCCCGGTGAAGTCCACGGCCGGCGGTGTCGTCAACAAGATCTTCATCACCCAGGGTGCCGGGGTGAATCAGGGCGACGTGATCTTCAACGTCAAGGTGCCGATCGAACGCGATCCCGCCGACAGCGTGGATGCCGAAGGCAAGCCCAAGCCGGCCATCTTCCGCTACGAGGACGTCACCGCTCCCGCGGGCGGAACGCTCAGCGCGCTCGATGTGCTCGAGGGCCAGGACGTCACGGTCGGTATGGCCGCGGGCAACGTCGCTCCCCCGAGCTTCTCGGTGACGGGAACGCTCGAGGCCGCGCAGCAGTACCGACTTCTCAACCGCCCGGGTGAGGCATCCGTCGCCATCACCGGCGGCCCCGCTCCCTTCACGTGCACGAACCTGCGCCTACTTACGCCTCTCGCGGGGAGCAACGGCGACGGCGATTCGACGGGTGCGGGAGCCGGCGGCACGCCGTCCTCCGGCGGGGCCGGCACGACCGTCACGTGCGCCGTTCCCGGAGACGTCACGGTGTTCGCCGGGCTCGCCGCGGAGCTGACGATCGCCGGTGGAAAAGCCGAGAACGTGCTCGTCGTCCCGACGACCGCCGTCCGCGGGGCCGCGCAGAGCGGCACCGTCTGGGTGTCGACGGCCGACGGCGCGACCGAGGAACGCCCCGTCGCCCTCGGGCTGACGGACGGAACCCAGGTCGAGATCACGCAGGGGCTGAACGAGGGCGACGAGGTGCTCGAGTTCGCACCGGGTGCGATGGCGGGGTCGGGTGCGGGCGACAACTGCACCACCTACCCCGACGGCACGATGTTCTGCGAGCCGGTACCGGCGTCGTGAGCCTCCTGCACCTCGAAGACGTCACCCGCACGGTCATCCCTCCGGACCAGCCCGCCCTCACGATCCTCTCCGGGGTGAACCTCACCATCGAGCCCGGTGACCACGTGTCGATCGTCGGACGTTCGGGCTCGGGCAAGTCGACGCTGCTGAACCTGCTGGGGCTGCTCGACCTGCCGACCAGCGGGGTCATCAGCTTCGACGACCGTCCGATCAAGAGCTACTCGGGCGCTCGGCGCGATCGTCTGCGCGGCGCCTCGATCGGGTTCGTCTTCCAGCAGTTCAACCTCCTCGCGGGGCGTACCGCTCTCGAGAACGTCACCATGCCGCTGCTCTACTCGTCGGGGCGCACGTTCTGGCGGCGCAAGAAGATCGCGGCCGAGATGCTCGAACTCGTCGGACTCGGTCACCGGATGAGCAGCATGCCCGACCGCCTGTCCGGGGGAGAACAGCAGCGCGTCGCGATCGCCCGTTCGCTTGTGCGCGGCCCGCGCCTGATCCTCGCCGACGAGCCCACCGGCGCCCTCGACCTCGACACCGGTCAGAGCGTCATGGAGCTCATCGACGACGTCGCCGCGCGCACCGGAGCCGCGCAGGTCGTCATCACGCACGACCCGATGATCGCGCGTCGCGCGCGGCGGCACTTCCGCCTGGATCGCGGCATCCTGACCCCCGTCGACGACCCGGCCTTCGAACCGCTCACGCGGCGCGAGATGCGCGAGATGGCACCGACCACGGAAGCAGAGCCCGAAGCAGAACCCGAAGCCGAAGCCGAAGCCGAAGGAGAGGACGCCTGATGCGCGGGCTCACCGGCTTCGTCGGCGCTCTGCTCGAGGCCTGGCAAGAGGTGCGCGTGCACCGCACACGGGTGCTGCTGTCGCTCATCGGGGTCGCGGTCGCGGTGTGCTCGCTCACGACGGTGGTCGCCCTCGGCGCGATCGTGCAGCAGGCCAATCAGGAGCTCAGCGAGCGGCAGGGCGGCCGCCCCGCCACCCTGTACGTCTCGGCCTTCCGGCTGAACGGCACGATCGACCCGGCCGACATGGATGCCGCGTGGAGCAAGACCCTCGAGCGGTACGACATCTCCTACGCGTCGCGCGTGCAGAACACCGTCCAGCTCGTCCCGTTCGCGACCGGCTCGGTGCAGGTCGGCACGCAGGCTGTCGACCAGCCCTTCGGCGAGATGCACCGCGTGCGACTCGTCGAGGGATCCTGGTTCTCCCCGACCGACGAGCAGCAGCTCGCGCCCCGTCTCATCGTGAACGAGGTGTTCTGGGACCGCATGGGACGCCCTCCTCTCGAGAGTCACCCCGTGGTGGCCCTGGGCGGCGACGGCGTTCCGGGCGCGGCATCCGGAATCCCCGCCGGGGGAACGCTCGCGGTGATCATCGGGGTGACTCCCGCCAGCACCTGGGAGACCGAGCCGACGATGATCATGCTCGCCCGTCACGCGGAGGCGATGCAGAAGGCCGCCGCCGGCGAGCGCGGGTCCGCCGTCGCGGCCGCGGATCCCTACGGCGGCGGCGGGGCACCCCAGAGCCAGTACGAGATGTGGGTGCCGCCCGAGCTGGCGGATGCGCTCACGGCGGCCGTCACGCGGGACCTGCAGGGGGCACTCGGCGACGGCACCGAGGTCAACGTCTCGCGCCAGGACTGGGCGCAGTACGGCGACGACCCGTTCCTCGTGACGAAGCTCGTGGTGATCGGCATCGCCGTGCTCGTGCTGCTGCTCGGTGCCCTCGGCCTCGTCAACATCGCCCTCGTCACCGTCAAGCAGCGCGTGCGGGAGATCGGCATCCGTCGCAGCTTCGGCGCGACCGCGGGCCGCGTGTTCTTCGCGGTGATGATGGAGAGCGTGGTGGCGACCGTGGTCGCGGGCGCCCTGGGCGTGGTGGCCGCGATCCTCATCGTGCAGTCGCCCGCGATGCGCGATCTCGTGGGGCAGGGCATGGTGAGCGACTTCCCCCCGTTCCCGGTGGATGCCGCGATCACCGGCCTCATCGCGGCCACGGCCGTGGGGGCTCTGGCGGGCCTGCTGCCCGCGCTCGTCGCGGTGCGCGTGAAGGTCATCGATGCCATCCGCTACTGACGGGCTCCACGGCCGGCCCGGACACCCTCGGCCGTCCCGCGCAGGAACCTCGCACCGAGGCAGACCGACCGATAGGTTCAGATCGTGACCGACTCCCCGAGCGCCGTGCCGCCGCCCTCCGCCCTGCCCGACGGGGTCGCTCCCCCGACGCCGACCGATTCCCTCCCCGCGATGGACATCACCGGTCTCGTGAAGCGCTTCGGCGAGAAGACCGCCGTCGCGGGTCTCGACCTGCGCGTTCCCGCGGGCTCGTTCTACGGCCTGGTCGGCCCCAACGGCGCCGGGAAGACGACCACCCTGTCGATGGCCACGGGGCTCCTCCGGCCCGACGCTGGCACGGTGCGCATCCACGGCGTCGACGTGTGGGCGCAGCCGGTCGAGGCCAAGAAGCTCATCGGCAACCTCGCCGACGGCGTCCGGCTGTTCGACCGTCTCACGGGTGAGCAGCTCGTCACCTACACCGGCATGATGTTCGGTCTTTCGCGCGACGAGGTCGCCACCCGCGCGGCCGACCTGCTGCGGATCATGGACCTCACCGAGGCCGCGGGGACTCCCGTCGTGGACTACTCCGCCGGCATGACCAAGAAGGTCGCGCTCGCCTGCGCCCTCGTGCACGCGCCGCGCCTGCTGGTGCTCGACGAGCCCTTCGAGTCGGTGGACCCCGTCTCGGCGGCGAACATCGAGGACATCCTCCGCGGCTACACCGCGTCCGGGGGCACGGTCATCGTGTCGAGCCACTCGATGGATCTCGTGCAGCGCATGTGCGACCACGTCGCCGTCATCGCGCAGGGCCGGCTGCTGGCATCCGGGACCGTCGATGAGGTGCGCGCCGGAAAGACCCTGCAGGACCGTTTCGTCGAGCTCGTCGGCGGACGCCACCACGCGGAGGGGCCGCAGTGGTTGCGACAGTCCTGAGGATCCGTTTCCGCGTCCTCGGCAACACGCTCGCGCGCAGCCCGATGCAGCTCGTCGGGTTCATCTTCGGGGTGCTCGGTGCGCTCTGGATGCTGCTGTTCGCCGGGGTGGGTCTGTTCTTCGTCGGGACCCTCGACTTCGACGTCGCCCGTTCGGCGGTCACCGCGGCCGGTGCCGTACTCATCCTCGGCTGGGTGCTCGGGCCGATCTTCGCGACCGGCGTCGACACGACCCTGGACCCGGCCAAGCTCGCCCCCTTCCCGCTCACCACCACGCAGATGATGATCGCGATCACCGCGGGCGGGCTGACCGGCGTCGGCGGCATCGCGACGGTCGTGGCGAGCCTGCTCACCTTCCTCGTGTGGGCGCACGAGCCGGTGGCGGCGATCGCCGCGATCGTGTGCGTGCCGATCGGGGTGCTCATCTGCGTCGTCGCGTCGCGCACGGTCGCCGCGCTGGCATCCGGAATCGGTGGGGGCCGCCGCACGAAGGAGCTCATCGGACTGCTCGCGTTCGCGCTGGTCATCTTCGCCAGTCCCCTGCTCATCGGCATCCTGAACGCGGTCGAGTCCGCCACCGAACAGGGCCTGCAGCTCGAGTCCCTCGTGGGGGCCATCTCGTGGACACCGGTCGGTGCCGCCTGGGCGGTGCCCGGCGACCTCGCGACCGGGTCGTGGTTGACCGCGATCCTGAAGTTCTTGATCGCCGTCGCCACCCTCGCCGTGCTGTGGGTGCTGTGGTTCCGCAACCTCTCGGCATCCGTCATCGCCCCTCCCGCCCGGTCGACCGCGAAACGCAAGACGGGCTCGCTCGGCTGGTTCGGCGTCATGCCGTCGAGTCCCGTCGGCGCCACCTGGGCGCGCTCGCTCACGTCGTGGACCCGCGATCTGCGCTACATCCGGCAGTTGCTGCTCATCCCCTTCGCGCCGATCCTCGTGCTCATCTATTCGCAGTGGGACGTCAGCGGACCGTTCTTCGCTCTGTCGGGCCTGCTGGTCGGGTTCTTCGCGGGAGTGCTCCCCTACTCGGACATCTCGTACGACGGCACGGCTTTCGCGACCGTGATGCAGACCGGTATCCGGGGTCGCGCCGACCGGCTCGGACGCACGCTGGGCGTCGCGAGCATCACGATCCCGCTCATCGTGATCGTGGATCTCGTCACCCTCGGGCTCTCGGGCCGCTGGGACCTGCTCCCGCCCGTGCTCGGGGCGTCCCTCGGGCTGACGCTCATCGGCTTCGGCGTCAGTGCCGTGAGCTCTGCGTTCCTCGTGGTCCCCACACCGGCCCCGGGTGACTCGCCGTTCAAGCGCGTGCCGGGATCGTCGTTCTCGATGTTCCTCACGTTCTTCGCGTGCTGGGCTCTCGTCGCGGTGATCGGCCTCCCGGCGGTGATCCCCGCGGCGATCGCGACGTTCGGCGGATCGAGCGTGGCGGGATGGATCGCCTTCGTGGTGGGCCCCGTTCTGGGTCTCCTCGTGCTCGCGGTCGGCGTGGTGCTGGGCGGAAAGCGCTTCGACGCGAACGCGCCGAGCCTGCTCGCGCAGTTGCGGTCGTTCCAGGGGGCCTAGAGGGACGGATGCCGCTCCCCCGGCGCCGGATCCGGCCCGGGGCGAGCGCTCCCGGACGGACCGCCCGTACGGTCCCTGGGCAGGACTGTTCAGCGCGAGAGTCGGCGCGCCTGCTTCTCGGCGCGCGCGGCCGTCCGGGTCTCGTCCGAGGAGAACCCGAGGTGCGGTGCGGACCGTATCCAGGCGTACGTGCTCGCCGCGGAGGCATGATCGCCAAGGGTGGCGAATGCGGCCGCGAGATCGAAGGTCGACTTCCTCACGCGCTCGAGAAGCTGCGGGTCGGTCGAGCCCGCCGCCAGGTCGAGGACACGGCGGTGAGCGCCCGCCGCCTCCGCGACGCGGCCGAGCCCGGCGAAGATCAGCGCCTGGTTGCGGAGGGCTTTCGCGCACCGCAGCCGTCCACTCGTCGTCGCCAGTGCCTGCCCGTGGACCGCGACCGCGTGCTCGTACGCGGCGAGCGCCGCGAGGCCGTCACCGAGGTCGTCGATCGTCACGGCGCGGTTGTAGACCGCTCGCTGGCGCGTCGTCGCGATCTCCCCGTCCGACGAACCGGCAGCGAGCGCGTCGAGCGCCTCGTAGGCCTGGATCGCGCCGCGTGGATCGCCGAGCCTGCCGAGGGCGATTCCGAGGCGCAGATACGCACGGGCGCGCACCCGTTCGGCGCGCGCGTCGGAGCCCGCGCGGACGATCGTCGCCTGGCGCGCGAGCGCGGCGAGCTGCTCCCACGAGCCCGCTTCCTCGACCCACCCGGCCCAGGCGTCGAGGGCGGCCAGTCGCAGCATCGCAAGATCAAGGTCCTCGGTCCCCGCCGTCTCGTCGATGACGGCCCTCCACCGCTGCTCGGCCTCGGCGATCCGACCGCGCTCCGCGAACTCGTCCGCCGCGTACAGCCGATCCCGCACGGACCGATACCGGGCGGCGGCCTCGTCGTCCGCGTCCGCCGCTGCCGAGGACAGCGAGAGGATGTGGAGGTTCTCTCGGGCGCGGCGCACCGTGTCCTGGATGTCGGCGTCATCGGCATCCCCGAATCGCGCGACGATGTCGTTCAGCAGGGCGATCGCGTGGGCGGTGTCGCCCCTCTCGTGAACGATGACCGCTTCGCCGAGCTTCCCCGAGGCGTGCAGGCGTCGGATCCGCACGTCGGGATCGTCCGCGAAACGATCCGCGAAGACCTGGCGGAGGTTCCCCGCTTCCTCCGCATCGACGCGGTCGGAGCGCCACGCCGACCACAGGGCGTTCGCCGCCCAGACGCGGACATCTCCCGACCGGTCATCGCCGAACTCGCGCACGATCTCGTCGAGAGACCGACGGGATGCCACGACGTCGCCCGTCTCCCGCAGCAACCGCCCCGTCCAGTACGCGGCCTGCGCCCGCTCGAGCCGCGCCGTGTCATTCCCGGCGGCACGGGCCGTCGCCACGACCCGCGCGAGTGCGTCCAGGGCCTCGTCGGAGCGGCCGAGGTCGGCGAGGCGCAGGGCCCGATCGAGGACCAGAGACGCCATGACCGGCACGGTTTGGGGGTCATCCCACAGCGCGGCGAATCGTTCTTCCGCGGCGACCGACACCCGCACCGCTTCCGCCGCATCACGCACCGACCCTGAGCCTTCGGGATGTCCGAGGGCAGCGGCGATCTTCGCGACGACGCCGAACCGCGCGAGGGCGGACGCGGGGTCGCCGTCCGCGCGGAAGGTCGCATCCGCCTGCCGCAAGAGGGCGAGTCCGGATGCCGTGACCTCCGGGGAGGAGCCGACGTCCCGCAGCAGCTCGGCCAGGGCGACGGAGCGCGTCTCTGCGTCCGTGTCCTCCCTGTACCGCTCGAGCAACCGTGGCCACTCCTCCGCCGCCACCGCGTCCCGGTCGTCCGGGTCGAGGCGGTCGAGAAGGCGGCGAAGGTGCCGCGCCGCCCGAGCGGCGCGAGCGGGGGTGTGCGGCCAGGGGTCTTCCGCGAGGAGCCGTCGCGCTTCGGCGATGGCCTCACGCGGGCTCTCTCCATCGGCGATCGCCAGATCCGCCCGGAGAAGCGCGGCGTCGAGGCCCCAACCGTCCGCCTCCGGACTCCGGAGGGACTCGTCGATGGCGATCCTCAGCATCTCGGCCACGCCGGTGAGGTCGCGACCGTTCTCGATCCGCAGGCGCGACGACGTGACCATCGCCTCGATGCGGATCGCGGACAATCGCGGGTCGCTCTCTCCACCGAGCCGGAACGCCAGCGCGTCCAGAGCGGAGGCGATCGAGTCGGCATCCTGTCCGAGCCACCGTCGGATCATCTGCGCGGTGAGAGCCGCCTCCGCCCCCACCCGGCGCACGCCCGCGTAGGGCGACAGCTGATGGGCTTCGTCGAGGTCGAGCGCGTGCTGGAGCACCCGCACGTGCACGACGGGGTCGACGTCGTCGAGGCCGTGCACGAACTCGACGCGACCGAGTTCCGCTCTCGCGCGTGCCTCGCTCGTGGTCTCGTCGTCGAACCCCTCCGTGAGCCGGCGCATCCGCTCGAGGTGCTCGTCGATCCGAGCGTCGGGTTCGACGACGACATCCAGCTCCACGAGGACCGCCGTCGCCTCGGCGATCGCGGTCGCCTCCGCGGCATCCCGAGCGGGTGTCGCCGAGGCGAGCAGACCCATCAGCAGAGCGCGCGCGGAGCCCTGCTCCCCCTCGTCGATGAGGGTGAGCGCTCTCTCGATCTCGCCGGCGAAGTCCATGGTGACCCTCCCGTGTCCCGACCCACCGAACCCTCAGCGGGTCGCGGTGCGTTCAGCGGACGAAAGCCTCGACGCGCTCGACGAACCGTGCCGGGTCGACGAGGTGCGGGTAGTGGGTCGGCGGCTGCCAGACCTCCTGGACGGCCTGCGGGATCTCCCGCTGCAGCCACGCCGCGTACTCTGGCCCGGCATCGAGACCCGTGATCACGAGGTACGGGACGTCCTCCGGGATCCTCGTCAGACCGCTCACGAGCGCCGCCAGTTCTTCGGGTGAGTCCTCGAGAAGCGGCCGCCACATCCCGAGGACGACGTCCTGCCTCGGAGACCGGATGCCATTCACCCGCGCCAGCTCCTCGGCATCCAGGCCGCCCGCCATCTGCGCGAACATGCCGTGGATGAACAGCGGGAAGTCCGCCCCGCGGAGCATCCCCTCCGCCTGCTGCACCTGGCCCTGCATGCCCGCGAGCTGGAGAGGCTGGTCCACGTTGACGATCGCCCGCGCGGGGAAGAGCGCGCCGTACGCCGTCGCGACGATCCCGCCCATCGAGTGGCCGACGATCACCGGCAGTTCCCCGGGGATCACGTCGTTCTCGGCGAGCTGCGCGAGGGTGTCGTGCACGTCGGTCGCGAGCGTGGGGATGTCGTACGGTTCTTCGGCGGCTGATGCCCCGTGCCCGCGCAGGTCGACCCGCACGACCGTGAAGCCGTCGGTGAAATCGACCGGATCCCAGCTGCGGCGGTCTTCGGTGATGCCGTGCAGGAGGACCAGCAGCGGGCCGGAGCCCGACACGTCGTGGGCGAGGATCATGACATCTCCCTGGGGGCGAGCGGGCTTTGCCCGAGCATATCCGGGTCTTCCCGCCGAGAATGGGGCCGGTCTAGGGTGAGGGCAGATCCCCCACGGAGAAGGATGCCTCGATGTCGACCACCCTCGTTGTGTACGTCTCGTTCGCCGGCGCCGCCCGCGAGGCGATGACCTTCTACCATTCGGTGTTCGGCGGCGAGCTGACGATCAACACCTTCGCCGACTTCGGCATCCCCGACGCTCCCGCCGACGGCGTGATGCACTCGGAGCTTCGCGCCGACGGCTTCACCGTCATGGGCGCTGACGGCTTCGAGGAGCCCGCCGAGGGCTGGGGCAAGAGCCGCGTGCACGCCGCCTTCATGAGCGATGAGCTCGACCGCGTCCGCGGCTTCTACGACCGCTTCGTCGAGCGCGGCGCCCAGGTCGCCCAGCCCCTCGAGAAGCAGGTCTGGGGCGACCTCTACGGCGAGATCGTGGATCCCTGGGGTGTCGCCTGGATGTTCAACATCGCGGCTCCGGGTGGGTGGGCCGAGGGCAACGCCGATCAGGAGCAGGTGTAGGTCACACCGTTGACGTAGTGCGTGCCCGAACCGAGATCCGCGCACTGGGCGATCAGGTTGCCGAAGACGGCGATCAGGACGATCAGCACGATGACGGACCCGACCAGGAGCACGGCTCCGACGATGATGCCGATGACCGCGGGCGTGTTCTTGTAGCCGGCGCGCTTGGACTGCACCAGCGCGATGATGGACAGGATGAGCCCGATGAGGTTGAACGGGAACGCGACGATCAGGCCGATGATCCCGAGCGTCTTGCCCGGGTAGGTCGTTCCGGCGGGGGCGGGCTGCGAGGTGGTCACGGGTGGTCTCCTGAGATCGAGGGTGAAGGAAACGGGTAACGGCTCAACCGCCGAAGAGGCGCCCGAAGAAGCCCTTCTTCTTCGTCCAGCCGTTCTGGTCGAGGAAGGCGTACAGCGGCTGCTTGATCCGATCGGTGTCGAACGACCACTCGGCGCTGGTGCCGCTGCCCGACGGCGTGCTGACGTGCGTGCCGGCGACGAACCCGGCGGAGCGGCGGGTCTGCGAACCGCGGAAGGTGGAGGTGCCCCCGCTGAGGTGGAACCCGCCCCCGGCGGTGAAGCCGCCCTTAAGCTCGCTCGTGGTCTGCTGCTCGTGCACCTCGTAGGTGCTCGTTTCGGGGTCGAGCGTGACCTCGATCGAGTACTCCTCGTCGATCTGCCCCGCGCCCAGCGGAGCGACGTATCGGATGTGGGCGATATCCCACGAGCCGACGATCCGGCCGTTCTCGGCGCGGAACACGAACGGTGATTCGGGGCTGTTCAACTCCCCGACGCGGGCGAGGAGCTCGGTTTCGGACGTAGCCATGGCGAGGATCATATCGACGCGATCGGGCGCGGGCGAGCCCTGGAATTCTCCCGGGAAATCGGCAAGCGCGTCGCGCCGGAAAGACAAACGACGCCCCTCCCGAGGGAGGGGCGTCGAGGGCTGTTCGGTGGACCTGAGGGGATTCGAACCCCTGACCTCCTCGATGCGAACGAGGCGCGCTACCAACTGCGCCACAGGCCCGGACAACTCGACAACACTATCACGCCGCGGGAGCCAAACCCGTCTCCGGCCGGGAGCCCGGGCGCGTCATGCCGCCGACGGCATGAGGACGCTCACTGCCCCGAAGCGCGCCGCTCGAGCAGCCGGCGGACGTGGTCTTCGATCTCGGTGTCGTCGACGTACCCCATCGCCGCGTACGGCGAGGGAGCGGCCGCCGGGCGCGCGGTCTCGATCGGCGTCGGAGCCTGGGCCGCGGCGATCTCGCGCGCAGCCTCCTCGCGAGCGGCGGCGCGCAGGGCCTCGCGCGCGAGCTGCTCGTCCACCACCGCGGCGGCACGGGAGCCTGCCGACGCGACGAGCGGACGCGGGAGCTCGCGAGGGGTCCACGTCTGACGCGGGGCGGGAGCCGCGGGAGCGAAGTCCTGCACCACCGGCGCGACACGAGCTTCGGCCACGACCGCGGGTCGCACGGCCGTCCGCGAGGCCACCTGCGCCAGCCGGCGAAGGAGGAGAACGGATGCCACGACCCCGGTCAGTCCCGCGATGAGCAGCACCGGCCCGGCGCCGGTCGCGACCATGACGGTCCCGGCGACAGCGGAGATCAGGCCGGCAAGGGCGAAGACGGAGGTGGCCAGGCGGAAGCGACGGCGAGCACGGGCCCGACGCGCC
This sequence comes from Microbacterium testaceum StLB037, assembly GCF_000202635.1. NCBI lineage: Bacteria > Bacillati > Actinomycetota > Actinomycetes > Micrococcales > Microbacteriaceae > Microbacterium > Microbacterium testaceum. The sequence goes on along the minus strand of NC_015125.1, from coordinate 3,039,009 downwards.
TCGGGCTGCGCCACCGCGGAGGCACGCTCGAGGCGGGCGCGCTCGACGGCGACGGCGCGTTCGGCGCGGGACTTCTCCAGGGCGGCGGCACGCTCGGCGCGCGCGACGTGCACGGCAGCCGCGCGTTCGGCGCGGGCGAGCTCGAGGGCGGCGGCGCGCTGCTCTTTCACGAGGTCGCGATCACGCGCGTTCTCGAGCCGGGCGACCTCGAGCCGGGCCTTGGCCTCGGCGAGCTCGATCTCGGCCTTGTGCGCCTGCACCTGGCGTGCGATCTTCTGCTGCTGGTGCGCGGTGCGGGCGGTGAGTTCGAGTCGCACCTCGCGGGGCGTCTCGGCGGTCTCGGCCAGCACGCGGAGCGCCTGGTTGAGGCGGACGGCGTTGCGTTCGGCGGAGGTGAAGCGGTGTCGGCTCTGCCACGACGGCAGAAGATAGACGAGCCACAGCGCGACCGCGACGAACACGATCACCCCGCCACCGAGAACCTGTCCACCCATGTGAACACGGTAGGTCACGGGGCGGTCACAGCTCGGCATCCCCGCGCGTGTCGCCGCCGCAGATGCTCAGAGCTGGTCGGAGGAGGGGATGCGCGCGGCGTCCGGCGGCACCTGACCCCGTTCATAGCGGTCGAGCACGCCGTGTGGCACTTCTTCGCGCACCAGCGCGAACGCGTAGTGGTCGCGCCAGTCACCGTCGATGTGGATGTAGCGACGCCGCAGCCCCTCGTACCGGAACCCGAGCTTTTCGACGACGCGGAGACTCGCGTGGTTCTCGGGACGGATGCAGATCTCGACGCGGTGCAGGTTCAGGCTGGTGAAGCAGACATCGGTGGCCATCGCGACGCTGATCGTCGTGATGTTCCGCCCCGCGAACTCCTCGGCGACCCAGTAGCCGATCGTCGCCGAGGCGAGCGAACCGCGGGACACGCCCCACACGTTCAACTGACCGGCGACCTCGTCGTCCCACTCCATGACGAAGGGGACGCCGAGGCCGTCGCGGTACTGCTGCAGGAGACGGCGTATGCCGAGACGCATGTCGAACGACACCGGTCCGTCGGGGCTCGTGGCCTCCCACGGCCGCAACCACGAGCGGTTGTCGATCAGCTGCTGCTGCAGGACGCGCGCGTCGCGGTTGCGGATGAGGCGGATCGACACCTCGCCGTGCCGTCGAGGGACGGAGAGATCCATCGGGGTCAGAGACCCGCCGCGAACTCCTTGAACCACGGACGAAGCGCCGGGCCCAGGTCGTCACGGTCGGCGGCGAGCTGAACGATCGCCTTGATGTAGTCGACGCGGTCGCCGGTGTCGTAGCGACGGCCGCGGAAGACCACGCCGTACACTCCCCCACCGTCGCCGCCGCCGTTGGCGAGCTCCTCGAGCGCGTCGGTCAGCTGGATCTCGCCCCCCTTGCCGGGCTCGGTGTGCTCCAGGATGCCGAACACGTCGGGCCCGAGGACGTACCGACCGATGATGGCCAGGTTGGAAGGCGCGTCTTCGGCCTTGGGCTTCTCGACGAGCTGCGTGACCTTGACCACGCCGTCTTCGTCGGTGGGCTCGACGGCCGCGACCCCGTAGAGGTGGATGTGCTCGGGGTCGACCTCCATCAGCGCGATGACCGTGGCATTGCGCTTGTCGTACTCCTCCATCATCTTGGTGAGCAGCGGGTCGCGCTCGTCGATGAGGTCGTCGCCGAGGAGGACGGCGAAGGGGTGGTCGCCCACGTGGCTGCGCGCGCGGAGCACGGCGTGGCCGAGACCCTTCGGCTCGCCCTGACGCACCATGTGCACGTCGGCGAGGTCGGAGGAGTGCTCGACCTTGGCGAGCTTGTCGCTGTCGCCCTTCTCGCGGAGCTTCGCCTCGAGCTCGGGCATCGAGTCGAAGTGGTTGGCGATGTTGTTCTTGTTGCGGCCGATGATGATGAGGACATCGTCGATCCCGGCGCCGGTGGCCTCTTCGACGACGTACTGGATGGCCGGCTTGTCGACGACCGGCAACATCTCCTTCGGCATGGCCTTGGTGGCCGGGAGGAAGCGCGTACCGAGTCCTGCGGCCGGAATGACGGCCTTGAAGGGCTTATGAGGCATGGGCATACCCTACTGGTCTCCTGTGACGGCGTCGCGCCGGGACGCGCACTTACACTTACTCCATGCCCGACAGCATCGAGCAGGCCAAGCGCGCACTGCGCGCCGATCTTCGCGAACGCCGACAGATCCTCTCCGCGCACGCGCGGGAAATCGCGGAGGGCGGCGTCAAGGAGCAGCTCGACGCGCTGGTCGAGCGTCTCGGCGCGCGCAGCATCTCCTGCTTCCTGTCCACCACCACCGAACCCGGCACCCACGCCTTCGTCGCCGATGCGGTGGCCCGCGGCATCCGGGTCCTGCTGCCGATCACGCGCGAGGACGGACTGCTCGACTGGGCGGTCGCCACTCCCGACGCCGACATCGCCGAGGGGCTGTTCGGCCTGCCCGAACCCGTGGGCGACGTGCTCGGACCGATCGCGGTGAACGACGTCGACCTGCTCGTGATCCCGGCCGCGGCCGTCGACCGGCACGGCATGCGCCTCGGCTGGGGCCGTGGCTACTTCGACAAGACCCTCGGCTCGATGGAGAAGTGTCCTCCCGTCTACGCCGTCATCTTCGACTCCGAGTTCCTCGACGACGTCCCGCGCGACGTGCACGACCAGCCCGTCTCGGGCGTCGTGACCCCCACGCGCACGGTGCTCATCGACGACTCCCCCGCCTGACACCCGAAAGAAGCACCATGCCCACCTACTCGTATGCCTGCAAGCAGTGCGGACACCGTTTCGACGCCGTGCAGTCCTTCTCGGACGCGGCCCTCACCGAATGCCCCGAGTGCGGCGGAGACCTCCGCAAGCAGTACGGCTCGATCGGGGTGACCTTCAACGGGTCGGGCTTCTACCGCACCGACTCCCGCGGTTCGTCGAGCGGGTCGTCGTCGAGCGGTTCCACGTCCGGCTCGACCAGCGCAAGCGGTGGCGGATCGTCGTCGACCTCGTCATCATCGACTTCGACGGCTTCCTCGTCGTCCTGACACCTCGCACCTTCACCCCCGGGAGACCACCGTGATCAAGGGATTCAAAGAGTTCATCCTCCGCGGCAACGTGATCGATCTCGCGGTCGCCGTCGTCATCGGCGCGGCCTTCACCGCGATCGTGAACGCGATCGTCCAGGGCCTCATCAACCCGCTGATCGGGTTCGTGTTCCAGGTCGGCGACCTGACGAACCTGAACGTCTCGGTCCCGACGCTCTTCGGCGGCGTCGCGACGTTCGAGTTCGGTTCGATCCTCGTCGCCGTGATCAACTTCCTCGCCGTCGCGGCGATCGTGTACTTCGTGTTCGTCTTCCCGATGAACCGCTGGAAGGAACGCGCCGCCGCCCGCGCCGGCGTGAACGATGCGGCATCCGAGGAGCCGAAGCTCCCCACCGAGCAGGAGCTGCTCGTGCAGATCCGCGACCTGTTGGAGCGTCAGAACAAGGCCTGACCGCCTCGACGAACGGGCCCGCGCTGCTGTCGGCGCGGGCCCGTTCGTCAATAGTGCGGAGGAACGTCGCGCAGCATACGGTCGTCGTTGGGTCCGGATGCCACCGGCCCCGGCGCCGCTCCCCGGTTCGGGTCGTCGGCGGGTGCCGGCTCCGCCGTCGTGCCGGGTGCCGGCATCAGGCGCGCGCGGCGCGCACCGCGGACGCGCACGATGGGCTGCCGTGCGGCACCGTCCCGCCCGAGCTCCGGGTCCGGATCGCGTGCGGCATCCGTGGCATCCGGGATCGTGCTCATCGGGATCAGCCGGGCAGGTCGAGGGGCTCGGTGGTCGTGCCCGAGTCGGTGGGGTCGTCGGGCGCGATGCCGAGCAGTTCCGCGATCCGGGATGCCACTCCCGCGGGGTCGCTGTAGAGGTCGAACGCGTGCACGCGCACGTAGTGCCAGCCGAGGCGACGCAGGATCTGCGGGCGAAGGCGCAGCGTCTCGCGCAGCGACTCCCCGATCGTCTCGGGGTCGCTCTCGGCCACGACGGCCTTGCCCCCGTGTCGGGCCACGAGCGGGAGGAGGCCGCGGTAGTCGAGGTCGACCTCGACACCGAGGGCGCGCAACTCGCGGGCGAGGGCCCGCGTGAGGGGGTCGGCGAGGTCTTCGAGACGGCTCTCGCGGCCGCGAGACGCGACCGACCCGAGGATGCCCATGAGCGTTGCGGCACCGTGTTCGAGACGGCCGTCGTCGAACGCGGAGGGGCGGATCGACGAGACGATCACCATCGAGCGTCGGGCCCGGGTCATGCCGACCGTGAGCAGACGCTCTCCGTCGGGGGTCGACAGGTCGCCGAAGTCGCTGAGGACGCGTCCGTGGCGCGTGAGACCGAAGCCGAGCGAGAACACCACGCGGTCGCGGCTCTCGGCCACCGACTCTTCGAGGGTGAGCACGGCGAAGGGCTCGGCGGCATCCCGAGACACGAAGGCCGCGACGTCGGAACGGCCCGCGAGCGCCGCCTCGACGGACGCACGCACGCGCTCCGCGTGGGTGCGGCTCGCGGTGACGACCATGAGCGACTCGGACGCACGGTTGACCGCGTGCTCGATGACGATGCTGACGACGCGGGCGACCTCGGCATCCGGGCTCTCGACGGCTCCGCTGACGGGGTGGGGTGCGCCCACGCCGTTCTCGACGTAGTCGACACTGAGGCTGCCGCGGCCGAGGTACGAACCGGCCCACGGGAGGGAGACGATCTCGCCGCCGTAGAACGCGTCGTTGACGAGCTGCGCGAGGTCTTCGCCCCCGGCGCGGTAGCTGCGGGTCAGCGTCTCGACGGGGAGGAGTTCGGCGATGCGCTCGAAGACCGAGACCTCGTCGAAGGGCACGTCGTCGGCCTCGTCGGGCGCGGGCGCGATCGAGGCGCTGACGCGGAACGGGGTGGGCTTCTGGACCACGGGGTCGCCGAACAGCACGACCTGGCGGGCACGGCGCAGGGCCGGGGCCGCCTCCGCGAGGCAGAGGGCGGCGGCGTCCGCGATGATGACGACGTCGAAGGCGAGGTCGGTCGGCACGTCCGGGACCTCGTAGGGCGACGCGAGCCACACGGGCGCGAGCGTGCGCAGGAGGGTGGGCGCGGCATCCGAGATCTCGGTGGCCGTGTGGAGGCCGTCCTTGAGCGAACGCTTGAGCGCGGCGGCCTCGTCAGGGTGATCGACGATGCCGATGCGCCACTGCTTCGCGAGCTCCGCGGCGAGCAGCGGACCCGCCGCCGCGGCATGCGCCTCGTCGACGAGCCGGAAGTCGCGCTCGAGGCGGTCGACGACGGCCGTGTTGGCTCCGAGGAGGGCGCGGTCGGTGCGGAGCAGATGCTCCAGGGCCGACTGCCACCACGCGAACTCGAGCTCGTTGCCCACGCGCTCTTCGGGAACGTGGCGGACGGACAGCTCGACGAGGAGCGGCTCCAGCCCCAGACGGGCGAGCTCGGAGCGCAGCTGCGCGCGCTCGACGAGGTTGTCGAAGAAGGTGGATTCGGCGGCGAGACCCGCGAGTGTCCGCACGAGCTCGTGCACCGGCAACGTCGCCAGGCGCTCCGACCCCTGACGACCGAGGATCTGGTCGAGCTCGCCGAGCAGTGCGTCGACGCGCTGCCAGGCGACGTGCACGTCGGCGAGGCCCAGGGGCACCTCCGGCGTCACTCCGACGTCGACCACGCGCTGCCATTCGGTGCGCTGCTGCTGGATCCGCACGAGCGCCTCGTACATGTCGGTGACGTGCACGCCCGGGCGCACGTACTCCTTCGAGAGGCGCTTCAGGCGACGGCGGTTGGGACCACTCATGGGCGAGGCGTCGCGGCGCGGCGAGTGCGCGTCGATCAGCTCGCCGAGGGGACGCTCGAAGACGCTGGGGCTGAACCGGTCGAGCGACTCGCGGATGCCCTGCAGCAGCTTGAGGTACGCGCCGAGTTCGGACACCGTCTGGAACGGACGCATGCGCGTCTGCGCGATGAGCTCGTACCCGCGCTCGAGCAGTCGCGGAACGTCGTGCGTGTGCAGCTTGCCGGCCAGGTCGTGCGCGGCCCGCGCGTCTTCGGTGCGAGTGAAGCTGACGCCGTACCACGGTGAGTCGTCGGGCCCGAAGCGGAACTCACCCAGGCGCGCGGCCATCGCCAGCGCTCGCGCTGCGGCATCCCGTCGTCCGGCGAGCCGCTCCATCGTCGCGAGGTCGAACCGCGCCGCGGTGGAGGGCGGCGGTGAGGTGGATGCCAAAGCGGTGAGCGCGCGGAGCACGTCGAGGGCGGAGACCCCGAGCGCCAGATGCGGCTCGGTGACGGCCGAGCGGTAATCGCGCAGGACCGTACGGAGGCGCAGCAGTGCATCGTCGATCTCGGCGACCTTGGGCTGTTCGGCCTTCTCGTTGCGGCCGATGGCCCGGATGAGATCGCGTCGCACGTGGTTCGGGGAGACGGCCAGTCCCGTGAGTCCGACTCCGGCCAGGCGATGACGGATGCCGTCGAGGGTCGAGCGCCGTGCACTGACCACGAGCACGCGCTTACCGTCGTGGACGAGCTGCCCCACCGCGTTGATGACGGTCTGGGTGCCGCCGGTTCCGGGCAGGGTGTGGACGGCGAGCGAGTGTCCCGCGACGATGCGGGCGAGGACGCGCTCCTGCTCGGCGTCGGCGTCGAGGAGGAGGGTGTCGGACGCGGGCGTGCGCTCGTCGGGGCTGACGATCACGGGGTCCTCGCGGCGCACGGTGATGCGAGCGCGGTCGTCGGGGTGCCCGGCGAGGGCGTTCAGCAGCGTGTCGTCGAGGTGCTGGGTGTCGCGCGCCATGCCGGAACCCACGTCGGCGAACGACGAGATCACCAGGCGCGGGTGCACCACGAAGGTGGGGACGTGCGTGGTCAGGCGACGGATGTGGTCGATCACCGGCTGCGGCTTGAACACGCCCTGGTCGTACGCGAGGCCCGCGAGGGCGGCACTGTCGATGTGGATGCCGAGATGGGTGCGGAATGCGCGAGCCAGCTCGGGGTTCATCACGAAGGCGCCGTGCAGCTTGAGCTCGAAGTCGCCGTTGTGCCGACGGATCGCGAGGGGCCGGAGGAGGACGGGCGACGACCACTCCACTCCCCCGATCTTCCACGCGGCGAGGCCCACGGCGAGGTGCACGGGCTCGAGACCGCGCGCGGTGCGGAGTTCGACGTTCTTCGCGGTGATGCGTTCGGCGGCGAGTCGCGCCGTGCGCAGCGCCACCTCGTCGCGGAAGAGGTTCGAGAGGAGCGTCGCGCGACCGGTGATGAACTGCGGGAGGGAGCCGGGATGCGCCTTGGTGATGTCGATGCCGGCATCGAGCGCGTCATCGAACCGCAGGAGCGTGGAGCGCCCGCCGAGGGCCGCGGCCTCCGCGCGGATGCGGTCGCGCTCCGGGTCGGCGACGTGGCGGACCACGATGCCGGGCTCCGACAGTCGCAGCTCGGCCGGATCGACGGTCGACGAGGACCCGTCTCCGTCGCCACCGCTCACGGTGTCATCCTCAGCTCGCCACACACCTGCCAGACTAAGCCGGGCATCTGTGGATCGCGCGTAGCCGGGGCGGGTTTTGCGGGAATCCGCGACACGCCGTCGGATCGGCTGTTCCTCCCCAGGATGCCGAATCGCGAGGTCGTCCCCGGTTCCGGGCAGAAGCCCGATGGGCGGTCTCGCCGGTCACGAGGATGAGCGTATGAACACCGTCACCAGCACCGAATACGACAGCCCGATCGGCCCGATCCTCCTCACGTTCGTGAACGATGCCCTCGTGCGGCTCGACGTCGCACACGACGGCATCGACCTCGCCCGGGCCGAGATCGCGCAGCGGCTCGGGGTCCTGCCCGAGCCCGACCCCGACGGTGCCGTCGACCTGCGCGAGCAGCTCGACGAGTACTTCGACGGCGCGCGGCGGCACTTCGAGGTGCCGCTCGACTGGCGACTCGTGCAGGGCTTCACGCGGACCGCCCTGCAGGCCACGATCGACATCCCGTACGGCGAGATGGCGTCATACGGCGAGGTGGCGATCCTCGCGGGAGCCCCGGGGGCCGCGCGCGCGGTGGGGACGGCGTGCGCGAAGAGCCCGTTCTCGATCGTCGTGCCCGTGCACCGCGTCGTGCGTGCCGACGGGTCGATCGGCGAGTACGGCGGGCACCCCGAGGTGAAGGAGTACCTGCTGTCGCTCGAGAACGACGTGGTGCTCGGGGAGGGGCTGCGCGGGACGGGGTGAGGTCGCCGCGCCGGGTGAGGGGCGGTGGGGGCGTAGGGGCGTGCGAGCGCGGAGCATGCCCCGGCTCGGGGGGCGCCGGCGATGGCCCCCACGACGCGAAGCGCCCGGCCCCGTGGCTGTCGCCGACGAGACCGGGCGCCCCCGCTCCACAGAGCGGTTCTCAGTGGGTGGACGCCTTCTCCGCACCGAAGCCGGTGAGCGAGCGCACGTCCATCTCCGCCGCCTTTCCGGCATCCTCGGCGCGGCGCGAGGTGATCGAGCCGAGCCAGCCGAGCAGGAAGCCCAGGGGGATCGACACGATGCCCGGGTTGTTGAGCGGCCAGATCGCCACGCCGGCGTCGACGAACACGCTGGTGGGCGTGCCCCAGAAGACCGGCGAGAGGAAGATCAGCACCAGGGCGGAGCCGAGACCGCCGTACATGCTCCATACGGCACCGCGCGTGGTGAAACGGCGCCAGAAGAGCGAGTACAGGATGGTCGGGAGGTTCGCCGACGCCGCGACGGCGAAGGCCAGCGCGACGAGGAACGCCACGTTCTGCCCCTGGACCCCGATGCCGCCGATGATCGCGAGCACACCGATGACGATGACGGTGCGTCGGGCGACCTTGACCTCTCCGTCCGGCGGGACGTTGCCCTTCTTCACGACGCTCGCGTAGATGTCGTGCGCGAACGACGCGGCCGCGGTGATGGTCAGACCGGCAACGACCGCGAGGATCGTCGCGAAGGCCACCGCCGAAATGAACCCGAGCAGGATCGGGCCGCCGAGCGCGAGGGCCAGCAGAGGAGCCGCCGCGTTGACGCCTCCCGGCGCCGCCAGGATGGCATCCGGTCCGACGAGGGCGCCCGCACCGTAACCGAGCACGAGAGTGAGGATGTAGAACAGGCCGATGAGCCAGATGGCCCAGACCACCGACCGCCGGGCCTCTTTGGCCGTGGGCACCGTGTAGAAGCGCATGAGCACGTGGGGCAGGCCCGCCGTGCCCAGCACCAGGGCGAGCGCCAGGGAGATGAAGTCCCACGGGTTCTTGCCGTACTGGAGACCGGGTGCGAGCACCGCCTCCCCCTTCGGCGAGGCGGCGACGGCCGCTTCGAGAAGGGTGTTGAGGTTGAAGCCGTTGATCGCGAGCACCCAGATCGTCATGACGACGGCGCCGCCGATGAGAAGGAACGCCTTGACGATCTGCACCCACGTCGTGCCCTTCATACCGCCGATGAGCACGTAGACGATCATGAGAAGGCCGACCACCGCGACGACGATCGACTGCCCCAGTCGCTCCGTGATCCCGAGCAGGAGGGAGACGAGTCCACCGGCACCCGCCATCTGCGCGAGCAGGTAGAAGAAGCACACCGCGAGCGTCGTGATCGCCGCCGCCATACGGACGGGGCGTTCCCGGAGGCGGAACGAGAGCACATCGGCCATCGTGAACTTGCCGGTGTTGCGCATGAGCTCCGCCACCAGCAGCAGCGCCACCAGCCAGGCGACGAGGAAGCCGATCGAGTAGAGGAAGCCGTCGTATCCGTTGATCGCGATCGCGCCGACGATCCCGAGGAACGACGCCGCCGAAAGGTAGTCGCCCGCGATGGCGAAGCCGTTCTGGGGTCCCGTGAACGAGCGCCCCGCGGCGTAGTAGTCGGCCGCGGTCTTGCTGTTACGGCTGGCCCGGATGACGATGAACAGCGTCACGGCGACGAAGGCGCCGAAGATCGAGATGTTCAAGACCGGGTTGTTCTCCACCGTCTGGACGGCGGCGTGGACGGTGCCGAAGACCTCGTTCATGCGGTCCCCCGCTCGGTGCGCTCGAGCTCATCGCGCAGTTGCTCCGCGAGGGGGTCGAGCCGACGGTTCGCATATGCGACGTAGCCCATCGTGATCGCGAACGTCGTGACGAACTGCCCCAGACCGAACAGGAGCCCGACCGTCACGGCGCCGAACACCGGCTGCGCCATGAACTCCGGCGCGAACGACGACAGCAGCACGTAGACGAAGTACCAGACGAGGAATGCGACCGCGAGCGGGAAGATGAAGCTGCGCTGCCGCTTCTTCAGATCGCGGAACGGTGCGGACTCCTCGACCGCGATGTAGTCGACGCCGCCTCCCGGGGCGGGGTCGATTCTTCTGTCCGTCATGTGGCCTCCTTGCCTCATGGGACCGGTGCAACATCGCACCGATTGGGGGGATGATGACCCGGGATGGTGGAAGCGCTCCCGGTGGTAGGGTCGACGCTACGAAAGGCGGCGACGCAGCCGTCACCCCCGGAAGTAGGTAGTTCTCTTGGGAGCACCGACCGTTCTTCGCGACGACGCGACACTCGTGTCTCACGCCGTCGCCGAACTCGCGCGCCGCACCCATTTCCCCCTCGCGTTCGGCGGCCTGGAGCACAACGGAGCCGTCCACGTCACGACCATCGTCGGAGCGCGCACGCGCAGCATCGAGGGACTCGTCGTCCGCGCCGAGCGCGGCCTCGGCGGACGCGCCCTCGTCGAGCGACGCCCGCGGATGACATTGGACTACCGCACCGCGCGGTCCATCACGCACGACTACGACCGCGCCATCCTCGGCGAGGGCATCGCGACGCTGTTCGCCGTTCCGGTGCTCGTGCGCGGCCACGCGCGGGGCGTCCTGTACTGCGGATCCTGGGCGCAGGCACCGGTCGGGGATATCGAGGCGCGCCCCGCGTTCGACGTCGCGGGAGAGCTGGGCACCGAGCTCCGTGTGCGCGAGGAGGTGGATCGCCGCCTCTCCACGATGCCGTCGGGCGACAACGGACTGAGCGTGGGCGTGCGCGAAGAGATCCGCGAGAGCTACGCGCAGTTGCGCAGCATCGCCGCCACGGTCGGCGACGATGACGTGCGCCGGCGTCTCGAAGAGCTCGAGGCCCGTCTGGCCGCTCTCACCGGGGACGCCCCGCGCTCCGGCGAGGACGCCGACATCCACCTTTCGCGCCGCGAGATCGACGTGCTGGCGTGCGCCGCGGTCGGGTCGACGAACGGTGAGATCGCGGCATCCCTCCACCTCCGTGAAACCACCGTCAAGTCGTATCTGGCATCGGCGATGGCCAAGCTCGACGCCTCGACGCGGCACGCCGCGGTCGCACGCGCCCGTCGGGCGGGTCTGCTTCCCTGACCCGCGTGCGCGCCCTCTGTGCGCTCGGTGAGAATCCCCTGGAAATGGATGCCAGAGCTTGAGGGCCGCGCGGATTCTCGGCATCGTGGCTGGCTCCTGTCGTCGACAAAGAAGGAGAGCCACGAATGCTGACGCTCACCGAAGAGGCCACGACCGCCGTCAAGACCATCACCGCGCAGTACCCCGACGCCGCCCAGGGCGGGGTGCGCATCGAGGGCGCGGGTTCGCCCGAGTCCCAGTTCTCGCTGTCGGTCGTCGACGGCCCGCAGCCGCAGGACGCCGTCGTCGAGCACGCGGGCGCGCGGGTGTTCCTCGACACCGACGCCGCCGCCGTCCTCGATGACCGCGTCCTCGACGCGCAGATCGACCCGCAGGGCTCCGTCCAGTTCGCGGTGACCTCCGCCGCCTGACGCGCACTGTGTCGACGATGCCCCGGCCGTGTGCCGGGGCATCGTCGTTTCGCGGGTCAGCCGCGGAAGATGACGATCTCGTTGTTCACCGCGTCGTAGACGAACTGCAAGGCGGTCCCCGCGGGGAAGTCCGTCTGCGCGCGCTCGGGGGTGCCGTCCCGCAGGAGCATCGTCATGTTCGCGGGAAATGATCCGGCGCCGCACGTGCTCAGGAAGAACTCGCCGTCGTACGAGAACCCGCCCCCGCCCGCCGTGTCGAGCAATTCCGGCTGCCACACCGTCATGCAGCGGGCTGCTCCCTCGGCGTCGTAGTACGACGGCTGCGAGATCACGCGGAAACCTTCGAACTCCTCGAACGCCGTGACGTTGCCCGTGATCCCCACCGTGAGCGAGCTCGGTACCTCGAAGTCCGGGTCGGGTGCCAGCCGGGCGATCTGCGTCGCCCCGGCCTGGAGCGGATCGGTCTGCACCCGCTGCACGACCACGAGCACGGTGGCCAGGGTCGCGACGACGAGCGCGGCGGCGGCCAGCAGAATCACCGTCGAGCGGCGCAGGCGCGGCCGTGTGATCCGCGGCCGGGCGGGGGTGGCATCCGGGATCTCGCTCTCGGCGGGGGCGACCGGCTCCTCGGGCACGGCGGGGGCCGACGCGGGCGCCTGCTCGGTCGCGTTCGCGCGGGCCTCGAGTTCGATCAGACGCCGGAGGGCATCGGGATCCGAGGCGATGTCGGCAGAAGGCGAGTACGCCCGGCGGCGCAGCTGAGCGAGTTCGTCTTCTTCGTCGATCGACATGAGCCGATTCAATCAGCAGCGGGTGCTCACGCGTCAGCGCCCCCGGAACTCCGGCGTGCGTTTGGCCTGGAAGGCGGCGAAGCCCTCGCGGTAGTCATCGGTCCGCGCGAGAGCGGCCTGCGCCCGGTTCTCGAGCGCCATCGCCTCCCACAGGCCCAGCCGCTCGTCGCGGATCGCCGTCACGATGCGCTTGCTCGCGCGGAAAGCCTCGGTGGGACCGGCCGCGGCCCGACGGGCGGCGAGCTCGGTGGCATCCTGAATCTCGGATGCCGGGACCACCCTCGAGAACAGTCCGGCGCGCACGGCCTCCTCCCCCGTCAGCATCCGACCGGTGTAGATGAGGTCGAGCGTGGCGTGGGTGCCGAGACGCTCGGCGAACAGGGCGTGGCCGCCCGAGTCGAGGGTCGCACCGAGCGCGGCGAACGGCGAGCCCACCTTCGCGGTATCGGCGACGAAGACGACGTCGGTCGCGATGAGGAGCCCGAGGCCGACGCCGAGGCACGCCCCGTGGGCGGCGGCGAAGGTGGGAGCGGGGAAGGATGCCATGCGCCGGAGGAGCGGCGCGAGAGTGGCCTCGAGGTATCCGGCGACGTCGTCGGTGGCCGGGTCCACGCCCGCGATGTCGCGGCCGGCGCAGAACGACGGCCCCTCCCCGCGGAGGAGCACGGCGCGCGCGCCGTCGGCCTCGGCTCGGTCGTACGCCTCGGCGAGCGCCCCGAGGGCGTCGAGGCCGAGCGCGTTTCGACGGGCGGGGGCGTTCAGCGTGATGATCGCGAGGTCGTCGGCGTGGGAGTAGTCGATCACGGCATCCCTATCCGTCGTAGTCGACGCGCACGGTGTCGGAGGTCGGGTGCGATTGGCAGGTGAGCACGTATCCGCGCTCGATCTCGTCCGGTTCGAGGGCGTAGTTCTCGGTCATCGACACCGACCCCTCGATCACGCGGGCGCGGCACGTGCCGCACACTCCCCCGGCGCACGCGAACGGCACGTCGGGGCGCACGCGGAGGGCCGCGGCGAGGATCGTCTCGTTCGCCGACACCGGGCTGTCGACGTGGGCAGACTGCCCGTCGAGGGTGATTTCGATCGAGCGGACGGGCTCATCGGCGCGCACGCGCACGGGGCGCGCTCCCCCGGTCTGCGCCGGTGCGTTGCCGTCGCCGGCGGTGAAGAGCTCGAAGCGCACACGCTCACGGGGAACACCCGCCTCGGCGAGCGCCTCGCGGCACACCTCGACGAGCGCGAAGGGACCGCAGAGGAACCACTCGTCGACGGATGCCGGATCGATGAGCCGCGACAGGATCAGGCGCAGGCGCTCCTCGTCGAGCCGGCCCGAGAACACGGGAGCGGCGCGCTGCTCGCGCGAGAGCACGTGGTGCAGCGTCAAGCGCGAGGGGTAACGGTCCTTGAGGTCGGCGAGCTCGTCGACGAACATGACGTCGGTCGAGGAGCGATTGGCGTAGACGATCGTCATGCGGGCGTCGGCGGAGCGCTCGAGCACATCGGCGGCGAGCGCCATGATCGGGGTGATCCCCGAACCCGCCGCGATCGCGACCACGTGCCCGGTCGACGTCGACGCCCTCGAGACGAAGGTGCCCTGCGGGCTCATGACGTCGATCTCGTCGCCGGGGCGCAGGCCCTCGTGTGCCCAGCTCGAGAATCGGCCGTCGGGGTCGCGCTTGATGCCGACGCTGATCGTTCCCCGAGCGGGCGGGCGGCACAGGGAATAGGAGCGGCGGAGCTCCTCTCCGTCGACCGTGGCGCGCAGGGCGACGTACTGGCCAGGCGCGTAGTCGAAGGCATCCGCGATGTCGTCCGGGACGGCGAACGTCACCTCGATCGCGGTCGGCGTGAGGGGCCGCACGTCGGCGACACGCAGGGTGTGGAAGCGCGCGCGGGCGCGCGGGGCGGGCGTCGCAGCGGGGCCGGCGGCCGTGGCATCCGTCATCGTCATCAGAGGGCCTTGAAGTGATCGAAGGGTTCGAGGCAGGCGCGGCATTCCCACAGCGACTTGCACGAGGTGGAGCCAAAGCGCGAGAGCTCGCGGGTGTCGAGCGACCCGCAGCGAGGACACACGACGCTGAGCGTCAGACGGATGGGACCGGCCGGAGCGCGACCCGTCGGCGGGGCGATGCCGTACTCGCTGAGCTTGCGGCGGCCCTCGTCGCTCATCCAGTCGGTGGTCCACGCGGGGGTGAGGGTGGTTCTCACCACGGCGTTGTCGAAGCCCGCCGAGGTGAGCGCGAGGACGATGTCGTCGCGGATCGCCTCGACCGCGGGGCATCCCGAGTAGGTGGGGGTGATCGTGACGGTCACCGTGTCGCCGTCGACCCGCACGTCGCGGAGCACACCGAGGTCGTCGATCGTGAGCACCGGCACCTCGGGATCGACGACGGCCGCGGCCACCTCCCGGGCGTGTTCGACGCTCACCATGTCGCCCCCGGGTGCCGGCGGGCCAGCACCTGCATCTCAGCGATCAGGGGGCCGAACGACGGGTGATGGATGCCTCGGCGTCCGCCGGCGGACGACGCGGGGATCGCCGGCACGGGGACGTCTTCTTCCGCCAGAACCGCGGCGAGTACCTCGTCGGCCCGCGTGCGCAGGGACGACGGCCGGACCGCGATGCCGTCCAGACGTTCGTGCAGCGGCTCGTCGCGGAAGAGCTCGTCGAGGTACGGCCAGGTGTCGTCGAGGGCGACGAGGAAGCGGCGGCGCGATTCGTCGGTTCCGCCCGCGAGACGCAGCGTCCACTGCACGGCGTGATCGCGGTGGTAGTCGACCTCTTTCTCGGCCTTCGCGGCGACGGCGGCGAGCACGGGATCGGTGGATGCCGTGAGGTCGCGGTACAGCTCGAGAAGATACGTGGATGCCAGGAGCTGGCGCGCGATCGTGTGGGCGAAGTCGCCGTTGGGAAGCTCGAAGAGCCAGGCGCTGCGGAAGTCCGGCTCGTCGCGCCAGTAGGCGAGGTCGTCTTCGCTGCGCCCGTCGTAGCTGCCGGCGTAACGCAGGAGCGAGCGGGCGTGGCCGAGGAGGTCGAGGGCGATGTTGCCGAGGGCGACGTCTTCCTCGATCTCAGGGGCGCGGGCGATCCAGCCGCAGAGGTTCTGCGCGAGGATCAGCGCGTCGTCGCCGAGGCGCAGCGCGTAGGCGGCGACGTCGGGGTCGGTGGTGCGATCCTCTCCCCCGGCGAGCTCGGCGCCGAGTTCGCGGGCGTCGAGCGAGACGTCACCGTGCGGGTCGGGGGCGTCGACAGGCTCAGCCACCGCAGCCGCTTCAGGTCGAAGGGACCGATCCCCCGCGTCGGGGGCTTCGACGGGCTCAGCCACCGCAGGCCCGTCAGGTCCCTGAGCCTGTCGAAGGGACCGGGACCCGCTCTGGGGGGCGTCGACAGGCTCAGCCACCGCAGCCGCGTCAGGTCCCTGAGCCTGTCGAAGGGACCGGGACCCGCTTTCGGTCGAGGTGCTCACAGGTGCGGCACCCCCTCGGACGCGGTGTAGTAGACCGCGTGCCGGTAGTTCTTGCCCGCCGGCGACTCGAAGAAGGCACCCTTCTGTCCCGGATCGCTCGTGGTCACGGCGTCCGAAGGCACGACCCACACCGACACGCCCTCGCCCCGACGGGTGTAGAGGTCGCGCGCATTGCGCACGGCGAGCTCGGCGTCGGGGGCGTGGAGCGAACCGACGTGCACGTGGCTGAGGCCGCGGTTCGCACGGACGAACACCTCCCACAGGGGCCAGGTCTCGGCGGGGCTACCGCCCGGGGTCGCCATCAGGCGGCCACCTTGGCGCTCTTCTTCGCGGCGTACGCCGCGGCGGCCTCGCGCACCCACGCACCTTCTTCGTGCGCGTCGCGGCGGTGCTGGCGGCGCATCGTGTTCAGCGGTCCGCGGCCGGCGAGCACCTCGTGGAACTCGCTCCAGTCGATCTCGCCCATGTCGTACTCGCCCGTCTCCTCGTTGAAGCGCAGGTCGGGGTCGGGCAGCGTCACCCCGAGCACCGCCGCCTGCGGCACGAGCATCGAGACGAAACGCTGACGGAGCACGTCGTTGCTGAAGCGCTTGATGTTCCACGCCGTCGACTGCGCCGAATTGGGCGAATCGTCGTCGGGAGGACCGAACATCATCAGACTCGGCCAGTACCAGCGGTTCACGGCATCCTGAGCCATCTCACGCTGCTCGTCGGTGCCCTGCATGAGGGTGAGAAGGATCTCGAACCCCTGGCGCTGGTGGAACGACTCCTCTTTACAGATGCGCACCATCGCGCGCCCGTAGGGTCCGTAGGAGGCGCGGCACAGCGGCACCTGGTTGCAGATCGCGGCTCCGTCGACGAGCCAGCCGATCGCGCCCATGTCGGCCCACGTCGGGGTCGGGTAGTTGAAGATCGACGAGTAGCGTGCCTTGCCGTCGACGAGCTGCTGCGTCATCTCGTCGCGCGTGATGCCGAGCGTCTGCGCGGCCGAGTAGAGGTAGAGGCCGTGGCCCGCTTCATCCTGCACCTTCGCCAGCAGGATCGACTTGCGCTTGAGGCTGGGCGCCCGGGTGATCCAGGCTCCCTCCGGCTGCATGCCGATGATCTCGGAGTGCGCGTGCTGGGAGATCTGACGGATCAGCGTGCGGCGGTAGCCCTCCGGCATCCAGTCCCGAGGCTCGATGCGACCGTCCGCCTCGATGAGGGCGTCGAACATCGCCTCGCCCTCAGCGGCGTCGGGAAGGGGGGCGGTCATCGTCATCGTCGACTCCTTTACAGACCGATCGTTCAGTAAAACTGTAGCGGAGGGCGGAGGGCACCGCAACGGTGCTGCGGCTTCTCGCGCAAGCGGATGAAGTGGGGTCATGGCCGACACCGCGATCTTCGACGTCGACGGCACCCTCGTCGACACCAACTACCAGCACGCCCTCGCGTGGTACCGCTCGTTCCTCCGGTTCGACATCGTGCTGCCGATCTGGCGTATCCACCGGGCGATCGGCATGGGCGGCGACCAGCTCGTCCCCTCCCTCACGAGCGACGACGTCGAGAACGCGCACGGCGAGGCGCTGCGCGCCGCGTGGACCGAGGAGTTCGAGCCCTTCATCGACGAGGTCCGCCCCTTCAACGGCGCCCACGACCTGCTCGTCGCGGTGAAGGAGCGCGGTTTCCAGGTGGTGCTCGCGAGCTCCGGCAAGAGTGACCACGTCGAGCACTTCCTCGACCTCGTCGACGCGCGCGATCTCGCCGACGCGTGGACCACCTCCGACGACGTCGAGGCCAGCAAGCCCGCGCCCGATCTCGTGCAGACCGCGCTCGACCGGGTTCCCGGCTCCGGCGGGATCATGATCGGCGACTCCCCCTGGGATGCCATCGCCGCGGCGAAGGCGCACATCCCCACGGTCGCGGTGCGCACCGGCGGCTTCGCGCCGGAGGAGCTTCGGGATGCCGGGGCGGTCGAGGTCTTCGACAGCCTCCGCGACCTGATCGCCGGCCTCGACGACACCCCGCTGGCGCGCGCGGGGTCCTGACGACGCGCCGCCGCCGCGGCCGCCGCGTCGCCGAGACCGTGTGCGTTCGTCGAGACCGCATCCGATCGGCATCGAACGGGTGCGGTCTCGACGAAGCAGTGCGTCCTCGGCGCGGGCCGGCGGCCCGGGGTCAGCGCAGGTCGTAGACGCGCTTGTACTTGCCCTCGCTGCGGGGCAGCGTGCCGGGCTCCTCGACGCGCACGTCGACACTCGTGCCGATGAGCACCTTGATGCGTTGCTGGAGCACGACGCCGGCGGCCTCGCACACCTCGCGCTCGAGGGCCGGATGCCGTTCGATGCGGACGGTCATGGCATCCATTCGCCCCTCTCGCCGCAGCTCGAGCACGAAGTGCGGGGTGAGCTTCTCGATCCCCAGCACGATCTCCTCGATCTGCGTCGGGAAGAGGTTCACGCCGCGCAGGATGATCATGTCGTCGTTGCGCCCGGTGATCTTCTCGATGCGCCGCATGGCCGGGAACGCGGTGCCGGGCTGCAGGCGGGTGAGGTCGCGCGTGCGGTAGCGGATGACCGGGAAGGCCTCCTTGGTGAGCGAGGTGAAGACGAGCTCGCCGAGCTCGCCGTCGGCGACGGGCGCGCCCGTGTCGCCGTCGATCGTCTCGGGAAGGAAGTGATCCTCCCAGATGTGCGGTCCGTCCTTGGTGAGGGCGCTCTCGGATGCCACGCCCGGACCCATCACCTCGCTGAGGCCGTAGATGTCGACGGCGACGATGTCGAGGCGGCGCTCGATCTCTCGACGCATCTCGTTCGTCCACGGCTCCGCACCGAGCACCGCGACCCTGAGCGAGGTCGAGCGCGGGTCGACGCCCGCCGCCTCGAGCGCATCGGCGATGGTGAGGAGGTAGCTCGGCGTGCAGAGGATGGCATCCGGTTCGAAGTCCTGGATGAGCTGCGCCTGCCGAGCGGTCTGCCCGCCCGACATCGGGATCACGGTCGCGCCGAGCCGCTCGATGCCCGCGTGGGCGCCGAGTCCGCCGGTGAACAGGCCGTAGCCGTAGGCGTTGTGCACGCGATCGCCGGCGCGGATGCCCGCGGCGCTCAGCGATCGCGCGACGAGATCGGCCCAGCGGTCGAGGTCGCCCGCGGTGTAGCCGACGACGGTGGGACGCCCGGTCGTGCCGGATGATGCGTGGATGCGACGGACATCGGGCATCGGCACGGCGAACATGCCGAAGGGGTAGGTCTCGCGCAGGTCGGCCTTGGTGGTGAACGGCAGGAGGCGGATGTCGTCGAGGCTCCGGATGTCGTCGGGACCGACGCCGGCCTCGTCGAACTTCCGGCGGTAGAGGGCGACGTTGTCGTAGGCGTGGCGCACCGTCCATTGCAGGCGCTCGAGCTGCAGCGCACGCAGACTCTCGAGTGGGATGCCGGTGGGATCGACGGATGCCAGGAAGTCCGGGCGCGATGCGGTCGTCAGGGTCATCGGGACACCTCCGTGGTGCGGAGCGCGCCGTCGCGCTCGGGGTCGTTCGAGGGCTGGGGGCCGGAGGCTTCGACAGGCTCAGCCACCGGCGCGGCCGAGGTCCCTGAGCTTGTCGAAGGGACCGGAACCGCCGCGGATCGGCGGCCGGAGGCTTCGACACGCTCAGCCACCGGCGCGGCCGAGGTCCCTGAGCTTGTCGAAGGGACCGGAACCGACGCGGATCGGGGGCCGGAGGCTTCGACAGGCTCAGCCACCCGCGCATCAGAGGTCCCTGAGCCCGTCGAAGGGACCGGGACCGGCGGTCGCCGATCCGTCGTGATGCTGCGGCCTCGCACCTCGGCGACGAGGTCGCCCTTCTCATCGGTCACGCGGATGTCGTAGAGGCCCGTACGACCGCTGCGGGCCCGCCGCTCGGCCGTCGCCGTGAGCGTCTGCCCCGCGGTGGTCGACTTCAGGAACGTGATGTCCGCGCCCCCGGCGACGGTGACCCGCTCGTCCTCGTTGCACGCGATCGCGAAGGCGGTGTCGGCGAGGGTGAAGACGAGCCCGCCATGGGTGATGGCGAAGCCGTTGAGCATGTCGTCGCGCACGGTCATCGACACGCGCGACTCCCCCGGCTCGTCGTGCTCGACGACCATGCCGAGCATCGCCGACGCGCGGTCGTTCCGCATCATCGGCCGCAGGCTCATGCCGGCACCGCCACGGGAGCGGGTGCCCACGTCTTCGCCACGAGCGTCAGCACGTCGTACTGCGCGACGATCTCGTCATCCTGGTTGCGGATCACGGCGTCCCACCGCACCTCGCCGTACTCGTCGGTCTCGCGCGGGGTGATCTGCTTCGCCGTGAGGGCGACGCGGATGCGGTCGCCGGGTGAGACCGGCGTGACGAAGCGCAGGTTCTCGAGGCCCGAGTTGGCCAGCACCGGACCGGGCGCCGGGTCCACGAACAGCCCCGCCGCCCACGACACGAGGAGGTAGCCGTGCGCAACGCGCCCCGGGAAGAACGGGTTCGCCGCGGCGGACTCCTCGTCCATGTGCGCGTAGAACGTGTCGCCGGTGAAGTTCGCGAACACCTCGATGTCGTCGAGGGTGACCTCGCGTTCGGCCGACTCCACGGCATCCCCGATCCGGAGGTCCGAGAGGGGCTTGCGGAACGGGTGCGTGCCGGCGGAGTCGGTCTCGGCTCCCGGATGCCACACCCCGGTGAGCGCGGTCAGCATGCGCGGCGAGCCTTGGATCGCCGTGCGCTGCATGTAATGGAGCACGGAGCGGATGCCGCCGAGCTCCTCGCCACCGCCGGCGCGGCCGGGTCCGCCGTGCACAAGGTGCGGCACGGGGGCGCCATGGCCGGTCGAGGTGCGCGCGTCGTCGCGGTCGAGGAAGAGCACCCGGCCGTTCATCGCGCCCATGCGGGTGAGCAGCTCGGTCGCGACGTCGGGGTCGTGGGTGGCAACGCTCGTGACGAGCGAGCCGCCGCCGCGCGCCACGATGGTCGCCGCGTCCGCGACGTCGGCGTACTCGACGATGCTCGCGACGGGCCCGAAGGCCTCGATGTCGTTGACGGCCGGGGTCGTGGCATCCGCGAAGGCCAGGAGCATGGGCTGGAGGAAGGCGCCGTCGGCGGGCGCCCCCTCCGGGGCGTCGGCCGAGCCCACGACGAAGCGGCCCCCGGCTTCCTCGAGCGCGCGCACCTGCCGCAGCACCTCGTCGCGCTGCGCGAGCGAGACGACCGGTCCCATCGTCACGCCCTCAGCGCGCGGATCACCGATGACCACACGCTCGGCGATCTTCGCGCGCAGCGCCTCGGCCACGGCATCCGTCGTCCCCCTCGGCACGATCGCGCGGCGGATCGCCGTGCACTTCTGCCCCGCCTTGGTGGTCAGCTCGACGAGCAGTTGCTTGACGTAGGCGTCGAACTCGGGGGTGCCGGGCACGGCGTCGGGACCGAGGATCGAGGCGTTGATCGAGTCGGTCTCGCTCGTGAAGCGCACGCCGGGCTTCGCCTGGGCGCGCAGACGCTCGGCGGTCGAGGCGCTGCCGGTGAACCCGACGGTGTCGCCGAGGTCGAGCAGGTCGAACAGGCCCGGGACGCTGCCGCTCACCAGTTGCAGCGATCCCTCGGGCAGCAGGCCGGTCGCGACGACCATCCGCACCCACGCCTCGGCGACGTATGCCGTCGGGGTCGCGGGCTTGACGATCGTGGGGAGCCCGGCCAGGAACGCGGGCGCGAACTTCTCGAGCGCTCCCCACATGGGGAAGTTGAAGGCGTTGATCTGCACCGCGACCCCGGGGAGGCGCGTGTAGACGTGCCGGCCGAGGAAGGAGCCGTCCTTCGACAGGGGCTCGATCGGACCGTCGAGCACGACCTTGCCGGCGGGCAGCTCGCGCCGCGCCTTCGACGAGAACGTGAAGAGCACGCCGATCCCGCCGTCGATGTCGCTGAGCGAGTCGCGACGGGTCGAGCCGGAGCGCTCCGAGAGGGCGTACAGCTCTTCGCGGCGCTCGTTCAGCGCGATCGCGAGGTTCTTCAGCACCATCGCGCGCTGAGGGAAGGTGAGGGCGCCAAGATTCTTCTGTCCCTCGCGGCGGGCGTAGGCGATGGCGCCCGCGAGATCGAGCCCGCGAGTGCTGATGCGCACGATCTCCTCCCCCGTCGAGGCGTCGCGCACGATCGCCGCGTCGGGGTCGCTCCCGGGCGCCCACCACGCACCGTTCACGTAGCTGGGGAGAAACGTCATCATTCGCTCCATTCGTAGAATCCGCGGCCGGTCTTGCGGCCCAGGTGCCCCTGGGCGACGAGCTCTCGCAGCAGCGCGGGCGGGGTGAAGCGCGCGCCGAACGCGCGCTCGAGTTCTTCGGCGATGCCCAGACGCACGTCGAGACCGACGATGTCGGTCGTGCGGAGGGGGCCCATCGGATGCCGGTACCCGAGCTCCATCGCCGTGTCGATGTCGTGGGCCGAGGCGACACCCTCCTCGAGCATGCGGATGGCCTCGAGCCCGAGGGCGACGCCGAGGCGGCTGGAGGCGAAGCCCGGCGCATCGCGCACGACGACGGCGGTCTTGCCGATGGCCTCGACCCAGTTCGTCGCCGCGCTCACGACCCCCGGTAGGGTGGCCGACCCCGTCACGACCTCGACGAGCGCCGACGCCGGCACCGGGTTGAAGAAGTGCAGGCCGAGGAACCGCTCGGGCCGGCCGAGCGACGCGGCGAGCGCGTCGATCGAGATGGAGGAGGTGTTGGATGCCACAACCGCGTCGCCCCGCACAGCTCCCTCGATCCGCGCGAGGGCGTCGAGCTTGAGGTCGCGATCCTCCGGCACGGCCTCGATCACGAGGCCCGCCTCGGCGAACGCGTCCGCATCGTCTCCGGTGGTCAGGAAGTCGGCATCCGGGATCTTCGTTCCTCGCTCGACCGAGCGAGCAAGGGCGGTCTCGACGCGCTCGCGCGCCTGCCCGGCGGCCGCGGCGTCTCGCTCGACGACGTGCACGCGGGCTCCGGCGAGCAGGAACGCGTGCGCGATCCCCGCGCCCATGCGGCCCCCGCCGAGGACGCCGACGGTGGCGGGGAGGGATGCCGGGGACCCGGCGTTCGCGATATCGGGCGCGGACGTGGTGTCGGGAAGGGTCACTTCTTCTTCCTCTCGAGGAACGCGGTCATGCGCGCGCGTTTGTCGGCGCTGTCGAACAGCTCGGCCTGAAGGTCGCCGTCGATCGTCGGGTGCTCCGCCCGCGGGGCGAGCAGCGCGCGCTTGGTGAGGATGGTCGCGCGCACGGAGTTCGCCGCGATCCGGTCGGCGATCGCGTGCGCGGCGTCGAGCAACGCGTCGGGCTCGTGGATGCTCGACAGCAGTCCCCACGCGAGGGCCTCGTCGGCGTCGATCATGCGCGCGGTGAGCAGCAGCTCGCTCGCACGGGCGTGCCCGACGATCTCGGGCAAGCGCCAGGCCGCGCCGGCGGCGGCGATGATGCCGAGACCGGGTTCGGGGTTCCCGAAGCGCACGCGCGGGGTGCCGATGCGGATGTCGGCGGCGTACGCCAGCTCCGCTCCCCCGCCCAGCGCGAAGCCGTCGATGGCGGCGATCACGGGCATCGGGAGGTGGCGGATGCGGTCGAAGGCGGTGGCGTTGATCCCCCGACGGGCATCGTCGCCGGTGCGCTCGCGCAGCTGGGCGATGTCGGCGCCGGCAGCGAAGATCCCGCCGGCCCCGGTCAGGATCAGGGTGCGCGGCCGCTCCTCGAGCTCCGCGCACAGCGCGTGCAGCTCGTCGATCATCGCCTGGTCGATCGCGTTGCGGCGCTCGGGGCGATCGAGGGTCGCGACGACGCGGTCGTCGCGGGCCTCGATGCGGAGGCGGGGCGCGCTGAGGATCCCGGTCCCTTCGACAGGCTCAGGGACCTCCCCCGCAGAGGTGGCTGAGCCCGTCGAAGCCCCCGGGACCCGACCCACGAGAGCCTCGGTCCCTTCGACACCCTCAGGGGCCTCCCCCGCCGAGGTGGCTGAGCCCGTCGAAGCCCCCGGGACCCCCGCCCCCTCAGCCATCGACCCGCTCCACGATCATCGCCGTCCCCTGCCCCACGCCGACGCACATCGTCGCGAGCCCGTAGCGCGCTTCCTCGCGCTCCAACCGGCCCAGCAGCGTCACCAGCAACCGCGACCCGCTGGACCCGAGCGGGTGCCCCAGCGCGATCGCCCCGCCGTCGGCGTTGACGATCTCGGGGTCGAGACCGAGCCGACGCATGCACGCCAGCGACTGCGACGCGAACGCCTCGTTGAGCTCGACCGCCCCCAGGTCGGATGCCGACAGCCTGGCCTTCGCGAGCGCCTTCTCCGTCGCGGGCACGGGACCCAGCCCCATGACCTCCGGAGCCACTCCCGCCGAGGCGTGCGCGACGATCCGCGCGCGTGCCCGCAGGCCGTAGCGCTCCACCGCCGCCGCGCTGGCCACCACGATCGCCGACGCGCCGTCGTTGAGCGAGCTCGCGTTGCCCGCGGTCACCACCTCGCCGCCCTTCACGACGGGTCGGAGCCCCGCGAGCACCTCGAGCGAGGTGTCTCGCCGCGGCCCTTCGTCGGTGTCGACGAGACCCCGAGGTGTCTCGACACCGACGATCTCGTCGCGGAAGTGCCCGGCATCCTGAGCCCGGATCGCCCGTTCGTGACTCCGCAGGGCGAAGGCGTCGGCGTCGGCGCGCGAGATGCCGTCGACGCGGGCCACCTCCTCGGCGGTCTCGGGCATCGTGAAGGTCGCCCTGTCGCGGGCCGCGAGCCGCGGGTTGGTGAAGCGCCAGCCGATCGAGGTGTCGAACGCCTCGCCGGGCTTCGCCCACGCCTTCGCGGGCTTCGCCTGCACCCAGGGCGCGCGGGTCATCGACTCCACACCCCCGGCCACGACGATGTCGGCGTCACCCGCCCGCACGGCCTGCGCGGCGAGCGCGATCGCGCTCATCCCCGAGGCGCAGAGACGGTTCACGGTGAGTCCGGGAATGGCATCCGGAAGCCCCGCGAGCAGCACGGCCATCCGTGCGACGTTGCGGTTGTCCTCGCCGGCCTGATTCGCCGCGCCGAGGATCACCTCGTCGATCGCCTCGGCAGGAACGCCCGCACGGGCCACGGCTTCGCCGACGACGAGAGCCGCGAGATCGTCGGGGCGGACGGATGCCAAAGCCCCGCCGTACCGTCCGACCGGGGTGCGTGCACCGCCGATGAGAAACGCCTGCGACATCGCCATCCTCTCCCCCGCCGACTCTGGCGGGGTCCGTCCACCTCACCCGTGAGGTTTTCCGACCGATCGTTCAGTAATCATGTCAGAGGACGTCGCGAAGGGCAACGCCGCGTCGCGTCGCGCCGCGTCGCGTCGCCGAGATCACACGATCGGGTCGAAGACACGGACTCCAACCGTGCCCGCGGATGTGATGTCGCGCGGAACGTGTGACCTCGCGGCGTGCAATCGCGGCGTGCAATCGCGACGCGCGGGCGCGGCGCACGCCGCGGCGCGGGAATCCCGACGCTGCCTCAGGCCGGACCGCGCCGCCACCAGGCGATCACGAAGATGACCAGCCCGGCGACCAGCGCCGCGATCACCCAGAGCACGATGAGGTAGTCGATCCACGAGCCGATCGGCGGCGAACCGGGCAGGAAGTTGCGCAGCGGAATGGTCGCGAACACCATCGCGCCCATCCACCCCAGCGTGGTGACCTCGACCTTGCGCCGACCCCGCAGCACCGCGATCGCGACGATGAGCACGAGGGTGGGGATGATGACCATCAGCGTCAGCAGCACGATGCCGAACGCCACCGTCGCCCCCGACCTCGACGCCGAGATGTCCACCGCGAGCAGACCGTCGCCCGCGTCGCGTTCGGCCATCGTGATGTCCCAGCCCGTGACGCCGCGCCCGCTGACCGTCACGGCGGTGGGAAGCGGCACGCTCTCGCCGTCGGCATCATCCACGGCGGCCACGACGAACGACGTCACGTGGTATCGATCGAACGGCCACTGCTCGATCGCCCCGTCCATCACGAACGACACCTCGGTCGGGGCGACCAGCTCGCTCGGCTGATAGTGCACCGCCGTCGAGCCCGCGACCGCGGACACGAGCACGGCGAACGGCTTGTCGATCGTGACGCCGTTCGTGTACTCGCCGCCGTCGGCCTGCTTCGGCAGGAGCGACACGGTCAGGCGGCTGGTCGCGGCATCCATCTTCTCCGGCGTGAGGACGAGCGACACGGCACCCGGCGATACCTCGTCGTCGCCTCGCGAGACGACCCCGCTCCCGCTCGCGTAGAGCACCACGACGGTGACGTAGAGCGCGATGATCGCGACGACGATGCCGCCCACCCCGACGGCGGTGCGGTGCCCGGGCCGCGCTGTGCTGCTCACGAAGTCAGTGTGGCAGAGCCGTGCTGCAGAGAACGGACGTGCCCCCGACAGGATTCGAACCTGCGACGCCCGCGTTAGGAGTGCGGCGCTCTATCCCCTGAGCTACGGAGGCGGGATGCCACCAGCCTACCGCCGCGACAGCGGGTCGCCCGAGAGCAGCCGGGTCGGCAGCCCGGCATCCCAGTGCCCCGGCTCCGCCAGCCGCGCTTCGCGCACCTCGACGCCGTCGGGGCCGATGCTCGCGGCGCAGATGAGCAGCGACTCCAGGACGAGACCGTCGTGGGCGTCGCGCCGCAGGACCGAGGATCCGGGGTCGCGCGTCGCCCGCTCGACGACGTTCATCCACGGCTCCCACCACCCCGATCCCTCGCCGAGCCCTGCGCGCCGGAACTCCTCGAGCCAGCGCGCGATGCGCGGGGTCCCCGGATCGTCGACCGCGTGGTGCGCGACCATGTGCGTGCCGGGGCTCAGCCGCGTGCGCCGGGACTCGCGGCCGTCCCACTCGACGAGGTGGGCACCGGTGGCATCCACGTCGACGAGGTTGAATCCGCGCGTCGGCGGCTGATCCGGGATGCCGTCACCCAGCGCATCGAGGGCGATCGCGCCGCGGCTGACGACCTCGTCGTCCCCGCGGGTGGAGAGATCCTCGCGGTTGAGGAGCACGGCGAGACGCCGCCGGTCGGGATCGACGGCCAGCCACGCCCCGCCCGCGCGGTCGTCGCGCACGCCGAGGACGCCGGAACGGTCGGGCCACCACGGTCCGACCCCGCGCCACGGACGATCACGGTCTTCATCGCGGACGGCGAGAAGGCGCACGGGGTCGCTCGGCGCGGCGGGGACATCGATGACGACGGTGCACACCCGCCCCACGCTACCTGCGCCCGAGAGAACGCTGCCCGCGCACGAGAACAGGGGATGCGACGAGAACAGGGCGAGCGGCGCCAGGTCGGCCTGTCGTCGTCGCATCTCCTGTTCTGGTGACGCCCGCCCCACGGCGCACCGCGACCCGCGGCTCCCGCACCCGCGCCAGCGCCCGACCCGCCCCGCCCCGCCCCGGCCCGGCCCGCCCCGGCCCGCCCCGGCCGCACCGCACACCAGTCCACTCACGCCTCCACCGGCCTGCGCACCTGGAAGACTGGGGCGATGTTCATCGTCGTCGGGGTCACCGGAGGAATCGCCGCGTACAAGACCGTCGGGCTGGTGCGCCTTCTCGTGAAGGCCGGGCACGACGTGCACGTCATCCCCACCGACGACGCTCTGCGCTTCGTCGGGTCGCCCACGTGGGAGGCGATCAGCCGCAACCCCGTCACCACCTCGGTGCACGACGACGTCGCGCGCGTCCGCCACGTCGCCCTCGGGCAGGCGGCCGACCTCGTGATCATCGCTCCCGCCACGGCGAACACCCTGGCCGCGATGACCGCGGGGCTGGCGTCCGATCTCCTCGGCACGACGCTTCTCGCCACGACGGCCCCGGTGGTGGTCGCCCCGGCGATGCACACCGAGATGTGGCGGCACCCGGCGACGGCTCACAACATGCAGGTGCTGCGCTCGCGCGGCGTGCACGTCGTCGGACCCGCCGACGGCGCGCTCACGGGCGGCGACTCCGGCCCCGGCCGGATGTCGGAGCCCGAGGACATCGTCGCCGCAGCTCTCGCGCTCGTCGAGCGTCCGCGCGACCTCGAGGGTGTGTCGGTGGTCGTCAGCGCCGGCGGAACGCGCGAGCCGATCGACCCCGTCCGCTTCCTCGGCAACCGTTCGAGCGGGAGACAGGGCGTCGCGATCGCCCGGGCCGCCGCCGACCGCGGGGCGCGGGTCACGCTCGTCGCCGCGCACCTCGACGCCGACGTCGTCCCCGACCCGCGCGTCGAGGTCATCGCGGTCGCGACCGCCGAAGAACTCGGCAGGGCGATGGATGCCACGGCCCCCGACGCCGACGTCATCGTGATGGCCGCGGCGGTCGCCGATTACTCCGTCGCCTCGGTGTCGGAGCACAAGCTCCGCAAGCAGGACACCCCCGGAGGATTCACCCTCGAACTCGTCGAGAACCGCGACATCGTGGCGGGTCTCGTCGCGGCGCGCCGGGATGGCCAGACGATCGTCGCATTCGCCGCCGAGACCGTCCGCGACGACGACGAGCTCCTCGAACGCGCCCGCGCGAAAGCCGCGCGCAAGGGGGTGGACCTGCTGGCGGCGAACGCCGTGGGGTGGACGCGCGGGTTCGAGTCGGTCGACAACGAGCTCGTGATCATCGGACGCGACGGAGAGATCGTGGCGACGGCATCCGGATCGAAGGACGACACGGCGCACTCCCTGCTCGACGCCGTGCTCACCGCGCAGGGGCGATGAGCACGACGGTGCACCCGGGTCAGTAGCCGTAGTAGTAGTACATGTACTGCTCGAACAGCGCGGAGAAGTCCCGCAGGAGCAGAATCGCCCAGATCGCCGCGGCGATGATCGAGACGACCGACACCCCGATGAAACCCCAGATCGGGCCGAGGCCCTTGCCGGTCTGTCGACGCAGGACGATCCCGCGTCCGATGACGTAGACGCCCGCCGACACCACGAAGGCGAAGAAGGCCCACGCCCAGTGGAACGGTTTCTGGATGCCACGCGCGCGGAGCTGGCGCCAGTCGAGGAAGGCGAAGAGGACGCTGAGCCCGCTGATCACGAGGGACACGAGGCCTACGCCCAACGAGAGGAAGGTCGACTGCAGCGAGAGACCCACCACAGACGAGGTCGTCCCGCCCTGCGCGGAGAGGAAGGCCGTGGCGAGGCTCTGCTCGATAAGCGCACGCCAGTCGAACAGGAACAGCACGAGCAACTGCACGAGCGGCAGGGCGACGATCAGCCAGACCCAGACGGTGTCGGTGGGAACGCCGGGATTTGCGGGGGTCGCCGCCTGGGCCCCCGGTGCGGTGTAGCCCGGGGCGCCACCGCCGTAGGCCGGGGCCGATGCACCGGTGTAGCCCGGGGCGGTCGAGTAGGCGGGATACCCGGGCGGGGTGGCGGGAGTGCTCGGGGAGGCGGGGGCCGAGACCGGCGTCGCCCCGTAAGCGGGAGCCGCGGCGGGTGCGGGGGCCGAGACCGGCGCCGCCCCGTAAGCGGGTGCGGGTGCGGGGGCGGGGGCCGCGGCGGCCGCGACTGGTGCGGGTGCCGCGGCAGGAGCAGGTGCCGCCTCGGGAGCAGGGGCCGCCTCGGCAGGAGCAGGTGCCGCCTCGGCACCAGAAGCGGGGACCGCGGCCGGGATGGGGGCCGCATCAGAGGCGGGAACGGAAGCGGATGCCGGAGCGGATACCGCCTCAGCACCGGAGGCCGGGGCAGCCGCCCCAGGAGCCGAAGCGGGATCCGCCACGCCATCCGGGCTCTCACCCGCCGCCGGGTGCGCGGTCACTCCCGCATTCGAGGTCTCGACGGGACCGGCATCCCGCTGCTCTTCGCCTGCGGGTCGCACCTCGTCCGTCCACGCGATGCCGTCCCAGCGGCGCGTGCCCCCGCTTCCCGCGGGGTCGGGGTACCAGCCGTCGGGCGGAGTGGGCGTGTCGGTCATGGTCGTCCCCTCGTGCGGTTCTTGCGAGTTCCCCGAGTCTAGTGAGCGGGTTCGCGGTCATCGGAAATCCCTCGACGCGTGGGAGACGCCCACGCGCAGATCGGTGAACCCGTCGGCGACGACGTTCGTCACCCCCTCGACCGAGCGCTCGAGCATCCCTCGCACGATGAGCGCCGGGGATTCACGCGCGATGCGACGGTACCGATTCCACACCCCTACCGAGCAGATGATGTTCATGAGTCCGTGCTCGTCTTCGAGGTTGAGGAAGGTGATTCCGGATGCCGTCGCCGGACGCTGACGGTGGGTGACCAGCCCCGCCACCTCGATGCGCCGATCGGTCTCGGCGGTCTGCAACTCGCGGGAGGTGAGGACACCTCGCGCATCGAGCGCCGACCGGAAGTGCGTGAGGGGGTGATCGTCGGCGGACAGCCCCGTCGCCCAGAGATCCGAGGCGAGAAGCTCGTAGCTCGTCGGGTCGGTGAACAGCGGAGGCTGCACCGCCACGAGGGAATCGGGCAGGAACTCGGGCCGGTCCAGGGCTGCGGAGCCCGAGAGCCAGATCGCCTCCCGCCGTGAATGGCCGAGACTCTCGAACGCCCCCGCGGTCGCGAGCGCTTCGAGCTGTGCGGTGATCAGCCCCGTCCGCCGCACGAGGTCGCGCATGTCGCGGTACGCACCTCCCCTCTCCCGCTCGGAGACGATGCGCTCGGCCACGTTCGTGCCGATCCCCGTGACACCCGCGAGCCCCAGCCTCACCGCGAAAGCCCCGTCCCGCCGGTGGGCGGCGGTCTCGTCGGGCTCTGACCGATCGAACTCCCCCGTCGGCGGCTGGTGCGCCTCGGCGCACGCGTCGAGGCCGGTGGGGCCTCGCTCCCCCGCGTCGTCGAGGGGTTCCATGCCCGCCTCCACCCCCGAGCGCAGCAGGTCGGGGCGGCGCACGCGCACCCCGTGCCGGCGGGCGTCGGCGGTCAGGGTGGCGGGTGAATAGAACCCCATCGGCTGCGCGCGCAGAAGTCCCGCGAGGAACGCCGCCGGGTAGTGCAGTTTGATCCAGGAGCTCGCGTAGACCAGCAGGGCGAAAGACAGCGAGTGCGATTCCGCGAAGCCGAAGTTCGCGAACGCCTGGATCTTCGCGTACAGCTCGTCGGCGACGTGTCCGACCAGGCCGTTCTCGGCCATCCCCTCGTACAGCTTCTCGCGCAGGGAGTCGATGCGTTCGAGACCGCGTTTCGACCCCATCGCCCTCCGCAGTTGGTCCGCGTCCTCGGCGGTGCAGTTGCCCACGGCCACCGCCATCTGCATGAGCTGCTCCTGGAACACCGGCACCCCCATCGTGCGCTCCAGCACCGGCTTCAGCTTGGGGTGCACGTAGGTGATCTCCTCCTGCCCGAGCTTGCGCCGGACGAACGGATGCACCGCCCCGCCCTGGATGGGCCCGGGCCGGATCAACGCGATCTGCACGACCAGGTCGTAGAACTTCCGCGGCTGAAGCCGTGGCAACAACCCCATCTGCGCCCGCGACTCCACCTGGAACACCCCGATCGAGTCGGCCCGGCACAGCATGTCGTAGACGGCCTTCTCCTCCTTCGGCAGCGTCGAGAGCTCCCACGCCTCGCCCGTGGCATCCCGGATCAGGTCGAAGCAGTACTGCAGCGCCGCGAGCATGCCGAGTCCGAGCAGGTCGAACTTCACCAGTCCCATCCACGCGGCATCGTCCTTGTCCCACTGGATCACCGTGCGGTTCTCCATGCGCGCGTGCTCGATCGGCACGACCTCCCCCACCGGGCGGTCGGTGAGCACCATGCCCCCCGAATGGATGCCGAGATGCCGCGGCGCCTTCAGCAGTTCCGCCGCGAACTCGATCACCTGGTCGGGGATGTCGTGGTCGGCCCCGGTCTCGAGCGTCGCGCCCCACCGCTCGACCTGCTTCGACCAGGCGTCCTGCTGCCCGGGCGAATGCCCGAGCGCCCGCGCCATGTCGCGGACCGCGTTCTTCGGCCGGTACTGGATGACGTTCGCCACCTGCGCCGCGCGCTCGCGCCCGTAGGTCTCGTAGACCCACTGGATGATCTCTTCGCGGCGATCCGAGTCGAAGTCGACATCGATGTCGGGTTCCTCGTCGCGCAGGCTCGAGAGGAACCGCTCGAACGGCAGCTTGTAGAAGATCGAGTCGACCGCGGTGATCTCGAGCAGGAAGCAGACAGCGCTGTTCGCAGCCGATCCGCGCCCCTGACACAGGATGCCGCGACGCCGGGCCTCGGCCACGATGCCGTAGACGATGAGGAAATACCCCGGGAAGTCCTTCATCTCGATGACGCCGAGCTCGCGCTCGATACGGTCACGATCCTCGTCGGAGAGGTTCGGATACTTGCGCGGCACGGCCTCCCACACCAGGTGCCGCAACCAGGACATGGGGGTGTGCCCCTCGGGCACGTCCTGCTTCGGCAGCGCGGGCTTCGCCCGTCGCAGGGGGAAGGCGAGCTCGTCGGCGAGCGTCACGGTGCGCGCCACCGCGCCCGGGTAGCGGGCGAACCGGGCGGCCATCTCGGCCCCCGACCGCAGATGCGCACCGGCATGGGCGGGAAGCCAGCCATCGAGTTCGTCGAGGCCGCGGTTCGCCCGCACCGCGGCGACGGCGGCCGCGAGCAGCTCCTTCTCCGGGACGGCGTAGTGCACGTTGTTGGTCGCGAGGATCGGCAGTCCACGCTCCGCGGCGAGCCCCGCCAGCACGTCGTTGTGGCGCGAGTCGAGAGGGTTGCCCTGATCCATCAGCTCGACGAACACGGCCTCGGCCCCGAACAGGTCGACGAGCGCGTCGAGTTCGCGGGCGGCCGCCTCCGGACCCGCGGATGCCAGAGCCTGACGCACGGCCCCCTTCCGGCATCCGGTGAGCACCGCCCAGTGCGGATCCGCCGGGCCGCCGGACCGCTCCGACAACTCGGCGAGGTCGTACACCGGGCGCCCCTTCTCTGCTCCCGTGAGCTGTGCGTGGGTGATCGCCGCGGCGAGACGGTGATACCCCTCCTCTCCGCGGGCGAGCACGAGCAGGTGGGATCCGGCAGGATCGGCCTCCCCCTTCTGGGGCGCGGGGAGCTCGAGCGACAGCTCCGCTCCGAACACGGTCTGCACCGCCCGAGCCTCGGCCGCCTCGGCGAAGCGCACGATCCCGTAGAACCCGTCGTGATCCGTGACCGCCAGCGCGTGCAGCCCCAGGCGCTCGGCCTCTTCGACGAGTTCCTCGGGCGAGGAGGCCCCGTCGAGGAACGAGTACGACGAGTGCGCGTGCAATTCGGCGTAGGGCACGGTGTCGGCCGGCCGCTCGATCGCCGGGGGGACGTAGGCCCCGCGCTTGTGGGACCACGCCGGACTGTCGCCTCCATCGCCGTTCGGCGGAGCGCCGGTCGGGCGCCGAGCATCGCTCAGCAGCCGCTCGAGCTCCGACCACTTCACCGGCGGGTTGGCCCACCCCATCAGCGCACCCCCGCCACAGAGCGAGAAGGCGCGGCATCCGGCTCAGTCATAGCGTCCCTCCGCCCGCCACTCGCCCTCTTCGACCACCAGCAGCCAGGCGCCGCCGTCGGCGTCGACCACCTGGAACCGATGCGCCCGGCGCCGGCGCAGCGGATCCCATCCACGCTCGCTGATCGGCCAGGGACCCGCCCACTCGCGGATGCGGCTGCGTCGCTCCCCCGTCACCAACACGGCGGGCGGAGCGCTCAGCACGTCGCGCTCGCCCACGGTGACCGGGGCCCCCGCGATGTCGGTGACCTCGACGAGCCGCGGTTCGGGGTAGACGGTCGCCGGCAACGGATCCGGCAGGCTTCCCGGCCACGGGCGGGCACGATCCTTCGCCGTCACCGCCCGGTCCCCCCACGGCACGAGCACCTGGCGCTCGGCGAGCCACCGGCCTCCCCCGATCGTCGGCGTGACCACCCCGCGGTGGCCGAGCATGGCCTGCACGCGGGACAGCGCGTGATGCACCCGTTCGTCGGGACCGGCCCCGAAGAGCCCCTTACTGTGGTGCGCGGCGTCGTCGACGGCCTCGGGCTCGATGTGCACCCCGGCGACCCCGCTGCCGAAGATGCCCTGCCCGTCCTCGGCCAGCTGCCAGCGCACCCGGTCGACGACCGCGGCGGCGTCGAACGAACCGGGATGCAACCACACGCGCTCACTGCGTTCGCCGCGCTCGCCCGAAAGCACGACACGAAGCTCGGTGCAGACGAGGTTCTGGGCCCCGAGATGGGCGATGAACTCCTCGGCCGCCACGCGCATCCCGAAAGCGACCTGATCGGCGAGGTCGAGCGGGGGTTCGAACGCCACGTCGCGGTGCAGTTCCGGTGGCGGAGTACGCGGTTCGACCGGTTGGGAGTCGCGCCCTCCGGCGAGGGAATGAAGCCGCACCCCGCGCGGACCGAACCTCTCCTGCACCCGCTCGACGGGCATCGCGGCGAAAGCTCCGAGGGTGTGGACGCCGAGCCGGGCGAGCAGACTCGCCATCTCTTCGTCGTCGAGGGCCGCCACCGACAGCGGGGCGAGGAAGGGCGCGGCCTCACCGGGCGGCACCACCCGCACGGGTTCCTCGGAGGACGCGGCGCGGGCCGCATGACCGGCGGTGAAGATGCCGTCGGCGACGCTCGCGCGCACTCCGAAGAACCCCTCGGCGGCGAGGAGGTCGACGAGGGTGCGTGCGGCCTCGGCTTCGCCGCCGTAATACCGGGCGGGCCCTCGGGCCCGCAGCGCGCAGAGACCGGGACGGACGACCTGCACCCCCGGCGCACGGTCTTCGATGCGCGCGACCACGGGGCCGAAGACCCGTGCGTCGCGGACCGGGTCGGCGGCGATCACCATGAGCGCGGGGCAGAGCGCCTGGGCGTCGCGTCGACGTTGTCCCCGCCGCACCCCCTGCACGCGGGCGGCGGCCGAACAGGCGACGACGACGTTGTGGGCGAACACCGCGACGGGAGCATCGTCGCGCGGTGGTGACGACGCCTCGTGCACGAACGCCGTGATCGGCCAATCGGGGAACCACAGCACGAGACTGCGCGTGGGTGCCTGCATCAGCCCACCGCCCGCGTGCGGTACGTCTCGTGCGTGCGCGGGACGAGACGTTCGGTCGGGGCGCCGAGCAACTCGATCGTGCCGTCCGCGGCGGGCAGCAGCATGCGCGCCCGTCGCGCGTTCGGGGAGCGTCGGCTGCTCACCGACACCGTCAGCTCGCGGCCGGCAAGATACCCGTTCCCCTGCCCCAGACCCGTCCACCGCGGGTCGGCCACGTCGATGACCGCTTCGGCCTGCGGCCACGACCCCTGCACCAGCAGAACAGTCCCCCGGTCACGCAAGCGCGCGGCCAACCGGGTGGCCTCGGCACCCCCACGTGCCGCGTTCGACCCCTGCGGGGGGCGGACCGCGACGACGGGCAGCACCTCCGCGATCGTCGCCGTGACCGCGAGCCACCGCGGCCCCGGATCCGGGATGAAGACGAGACGATCGAGGTCGAGCCCGTACTTCTCGGCGGCCTCCGCCCCCAATTCGGGCATGCCGATCACCCCGCACCAGGCTCCGTCCTGCGACGGACGCGCCATGAGGGCGAGCAGCAGCGACGCCGACCGGGCGACCGCGTAGGCCGAGCCCGAGCGTAGGCCCCCACCGGGGAGCAGAGACGTGAACGCGGGATGCGTCGGGAGGATCGGGGCATCCATCCGCCGGCCCTGCATGCGCTCGAGACGGTCTCGCAGCGCGTGGATGTCAGGCACCGCCTGCACCTGGTCTCGCACGATCGCCCTCACTCCCACAGGTTAGAACATGTGTTCTACACTCTCAATCCCTGTGGTTCGAAGATACGATCTACCTCCGACATCGCCTCCGGGGGCCGGATCCTCGCGTCAGAGCAGGTCGGCCGTCCTCACGATCCGCGCGAATCCGCCCTGCTGCAGCACCAGCGCGGTCTCGGCCATCAGTTCCGCCGCCGTGCGGCTCACCGTCCCGACGCCCGCGACCTCGCCCGTCAGATCGAACGTGCGCGTGGCATCCAGCGCGACGGTCACGTCGTACCCGAGATTCCCCGCCATCCGCGCGGTCGTCTCGACGCACATGTTCGTCTGGATGCCGCAGATCACCAGATCCCGGATGCCACGCTCCTCGAGCCAGGCCTGCAGGTCGGGGTCGCCGTAGAACGCCGAGTTCACGCTCTTACTCACGAGGACGTCGGGCTCGACGGCGGCCACCGCCGACACGAGCGCGTTCCCCGGCGCCGAAGGGTGCAGGGGTGAGCCTTCTTTCGGGGAATCGTGACGCACGATCACGATCGGCTCGCCCTCTCGGCCCCATCTCTCGATCAGGGCCGCGACGTTGGCCTCGCACTCGGGATTGGCCGTGGGACCCCAGAACGCGAGGTCGTCGAAACCCCGCTGCATGTCGATGACGATCAGAGCTCGTGTCATGCCCCCATCCCATCACCGACCGCCGACACCGCGGGCGTCGGAAACAGACGATCACCGACGCGAGAACGCCATCACGCCGCGAGGGCGAGATACGGCTCCCACCGCGGGTCGCTCTTGTCGACCCCGCGCACCGTCCAGGACGAGCCCCGCGGAGGCGCCGGGATGATCTTGAGCTCCCACGACATCTCCTGCGGCGTGCGATCGCCCTTGACGTTGTTGCACCGCAGGCAACAGGCGACGAGGTTCTCCCACGTGTCCTTCCCCCCGCGCGATCGCGGCAGCACGTGGTCGATCGTCGAGGCGGTCTTGCCGCAGTATCCGCACCGGTGCGCGTCGCGGCGGAGCACCCCTCGCCGGGTGACGGGCACCTGGCGCGCCCCCGGCACCCGGATGTACCGCGTGAGGATGATCACCGCCGGGCGATCGTAGGTTCCGCCCGCCGCCCAGACCGGATCTTCGTCGACGCATTCGACGACGGTGGCCTTCTCGTTCATCACGAGCACGAGAGCTCGCTTGAACGACACGACGGCGAGCGGTTCGTAGCCCGCATTCAGCACCAGAGTACGCATGAGGTTTCCTCTCGAATGGCCGAGACGGCTTCTCGGATGTTCGACTCGTGACGAGAGGAAGGTGCGCAGGCGTATGAAAAAAGGCGCTGTCTAGACAGACAGCGCCTCAGGAGTCACGGTGAAACCGCGGCATCCGGAACATACGATGCCGAAGAACGAGCAGCCCGAGCGCATCCATGGTGCGGATGCGAGGCCTGGCGTCCATCGGCTTTTCCCTCCGGTTCTTCCCAACGTCGCTGACAGGCTAACCCACGACAGACACACCCGGCTCCGCGGAATCAGGAAACAAGAAACGGCGTGTCGGAGAACAGGAGTCTCCGACACGCCGTGTCGTGTGTCGAGCGGTCAGCCGGCGTTCTGCTGCAGCCAGGCGTACGGGTCGACCACCTGATCGTTGATGTGCACTTCGAAGTGCAGGTGGTTGGCGGTCGAGCTTCCGGTCGAGCCGACGAGGCCGATCAACTGACCCGCGGCGACGGTGTCACCGGCCTGCACCTGACGGCTGCCGTAGGTCATGTGGCCGTACGTGGTCGAGACCTTCTGTCCGTTGATCACGTGCTGGATGACGATCCCCACGCCGTAGCCGCCGAAGCTCTCCGACGACGTGCTCACGACACCGGCGGCGGCGGCGAAGATCGGCTGCCCGCCGGGGGCGAGCAGGTCGACACCCTGGTGGTATCCGGAGTCCCAGAGACCGCGTCCGAGCACGTAGCTCGTCAGGGGCCAGCGCACCTCTCCCGAACCGGGAGCGGTCATGTTCAGGTCGATGTTCGACAGCGACGCACCGGCGTTGGCGGCCAGCTGGCGCGCCCGCTCGGCGGCAGCGGCAGCGGCGGCTTCCTGATCCTTCTTCTTCTGGATCTCGTCGGCCGTGGTGGCCGAGTAGCTGCTGCGGTCGAGCGTCTCGTTGGCGACGTCGGATGCGACGACCATCGACTGGTTGTCGGGGGCCGACATCTCGCCGAGGGTCATGGTGTTCGCGGTGGGGACCGTCGCGGCGTACGCGGGGATCGCCACCGTCGCGACCAGTCCCGCCACCATCGACAGGATCACGGCGCTGCGCAGGGGCTTCGCACCCCGACGCACCGCGGGGAGGGAGCGTGCGGGCGGCGCGGTCCGGGGAACCGGGGATGCCGCGGGAGCGGTGGGTCGAATGGTTCGGCGCGAGGGTCGGGCAACCGCCGCGCGCGCACTCTTTCGGGTCTGCCCCGTCGAGGAGACCTCGGGTCGGTCGTCGACGGGGTCGATGTGTTCAGCCAAATTTCCTCCGGCGCCTCTGCGTCCGGGAGGACGCTGGCTCGTCGGCACTCGATTGGGGGCACGATGTGCGGGCTTCACCCTCTGCGGACGACGAGCCGGGGAGGCAAACCGCGAGGGGTCCGACGGCGGGCTTCTCGCCTGTGGACCCTCCGAGGCTACCCGAAGATAACGAACAAGTCACGCCCCGGGCACCGCGCACAGCAGATGCCCGGTC
This sequence comes from Microbacterium testaceum StLB037, assembly GCF_000202635.1. Lineage (NCBI taxonomy): Bacteria > Bacillati > Actinomycetota > Actinomycetes > Micrococcales > Microbacteriaceae > Microbacterium > Microbacterium testaceum. Next base: position 3,000,607 of record NC_015125.1, on the reverse strand, counting down.
GAGATGGACGAAAGGCGAAATCTCACGCGGAATCCGCCATGCCCGGGTCGAGGGCTCAGGCCTCGTCGACCAGGAAGATGTGCGACGCCACCTCGACGGGCAGTTCGAGGCCCTCGTCGACGCCCTCCATCTGCACCAGGACGTACCCCTCGTTGAAGCGGTAGTCGCCCCGCGCTCCGGGGAGGACGCCGGCCGCCTTCAGCTGCTGGAGCAGTTCGGGGTCGACCTGAGCGGGCTCAGCGAGGCGGCGCACCGTACCGGTGATGGGCCCGCCCGCATCGTTGAGCTTGCGGACCAGGCCGACGACGCCCTCTTCGAACGTCGAGCTGGCGGCGTCTCCGAGCTGGTCGAGACCGGGGATCGGGTTGCCGTACGGCGACTCGGTGGGGTGGCCCAGCAGCTCGACGAGGCGGCGCTCGACCTGCTCGCTCATGACGTGCTCCCACCGGCAGGCCTCGTCATGCACGTAGGCCCAGTCGAGGCCGATCACATCGCTGAGCAGACGTTCGGCCAGACGGTGCTTGCGCATGACGTCGACGGCCTTCTGCCGACCGTCGTCGGTGAGCTCGAGGCGGCGGTCCTCCGAGACCACGACGAGACCGTCGCGCTCCATGCGCCCCACGGTCTGCGAGACGGTGGGCCCGGAGTGCCCGAGACGCTCGGAGATGCGCGCACGCAGCGGCACGATGTTCTCTTCCTCGAGTTCGAGGATCGTGCGCAGGTACATCTCGGTGGTGTCGATGAGATCGGTCATTCAGAAAGTCCTCGGCGTCGCGCGGCTGGTAAGGACAGCCTACCGACCCCGTCCGACACACACTCCGGATGCCACATCCCCGCGCCCTAGAATCAAGCCCATGCCGCACGTGGACCTCCCCACCGACCTCCTGCCCGCCGACGGCCGCTTCGGATGCGGCCCCTCGAAGGTGCGCGGAGCGCAGCTCGAGTCTCTCGTCACCCGTGGCGCGAGCATCCTGGGCACCTCGCACCGCCAAGCCCCCGTGAAGAACCTCGTCGCGAGCACGCGCGAGCGCCTCGCCGAGCTCTTCCGCCTTCCCGAGGGGTACGAGATCATCCTCGGCAACGGAGGATCGACCGCATTCTGGGATGCCGCCGCCTTCGGCCTCATCGAGAAGCGCAGTCAGAACCTCGTCTTCGGAGAGTTCGGCGGCAAGTTCGCCTCCGCCGCGAAGACCCCGTGGCTCGAAGCTCCCGACGTCCGCCGCGCCGAGCCCGGAACGCGACTGCGCGCCGAGGTCGTCGAGGGCATCGACGTGTACGCCTGGCCCCACAACGAGACCTCGACGGGCGTGGCCGCGCCGATCGAGCGCGTCCACGGCGATGCCGGTGCCCTGACGGTCATCGACGCGACCAGCGCCGCCGGCGGCATCGACTTCGACGTGACCCAGGCGGACGTCTACTACTTCGCGCCGCAGAAGAACCTCGGCTCCGACGGCGGGCTCTGGTACGCCGCCGTGTCGCCGGCCGCGATCGAGCGGATCGAACGCGTCGCGGCATCCGGTCGCTACATCCCTGAGTTCCTGAGCCTGAAGAACGCGCTCGACAACTCGCGCCTGCAGCAGACGCTCAACACCCCGGCGCTCGCGACGCTGCTGCTGCTCGACGACCAGCTCGGCTGGATCCTCGGCAACGGCGGCCTGGCGTGGGCCGGTGCCCGCACCGCCGAGTCTTCGTCGGCCCTCTACGAGTGGGCGGACGCCAGCTCCGTGGCGACTCCGTTCGTCGCCGACCCGGCCGACCGCTCCCCCGTGGTCGTCACGATCGACTTCGACGACAACATCGACGCCGCGGCGATCGCGAAGAGCCTCCGGGCCAACGGCATCGTCGACACCGAGCCCTACCGGAAGCTCGGCCGCAACCAGCTGCGGGTGGCGACCTTCGTCTCGATCGAGCCCGACGACGTCCGCCGCCTCATCGGCGCGATCGACTACACGATCGAGCACCTGCCCGGCGCCTGATCAGACGACGAAGGCCGTCCCGCTTCACGCGGGACGGCCTTTCTCGTGCGGGGATCAGTAGCTGCGTTCGCGCTCGTCCTCGTCCTCGTCGGACGCGTCTTCGTCGGGCTCGTCCTCGTCCGCATCGGCCTCGGGATCGTCCGACTCGTCGAGTTCGTCGATGTCGACGCCGTCGAGGTCACCGGCGTGGAATCGCGCCTTCGGCTCGTCCTCGGCATCCTCGTCGTCGGTGTCGTCATCCTCGGCGTCGTCGAGGTCGTCCTCATCGTCGAGGTCGTCTTCGTCGTCCTCGGACTCGTCGTTCTCCGCCGCGGCAGCCTGCGCCGCCTGATAGTCCGCCAGACGCGTCGCCCAGGGCACCCACTCGGGCGCCAGGAGGGCTCCCTCGCCGGGCATCAGCTCGGCCTCGAGAACGGTCGGCTCCGCGTCGTCGACCACGGCCACGCTCACCGTCCAGTACCACCCGGGGTAACCGAGAAGCCGCGTGTGGAAGCGCAGCGAGACGACACCGCCCTCTTCGAGCAGGTAGTCGGCCGGCGGGCCCACGGTGTCGGCCGGGGTGATCTCGTGCAGCGCGTTCAGCGCGAGATCGTGGGCGTGAAGCAGTCGCTCGTCGACCGGCTGCTCAGGCTTCGAAGTCATCGGCGACCTTGCGCAGTACCGCGGCGATCTTGCTGGCGTGGGCGCCGCTCGGGTACCGGCCGCGACGCAGGTCACCGCCGATGCCGTCGAGGAGCTTCACGAGGTCTTCGACGATGATCGCCATGTCATCGGCGGGCTTGCGCGAGCGCTTCGCCATGCTCACGGGCGCCTCGAGGACGCGCACCGACAGAGCCTGCAGCCCCCGCTTGCCGTCTGCGACGCCGAACTCCAAACGGGTGCCGGCCTTGGGCGCAGGGGTCCCGGCGGGCAGGGCGGTGGCGTGCAGGAACACGTCCTGGCCGTCATCGGTGGCGATGAAGCCGAAGCCCTTCTCTTCGTCGTAGAACCTGACCTTGCCGGTGGGCATGGAAACCTCGCTGAAAGACGTGCGCGAACGCGCGGCGGAACACGGGACCCGAACGGATCCCGGCCCTTCAGCCTACGCCACGTGTGCCAGGCAGTAGGCTGAGCGCGATGAGCACACGCACCCCCGACGGCGACGTTCCGATCCGCCGCGTCGATCGCATCCTGGCATTCATGTCGCTCGGCCTGCTCATCCTCTCCGTCGTCAGCTTCTTCGCGATCATCATCGGGTCGAGCGCCAAGGCCGACATGAGCACCGGCATCTGGCCGACGGTCGGCGTTCTCCTCTACATCGCACCCCCGGTCGCGTTCGCCTGCCTCGTGGCTGTGCTCATCATGAGCTTCGTGCGGAGGGCACGGGCGAACAAGGGACGTTGACCGTGCCCGAGACCTCCGACCAACGCGCATTGGCGGTCTCGCTGAGCGCGCGGACCGACGAGGACCTCGCGCAGCTCTTCTCCGAGCGCGACATCTCCCCCTCGGCGACCTGGCGCGACACCTTCGACGCTGCGGACGCGCTCCTCGACCCCGCGTCGATCGCCCGAGCCCTTCCCCCGCTGACCCGCACCGAGGCACTGGCCCTCGTCTCCGCCGTGTCGGCCGAGGCTCCCGTCGTCGCCGACACCCGAGCCCCCCTCGTCGCGCGCGCCCTCGTCCGCGACGACGGCGTCGTCTACACCCCTGTGGCGGCGATCGTCGGTGAGACCTTCCCCGACGGACTCCCGGATGCCACCTCTCCCCGCCCCGATCGCGCCGTGGCCTCCGATGCCGCCGCCGAGGCCGCGTTCACGAAGGCCGCAGCCCTCGCCGATGTCCTCCTGCTCACCCTGGAGGCACCCCTCGGGCGGATCGGCTCGGGTTCGCTCGGTGCCACCGAACGCCGACGTCTCGTCGATGCGGGCGCGGTGGAGACCCCGGAAGAGGCGGATCTGCTCGTCGGGATCGCGGCATCCGTGGGTCTGCTGGGCAGCACGGGTCGGGCGTGGCTCGTCACCGCGGCCGGACGGACATGGCTGCGCCTACCCACCCTCGACCGGTGGCAGAGCACCGCACGAGCCCTGCGCGATGCGCTGCCGCGGGCGTACCGCACGCCCGAGGGGGGATGGATCCCCAGCGCCCGGTGGACCGACGCCCTGCCCTTCGACCCCGCCGGCCCGGAGCGTGCCGCGCGGTGGCGCGAGCGGTTCTCGGCGTGGGGACTCCTCGATGCGGCCGGCGAGACTCCGCCCTGGAGCGCCGGGCTGGCGGCGGGCGGCGACGTGGACGTCTCCGCCCTGCGGGATCTCCTTCCGCCCGAGGTCGACCGCGTCTACCTGCAGAACGACCTGACGGCGATCGCCCCCGGACCGCTGGCCCCGCACCTCGACGTACGCCTGCGCAGCATGGCGATGCGCGAGTCGCGCGCTCAGGCGTCGAGCTACCGGTTCAGCGCCGCGACGATCGGTGCCGCGATCACCGGCGGCGAGACGGCGGAATCGCTGCGCGCGTTCCTCACCGAGCTGTCCCTCACGGGCCTTCCCCAGCCGCTCGCCTACGTCATCGAGCGCACCTCCGCTCAGCACGGACGCGTCCGCGTCGCGAGCGACCCCGAGACGCGGATGACCCGCGTGACCACGACGGATCCGACCCTCCTCCAGGCGATGGAGGTCGACCAATCGCTGCGGTCGGTCGCCCTCACGCGCACGGAAGACGCCCTCGAATCGCACGTCGCCGCCGACGTCGTCTTCTGGGCGCTGACCGACGCGCACTATCCGGCCGTCGCCATCGGTGCCGACGGAGCACCCCGCACGCTCGAACGCGCCCGCCTCGCCGACGACTCCCCCTCGACCGACCCGCTCGACACCTACGGGCCGCTCATCGCGCGCGTGCGCGCCGGAGGCGAGGACTCGGATGCCGCCTGGCTCGAGCGAGAGCTCGATCAGGCCGTGCGAGCGCGCGCGGTGATGGATGTGAGCGTGCGCCTGCCGGACGGTTCGACGCGCGTGTTCCGCCTCGAAGCCACCGGACTGGGCGGGGGACGGCTTCGCGGTCGTGACCGCGGCGCCGACGTGGAGCGCACGCTGCCGCTGTCGCACATCGACGGAATCACCCCCGTCGAGTGACGGCGCGTGAAGCCCGACCGTCGCGACCCCGGTAGAATCGAACGCTATGGCTGACGGCCCCTTGATCGTGCAGAGCGACCGCACCGTCCTCCTCGAGGTCGCACACCCCGAGGCGGAGACGGCGCGGCATGAGCTCGCGGTCTTCGCCGAGCTCGAGCGCGCACCCGAGCACATCCACACCTACCGCATCACGCGCCTGGGGCTCTGGAACGCCCGAGCCGCCGGCCACGACGCCGACGCGATGCTCGACACCCTCGACCGCTGGTCGCGCTTCCCCGTGCCCGCCTCGGTGAGCACCGACATCCGCGAGACCGTGAACCGCTACGGGCGCCTGGTGATCGAGCGCAACGACGACAACGAGCTCGTCCTGCGCTCGACCGACCCGGCGGTGCTCGGCGAGGTGTCGCGCAACAAGCGCATCTCTCCCCTGCTGATCGGCCACCCCACCCCCGACACGTATCTGATCGACGCGTGGGCGCGCGGCCACATCAAGCAGGAGCTGCTGAAGATCGGCTGGCCCGCGGAAGACCTCGCCGGCTACACGCCCGGCACGCCGCACCCGATCGACCTCGCCGAAGACGGATGGAGCCTGCGGCCCTACCAGCGCCAGGCCGTCGACTCCTTCTCCGAGGGCGGCTCGGGGGTCGTGGTGCTCCCCTGCGGTGCGGGCAAGACGCTCGTGGGCGCGGGAGCCATGGCCGAGACCCGGACGACCACCCTGATCCTCGTGACGAACACGGTGAGCGCCCGTCAGTGGCGCGATGAGCTGCTGCGCCGCACGACGCTCACCCCGGAGGAGATCGGCGAGTACTCCGGCCAGGTCAAAGAGGTCAAGCCCGTCACGATCGCGACGTACCAGATCCTCACCGCCAAGCGGAAGGGCGAGTACGCCCACCTCGCCCTCCTCGACGCGCTCGACTGGGGCCTCGTGCTGTACGACGAGGTGCACCTGCTCCCCGCGCCGGTGTTCAAGCTCACCGCCGACCTGCAGGCGCGCCGCCGTCTCGGTCTGACCGCCACGCTCGTGCGCGAGGACGGGCGCGAGGGCGACGTCTTCAGCCTCATCGGACCCAAGCGCTTCGACGCGCCGTGGAAAGAGATCGAGGCGCAGGGCTTCATCTCGCCCGCCGCCTGCTACGAGGTGCGCATCGACCTTCCCGCGTACGAGCGCCTCGAGTACGCCGCCGCTGCCGACGAAGACCGCTACCGGCTCGCGGCCACCGCTCCCGCCAAGATCGACGTGGTCCGGCGACTGGTCGACCGGCATCCGGACGAGCGCATCCTCGTCATCGGGCAGTACCTGGATCAGATCGACGAGTTGTCCGAAGCGCTCGATGCGCCCAAGATCACGGGCGCGACCCCGGTCGCCGAGCGCGAGGAACTGTTCCAGGCCTTCCGCGTCGGCGAGATCTCTCTGCTCATCGTGTCGAAGGTCGCCAACTTCTCGGTCGACCTTCCCGAGGCATCCGTCGCCATCCAGGTGTCGGGGTCCTTCGGCTCCCGACAGGAGGAGGCACAGCGCCTCGGACGCCTCCTCCGGCCGAAGCAGTCGAACCACACGGCGAGCTTCTACACCCTCATCGCGCGCGACACCGTCGACCAGGATTTCGCGCAGAACCGCCAGCGCTTCCTCGCCGAACAGGGCTACGCATACACGATTCTGGATGCCGACGGGATCGACGCCGAGGCCGCCTGAGACATACCAGGGAGCGGCTTTCCGTTCCATATCCAGCACTTTGCTGGGTGCAGTCACGATAATGAGGGCATGACAGCTCCTCGCATCCTCGTCGTGGACGACGAACCGAACATCCGCGATCTGCTCATCACGAGCCTCCGCTTCGCCGGTTTCCAGGTGCGAGCCGTGGCGAACGGCGCGCAGACGATCTCCGCCGTGCTCGAAGAGGAACCCGACCTCATCGTGCTCGACGTGATGCTCCCCGACATGAACGGGTTCAGCGTCACCAAGCGGCTCCGGGGAGCCGGCTACACCGCCCCCATCCTCTTCCTCACCGCCAAGGACGAGACCGAGGACAAGATCATGGGCCTGAACGCCGGCGGCGACGACTACGTCACCAAGCCGTTCAGCCTCGACGAGATCGTCGCGCGCATCCAGGCGATCCTGCGCCGCACGATGCAGGCCGACGAGGAATCGATCATCCGCACGGGCGAGCTCACGATGGACCAGGACACGCACGACGTCAGCGTCGGCGACGTCTCGATCGATCTCAGCCCCACGGAGTTCAAGCTCCTCCGCTACCTCATGCTCAACCCCAACCGCGTGCTGTCGAAGGCTCAGATCCTCGACCACGTCTGGGAGTACGACTTCAACGGCGACGCCGGCATCGTCGAGAGCTACATCTCGTACCTCCGCCGCAAGATCGATCCGCACTCCTCGGAGCCGCTGATCCAGACCAAGCGCGGCTTCGGCTACATGCTGAAGTCGGGCAAGACCGTCTGAGCGGAGTCTCCTCCTGCATACCGACGATGCCCTGACGCGCTGGTGGCGCCGCCTCAGCCTGCGGGCGAAGGTCACCGGCGTCACCGTCACGCTCCTCGCCGTCGGGCTGTTCGCCGCGGGCATCGGCACGATGGTGTTCCTGCGCACCACCCTCGTGAACAACCTCGATGAACAGCTCGCGCAACAGGCCGCGGGCAACATCGCCGACACCATCTTCACGACGACCCCGCAGGACGGGAAGATGGTCTTCACCCCCGTCGAGAACGCGCCGCAGATCGGCTCGATGGTCGTCGTGTACAACGCCGACGGGCAGCGCGAGGCGTTCTTCAACGGGACGTCGACGAAGGCGACCCCGCAGCTGCCGGACACCTTCACCACCCCGCAGACCTACACGCAGCTGGACAAGCGGATCGACCTCGACGACCCGGTCACCGGTCAGCACTTCATCGCGCGGGTCGGCCTCTTCGAGGTGCCCAACAGTGGGTCGTACACCCAGATGGTCATCCAGCCGCTCGGTCCGACCGACCGGATCGTCGCGGCCTACGTGGGTATCTACGGGTTCGTCGCGCTCTTGATCCTGATCGCCAGCGCGCTCCTCACCCGATGGCTCGTCACGCTCACGTTCCGCAGCCTCAATCAGGTCGAGACCACCGCGATGGACATCGCCGCGGGCGATTTCAGCCAACGCCTCACCGACATCGTCCCCGACACCGAGGTGGGTCGGTTGAAGACGGCGATCAACGCGATGCTGGCGCGCATCGACGGCGCTCTCGGACAACGGGATGCCACCGTGCGGCAGATGCGCCGCTTCATCGGCGACGCCAGCCACGAGCTGCGGACGCCTCTCGTGACCATGCGCGGCTACGCCGAGCTCTACCGCATGGGCGCCATCCGCTCGGACGAGGACGTCGCCCAGTCGATGGAGCGGATCGAGAAGGAGGCGATCCGCATGGGGGCTCTCGTCGAAGACCTCCTGGCGCTCGCGCGGCTCGACGAGCGCCGCGATGTGAGCATCACCGCGATCGACCTGCGGCCCATCGCGCGCGACGCCGCCCTCGACCTCCGGGTGACCTCGCCGCAGCGCGAGGTCACGGTCGACGACACGACCAGCCGTAACGAGCTGGTGCTGCCCGTCATGAGCCTGGAGGTTCTCCCGAACACGGATGCCACGGGCAACGGCACCCGTCGACGCACCGCCCCGACCACCTCGGCGATGGCGATCGCGGGTGCGACCCTCTCCCGCCTGCGGCGCCGCTCCAAGGACGCGGGCGACGCTGCCGTGGGTGAACCCGGCACCGAGACCGCGCCCCTGCCGACACCCGCGACCGGCACGGTCCGGACCTCTCCCCGTCTCGCCCCGATCGTGCTGGGCGACGAGAACAAGGTTCGCCAGGTCGTGACGAACCTCCTCGGGAACGCGCGGAGGTTCACGCCGGACGACTCCCCCATCGGTCTGCGCGTGGGAGTGGATGCCGACGCCGACATGGGGTGGATCGAGATCATCGACCACGGCGACGGCGTGCCCGAGCAGATCCGCGACCAGATCTTCCAGCGCTTCTGGCGCGCCGACACCTCGCGGACGCGGGAGACGGGTGGCTCCGGTCTCGGCCTGTCGATCGTGGCATCCATCGTCGACCTCCTGCATGGGAAGGTCGAGGTCGTCGACACTCCCGGCGGCGGCGCGACGTTCCGTGTCTCGCTCCCCCTGGCCGACCGACGCGATGCCCAGGAGCACGCGCTGATCGAGACGCAGCCCCTCGAGCGCCTCCCCGAGGACTACCGGCCCGAGGGCGCTCCAGGGGAAGACGCGGAACGGGGCGCTTGACCCTCACACGATGTCACGGGTCACGATGAAGCCATGGCTGAGACCTCGACGCACATGACGATCGGTCGGTTCAGTTCGCTGACCCGACTCTCCGTCCGAATGCTTCGTCACTACGACGCCCACGGTGTGCTCGTTCCCGCCGTGGTCGATCCCGGGACGGGATACCGGCGCTACGCCCCTCACCAGTTGGGGGATGCCGCCGATGTCCGAAACCTCCGCGATGTCGGTTTCGGCGTCTCCGCCATCGGTGCCCTCCTCGAGGCTCGAGGCACCCCCGCGTGGACGCGCGCGCTGCAGATGCAGCATGCGGAGCTGCAACGCGAGGTGCGCGAGGCGAGAGAGCGGGTATCGCTCATCGCCCGCCTTCTCGATCACGGAGAAAACCTCATGTCCATCACCGTCACCCGCACCATCGTGCCCGCCATGACCGTCGTCGCCTTCCGCGGCACGGTCCCCACCTATTCCGACGAAGGTCGCCTCTGGGGGCAGATGATGCCCCTGTTGGCCCGGCGATCGATCGCGCCGATCGGCCCGTGCGGCGTCATCGAGCACGACGATGAGTACGTCGAGTCCGACGTCGATCTGTCGATCTTCGCGCCGGTCTCACCGGGAACACGGGTCGAGGAGCCCCTCCACGTCGTCGAGCTGCCGGCGCGCGACTGTCTCGTCGCCCGCGTTCGGGGATCGTACGACCAGATCAGCCAGGCACACGACCTCATAAATAGTCAGATGGCAGCGGAGTCGTTGACACCGCGAAGCGGAGACGACCTGGCTGCGCGCGCTTTCAACATCTATCTGTCGACGCCGGACCGCGTCAGCGAGGTCGATCTCGTCACCGACGTCTGCCTGCCGCTGTCGTGACGTGACGAAACGCGAGTGGCCCCCTCCCGAAGGAAGGGGCCACTCGTGTCATGCCTGAGCGTGGATCAGAAGTCCATGCCACCCGTCGGGTCGCCCGCGGGAGCGGCGACCTTCTCGGGCTTGTCGGCGACGACGGCCTCGGTGGTGAGGAAGAGACCGGCGATCGACGCGGCGTTCTGCAGAGCCGAACGCGTCACCTTGGCGGGGTCGATGATGCCCTGCGCGAACAGGTCACCGTACTCGCCGGTGGCGGCGTTCAGGCCGTGGCCCACGGGGAGCTCCGCGACCTTGTTCGCCACGACACCGGGCTCGAGACCCGCGTTGAGCGCGATCTGCTTCAGCGGGGCCTCGATGGCGACCTTGACGATGTTCGCACCGGTTGCCTCGTCGCCCGTGAGCTCGAGGTTCGCGAGAGCGGTCTTGCCGGCCTGGATCAGGGCGACGCCACCACCGGCGACGACACCCTCTTCCACAGCGGCCTTGGCGTTGCGGACGGCGTCCTCGATGCGGTGCTTGCGCTCCTTGAGCTCGACCTCGGTCGCGGCTCCGGCCTTGATGACGGCGACGCCGCCGGCGAGCTTGGCGAGGCGCTCCTGGAGCTTCTCGCGGTCGTAGTCGCTGTCGGTGTTCTCGATCTCGCGGCGGATCTGGGTCACGCGACCCTCGATCAGCTCCGACTCACCGGCACCCTCGACGATCGTGGTCTCGTCCTTGGTGATGATGACCTTGCGTGCACGGCCGAGCAGGTCGACGGTCGCGTTCTCGAGCTTGAGGCCCACCTCTTCGGTGATGACCTGGCCGCCGGTGAGGATCGCGATGTCCTGCAGCTGCGCCTTGCGACGGTCGCCGAAGCCGGGAGCCTTGACGGCGACCGACTTGAAGATGCCACGGATCTTGTTCAGCACCAGGGTCGCGAGCGCTTCGCCCTCGACGTCCTCGGCGATGATGAGGAGCTCCTTGCCCTCCTGGATCACCTTGTCGACGATCGGCAGAAGGTCCTTGATGTTGGAGATCTTCTGGTTGGCGATCAGGATGTACGGGTCTTCGAAGACCGCTTCCTGGCGCTCGGGGTCGGTGACGAAGTAGGGGTTGATGTAGCCCTTGTCGAAGCGCATGCCCTCGGTGAGCTCGAGCTCGGTGCCGAAGGTGTTCGACTCCTCGACGGTGACGACGCCTTCCTTGCCCACCTTGTCGATGGCCTCGGCGATGAGCTCGCCGATCGCGGGGTCGGCGGCGGAGATCGACGCCGTCGCGGCGATCTGCTCCTTCGACTCGACCTCCTTGGCCGAAGCGAGGAGCTCGTCGGTGACGGCCTTGACGGCCTTCTCGATGCCCTTCTTCAGGCTGATGGGGTCGGCGCCGGCGGCGACGTTGCGCAGGCCCTCGCGAACGAGTGCCTGGGCGAGGACGGTGGCCGTGGTGGTGCCGTCACCCGCGACGTCGTCGGTCTTCTTGGCGACCTCCTTGACCAGCTCAGCGCCGATCTTCTCGTACGGGTCGTCGAGCTCGATCTCCTTGGCGATCGAGACGCCGTCGTTCGTGATCGTGGGGGCGCCCCACTTCTTCTCGAGCACGACGTTGCGACCGCGGGGGCCGAGCGTCACCTTGACGGCGTCGGCCAGCGTGTTGAGGCCGCGCTCGAGGCCGCGGCGGGCCTCCTCGTCGAAAGCGATGATCTTTGCCATAAGTGTGTCGTCCCTCCCGGACGGGTGACTTCCAGATTTTGGCACTCGACGAAAGCGAGTGCTAACTCATTCTGGCACTCGCCCCTAGGGAGTGCAAGCCGCGACCGCCGCCGCACAGCACGACGCCGTGGCATCCGTCGAACGGATGCCACGGCGTCGGAAACGTCGCGTTACGCCATCAGGCGCACGGACTCGGCCTGCGGGCCCTTCTGCCCCGAGCCGACGGTGAACTCCACCGCCTGGCCCTCCTCGAGGACGCGGAAACCCGACATCTCGATGTTCGAGTAGTGGACGAAAACGTCCTGGCCGTCCGTCACGGTGATGAAGCCGTAACCCTTCTCGGCGTTGAACCATTTGACGGTGCCCTGCGTCATGCGAATCTCCTGTGCTGCTTGATGACGAGGTCATCGTAAGCACGGGGATCCGCGTCGAAACGGCCCGCGGCGACATTGTTGACGTGCGTGCAGCCAACTTGTTACGCCGCGGAAACACGCGGGCTGCGCGCGTGTCAGGGAGTGGGTGCCGCGGTCGGCTGAGCCGCCGCGCGGTCCAGGCCGATCACGACGATGAGGCGCTTATCGGCGCTCTCGTCATCGGGGGTGTTGGGGTCGTCGGTCGGCTGCAGGAAGTCGCTCTGCGCGACCTCGGCCCCGCCGATGGCGTCGGCGAGGCCCCGAGCAGCCTGCTCGTCATCGGTACGCAGGTAGTAGACGGTGGTCGAGGCGAAGTCGGTCGTGTCCGAGTCCCCCGTCTGCACCGTGTCGGCCGACCATCCCGCCGCGATGATCTGGTCGCGGAGGTTGCCGGCGAGACCTTCGTCGGACGTGCCGTTCAGGACGACGACCGAGTACGAGGTGTCGATCACGGACGGAGTCGTCGGCGCGATCGTGGGCGTCGGAACGGGCTCGGAGCCGAAGGAGATGCGCCCCGACACCACGAGCGTCCCGAAGATGCCGACGACGATGAGCACCACCGTGGCGACAGCGGCCCACAGGAACACGACCCAACCCCGAAGATGCGGATTCTCCGCGCGATGGGCTCCCACGCGGCCGGATTCGGCGGGAAGGTCGTCGAAGCGATCCCGAGGGAAGGTCGATCTGGCCATTGGACGATGCTACCGGTCCTTACTTCTGTGCCCCGTCAGAGGGTCGCCGCGCGATCGCGCTGCGTCTGCGTCTCACCGTCGCGCAACCGGCGCAGGCGGCGCACCAGCATCGGGTCGTGAGCGAGCGCCTCGGGCCGATCGATCAGGCGTCCGAGGAGCTGGTAGTACCGCGCGGGAGGGATGTCGAACGTGCGCCGGATCGCCTCCTCCTTCGCACCCCCGTGGCGGCGCCACTCACCCTCGAAAGCGAGGACGTCGCGGTCGCGGTCGGAAAGAGGCACGGCGCCACGCTACTGCGCTCGGACCCCCGTCTCCGGGTGCCACGCCACCCACGCCCCGAGCGGATCGGCGCTGCCCAGAACGTCGCCGTCGAGCGCGAGCGCGAAGCCGTCCGGTCGCACCGCCGGGGCGCTCGTCCATCCGTCGTGCAGGCCCGGAGCGTCGAGCGTGATCCACCGCCCCGCACGGCGCGCGGCGGCGATCACGGCGGCCCGACCGGACCGGGGAACGTGCGCGAGGACGCCGGGTGTGGTGACGACGAGTGTCGCGTCTCGCGGCGCTTCCGCGGCGAGCGCCGGGAGAGCAGCACCTCCGTCTCCCGCGACGAGCCGGGGCGGGTCGGATGCCGCGATGTCGAGGGCGCCGACGATCCGCTCCCGCCGCCCCTCCTCCCCCGGCCAGACCAGCCCGGCGAGCCACGCCCGGTCCTCGGCCGCCCCCGCGTCGAGCGGGTTCAGGTCGATGCCCGCGCGCCAGACGATCTCCGGCATCCGCAACGGCGGTGCGCCCTCCAGGTCGCAGTCGAGGACGACGGGACTCGGGCCGTCCGCGGGATCGAGCGCGACGATGCCGCCGCCACGGCGGTAGCGGTACGAATAGCGGTCGGGGAAGAGGCAGAGTCCCGCGCTCGCCCCGACCTCGAGCAGCGCGATCGGGCCGTCGATGAGCGAGAGCGCCGGCAGCAGCGCCGCGCAGCGCAACGGTTCGTTGGTCTGCACGCTGCGGCGATCGCACTCGGACACGAGATCGTCGGCGTGGGCGACGACCCAGGCCGCCCACGCGTCGATCTCGCCCTCCGGCGCTCCGAGCAGACGCATGACGGCGAACACGAGCGGAGGTTGCCGGTGAGTCTCGGTGACGCGGGCGATGACCCCGGTCACGGCGGGGTCGACGGCGACGCGCTCGGCCCATTGCGCGTAGAGCGCGGAACGACCGGGTGCCTCGTCTCGGGCGAACCGTCGGTACCGGTCGACGAGGAAGGTCTCGGCATCCTGTTGCATCCGGGAATTCTCTCGCGCCGACCTGACGGTCGTCCGGCACGAGAGAATAGGACGCGAAAGAAGGAGACTTCCCCATGACCTACGCCGTCGACAAGTCCGACGATCAGTGGCGCGAAGAACTGACGCCCGAGCAGTACGCGGTGCTGCGCCAGGCCGGGACCGAGCGCGCCTGGACCGGTGAACTCCTCGACGAGAGTCGCGCCGGCCTCTACGCGTGCGCCGCGTGCGGGGCGGAGCTGTTCCAGAGCGGGACGAAGTTCGACTCGCACTGCGGATGGCCGAGCTTCTACGAGTCGGTGCGTCCCGAGGCCGTCGAGCTCATTGACGACAACAGCCACGGCATGCAGCGCACCGAGGTGCGGTGCGCGAACTGCGGTTCGCACCTGGGCCACGTCTTCCCCGACGGCTTCGGCACGCCCACCGGCGACCGCTACTGCATGAACTCGCTGTCGCTCTCGTTCACCCCCGAGAGCGACGCGTGAGCGCACTGGAGGCGATGCGCGATCGCCGCTCCTGGTCGAAGGTCACCGAACTCGCCCCCACGAGCGTCGAGCTCGAGGCCTTCGTCGCCGCGGCCGGTCGCGTCGCCGACCACAAGACCCTGCGTCCGTGGCGGATCATCGAGATCCGCGGGAGCGACCGGGACCTCCTCGCGCGAGCCCTCAACAAGGCGGACGGCAAGAAGGGGCACTCCTCGAAGCCTCGGCGCGCACCGCTGATCCTCGCGGTGGTCGCCGACCTGTCCTCGAAGAAGATCCCCGCGTGGGAGCAGGAGGCCGTGGCATCCGGTGTCGCGCACATGCTGAGCCTGGCGCTCGACGAGGCCGGATTCGGCGTGTTCTGGCGCACCGACGACAACACCCGCAGCAAGGCGCTCGCGAAGGCGCACGGCCTGAAGAAGGGCGAGGTCCTCCTGGGCTGGCTCTACGTGGGCGGCAAGCCGCAGCGCTCTCGTCCGGTTCGTCGGAAGACCGTGGATGCCGCGAAGCACATCTCGCGCCTGCCCGGAAGCAAGAAGGACCGCAAGGCCCACGACGCCCGCCTCTGACGCGTTCGCCGAGACCGCATCCGTTCGCCGGGTGCGGTCTCGGCGCACCGGGCCGGTTTCGACCGCTCAGGCGCGCCGACGCCGCCACGGCACCGCCGCGACGACGACGCCCGCGATCGCGACCGCCGCAGCCAGCAGCGCGACCGGAGTGGACGGGGCGGCGGGAGCGGGCCACAGAGCATCGAGGAGCACCGAGGTGCTGAGCAGGCCCACGACCGACCCGAGGCCCAGCAGCAGCACGCCGGTCCGGCGGACCACCACCGCCGACAGGAAGATGTAGACCACCCCGACGGCGCCACCGAGGTAGAGCCAGGGTTCCGTCGGCACGGCTCGCGGTGCCCCGGCCGCGATCACGTGCACGATCGCGGCGATGAGCAGGACGATCGTTCCCCCGATGAAGTTGACCAGCGTGGCGGTGAGGGGGCTCTCGACCCGCACGCGAAGCCGACCGTTCGTCCCCTGCTGCCACGCCACGCCGGCGCCCGCGACGACCGGGACGATGAGCATCCACGGGGGCACGCCCCCGAGCGCATCGCCCGACAGACACACCACCACTCCGGCGATCGCCAGGGCCGCACCGAGGAGTCGGCGCACGGTGACGGGCACGACACCGGCCGGCCCGTATCCCACCCGGTCGAGGACGAGGCCGCCGGAGGTCTGCCCCGCGACGAAGCCGACCGTGAACAGGGCCACCCCGATCGTGGCGACCGTCAGACCCTGACTCGCGACCGTGAGGGCCCCCGCGAGGCCGCCAAGGAGCATCCACGGCGGGATCGAGCGATTCCGGATGCCACCGGCCAACCGGGAGAACCCGCGTCGACCCTCGGGAATCAGGGCCGAGAGAACGACGAGGATCACCAGGCCCGAGCTGAACGAGACGGCCGCGGCCACGATGCCGTCCCCGAGCTCGGCACCGAGGGTGCCGTTGATGCGTGCCTGCAACGCCGTGAGGGCGCCGATGAGCACCGCTCCCCCGACGGCCACGCCGATGGCACCGCGCTCCGACACCGCTCTCCCCTCCGTGCCCCCGGCTCGAGGACCATCGTCGATCGTACGGGGCACCGCTCGCCGCGCCTGCCCGCACGCGGAGGAGCCGCTCAGGGCGTCCGCGCGTCCCCCCACATCACGCGGAGCACGTCGGCGAGAGTCTCGACCGCGACCCCCTCGGCGACGGCCGCGTCGACCAGGGCGCGAAGCTGTCTCGTGAGGTCCGCCGGAAGGACGGCGACACCGGGGGCGACCCGGGTCCCCGATCCGACGCGCGTGACGATGAGACCGTCGTTCTCGAGCGACCGGTACGCCTTCTGCACCGTTCCGGGGGCGACGCCGAAGTCGGCGGCCGCCTGGCGCACCGTCGGGAGACGCTCTCCGGCACCGAGTCGTCCCGACACGATGAGCCCACGGAAGAACCTGTGGAGGTCCGCGGTCGAACCGGTCTCCTCCACGATGTGGGGCGCGGCATCCGTCATGCCGGCACCTCCGCACGCGCGGGCGTGCGCCGACGTCGGGCACCGGCCACCCGGATTCCCCGACCGACGAGCAGGGCCAGCAACAGGCAGCCGCCGATCTCGAGCGCGGGGGCGAGCGCGCCACCCACCAGGATGAGGTCGGCGTGCGGAAGGTCCACGCTCAGCGCCGGTCCCCTGCCCGAATCGGTCAGGGTCGTCACCGACGTCACCACGGCGGAGCGGGCGAGTCGCAGCGCTCCCGCCAGCGCGAGGAGGGTCGCGGCGGTCGCGAGGACGACCGCGTCGCGCGCGACGGACGCCCGCCGGGGGCGCTCGACATCGAGGGCGACGTCGTCCGGGAAGGGACGGATGGCGTTTCGCCGCAGGACGAAGACCAGCGCCGCGGCGAGCGCACAGATCGAGAGGATCAGGGGGATGCCGTACGCCCAGCCGGGAAACGGGAGGATGACGGGCGCCTCGTCGGTGTTCGGCAGCTCCAGGGCGACGTGGGCGGCGAGGCCCGGCTCGAACGACGTGGACATCCACCCGAACACCAGCGTGATGGCGACCGCGACTCCCGCGAGGGCGACGAACGACAGGATGCCGCGACGCGGGCCGAAGGTCGTCCAGGTGCGTCGGACCACCGTCGCCGCGTCGACGGCTCGGCGCGGACTGCGCGTCCGCATGGCGATCGCGAGGAGGGCGAGCCCCGCGGCCGCCACGGTCGGCGCCACGGCGAAGCGCCACCACGACACCGTGGCCGACATGTCGAAGACGTAGCCGCGCAGGAGGATGTCGAGGAGCCAGAAGACCCCGACGGCGAGCGCGAGCGCAGCGACCACCACGCGCTCCCCGCGAGGACCGACCACGGCGGACACACCACCGGCTCGACGCGGGATCGCAGCGATCGCGACGGCGGCCACCACGGCCAGCGCGACGGAGACGACCGGCGAGGACAGGAGCCCCCAGACGAGGTCGAGGGGTGAGACCCGCGCGAGGAAGCTCGCGAAGTCCTCGAAGCGTTGTGTGTTCATGCGGCCACCTTTCGTGTCACATGTCTAACACAATTCGTACCATGTACGCGACACAATCCGATCCGGGCGCCACGCACGTCGGTACTGGCCGCGGCCCGTTCCATGCGACAAGCTGTGACCCGTGACCACGCTCAACCCCGGCTCTCGTGACGTCTCGCGAATCCTGTCCGACCTGACGGCGTCCGGGGCGGACCGCGAGTTCCTCGCCCACGCGGAGCTGCACCTCCCCCGGCTGCACGAGCTGTTCGTGAGGCTGTACAGCGACCGGTCCGACGGGTTCGAGCGCCTGGCATCCGTCGTCGATCTCGCCCGGCGTTCGTGGACCGAGCGTCCCGCGGCCCTGAAAGCCCTCGACCGCGACCGTGAGAGCGCCCCGGACTGGTTCGAGGACGAGCGCATGCTCGGCGGCGTCTGCTACGTCGACCGCTACGCCGGCGGACTCCGCGGCATCCGGGATCAGATCCCGTACTTCCGCGAGCTGGGACTCACCTACCTGCACCTCATGCCGCTCTTCGAGAGCCCCGAGGGCAACAGCGACGGCGGCTACGCGGTGTCGAGCTATCGCCGTGTAAACCCGGCGCTCGGCACGATGGAGGAGCTCGCGGCCCTCGCCGCCGACCTCCGCCGCGCCGGCATCTCGCTCGTCGTCGACTTCATCTTCAACCACACCAGCAACGAGCACGAGTGGGCGCAGAAGGCCGTCACGGGTGAGGACGGTTTCGAGGACTTCTACCTCATCTATCCCGACCGCGAGATGCCCGACGCGTTCGAGCGGACCACCCGCGAGATCTTCCCCGACGACCACCCGGGCTCGTTCGTGCAGCTCGACGACGGGCGGTGGATCTGGGCGACGTTCTACCACTTCCAGTGGGACCTCAACTATGCCAACCCCGCGGTCTTCGAGGCCATGGCCGGCGAGATGCTCTTCCTCGCGAATCAGGGTGTCGAGATCCTGCGGATGGATGCCGTGGCCTTCATCTGGAAGCAGCTCGGCACGACCTGCGAATCCCTGCCCGAGGCGCACCTCCTACTGCAGGCGTTCAACGCGGTGCTGCGGATGGCCGCCCCCGGCCTGCTGTTCAAGTCGGAGGCGATCGTGCACCCCGACGAGGTCGTCTCGTACATCTCGCCGGAGGAGTGCCAGATCTCCTACAACCCCCTCCAGATGGCCCTCACGTGGGAGGCCCTCGCCACCCGCGACGGCCGCCTTCTCCAGCAGGCGCTCGAGCGTCGGCACGCGCTGCCCGAGGGCACCGCGTGGGTCAACTACGTGCGCAGCCATGACGACATCGGCTGGACCTTCGCCGACGAGGATGCCGCCGAGCTCGGCATCGACGGCTACCCGCACCGGCGCTTCCTCAACGACTTCTACGTCGGGCGCGCCGAGGGCACCTTCGCCCGCGGGGTGCCGTTCCAGGAGAACCCTCGCACGGGCGACGCCCGGGTCACCGGCACCACCGCCTCCCTCGCGGGCATCGAGGCGGGCGACGCGGGCGGCGAGGACCGGGTCGTGCTGGCGCACGCCCTCGCGCTGTCGACCGGCGGCATCCCTCTGCTGTATCTCGGTGACGAGGTCGCCCAGCTCAACGACTACGGCTATCGCGACCGTGCCGATGAGGCCGGTGACAGCCGCTGGGTGCACCGCCCCTTCCGTCCGGAGCAGGGATACGCCGACCGGACGGATGCCGACACCCCCGCCGGACGCGTCTTCGCCCGGCTCTCGCGGCTCATCGACGTGCGGCAGAGCACGCCGGAGTTCGCGGGCAACGAGCTCATCCCCTTCGACGCGCACCACGATCCGGTCGTCGGCTTCCTCCGGCCGGGCCCGGCGGGGAGCTCGGTGCTCGTCCTCGCGAACGTCGGCGACCACGCGGTCCACATCGCCCCGCTGACCCTGTCGGGACTCGCGCCCGACGCGGTCGACCTCATCGAGGGCGCGCACATCTCTCTGCGTCCCGGTCGCACCCTCCCCGCGCACGGCGTCGCGTGGTGGCGCGTGGCGCTGCGCTGAGGCGTCAGCGCTTCAGCACGGCGAGGATCGCGTTCGCGATCGCTCGATGGCCGAGGTCGTTGGGATGGAAGTCGTCGCCCGTGCCGAGGAACGTGGGGCGCCCCTCCGGCCCGCGGTTCGCGGCGTCGCGGAAGAGGCCCCCGAGCGGCACATAGCGTCCCTCATGATCGACGCACGCGCTCTCGATCGCCCGGTCGTAGTCGCCGCCCCATCCGGTCCAGGTACCGAGGCAGACGATCGCGGCGTCCGGCGACGACGCACGAATCCGATCGAGAAGCGCCCCATACTGGGCATCGAAGTCGTCGAGAGGGGTCTGTTCTCCCACGTCGTTCGTTCCGAGCTCGATGATCGCGACGTCCACGTCGGAAGGGACATCCGTGATCGCGGCCACCGTCGTCAACGTCTGGTGAGCTTGCGCAGCCTCCGTGATCTGCACGGGCCCGAGGGCGTCGGAGACGAGGTTCACGAAGCCCTGCTCCGGAGTGCTGGCGAAGAAGGCCCCCGCGAGGGAGTCGCCGCTGACCAATACCGTGGCCACACCGTCATCGTCACGCGCAACCACCAGGGGGGCGGAACCGGGCGAGATCCGTACGGCCACCGCGCCCGCAGCGACCAGCGCAACCGCGGCGACGGTACCGCCCACGAACCATGCGACCCGCCGCCTCACGCTCGTCTCCCCCACGCGCCGATCCTACGTGGCGCGGGTGACACGCTGATACGCTTTCGGGCGAACAGTCGGGGGGCCGGGGGAAGCATATGGACACATACTGTGGCGTCGAATGAGCAGAAGCGGCGAAGAAACGGCTTGATCATCGTCGTCGTCGCCCTCACCCTTCTCACCGCCCAGGGGTTCTACTCGTTCCGTGTGTGGCCCGAGCCCTACCCCGTCATACGGATGCCCGCCTTCGCAGCCGCCTCAAGCGCGAAGGGCACCTTGCCGGTGACCTTCGTCAAGGGCTCCGTCGACTTCTCCGATGGGAGCTCTCAAGAGATCGATCCGCTCGCGGTCATGGAGACGATGAGGTTCTCGACCGCTCGCCCCACTCTCGATTATGCGTTCGGTCCCACCAGCGCACACCAGTGGTCGCCCCAGGTCCACTCGTGGCTCCGCGAGCGAGTCGAAGCCGTGACTGGACGCACCGATGCCACCGAGATCCGTTTCTGCTGGCAGGAGGCCCTCGTCCACAACGACGATGCACGCGTTTCCGATCAACAGCCGTGCGAATGGACCCAGGTGCCCCTGTGATCCGTCTGGCCGAAGGCCTCATCGACCGAGCGGTCGACTCCTACCGCCCCGATGGTCGATTCCTCGCCGCGCTGCGGATCGCCTATGGGTTGTGGATCATCTTCTTCCCCGTCGATCTCTTATGGATCGCGGCCGTGCCCGAGGACTTCCTGAACCCGCGCGCGGGCCTCTTCAGCTTCATCTCCTCGGTCCCCTCGATCGAGGTGCTAGTCGCTGTCTCGGTCATCCGCTTCGTGCTGGCAGTGCTTCTCGTCCTCGGAATCCTGACCGTGCCGGTGTCGATCCTTCTCACGGCGACGATGATCACCGCATCCGGTTTGTCCTATTCCTTCTCGAAGGTCGATCACTTCATCCTCTTCGAGATCGTGCCCGTCTTCCTGGCGTTCGCCGGGTGGGGCCGTTGGTGGTCTCTCGACAGCCTGATCCGCAAACGACGCGGGCTCTCCGCACTCCCCGCGAGGGGAATGCCCGTGCTTCTTTTCGGCATCACCATCGGATGGGCAATGCTCTCCGCTGCGCTCCCCAAGCTGCTCGGCGGATGGCTCGACCCATCGCGACAGGCGACACGCGGCTACATCGCGCGAGACATCGCCTGGGGAGACAAACCGGGCCCGCTTGGTGCGTGGTTGCTGCCGATCGACGTGGATCTTTTCTGGAAAGCTCTCGACTACGCCACGATCGCCGCCGAGGGGCTTCTCCTCTTCACCGTGCTCGCTCCGCTGATCTACCGGTGCTGGTTGGTCCTGTTGACCGGCTTCCATATCGGCGTCTACCTCACGCTCGATATCTCCTTCATCGATTATTCGCTCGTCTACGCGGTGTTCTTCTCGCCCGTCGTCGTCTGGATCTTCCGGCGTCTCCGACCGACCGCTCCACCCGGCGCCTGGTCGCCTCAGCTGGACGGCACGAACGCATGAGGGTCAGCGTCGTCGGCAGCGGACCGAATGGCCTCGCCGCTGCGGTCATCATGGCCCGTGCCGGCCACGATGTGACCGTCTTCGAAAGCGCGGACAAGGCCGGAGGCGGTCTCCGTACCGATGCCTTCGACGGCGCAGAGGGCACGTTCGACGTCGCCTCCGCCGTCCACCCGATGGCTCTCGCCTCGACCTTCTTCCGCTCTTTCGAACTTCACCGCCGGATCGAGTTCCACCTGCCGGACATCTCGTTCGCGCACGCGCTCGTCGGCCGTTCCGCCGTCGCCTATCGCGACCTCGACCGCACCGCGGACGAGCTCGGCCGGACCGGGGAAGGTTGGCGGATGGCCATGCGGCCTCTCGTTCGCCACATCGACGGGGTACGCGCATTGAGCGGCCTCGAGATCACCCCCAGCCTCGCGACCGCTTTCGCGGCTCTCTCCCTCGCAACGGCCACCGTGGGGTTCTCGACGCTCCGCGGAGAAGCACGTGCCTTGGCCGCGGGCGCGGTGGCGCACGGTGCGGCGCCCTTCGGGTCACTGGCTGCACGCTTCGTCGGTGCGGTCCTCGCCGCCGAAGCCCACGCCACCGGCTGGCCCATACCCGTCGGTGGCGCACACGCGATCGCGAGCGCCCTCGTCGACGACCTCGTGGCGCACGGTGGCCGCGTCGTGGTGGGGCACCGGGTCACCGACATCCGAGACGTGTGGCAGCCGGGCGACGCGGCATTCTTCGACACGGGCCCGAGAGGGTTCGCCGACATCGCGGCATCCACCATCTCCAACCGCTACCGTGCCGCTCTCGGGCGTTATCGGTACGGCAACGGGGCGTCGAAAGTGGATTTCGTGTTGTCCGGTCCCATCCCGTGGAGCGATACGCGTCTGCGCGAGGCCGGCACCGTCCACCTGGGCGGACCGGAGCGGGAGGTCTCCCGAGCCGAAAAGGCCGCACGCCGCGGTCACCTATCGGCGAAGCCCTACGTGCTACTGTCTCAGCCGACGCGGCTCGACCGCACCAGGCTCCCCGCCGGATCCGATAACGAAATCGTGTGGACGTACGCCCATGTCCCCAACGGCTCGGCCTTCGACGCCGCCGAGGTCATCACCTCGCGCATCGAGAACTTCGCCCCCGGCTTCCGAGATCTGATCGTGCACCGCGAATCCCGCCCGGCGACGTTCTTCGCCGGCCTCAACACGAACTTCGTCGGCGGCGATGTTCTGGGAGGTCGAGTGGATGCCGCCCAGTTGCTGACGCGTCCGACGTCGACAGGGCTCCCCTGGCGCACCCCGCTGCCCGGTGTGTATCTGTGCTCGGCGGCAGCTCCCCCGGGCGCGGGTGTGCACGGAATGGCGGGATGGCACGCTGCTCGCCTCGCGTTGAAAAGCGTCGGTCAGGCACTTCCGAATCTCTCGCTCACGTGACGGTCGAGTCGCCTTCCTCCTTCTCGACCCCGCCGCGTGTGCCCGACGTGAACATGCCCGAGCAGCCGATCACGAGGAAGGTCACGGCAAGGACGGCGAACGGCAGGCCGATCGCCCAGTTGTGCATGACCAGACCCATCGTGACGGCGAGCGAGAAGAACGGGATGGCGATCCAGACGAACGCCGAATTGTCCGAGTGCTTGGTCTCCATCCCCCGACGGTAACGACGCGTCTCCGCGCGCACCTCCCCCGCGAGACGGACCCGGTTCGGCACCTCAGGCGACGTACCAGCTGAGCGAGACCTCCCGCACGTCGAAGAATCCGCGTCGGGCTCGGATGAGCGTGAAGCCCTGCGCGATCAGCTCCCGGGCGTACTCGCGAGTGAGGCGCTCGCGCTTCACCTCCTGCCACCCCTCGGGGTAGCGGTACGCGTGGGTGACGAGGCGAGCACGAGACATGAGGTTCCTCCTCCACGGGAGGATGCCACGGTCGACGCCGGGGCCGGCATCGGCGACGTTCCGATCGTGTGAACAGTGGGCGAAGAGCTCACCGGGGCGGGTTCAGCGAGCCCGTGCGACGAAGATCATCAGCTGGGCCACGCCGTCGACCGGGGTGCCGTCCGCATCGCCGCTGATGCTCTCCACCTCGAACCCGACCACGCTCAGGTCGCGCTCGACCTCAGCGCGGTCGCGGACGTCGAGGGGCTTCGTCTCGATGACCGTGTCCCCGGTCACCGAGAAGACGTCATGCGCGCGCGAGGCTCACGGTGAGCAGGCCCACCCGAACCCGAGGTCGAGGATCGATCGGGCGTCCCGGTCGTCGGCGAGCGCCCGGTAGACGGCGCGGTCCGGACCTCGGGGTTGTCGATGTCGTAGAGGTCGACGAGGCGGGGGCGTCCTCGGGCATCAGCCTTCCTCGATCGTGTAGGCCCCGGAATCATCGGCGAACAGCGCCGTCTGACCGGGTCTCGCCTGTCGCGCGAAGCCCGCGACCTGGGGAAAACGCGCGAGGAACGACTCGACCGACCAGATCTCGTGGTTCGCGGCATCGTCCATGAACTCCTGGGACTCCAACCCCGTGACGGACTCCAGCGAACCCCCCGTGAAGGTGACCCACCGGGGCGGGTGCTCCGCGTGGAGCTTCGTCACGAAGACCGGTGCGTTTCCGGGCAGCCCCGGGCTCTCCACCACATCGCCGCGTGTGACATCCAGGAACGCGTCGATGCTCCCCGCCTTGTCCACGAGCGCGTCCCACCCGAACGCCGACGCCGTGGCAGCCTCGGCATCGGTGAGAAGTCGCAGGGTACGCACGTGCCCCCGGAGCGCTCCATCGGCGGAACGCACCTCGTCGAACGGTGCGCCCCAGCGCGACGGTGTGGCCAGGATCGCCGAGATGCGCGTGCCGTTGAGGAAGGCCTGGTCGTTGCGCCAGGGGGCGCCCACCGGTGGCACGCGACGATGGGCGGCGATGTCGTCGCACACGATCGACAGCGCGACCCGCGCAGCGCCCTGCTGCCCGTCGACGACCTCGACCGCCAGCTCGACCTGTTCACCGGAATCTGTCGGGAGCCTCGATGCCCCCGAGGTCATGACGACGATCGGCCCGTCAGGGACGCGCTTCTCGACGACGAGGACGGACCCCCCGATCGGCTCCCCGATCACGACGGGGTCGATGCCGAGAGCATCGAACACATGTCCCGCGAAAGTGTCTTCTCCCGGTCCCAGTTCCACGGAGGAATCCGCATCTCCGGATGCCGCGTCCGCCTTGTTCTGCCGCCATCGATCGAGGAAACCCATACGACCATCCTCGCCTCCGTCGGGCGACCTGACCAGGGGTGGCGGACGGCCGCTAGCCGCGCAGTTGCTCGACCAGCTCGCGGTGAACCGGATGGAGGAACAGCACCGCACCGTTCGGCCGAACCGCATGGTGGAAGCTCTCCGGCGCGATGGCGGCGGTGAAGCGTACGACGATGTCCGGCTGCTCCACCAGGAGCCTCCGCACCCGATCCGAAACACGCTCTGGCATCCGCCCCAACGTATCCGCGAGATTGTTCGACACGCAACGGTGTGGGGCTGTCGGCTCGCGAGCCGCCGAACGGCGTGACGCCGTCCGGTCAGCCCGGATCGTCGGTGCCGGCTACAGGACTTGAACCTGCAACCCCCGTATTACAAGTACGGTGCGCTACCAATTGCGCCAAGCCGGCAGACCACCAAGTCTAGCGATCCGCGGCGCCCTCCCCCGCGCACGGCGGGGCGGGCTCAGCCCGCGGGCGTGGTCGTCGGTGTCGCCGTCGGCGTGGGGGTCGCCGTCGAGTAGTACGCGTTGCTGTCGATCGTCAGGACGAACTGCGCGAACTCCTTCGGGTCGTCCATGTGGCCGACGTACGGGGTGCCGTTGACGAGGACAGTCGGCAGCGTCGTGAGCGCGAGGCCCTTCGTGTCGGGCAGGCTCTTGATGGCGCGATCGGTCGCGGCCTTCGCCCACCCGGTGTAGGTCTCGTCCTCGATGCACGAGCGCACCGTGTCGACGTCGCTGACCCCGGCTCCCTGAGCCATGTCGGCGAGCTGCTGGTCGCTGTAGCCCTCGGAGTCCACGGCGGGCTGGTTCGTCAGCAGCTCGTGGTTGAAGGCGAAGAACCGGTCCGACGCGTGAGTCGCGACGCAGGCCGAGGCCCCGGCGGCGCGGAGGCTGTACTTCGTGCCGTTCGACTTCGAGGTGAGCATCGCCACCGGGTAGTACGTGAGCGTCGCGGCATCCTCGTCGACCCATTTCGAGAGCTGCTCGGCGTTGGCCACCTGGAACTCGCGAGCCTCTGTGGAGAGGTAGTCGACGTAGACGCGGATGTCGACGGGCGCGGCCGTCGTCGTCGGCGACGGAGTGGGGGTGGTCGCGGCATCCGGAGTCGGAGTCGCCCCCGCCGCGAGCGTCGACGCGTCGCCGTCGACGGTCTGGGTGGCCAGAGGGTCGGCGATCCCGGTCGCGCTCGAGACGAGGAATCCATCGTCGGATGCCGCGTTCGGGAGCGCCTGGGGACGCGAGCCGTTCGACGACAGCGCGTACGTCACGGCGACCGCGCCCACCGCCACGACAGCGATGGCACCCACGCCGATCGCCGAGCGACGAAGGATGCGCAGCCGAGCCTGGCGTGCCTTCACCTGCTGCGCCTTCTCACGCACCGCCTCGCGACGATCGCGTTCGGCGGGCACATTCGGCGTCTGGTCGTTGGACATGGAACCTCTCGGGCACGCGAAGTGCCGCAACAAATCTGGGGAACGCTCGGGTTGGGGCGAACGAGCATCGATGCTAGCCAGGCTGGCTGAGAAAAGCCCAGACGCATGGCATACTGACCCTGCGTCCAATGTCGGGCGTGCGGGGTCGCCCCCGCTCATTCCATTCACTACGGATCGTCCGGCACGTACCTGCCGGTGAAGGAGAAGAAAAGATGGCGTCCGTCACATTTGACAACGCAACCCGCCTGTACCCCGGTGGCACCCGTGCCGCGGTCGACAAGCTGAACCTCGAGG
Source organism: Microbacterium testaceum StLB037 (assembly GCF_000202635.1). NCBI lineage: Bacteria > Bacillati > Actinomycetota > Actinomycetes > Micrococcales > Microbacteriaceae > Microbacterium > Microbacterium testaceum. The sequence goes on along the minus strand of NC_015125.1, from coordinate 2,973,664 downwards.
TCGCCGACGGCGAGTTCCTGGTCCTGGTCGGCCCCTCCGGCTGCGGAAAGTCCACGTCGCTGCGCATGCTGGCCGGCCTCGAAGAGGTCAACTCGGGCCGCATCCTCATCGGAGACCGCGACGTCACCGACGTGCCCCCCAAGGACCGTGACATCGCCATGGTCTTCCAGAACTACGCGCTGTACCCGCACATGACCGTCGCCGAGAACATGGGCTTCGCGCTCAAGATCGCCGGCGTGGGCAAGGAAGAGCGCGCCGCCCGCGTCCTCGAGGCCGCCAAGCTCCTCGACCTCGAGGAGTACCTGACCCGCAAGCCGAAGGCCCTCTCCGGTGGTCAGCGTCAGCGCGTCGCCATGGGCCGCGCGATCGTCCGTCAGCCCCAGGTGTTCCTCATGGACGAGCCGCTGTCGAACCTCGACGCCAAGCTCCGCGTCCAGACGCGCACCCAGATCGCTTCGCTGCAGCGTCGCCTGGGCGTCACCACGGTCTACGTCACGCACGACCAGACCGAGGCGCTCACCATGGGTGACCGCATCGCCGTACTCAAGGACGGCCTCCTCCAGCAGGTCGGCACCCCGCGCGACCTGTACGAGAAGCCGAAGAACGTCTTCGTCGCCGGCTTCATCGGCTCGCCCGCCATGAACCTGTTCTCGGCCGACCTGGCCGAGGGCGGCGTCCGCTTCGGTGACCTCGTCGTTCCCGTCGAGGCCGACGTCATCGGCAAGGCGAACGGCTCCGAGGTCACCATCGGTGTCCGTCCCGAGGACATCCAGGTCGCCCCGGCCGACGGCCGTGGCCTCTCGGTCGTCGTCGACCTGGTCGAGGAGCTCGGCGCCGACGGCTACCTCTACGGTCACACCGACGTCAACGGCAAGCGCACCGACCTGGTCGCCCGTGTCGACGGCCGTCGTCACCCGAACGCCGGCGAAACCGTCGTGCTGGCGCCCGTCCCCGGACACGTCCACGTCTTCGACGCGACCTCGGGCGACCGCCTGACCGACAAGGCCATCGCCTCGGCCTGATCGACGCACCGCTGCGGCGCGTCTTCGTTCCTGACCTGTCACGGGACGAAGACGCGCCGCACCTGTTTTCCCGGAGAAACCGTGTCCGAATCCCTCCGCATCACCGCCAGCGCCGTCGATCCGGGGCTGCTCCAACTCCCGTGGTCCACGGGACTCGCCGACTGGCCGAGCAACCACATCGTCGCGCTCCCCAAGGGCATCTCCCGCCACCTCGTCCGCTTCGCGAACCTGTCGGGCCGCGTCGTCGCGATCAAAGAGACCACCGAAGAGATGGCTCGCCGCGAGTACGACATGCTCGGCAACCTCGACCGGCTCGATGCCCCCTGCGTCGACCGCATCGCCGTCATCGCCGGTCGTACCGACGCCTCCGGTCGTCCGCTCCCCGCCGCGCTGGTGACCGCGCACCTGCGCTTCTCGCTCCCCTACCGCGCCCTGTTCACGCAAGTCCTCCGCCCCCACACCGCGACCCGCCTCGTCGACGCTCTCGCCGTCCTCCTGGTGCGCCTGCACAACGTCGGTTTCTACTGGGGCGACGTATCCCTGTCGAACACCCTGTTCCGTCGCGATGCGGGCGAATTCGCGGCCTACCTCGTCGACGCCGAGACGGGCGAGCTGCACGGCAATCGCCTCAGCCCCGGACAGCGCGCCCACGACCTCGACATCGCGCGGACGAACATCGCCGGCGAGATCATGGACCTCGAGGCCGGCGGACGTCTGGAAGGCGGACTGGATGCCGTCGCCATCGCCGACGGTCTCGTATCGTCGTACCACTCGCTGTGGGGCGCGCTCACCGACAAGGAGTCGTTCGCGGTCGACGAGTCGTGGCGCATCACCGAACGCGTGCACCGGCTCAACGCCCTCGGCTTCGACATCGGCGAGATGTCGATGAGCACGACGAGCGACGGCACCCGGGTGTCGATCCAGCCCAAGGTCGTCGACGCCGGCCACCACCAGCGCCGACTGCTGCGCCTGACCGGTCTCGACGTCGAAGAGAATCAGGCCCGCCGCCTGCTGAACGACCTCGACGAGTTCCGCGCCCGCGTCTCACGGCTGGGCGCGGACGAGGAGATGGTCGCCCACGAGTGGCTGACCCGCGTCTTCGAGCCGATCGTGATGTCGATCCCGTTCGACCTGCGCGCGAAGCTCGAGCCGGCCGAGGTGTTCCACCAGGTGCTCGAGCACCGCTGGTACATGTCGCAGGCGCGCGGACGTTCCGTGCCCCTCGCGGAGGTCGTGACGTCCTACATCGACGACGTTCTGCGCCACCGCCGAGACGAAGCCACCGTCATGGGCCCGCCGACCGACACGATGTCGCTCCCGACGATCTCCGATGCGGATGCCCCCGCCACCGGCGAGGTGCCCACGACCGACACCGACGTGGTGGACTGGCGCGACCTGGTCTGAGGCCACACCCGCACATGAGGAAGGCCGTGGCATCCGGAATCGATCCGGGATGCCACGGCCTTCAGCGTGGAGCGAGCGTCAGTAACCGACGGTGAAGCGCTCGCGCGTGTGCTTCGGGTTCTCGATCTCGTCGAGGACCGCGATCGCGAAGTCGGCACCGCCGATGAAGGAGTTCCCGTCGGCGTCGACGACGAGCACGTCGCCCCCGTCGCGGTAGCTGCCGGTGCGCTCGCCCGGAGCCCACGAGCCGAACCCGCCGGCGGGGTGCACGTAGAACCAGTCGCGGCCGGTGTCGTCGGCCTGGAGGTCCTCGAGGATGTCGATGGCCTCGCGCGCTTCGGGCTTGTACTCCTCGGCGAACCCGTCGGTGTCGATCAGGCGCGGGCCGCCCTCGGCGACGAGCGAGCCGCCCGCGCCGCCAACGACGCCCACGCGGACGTTGTCGGGCAGCGCAGCGACGAGCTCGGCGATCGCGGGGCGGAGCTTGCCCTCCATATCGCCACGGGGAGCCACGGCCGACACGACGACGTCGACGCCTTCCAGCTGGGCCACGAGACCGGGGACATCGAGGACGGTGCCCTCGAGATAGGTCGCCCCCTCGAGGCGCTCGGAGGGAACCGACCGGGCGATCGAGACGGCGGTGTGTCCGCGGCGGACGGCCTCGGCGACGATGTGGCTGCCGGCGTAGCCGGTGCCACCGATGACGGCGATACGGGTCATGAGCGTTCCTCTCTCAGCGGTTCAGTGGGCGGCGCGGAGCGTCGACACCTGGTACAGGGCCACGGATGCCGCGATCCCGGCGTTCAGGGACTCGGTCGCGGTCGAGATCGGGATCGACACGACCTGGTCGCACGTCTCGGTGACCAGGCGCGAGAGCCCCTTGCCCTCGGACCCCACGACGATCACGACGGGACGGTCGGCGAGCTCGAGCGCCGGCAGCGAGACATCGCCGTCACCGGCGAGACCAAGCACGAACACGCCCTGCTTCTTGAACTCCTTGAGCGTCGCGGTGAGGTTGGCCGCCAGGGCCACCGGGATGCGCGCGGCGGCGCCGGCGCTGGTCTTCCACGCGGCGGAGTTGACGCTCGCGGAGCGGCGCTGCGGAAGGATGAGCCCCTGACCGCCGAACGCCCCGGTGGAGCGGATGATCGCCCCGAGGTTGCGCGGGTCGGTGACGCCGTCGAGCGCCACGAGAAGCGGAACCTCGCCGCGGTCGATGATCTGCTCGAGCAGGTCCTGCGGGTGCGCGTAGGTGTACGGCGGCACCTTGAGCGCGACGCCCTGGTGGACGCCGTCGAAACCGGCCATGCGGTCCAGCTCGGGCCGCGTGACCTCGAGGACGGGGATGCCCCGGTTCGTCGCGATCGACAGCATCTCCTTGACGCGGTCATCCATCTCGACGCGCTGGGCGATGTAGAAGGCCGTGGCGGGGATCTTCGCGCGCAGCGCCTCGAGCACTGAGTTACGGCCGGTGACGGTCTCGGTGTCGTCCGAGGCCTTCGGGCTCTTCCGGTTGGAGTTGCTCCCGACCGCGCGGACGCCGGGGCGGCCCTTGCCGCCGGCGGCGGCGTACCGCTCCTCGGCGGCCTTGCGCTTGCCGGCGGGGTGCCAGGCGCGGTCCTCCGCCTTCGGGGTGGGACCCCGACCTTCGAGCGCCTTGCGGGAGTGCCCGCCGGTGCCCTTCAGGGGACCCTTCTTCTTTCCGGGGTTGCGTGCTCCCGGGCGTCCAGGCTTAGCCATCGATACTCCAATGTGTTCCGGCCGGAGTGTCCTCCAGCGTGATTCCTGCGGCGGCGATGGCATCACGGATGCGATCGGCCGCCGCCCAGTCCTTGTCGGCGCGCGCCTGAGCGCGCTGAGTGATCATCGTCTGCACGAGGGCGTCGAGAGCGGTCTCGCTCGATCCTGTCGCGACCGCGGGCTCGTCGGCATCCAGTCCCAGGATGCCGAGCATCGCGGCGACGGAGCGATGGGCCGCGACGCCGGCGTCGAGGTCGCCCGCATCGAGGGCGACGTTACCGGCGCGCACCGTCTCGTGCACCACGGCGAGGGCCTGAGGAACGCTGAGGTCGTCGTCCATGGCGGCGGCGAACGTCTCGGGGACGTCCCCGGGAAGGATCACGGTGGGGTCGGCCCCGGCGGCGCGCAGCACGCGCTGGCGGAACGTCGCGATGCGGCCCAGGGCGCTGGCCGCCTCGGCGAAGGCGCGATCGGAAACGTCGAGGTTCGACCGGTAATGCGCCGCGGCCAGCGCATAACGCACCACGCGGGGATCGTTCTCGGCCAGCACGTCGGACGCGAGCGTGAAGTTGCCCAGCGACTTCGACATCTTCTGCCCATCGACGGTCACGAGCCCGTTGTGCACCCAGTACCGCGCGAACGCGTCGCCCGCCGCGGTGGACTGGGCGATCTCGTTCTCGTGGTGGGGGAAGCGCAGGTCGAGACCGCCCCCGTGGATGTCGAACTCCGGACCGAGGTAGCGGCGCGACATCGCCGAGCACTCGATATGCCAGCCCGGCCGGCCCGCTCCCCAGGGCGACGCCCAGGTGGCCGAAGCGGGCTCGTCGTCCTTCGCCCCCTTCCAGAGGGCGAAGTCGCGCGGGTCCCGCTTGCCCCGAGGGTCGGCATCGGCGGCGGGCTCCATGGCATCCAGGCTCTGCCGGGTCAGCTCGCCGTACGCGGGCCAGGACCGCACGTCGAAGTAGACGTCGCCGGCGGCGGCGTACGCGTGACCCCGCTCGATGAGCTCGGCGATCAACTCCTGCATCTGCGTCACGGAGGCGGTCGCCCGCGGTTCGTATGTGGGGGGCAGGATGCCGATGGCCGCGTAGGCGCGCGAGAATTCGAGCTCCATGCGGTAGGCGAGCGCCCACCACGGTTCGGTGGCGGTGGCGTTCGCGAGCACCTTGTCGTCGATGTCGGTGACGTTGCGGACGAAGGTCACCCGGCCGTACCGGTGGGCGAGCCAGCGGCGGAGCAGATCGAACGCGAGGGCCGCGCGCACATGACCGATGTGCGGGCCCGACTGCACGGTGGGGCCGCAGACGTAGACCGTGACGTTCGAGGGGTCGAGAGGAGCGAAGTCGCGCAGGGCCTGCGCTCTCGTGTCGTACAGCCGAACAGTCACCGCCCTAGCCTACCGGCCGCCCCTGACCGCGACCCGAGCCGGAAACACGGGGACGCTACGGTCGAGTCGTGTCCCTCGAAATCCGACCCGACGACCTGACCGGCGCGGCGACCCGTGCGCTGGTCGCCGCTCACCTCGGCGGGATGCTCGCGAACACCCCGCCCGAGAGCGTGCACGCCTACGACCTCGACCGGCTCGCGGGCGACGGGGTACAGCTGTGGTCCGCGTGGGTCGACGGCGAGCTCGCCGGCATCGGGGCGCTATCCGCCCTGAGCGACGAGCGCGCCGAGATCAAGTCGATGCGCGTCGACGAGCGCTTCCTCGGACAGGGGATCGGACGAGCACTCGTGCGGCACCTCATGGTCGAGGCGCGGGCGCGCGGCATCCGGAGTCTGTGGTTGGAGACGGGAAGCACCGAGGAGTTCGTCGCCGCTCGTCGTCTCTATGCGAGCGAGGGTTTCGCGGAGTGCCCGCCGTTCGCGCCCTACGCGCCCGATCCGCTGTCGACGTTCATGATGCGGGAGCTCTAGAGGGGGACGACCAGGGCGGTCGCGAACGCGGCGACGCCCTCGGTGCGGCCGGTGAATCCCAGGCCGTCCGTCGTCGTCGCACTCACCGACACCGGCGCTCCGCCGAGTGCTGCCGACAGAGCCCGCTCGCTCTCGACACGGCGAGCGGCGAAGCGCGGGCGGTTCGCCTGCACCTGCACCGAGACGTTCCCCACCCGCCAGCCGGCGGCCGCCAGCAACTCGACGGTGTGCGACAGGAAGGCCTCGGCGTGGGCACCCGAGAACTCGGGCCGATCCGTGCCGAAGTGCGTGCCGATGTCGCCCAGCCCCGCAGCGGCCAGGAGCGCGTCGACGATCGCGTGCGCGACGGCGTCGCCGTCGGAGTGACCGGAGAGGGCCTGTTCGCCGGGCCACTCGAGACCCGCGAGCCAGAGGGTGCCTTCTCCCCCGAAGCCGTGGACATCGGTCCCGATGCCGATGCGAGGGATCATCGCGTGGCGCGGGGCGACGAGGCCTCGGGCGCGCTCGAGGTCGGGGGCGGTGGTGATCTTGAACGAGTTCGCATCGCCCGCGACCGTGACGACCGTGTGACCAGCTGCCGCGACGAGGGCGGCGTCGTCCGTGTGGTCGGCGTCAGCCGCGACGACCGCCGCCTCGAGGACATCGCGACGGAAGCCCTGAGGCGTCTGGGCCGCGGCGAGCTCCGACCGGTCGACCGCGGCCACGATGATGCCGTCATCGTCGACGCGCTTTATCGTGTCGACGACGGGGACCGCCGGAATGACCGCCGGCGCACCCTGCTCGAGGGCGTCGATGACCCTCTCGAAGACGGCGACGGGGGTCAACGCGCGGGCCGCGTCGTGCACGAGAACGAACTCGACGCTCGGCTCGAGGACCGCGAGACCGGCGGCGACCGATTCCTGCCGGGTGCGCCCCCCGACGACGACGTGCACCCGCCCGCCGCGGCCTCCGGCGGCGGTGCGCGCGGCATCCTCGTAACCGTCGGGAACGACGACCACGACGTGCGCGGACGGGGCGGCGAACACCCCGTCCAGGGAATGCTCCAGGATCGCGCGGTCATCGAGGGCGACGAACGCCTTGGGCGCTCCCCCGTTCAGACGGGTTCCGGAGCCGGCGGCGACGACGATGACTGCGAGGCGCGGAGAAGGCGAGGGGGTCACTCCCCTACGCTAGCGCGGGCATCGCCCGCCGCTCGGAGCGAGCGACGGGCGATGAAGCGTCTCAGGACGCGAGGACCTCGTCGAGCACGACGCTCGCGCGGTCTTCGTCGGTCTTCTCGGCCAGAGCAAGCTCGGACACGAGGATCTGGCGGGCCTTGGCCAGCATGCGCTTCTCGCCCGCGGAGAGTCCGCGATCCTGGTCGCGGCGCCACAGGTCGCGGACGACCTCGCTCACCTTGATGACATCGCCCGAGGCCAACTTCTCGAGGTTCGCCTTGTAGCGACGAGACCAGTTGGTGGGCTCTTCGGTGAACGGTGCGCGCAGCACGTCGAAGACGCGATCGAGACCCTCTTTGCCGATGACGTCGCGAACGCCGACCAGGTCGACGTTGTCAGCCGGGACCTCGATCACGAGGTCGCCTTGCGTGACGTTCAGCTTCAGGTATTTCTTCGTCTCGCCCTTGATGACGCGTTCTTTGACCTCGATGATCGTGGCCGCGCCATGGTGCGGGTAAACGACGGTCTCGCCAACCTCAAAAAGCATGGAGTTATGTCCTTTCGGCAACATCCAGGATACCACAGGCAGTCATACGCTAAGGTTCCGCCCTCCTGGCCGACGCCTCTCTCACGCGCGCATCTCGCCCGCGCGACGCACGTCCGCACGCGTGGTCGAGCCGACCGCGGCGCGCCGACCCCGTAGGATGGGGGCGTGCCGTCTGTCGTCCTGGGAGGATCCGTGAAATCGCGCCTGATCGCGTCCATCGCCGTAGGTGCCGCTGTCGTGCTGGGCACGACGGGTTGCAACATCCTCGCGCCGCAGGCGACGACGATCGACTACTCCGCTTCTGACGGCGTGAACGTCCCCGCGGCCTCCGGTCCGCTCGACGTGCGCAACGCGCTGATCGTGGCCGACGAGGACGGCGAGCTCGGAAACTTCGTCGCCGCCGTCGTCAACTCCACGAGCGAGCCGCAGACCCTACGCGTCGAGGTCGGCGAAGGCTCCTCGGCGGTCCGTGCTTCCGTCAAGGTCCCGGCCAGCAGCACCCTCAGCCTCGGCGATCTCGCCAACGGCGTGGAGCCCCTCCGCCTCGAGGGAATCGACGCCGTTCCCGGCTCCACGATCCCCGTGTACTTCCAGTCCGGCGACGGCGAGGGCGCCCTCATGCAGGTGCCCGTCCTGGACGGTGCCGTGCAGTACCTCAGCACCCTCGCGCCGACTCCGTACCCGACGGTCACGGCAACTCCGATCCCGATGCCGAGCTCGACGTCGACGCCCAGCGTCCCGACGCCGACCCCCACGCCGTAACCGGTCGACTTCTCGACCAACGAGGAAGGCGCCGACGTTCTCACGCGGCGCCTTCCCCTTTTGTCGCCTCAGGACTCGAAGCGGTAGCCGAGCCCTCGAACGGTGACGAGCATCGCCGGCTCGCTGGGGCTCTGCTCGATCCGCGACCGGATGCGCTTGATGTGCACGTCCAAGGTCTTCGTGTCGCCGAAGTAGTCGGTCCCCCACACGCGATCAATGAGCTGGCCGCGCGTGAGCACGCGCCCCGCGTTGCGCATGAGGACCTCGAGCAGCTCGAATTCCTTCAACGGCATGTTGATCTCGTTGCCGTCCACCGCCACCGTGTGCCGGTCGATGTCGAGGGTCACGCGCCCTCCGCTGAGGATGCGATCGTCGAGATCGGCGTCATCCGGCGTCCGGCGCCGCAGGACCGCGCGCATGCGCGCGAGGAGCTCGCGCGTCGAGTACGGCTTGGTCACGTAGTCGTCCGCCCCGAGCTCGAGACCCACGACGATGTCGACCTCGGAGTCCTTCGCGGTCAGCATGATGATCGGCACGTGCGACGACAGCCGGAGCTGACGGCACACTTCCGTGCCCGGCATCCCCGGCAGCATCAGGTCGAGCAGCACGATGTCGGCTCCGCGATCGTGGAAGGCCGACAGGGCGAGCGCGCCGTCCTCGGCGATCTCGACCTCGTATCCCTCCCGCCGCAGCAGATAGGCCAGCGGGTCGGCGAGGTCCGGCTCGTCCTCGACGATCAGAACGCGGGTCATACGGGGTCTCCGTTCTTGGGGGCGGGACGCGGGACGGAAGCGGCCTTGCGGCTCTTGCGTCCCGGCTTCGCGCGGGCGGGTTCGAGGTCGGGTGCCTCGGACAGGGGCAGGCGGATGGTGAAGGTCGATCCGCGGTCGGGGCGCGACCACAACCGCACCTCGCCGCCGTGGCGCTGGACGGCGTGCTTGACAATCGACAAGCCGAGCCCGGTGCCTCCGGTGCGACGCGATCGTGCCTGGTCGGCGCGGTAGAAGCGTTCGAACACCCGGTGCTGGTCGGCCTCGGGGATGCCGATGCCGCGGTCGGTGACCGCGATCTCGACGACCGTGTCGTCGAGCTTCACGCCGACGCCGACCTTGGAGCCGCTCGGCGAGTAGGCGATCGCGTTGGCCACGAGGTTGCCGAGAGCCTCGGTGAGGATCTGCGGCTCGCCGCGCACCCACAGACCCTTGGTGCCGCCGCGCACCACCGTCACCTGCGCGGAGTCCGCGGCCATCGCATACGCCTCGACCGCCGAGGTCACGACTTCGTCGATCGAGACGTCGCGGACGTCGCGCAACTCGTCCGACGCCTGCAGGCGGGACAGACTCAGGATGCGATTGACCAGAGCACCCAGCCGCGTGACCTCCGCTTGCAGGCGCGACGAGAAGTAGCGCACCTGCTCGGGGTCGTCGGCGGCGGACTCGATCGCCTCGGCCAGCAGGCTCACCGCGCCGACGGGGGTCTTGAGCTCGTGACTGGTGTTCGCCACGAAGTCGCGGCGCATCTCTTCGACGCGCTCGCGCTCGGTGATGTCGCGTAAGACGAGGAGCGCCAGCCGCGGAGAGATCGGGGTTGCCCGGACCGCGACGAGACGCGGCTCCGCGGGAGCGGCCCCTCGGCGCAGGCGGAGGTTCTCGCTCACCGATGCGCCCGAGTCGCGTGCGGCGCGGGCGACCCGTCGCAGCTCATCGCTGGCGATCACTTCTCCGGCGACCAGGCCGAACACCCCGGCGGACGAGGACAGGGCCAGGACCGTCGACGACATGTCGCACACGAAAGCGGGGTCGTCCATCGCTCCGAGCATGGCCTCGACCCCCTCGGGGAGGTCCGCGGTCGTCTGCGCGAGCGACCGATCCCTCGCTCGCAGGGCGCCGACCACGAGGCCGACGATGCCGCCCCCGAGCACAAGCCCGACGAGGAGCGCGAGCAGCGAGAGCTGCGGTGGTTCCATGTCACCAGAGTAAAGGCGAGGTCACGGCGTCACCGGCCGTTCAGGCGGTGGATGCCGAAGCCGAACGTTACTATTCACTGTCACGGCACCGTTCGTTCATCTTCGCTGGAAACAATCCCGGGAGGTAGCGGGACGTCCCTGTGCCGTGCCGCCGACGGAAGGTACCGCGATGCGCGAAGTATTCCACCAGTCCCTCGAGGACGTTCAGGGCCGCCTGGTCGAGATCGCCGACCTCGTGACGGTCGCCATCGACCGCGCCACGCGCGCATTCGGTACCAGCGACGTCTCGCTGGCCGAAGAGGTCATCGAGGCCGACGCGGTCATCGACGAGAAGGCCCTCGAGCTCGACGAGCTCGCCATCGAGATCCTCGCTCGCCAGCAGCCTGTCGCGCGCGACCTGCGCATCGTCGTGACGGCGCTGCGCGTGAGCGCCTCGCTCGAGCGCATGGGCGACATGGCCGAGCACATCGCGCAGCTGGCGCGGTCGCGCTTCCCCGAGCGCGCGATCCCCAAGGGCCTCAAGACCACGTTCACCCGCATGGGCGAGCTCGACGTCGAGGTGTCGCGCAAGCTCGCCGAGCTGCTGCGCACGCAGGACCTGCGCATCGCCGAGGCCATCCGCGACGCCGACGACGACATCGACGAGCTGCACGTCAGCGTCTTCGAGAAGGTCCTCGGCGACTCGTGGAAGGGCGAGGCCACCGCAACGGTCGACGCGACCCTCGCGAGCCGCTACCACGAGCGCTTCGCCGATCACGCGGTGTCCGTCGCCAAGAAGGTCGTGTACCTCGCGACGGGCGACTGGGCCGGCGCGGACGATGAGGTCGAACACACCCCCCTCGTCTGAGCGCGGAACGAAGAAGGGGGTGGATGCCGATCGGCATCCACCCCCTTCTCTCGTGCGGTGTCAGTGCTTGTTGCCCTGCGCGGCCACGGCCGCGGCCCCCGCGGCAGCGGCCTCGGGGTCGAGGTACTCGCCCGGGCCGAGGGGCTTGAGGTCGTCGTCGAGGCGGTAGACGAGCGGGATGCCCGTGGGGATGTTCAGCTCCGCGATGTCGGCGTCGCTGATGCCCTCGAGGTGCTTCACGAGGCCGCGCAGCGAGTTGCCGTGCGCGGTGACGAGCACGGTCTTTCCCGCCTGCAGGTCGGGGACGATGTCGCTGTGCCAGTACGGCAGCATGCGGTCGATGACGATCTTCAGCGACTCGGTGTCGGGAACCTCGCCGTTGATGCCGACGTAGCGGGGGTCACCGACCTGACTGTACTGGTCGTCCGCGGGCAGCGGCGGCGGCGGAACGTCGAACGAACGGCGCCAGAGCATGAACTGCTCGTTACCGAACTCTTCGAGCGTCTGCGCTTTGTCCTTGCCCTGCAGAGCGCCGTAGTGACGCTCGTTGAGGCGCCACGAGCGCTTCACGGGGATCCACAGACGGTCGGCCGCGTCGAGCGCGATGTTCGCCGTCTGGATCGCGCGGCTGAGCACCGAGGTGTGCAGCACGTCAGGCAGGATGCCGGACTCGGCGAGCAGCTCGCCGCCGCGCTTCGCCTCGGCCTTGCCCTGGTCGGTGAGTCGCACGTCGACCCAGCCGGTGAACTGGTTGGTCTTGTTCCACTCGCTCTGCCCGTGGCGGAGGAGGATCAGCGTGTGAGGCATGAGTCCATGCTATCGACGCGGACGGGTTGCTCCCGAGCGGAGCCTGGCATCATGTCGGGAATGAGTTCCTCCCCCGTCGGCCGCCCGACCCGCGGCACGACCGGGACCAACCGCCTGCGGCGGATCGATCGCTGGATCGCTCGGCATCCGGTGCTCCGCCGCACCGACGACCCGCTCGTGGTCGACCTCGGCTTCGGAGCGAGCGCCGTCACGCCCCTCGAGCTTCTCGCCCGTCTCCGGAGCCAGAGGCCGGATGCCGAGGTCCTGGGGCTCGAGATCGATCCCGACCGCGTCGCCCGGGCGCGCGAGCAGTCCGTCGGGGTCGAGGGCGTGTCCTTCGCGCGCGGCGGCTTCGAAGTCCCCGTCCCCGGGGCGCGTCGACCGGCCGTCATCCGAGCCCTCAACGTGCTGCGGCAGTACGACGAGTCCGATGTGGCCGAGGCGTGGGCGCTGATGTGTGCGCGACTGCAGCCCGACGGCATCCTCGTCGAGGGCACCTGCGACGAGATCGGACGGGTCGCGACCTGGATCGAGGTGGGGGCGGATGCCGTGCCCCGGACTCTCACGATCTCGCTGCGTCTCGCGGAGCTCGACTCCCCCGCGATCGCCGCCGAGCGCCTGCCGAAAGCGCTGATCCACCGCAACGTCCCCGGCGAGCGGGTGCACGAGTTCGTGGCATCCCTCGATCGGGAGTGGACGAGGGCCGCGGCGGTCGCGCCCTTCGGACCCGTGCATCGTTGGCGGACCGCGATGCACGCCCTCGTCGACGGCGGCTGGCCGCTCGTGCGGCGGGAGCGGTGGAGGCTCGGCGAGGTCGAGGTGGCCTGGGCCGCCGTGGCGCCCCGCTGAGGCACGCAGACACGCGCCGGTCAGATCCGTGGGAGCAGAGCCCGGGCCTCGGTCGACGGCATCCCCGCGGCGACCAGCAGGTCGACGGCGAGCGGTCGCATCGCGGCCACGAGATTGAGCTCCCCGACCCCGCCGTCCGGGAGCAGAACCGCTGGATCGAGGCGGCGGATGACGGCGACGAGAGCGGCGCGCGCCGCCGGTTCGAGGGAGATGTCGTCGAGGCTGTCGCGGACCAGGGACGCGCCGCGCGCCAGCTCCGCGAGGAGGTCGGCGGGAACCGGTCGGGCGTGGCCGTCGGCGCAGAGGTAGGCGGCGCGCCGCGCGACCACGCGCAGGTTGCGGGTCGCCAGGTCCAGGGCCTCGCGCACGCGCGCGTGCCTCTGCAGCTCGGTCCGCTGGCGACGGAGGAACGGCGAGATGCGCGCGACCTCCTGCCCCGACTCGAGCGATCCGCTCCACGCGTCGACGTAGGTCTGCAGCGATCGCGCGCGCTCGAGGCCGCGCTCGGCGCGCGCCCTGTCGCCCTTGCGCAGTGCCCGCACGATGGTCGTCATCGCCACGTCGAGGGCGTCGAAGAGCTCGTCGGCGTCGCGCAGCTCCGTGCGGCGCAGGGTCCGCGGGATCAGCGCGGTCACGATGAGAGCCGCCACTCCCCCGACCGCGCCGTCGACGAGCCGCAGGAACGGCACGCCGGAGACGAGGACGAGGGCGATGAGCGACTGCACGACCGCCGCGAGCGCGAAACCGGGCTGCGGCGAGAGGAAGCGCGCGGCGAGGAGCGTGACCGTCATCGCGAGCGCGATCTGCCACCACCCGGCACCCGCGACCAGCAGCACGAGCTCCGCGATGAGGATGCCGACAAGCATCCCGGCAACGGTTTCGGCGACGCGCCAGGGTCGCGCGTCGCGGACGAGCCCCAGACTCGAGACGGTCACCGTGGCCGCAAGGAGCGGGATGCTGTGCCCCAGCACGAAGTGCGCGAAGCAGTAGGCCGCGGTCGCCGCGACGACGATCTGCGCGATCGCCGGCAGGGATTCGCGCACCCGCGCGCTGCGTCGAGCCAGGGACACGCGCCATCCCGGCCGCGACACCGCCACCCCGACGGTGGTGGTCGAGGAGTCGTCCGCGGTCATTCCGCGGCGCGACGGCGTCCGAGGCGCGGAAGCCGCGGAATCGAGGCCGTGGCACCCGCATCCGCGGGGACGACGGTCTCCTGCGCGGCGGCCAGCGGGCCGTCGGCGGTGTCGATGACGAGCGGCACGCCCTCGGGGGCATTCCGCTTGATCAGGGCCAGCGCGATCGGACCCTCTTCGTGATGCACGGCGACCGACGTGATCGCGCCGATCACCGCGTCCCCAACCCGCACCTCGTCACCGCGCTGCGGGAGGACGTTGTCGCTGCCGTCGAGCTGGAGCGCGACCACGCGCCGAGGCGGGTGGCCGAGGTTGTGCACCTTCGCCACCGTCTCCTGACCGCGGTAGCAGCCCTTCGACAGGTGGACCGCGGTCCGCAGCCAGTCCATCTCGTGCGGAAGCAACCGCTCGTCGGCGTCGACCCCGACCCGAGGACGCCAGGCGGCCACGCGGAGCGCTTCCACGGCGTCGAGGCCCGCCAGCGAGACCTCGCCCCGCACGGCAGCGTCGATCACGCGGTCGAACTCCGCGGCATCCAGAATCGCTTCGGCCCAGTCGCGGTCGGCGCCGGGGTGCGGTTCAACGCGCGCATACGCCCAGCCCCCGGGCGACACGTCCGGCCACGGGTCGATCCAGACCGGCGCGACGGCCGACAGAGACGACACCGCGTCGCGCGTGCCGCCCACGACGAAGAGATCGTCGGAGCGGTCCTTCACCTCGACGCGTAAGCGGAACCGCATGCGCGTCAGCCACCCGGCGAGCGCCTCGATGTCGGTCGCGTCGACGATGAGCCATGCGGTCTCGCCGTCGTCGACGACGGAGGCGGCGTGTTCGACGCGCCCCTGCGGATCAAGGATGAGCATCTCCGTCGACACGCCCGGGGCGAGGTGCGTCAGCGCCTGCGACGAGAGCGAGTCGAGCCAGCTGCGCCGGTCTTCGCCACCCACCGAGATGACACGGCGGTCGCCGAGGGGGGCGAGAGCGGCACCGGATGCCAAGCGTCGCTGTTCCGCGACGGGAGAGCCGATGTGGCGGAGACCGCGGTCGTCGACGACGGCACCGGGCACGTCTGCGAGCGTCGCCATGATCATTCCGCCCGGGCGAGCCGCGCCGAGGCGTGGGAGCCCAGCTCGCGCCCGAGAGCCGCAATGTCCCACGCCCAGAGCAGGTGGTTGTCGACGAGACCGTACAGGCGCGTCGCGGCGGTGTACGGCTTCGCGCCGGCCGTCCGCACCACGGCGTCGGTGGCGAGGTCGATGCGGGGACCCTTGACCTGCCCCACGTACAGCTCGAGGACGCCGTCGGAATGCACCAGACTCACTTCGAGATCGAACCCGCCGTCGGCGTTGCGGAGCGATTCCACATCGTCCGCCGAGCGGACGACGGCGGCGTCGGTCGGCGGCAGCAGAGCCGGACCGGCATCCGCATCGGTCGACGGCCGGGCGATACGCCAATACCCGATCTCCGAGACCAGCGGGCGTCGCTCCTCACCGTCGAGGAGCCACGCGTCCGCGGAGTAGTTCAGGAAATCGCCGCCGTCGTGGCTGAAGCTCACGCGATGCGCGAACTCGCCCGAGAACGACCGGCCGTCCGCCTCGTAATCGATGACCCCGGTGCCCTCCCAGACGCCGAGGAGCCACGAGAGCGGGACGAGGTCGGCGGGAAGATCCGTCGGAATCTCGATCACGAGATGCCGATCAGCGCTGGCCGCGGTAGAGGTTCCAGATGACCGTTCCCGATACGAAAGCGATCGCCAGCGACGCCAGGCCGAGAAGTCCCACGAAGAACAGTTCGAGCGCGAGGAGGTTCATGCCCTCAACTCTAGCGGGGAACGATGGCCGCCAGCCCGAAGCCGGCCGTGATGAGCCCCAGAACGATGAGGGCTCCGAGCACGCTCGCGGCCATCCGCTGGATGAAGGCCTGCGACCGGCCATACCATAGCTGGATCGCGAACGCCGCGATGACGCACCCGCCCAGCGCCACCGTCACCCACTGCGCCCGCGCGTGCACCGGAACCAGGATGCCGATGACGACACCGGCCACGACCGCCAGGGCCCAGACGGCGATCACACCGCCGTAGGTGCGGCGCGGTACGAGGTCGGGCGTCGACATGCCTCCATCATTCCCCACGCGGAGGCGTGGCGCACGTGGGAAGAGGGTCGTACGGCGTCGTGTCGCGGCTCACCCTAAGATGGGCGGGTGTGCGGCAGCCCGCACTGGGAGGACCGTGTGGCTCAACTTCTCGTTCTCAGCTCCGCCCCCGGCGGCGGTGCCGTGCTGCCTGCGCTCGAACTGCTGAGCCACCGGGTACGGCAGATTCCGGCCGAACCCGCGCAACTGGTCAACGCCCCCAGCGCCGACATCGTCTTCGTCGATGCGCGCTTCGACCTGGTCGGCGCCAAGTCGCTGTGCAAGATCCTCACGACCACGGGCATCGAGGCTCCCCTCATCCTCGTCATCACCGAGGGCGGACTCACCGCCGTCTCGACCGACTGGGGCATCGACGACGTCGTGCTGGTCGGGGCCGGTCCCGCCGAGATCGACGCCCGCATCCGCCTCGCGATGGGCCGCCGCAGTGCCGACCAGGTGTCGACGCGCATCCAGACCTCCGGGATCACGATCGACGAGTCCTCGTACTCCGCGAAGGTGCACGGCAAGCCGCTGGACCTCACCTACAAGGAGTTCCAGCTCCTGCACTTCTTCGCGACGCACCCCTCCCGGGTGTTCACCCGCGAGCAGCTGCTGAGCGAGGTCTGGGGATACGACTACTTCGGGGGGACGCGCACCGTCGACGTGCACGTGCGCCGCCTGCGCGCCAAGCTCGGCGATCTCGAGCAGCTCATCGGCACCGTGCGCAACGTCGGCTACCGCTTCAACGTCTACGAAGACGAGCAGCCGCCGGTGGCATCCACTTCCGTCTGAACACCCCCGCCGGAGCACGCGGGTACCGCGTGTTCACTCCCGTGTCACCGACCCCTGCAATGATGTGGGGATGATGGAACACGACGCGCTCGACGCGGGCCTCGGCGACGCGGACGACGACGACTTCGACGAGGCGATCGAGGCCGAGGACGACCAGCTTCCCGATCACCGGTACCTGGACCGGGAGGTCAGCTGGCTCGCCTTCAACCAGCGGGTGCTCGAGCTCGCCGAAGACCCCACGGTCCCGGTCCTGGAGCGCGCGAACTTCCTCGCGATCTTCGCCAGCAACCTCGACGAGTTCTTCATGGTGCGCGTCGCCGGTTTGAAGCGCCGCATCATCACCGGGCTCGCCGTGCCGACGAACGTCGGTCGCGCCCCGCTGGACGTCCTCGCCGACATCTCGGCGGAGGCCCACCGTCTTCAGCTGCGGCACGCCGCGGCGTGGACCGAGAAGGTCCGTCCCGCCCTCGCCGACGCCGGCATCGAGG
The DNA here is from genome assembly GCF_000202635.1 of Microbacterium testaceum StLB037. Taxonomy (NCBI): domain Bacteria; kingdom Bacillati; phylum Actinomycetota; class Actinomycetes; order Micrococcales; family Microbacteriaceae; genus Microbacterium; species Microbacterium testaceum. The sequence goes on along the minus strand of NC_015125.1, from coordinate 2,956,103 downwards.
TCGTCACGTGGGACTCGCTCGACGAGCCGACGGCCGAGCGACTGACGGAGTACTTCCAGCGCAACGTCTTCCCGGTCCTCATGCCCCTCGCGGTCGACCCGGCGCACCCGTTCCCCTACATCTCCGGCCTGTCGCTGAACCTCGCGATCCGCATCCGCAACGCGCGGACCGGTCGCCAGGAGTTCGCGCGTCTGAAGGTGCCCCCGATGCTGCCGCGGTTCGTCGAGGTCCCGAGCGACGGCCCGGGCGTGCGCTATCTCCCCCTCGAGGAGCTCATCTCCAACCACCTGGGGGACCTCTTCCCGGGCATGGAGGTGCTCGATCACCACGCGTTCCGCCTCACGCGCAACGAGGACATGACGATCGAGGAAGACGAGACGGAGAACCTCATCCAGGCCCTCGAGGCCGAGCTCCTGCGCCGTCGTTTCGGCCCGCCGATCCGCCTCGAGATCACCGAGGACATGGACGACGTCACGCGTTCGCTGCTGTTGAGCGAGCTCGACATCACCGAGCAGGAGGTCTACCGCCTGCCCGGGACGCTCGACCTGCGCGGACTGTTCGACCTCTCGCGCATCGACCGTCCCGACCTCCACTACCCGCCGCACGTGCCGAAGACGGCCCTCGCCTTCCAGCCGCCGGAGCAGAACGGACGCGCCGACCTGTTCGGAGCGATCCGCAAGGCCGACGTGCTCGTGCACCACCCCTACGAGTCCTTCGCGACGAGCGTGCAGGCGTTCCTCGAGCAGGCGGCGCGCGACCCGCACGTGCTCGCCATCAAGCAGACGCTGTACCGCACCTCGGGCGACAGCCCCATCGTGCAGGCACTGATCGACGCGGCCGAGGCCGGCAAGCAGGTGCTCGCCCTCGTCGAGGTCAAGGCGCGCTTCGACGAGGCCAACAACATCGTCTGGGCGCGGAAGCTCGAGAAGGCCGGCGTCCACGTGGTCTACGGTCTCGTGGGCCTCAAGACGCACTGCAAGCTCGCGCTCGTCATCCGCGAGGAAGAGGGGCGGCTCCGCCACTACAGCCACGTCGGGACGGGCAACTACAACCCCAAGACCAGCCGCATCTACGAGGACTTCGGTCTCTTCACGATCGACGACCAGGTCGGTCGCGACCTGACGCGCCTGTTCAACGAGCTGAGCGGCTACGCGATCGAGAAGAAGTTCAAGCGTCTTCTCGTCGCCCCGCTGCACCTGCGCAAGGGGCTGCTCCGGCACATCGACAAGGAGCGCCGCAACGCGCTCGAGGGCAAGCCCGCGCGCGTGCGCATCAAGGTCAACTCGATGGTCGACGAAGAGATCATCGACGCTCTGTACCGGGCCAGCCAGGCGGGTGTCCCCGTCGAGGTCTGGGTGCGGGGCATCTGCTCGATCAAGCCCGGCGTGCCCGGCATGAGCGAGAACATCACGGTGCGCTCGATCCTCGGCCGATACCTCGAGCACTCGCGCATCTTCTCGTTCGCGAACGACGGCGACGAGCAGATCTACATCGGCAGCGCCGACATGATGCACCGCAACCTCGACCGCCGCGTCGAAGCCCTCGTGCGCGTCGTCGACCCGAACCAGCTCCAGGAGCTCTCGACCCTGTTCGACCTCGCGATGGACGACGGCACGATGTCGTGGCATCTGGGTTCCGAGGGCGAGTGGGTCCGCCACAGCGTCGATGCCGAGGGGGCACCCCTCGTCGACCTGCAGGAGCACACGATGGCACGCGTGCAGCGCAAGCGGCGCGTTCGGGCGGCACGGTGACGGAAACCGCCGTCTACGCGGCAGGTGGGGTGGTCTGGCGCGAGATCGACGGCAAACTTCGCGTCCTGCTGATCCATCGCACCAAGTACCGCGACATCACGCTCCCCAAGGGCAAGGTCGACCCCGGCGAGACCCTCGCCGAGACCGCCGTGCGCGAGATCCGCGAGGAGACCGGCATCCGGGTCGCTCTCGGGGTGCCCGTCGGCGTCTCCCGATACCGGATGCCGAGCTCGCGCACGAAGATCGTGCACTACTGGGCGGCAGAGGCCTCGGACGCGGCGGTGCGCACATCCAGCTTCGTGCCGAACAAAGAGGTCGCGGCGATCGAGTGGATGAGCCTGAAGAAGGCGCGGAAGCACTTGAGCTATCCCGTCGACCTCGAGATCCTCGATGAGTTCATCCGGCTGGTCGACGAGAAGGCCCTCCCGACCTTCCCGATCATCGCCCTGCGCCACGGCAAGGCCCGCCCGCGTGACGAGTGGGAGGGGCCGGATGCCGAGCGCCCCCTGACCCCGCGCGGACGCCGGCAGGCGAACGCCATCGTCGGTCCGCTGCTCGCCTTCGGGGTCCGCCGGATCGTGTCGAGCCCCGCGGAGCGGTGCGTCCGCACGGTGACACCGCTGTCGCAGGCTCTGGCGGCGAGGATCCAGACGACCGCAGACATCAGCCAGGACGCCTGGGAAGAGGGGCGAGCCGACGTCCGTACCGCCGTGGGCGAGCGGGTGCGTGCCCGCAAGCCCGTCGTGCTCTCGAGTCACGGCCCCGTGCTGCCGGCGATCATGCACGAACTCGCCCTGGCGACGGGGACGATGCGGGGGTCGTACCTCGGCAGTTCCTCGGCGCTCGAGACGGGGGCGTTCTCGGTGGTCCACATTCCCGTTCACCACCCCGGAGCGGGCATCGTCGCCATCGAGACCCACGAGCCGCCGGTGTGACGCTCCCCCGGGGTGTGCGCGTCGCCTGGGGCGAGGTCGCTGATGGGGCATCGCGTCGTGAGGTGTCGCGGGCGCTGGTGACGGAACTCCTCCCGGCGGCGCGGCTGTCCTCGCGCTGCGAGCGGTGCGGCGGTGAACACGGTCGCCTGCGTGTTTCGGGGGTGGATGCCTCGGCATCCGTGTCCTACGCGGAAGGCTGGGCGGTGGTCGCGACGCTCGAGGGTGAGGGACGCGTGGGGGTCGACGCCGTCTCCGGCCCCGCCTCGGGCCTGGACCGCGTCTTGCCCGGTGCCGATGCGCGAGCGTGGGCACGCGTCGAGGCGGTGGTGAAAGCCGACGGACGTGGGCTCGACATCGATCCGGCGCGCGTTCGGGTGACGGCGCGAGAAGACGGAACGTGGAGCGCCACCATCGACGACGGACTCACGCTCCACGGGTACGACGTCGCGGGGCCGGATGGGGTCGTCGTCGCTGTCGCGGTGCTCCCCGCGACACCGGTGACGGACCGTCGTCGCCCGTCACCAGCCGGACCATAGGCGTGATGAGCGGAGGATGAGGGGCGAACGGAGGAAGCGAAACCGCGACCAGGTCCTCCCCCTGCCCCCTGATCCTCCGCTCATCGCGTGTCAGCCGCTCAGGCGTCAGCCGTGCACGCGTCAGGGCAAGATGCGTCAGCTCACAACGCGGGCAGCTCGCGGTGGTCGATCCACGCCGACAGCACGGCCGTGGCATCCGCTCCCCCGGTCCGCTCGACCGCGGCACGGAAGTCGTCGGTCGTGACGAGGGCGTGACGGTGGTCGGCGGTCCACGAGCGCAGGAGCGCGAAGAACGCCTCGTCGCCCACCACCCGGCGTACCGCGTGCAGCGCGAGGGCGCCGCGCTTGTAGACGCGGTCGTCGAACATGTCGTCGGGTCCGGGGTCCACGAGGAGGAGGTCGCGGGGCTTCGCGGCGAGGCGGGTGTTATTCTCGCCGACGCAGGCGTCGACGGACGGGCCGCCCGAGGCATCCGACCACAGCCACTCCGCGTAGCAGGCGAAGCCCTCGTTGAGCCAGATGTCGCTCCATCGGGCGATGCCGACGCTGTTGCCGAACCATTGGTGGGCGAGCTCGTGGGCGACGAGACGCTGCGCGGCGGGAACGAGGTGGTTCATGCCGAAGACCGCGAGACCTTGGGCTTCGAGCGGGATCTCGAGCTCATCCGCGGTGACCACGAGCGTGCAGGTCTCCTGCGGGTACGGCCCGAACAGGCGGTCGAACACGCGCAGCATCTCGGGGACCCGGGCGAAGGCCCGATCGGCGGCGGCCGTCAGCGCCGGCGGAGCGGTCACGCTCACCTCCGGGACGACGTCGACGCCGCTCCCCGCCAGATGCTGCGTGCGATACCGGCCCACGTGAACGGCCGCGAGGTAGGTCGCGGTGGGAACATCCGACGTGAAGGTCGTGGAGGTGCGGCCGCCACGTCGCGTCACGGCGCCCGGGACTCCGGTCGCGGCGACCGTGTACCCGTCGTCGACGGTGATCCGCATGCGCATGCGCGCGCGGTTGTCGGGCCGGTCGTTGCACGGGAACCAGGTCGGCGCGCCCGTCGGCTGCCCCGCGACGAGGGCGCCGTCGGTGAGCTCTTCCCACCCCACGGTCCCCCAACGCGAGCGCCGCGGCGCCGGCGAACCGGCGTACGCGACCTCGACGGTGAACGACGTGCCCGCGGCGAGCGCGACCGGCGGCGTGACGCGCAGGGCCCGGGGGCCGCTCACGTGGCGAGCCGTCGCGCCGTCGACCTTCACGCGCGTCGCGCGGAGCCCGACGAGATCGAGCGTGAATGCGGTGAGGGGCTGTCGCGCGACCGCGGTGATCCTGGCCACACCGTCGAGTCGGTTGGTACGCACCCGATAGCCGAGCTCGAGGTCGTACTCTCGCACGTCGTAGGACGGATCGCCGCTCTGCGGGGCGTAGGGATCGGCGCTCACGTCGTCGACTGGTACGCGCGCACCTTCACCGCACGCCACGGGCCGATGGGGTTCCCGCTCCAGCGCGAACCGACCGGAACGGTCTCGCCGCGCATCACGAGCGACGCAGGTCCCACGGTCGCGTGGGCTCCGAGCGTGGATGCCGGCAGCACCACGCTGTGCGGGCCCAGGGTCGCCCCGGGTTCCAGCTCGACGGTGTCCATACTCATGATTCGATCATGGAACAGATGCGTCTGAACGACGCATCCGCGGTTGACGGTTGACGCATCGCCCAGAGTCACCAAGTCGGGCTCGGGCAGCCAGTAGCTCTCACACCACACGCCCGCCCCGATCTTCGCTCCGAGGCTGCGCAACCACACGGCCAGTGCCGGTGTGCCGGAGGCGGCGCGGGCGAACCAGGGTGCCGCGACCATCTCGGTGAAGGTGTCCGACACCTCCGTCCGCCAGACGAAGCTCGACCAGAGGGGCTGCTCGCCCGCCCGGATGACCCCGACGATCGCCCACTTCGCCGCGGTGGACACCCCGGCCGCGACCGCGCCCGCGGCGAGCATGACGACGCCCGAGAGCAGCAGCGTCCACACGGGCCCGACCACGTCCCACAGGGCGGCGAGGGTGAACAGCACCCCGAGACCGATGCCGCACGTGACCACCACGGGCACGAACCGGCCGAGTTCCCACAGCGTGCGCGCGAGGCGCAGGCCCGGCGTCGGCTGGTACGTGCGCGACTCATCACCCGCCGCGGACAGGCGCCGCAGGCGCACCGCGGGCGAGCCGAGCCAGGACGACCCCGGCTTCGCCTTGAGCGGTGCGGCCGAGAGCACCGCCACGAGACCGTCGCGCGGTACCCGGTGGCCGGGAGCCGCCATGCCCGAGTTACCGAGGAACGCGCGCTTGCCGATACGGACCGGCCCGAGGCGCAGCCACCCGGCGCGCAGCTCGTAGGACGCGACCATCGTGTCATCCGCCAGGAACGCCCCGTCCTCGATGCGGGCCATCGACGGGATCAACAGGACGGTGGATGCCTCGACGTCCCGGCCGACGCGCGCGCCGAGCATCCGCAGCCACACGGGGGTGAAGAGCGACGAGTACAGGGGGAAGAGGATCGTGCGGGCGGCATCCAGGAGTCTCTCGATGCTCCACGCCTGCCACGCGACCCGGCTGCGCACGGGGAAGGTGCCCTCGACGAGTCCGATCGACAGCAGCCGCACGAGAAGGACCACGGATGCCGCGAACACGACCCCGGTGACCGCGACCGCGGGCACGAGCCAGGCGAACGCGCGGGCGGTGGCCTCCCCCAGCGAGTCGGCCCCGGAGATGCCCTGGGCGATCACGAGGCCGCCGACGGTGAAGGCAGCGAGCGGAAGGAGGGCGAGCACGACGGCCGAGGCCGCGTACGCCCACAGCCAGCGCGTGGGGGCCGGGGGACGCTCCCCCGGCCAGCCCTTCGCGGTCCCGCCGACGCGGACGGCGGGAGAGCCCGCCCACGACTGATCCGCCTTGACCCGGCCGAACACCGCGGACCCCGGGGCGATCTCGGCCCGACGACCGATCCGCGTACCCGGAGCGAGCGTTGAGCGCGCTCCCACCGTGGCCTCCGCCCCGATGCGCACCTCGCCGATGCGGACGAGGTCGCCGTCGATCCAGTAGCCGGTCAGGTCCACCTCCGGCTCGATCGAGGCTCCGTCTCCCACGACGAGCATCCCGGTGACCGGGGGCAGGGCGTGCAGGTCGACATTGCGGCCGATGCGCGCGCCCAGCGCCCGGGCGTAGTACGACACCCACGGGGCTCCGGCCAGGCCCACGGCATCCACCTGATCCGCGATCTGCTCGGCGAGCCACAGGCGGATGTGCACCCACCCTCCGCGCGGATAGTCGCCCGGGCGCACGCCCGAGAGCAGGAGACGAGCGGATGCCACGGCGATCGCCATGCGCCCGAACGGCGTCGCGAAGACCAGCAGGCCGATGAGCAGCACGGGCCAGGGCACCGCGGGGAGGACCTCGAAGCCGGGCAGGAACCGAAGGATCGCCGACGCGGTCAGCAGGTAGAGCAGCCACCGCACGCCCGCGAGGATGAACAGCGGAGCGCCGAGCAGCGTCTGCGCCCACTGCGTGGCGCGGGGTGTCGGCGTCGCGCGGTGGAACTCGGCGGGGGTGTCATCGACGAGCTGCGGGCCGAGCGCCTTCGCCATCGCCCCGAGGCGCGGGACGTCGTAGATGTCGGCGACCGAGAACTCGGGCACGCGGGCGCGGATCCGCGAGACCAACTGCGCGGCGGCGAGGGAACCGCCGCCGAGGTCGAAGAAGTCGGCCTTGCGCTCGGTCACCGGGAGTCCGAGGACGGCCTGCCACTGTTCGGCCAGCCAGAGCTCGTCGGCCGAGAAGTCCGTGGCGGCAGGAGCGTCGACGCCCGGCAGGGGCCACGGCAGCGCGGCGCGGTCGACCTTGCCCGAGGTGCGCACGGGGAGTTCGTCGACGACGCCGAGGAGAGGGATGGTCGCGGCGGGGAGACGCTCGGACAGGGTGGCGCGGGCCGCTCCGCGGTCGAGGTCGACCCCGGCATCCATCACCAGATAGCCCACGAGCACGGGGACTCCGGCCCCGGTCGTCCGCACCGCGACGGTGGCGGCGCTGACTCCGGCGAGATCCTGCAGGGCCGACTCCACCTCACCGAGCTCGATGCGGCGCCCCCCGACCTTGACCTGGTCGTCGGCGCGGCCCTGGAAGAGGAGACCTTCCGGGTCGAACCGCACCAGGTCACCGGAGCGGTAGGCCCGCTCCCACCCGAGGGTCGGCATGGGCGCGTACTTCTCGGCATCCTTTGCGGGATCCAGGTACCGCGCGAGGCCGACGCCGCCGATGATGAGTTCGCCGACCTCTCCCTCGCCGACGGGGAGGCCCTCGGCATCCACGACCGCCAGGGCCCAGCCGTCCAGGGGCAGTCCGATCCGCACGGGCAGAGAGCCGTCGAGCGGGGCGGCGCACGCGACGACCGTGGCCTCCGTCGGACCGTAGGTGTTCCACACCTCGCGCCCCTCGGCGACGAGCCGGGCCGCGAGCTCGGGCGGGCACGCCTCTCCGCCGAAGATCAGCAGGCGGACGTTCTCGATCGAATCCGCGGGCCACATCGCGGCGAGCGTCGGAACGGTCGAGACGACGGTGATGCCCTGGCGGAGCAGCCAGGGGGCGAGATCCTCGCCCGAGCGCACGAGGGAGCGGGGCGCGGGGACCAGGCAGGCACCGTGTCCCCAGGCGAGCCACATCTCCTCGCACGAGGCGTCGAACGCCACCGACAGACCCGCGAGGACGCGGTCGCCCGGCCCGAGCGGATCCTGCTGGAGGAAGATGCGGGCCTCGGCCTCGACGAACGCCGCCGCCGAGCGGTGCGAGACGGCCACGCCCTTCGGGACACCCGTCGACCCCGAGGTGAAGATGATCCACGCGTCATCGTCCACGGTCGGTGGAGCGACCACGGGCAGCGCGTTCGTGCTCGGGTGCGGGGCGTCGCCGTCGTAGAGACGAACCACATCATCGTCGTCGGCGACGAACTCTCCATCGCCCGCGATGATGCCCTTCACTCCGGCCTCGCCGAACACCAGACGAGCACGCTCGTCGGGGTCGTCGGCATCCACCGGCACGTAAGCGGCTCCCGCGGCCATCACCGCGAGGATCGACACGTAGAGCTCCTTCGATCCCGATGGCATGCGCACGCCGACCCGGTCGCCCCGGCGCACTCCCGCGGCGTGGAGCGCACCGGCGGTCCGCCAGACCCGCGCGAGGAGCTCGCGGTAGCTGAGGGCGCCCGAGCCGTCGTCGATCGCGGAGGCTTCCGGATGCCGTGCGGCGACGTCGGCGAGGAGGTCGATGAGCGTGCGGGCGGGCGGGGCGGCGCTCACACGATCGAGCGGCGCTTGCGCGGCGGGGGCGGGGGTCGTCACGGGGGTGAAGCGTATACCGCCCAAGAAAACGTCCCGGTCAGGCCGGAGCGGTTCACCTCCCGTTCACCCGCGCAACGCACTCTCGTAAGAGTCGGTGTTTACCGTGCGGGAGAACCCTGCACCGGGTTCGTGTCCCCGACATACGAAGGATTCACACAGTGAAGCTCTCCCGATTCGTCCAGCTGGGCGCCGTGGCGGCCGTTGCCTCCCTGGCTCTCGCCGGTTGCTCCTCCCCCTCCGGCTCCGGCGACGCCGCGGCTTCCTCGCCGTCCGCCACGTCTTCCGACGTCGCGTTCACGATCGACCCCAGCCTGAGCGGCACGATCACGGCCGGTGGCTCGAGCGCGCAGTCCAACGCGCAGGCCGCGTGGACCGCCGCGTACAACGCGCAGGCCAAGGGTGTCACCATCAACTACGACAAGTCGCAGGGCTCCGGCGGCGGCGTCACCAACTTCCTGAGCGGCGCGTACGACTTCGCCGGCTCCGACTCGCCCCTCAACGCCGACCAGACCGCTCAGTCCAAGGCGCTGTGCACCGAGGGTGGCGTCAACATCCCCGTCTACCTCGACGGCGTCGCGATCATCTTCAACGTCCCCGGCGTCACCGACCTCAAGCTCTCGGGCGAGACCATCGCGAAGATCTTCGCGCTGCAGATCACCGACTGGTCCGACCCGGCCATCACCAAGGACAACGGCACCGCGCTCCCCGCCGGTGCGATCACGACCGTCGCTCGCTCGGACGGCTCGGGCACCACCCAGAACTTCACCAACTACCTCGCCGCGACCCAGTCGTCGGTCTGGACCTCGCCCGCGGGCAAGGACTGGCCCATCGAGGGCAACGTGTCGAAGCAGAAGGGCGGCTCCGGCGTCGTCGAGGCGGTCAAGGCCGGCTCGGGCACCATCGGCTACGCCGACCACTCCGCGATCGGCACCCTGAACGCTGCGGCGATCATCCAGGACGGCACCGCGATCCCCTACAGCGCCGAGGCCGTCACCGCGACGTTCGCCGCTGCGGCGGTCGACGCCAGCAACGGCGTTCCGGGTGACCTCTCGAAGAAGTTCGACTACTCGAAGCTGACCGCCGAGACCTACCCGATCCCGCTCGTCTCGTACGCGATCGCGTGCTCGACGTTCAAGGACACGAAGCAGTCCGCTCTTGTGAAGTCGTACCTCGGCTTCGTCACCAGCACCACGGGCCAGGCTGTCGCCGCCAAGAACGCCGGCTCCGCTCCGCTGCCCGACTCGGTTCTCGCGGCCGCCGCGAAGACCCTCGAGGCGATCAAGTAACACCTCTCGGACTCGGCCCGGTCCGCACCTCTCGTGCGGACCGGGCCGGGCTGATCGGAGGGGTCGATTCAGCATCGACCGTTCCGCTGAGCCGAACATCCTCAGAGAGAACCCGACCGAGGAGCACCCCTTGATCCGTGCCGAGCATGAGGTCCCCCGTGACTGACACCGTGAGTGACGCCGCGACCGACGCCGCGACACCCGATTCCCCGAGAGCCAGCATCGTCGGGAAGCGTCGCGTCGGCGACACCGTCTTCCTCGGCCTGTCGACCACGGCCGCCGTGTCGATCATGGTCATCCTCGCCGGCGTCGCGATCTTCCTCATCATCCGAGGCCTTCCCGCCATCACGGCGAACTGGAGCGAGGGCGATCTCGCCGGATACCAGAACCGCAACTGGAGCAGCTTCTGGGAGTACGTCGGACCGCTGCTCTTCGGCAGCATCTGGGCCGCGCTCATCGCCATGGTGATCGGCACGCCCGTCGCCATCGGCATCGCGCTGTTCATCTCTCACTACGCGCCGCGAAAGGTCGCCGGTGCCCTCGGGTACGTCGTCGACCTGCTCGCCGCGGTGCCCTCGATCGTCTTCGGCCTGTGGGGCATCATCGTGATGCGTCCGCTCCTGCTGCCGGTGAGCCAGTTCCTCAACGAGTACCTGGGCTGGATTCCGCTCTTCCAGGGCCCCGTCTCGTCGACCGGCTCGACGATGTTCACCGGTGGCGTCGTGCTCGCGGTGATGATCCTGCCGATCGTCACGTCGATCACGCGCGAGATCTTCCTGCAGACCCCGCGCCTGCACGAAGAAGCAGCCCTGGCCCTCGGCGCCACGCGCTGGGAGATGATCCGCCTGGCGGTCTTCCCCTACGCCCGCAGCGGCATGGTGTCGGCGACGCTCCTCGGCCTCGGCCGCGCTCTCGGCGAGACCATGGCGATCGCACTGATCATCTCGCCGAGCCTCATCTACTCGGTGCTGCTTCTCACCGACGGCTACAACTCCCAGACCATCGCCGCCAACATCGCCCTGAACTTCCCGATCGCGACCGACCTGCAGCGCTCCGCGCTCATCGGTACGGGTCTCATGTTGTTCGTGGTGTCGCTCGCGGTCAACATGCTCGCGCGCTACATCATCTCGGCGACGGGACCGGGCGCGAAGGGCCGCAAGAGAGGAAAGCGCTCGTGACCGCCACCGCCGTCCCGGCCTCGACCCCCCTGGCCCTCACAAGCGGTCAGCTGCCGCGCTACATCGAACCGGCTCTCCTCGTCGGCGTCGCGGTCGTCATCGCCGGCGTGCAGCTGCTCATCGGCGGCTTCAACGTCGCGGTCTGGCTCGTTCTCACCGCGGTGATCTACCTCATCGCGATCGGCGTGGGCTCCTCGATCGTCGAGAACCGCCGAAAGGCCGTCGACCGCGTCGTGCGGGGCCTCGTGACCGCAGCCTTCCTCCTGGCTCTCGCGCCGCTGATCTCGACGCTGTGGACCGTGGTGTCCAAGGGCCTGGCCGTGGTGAACCTGCCGTTCATCACCCAGGTCGGTGGAACGACCTTCGACCCGGACACGCTCGCGGTCGTCGCGACGGCCGGTGCGTGGCAGGCCATCACCGGAACCCTGATCATCACCGGGATCGCGGCACTGATCTCGGTCCCCGTCGGTGTCCTCGCCGCCGTCTACCTGGTCGAGTACGCGCTCCCGACCAACCCGCTGCGTCGCACGATCACCTTCCTCGTCGACGTGATGACCGGCATCCCCTCGATCGTCGCCGGTCTGTTCGCCTTCTCGCTGTTCAGCCTCATCGTGGGTCCGAAGGCGTTCAGCGGGTTCTCGGCATCCATCGCCCTGTGCGTGCTGATGATCCCGATCGTCATCCGCTCGACCGAGGAGATGCTGCGTCTCGTGCCCGCCGACCTGCGCGAGGCCTCCCTCGCTCTCGGCGTGCCGCGCTCCGCCACGATCATCAAGGTCGTGCTGCGCACGGCCGCCTCGGGCATCATCACCGGCGTCGTGCTCGCCGTGGCCCGCGTCGTGGGTGAGACGGCACCGATCTTCATCGCCGCGAGCTTCACCGACAACTTCAACGCGAACCCTTTCGAGGGCCCGATGCAGACCCTTCCGGTCATGGCGTACACCGCGTACAGCTTCCCCGGCCAGGACATCGACGCCTCCCAGGCCAACGCCTGGGGTGCGGCCTTCCTCCTCGTCGTCCTCGTCGTCATCTTCAACCTGATCGCCCGGATCGTCGCGGCCCTGTTCGCGCCGAAGACCCGCTGAGCGCGGAAAGGCACACCCCCACATGTCCAAGAGCATCGAGGTCCAGGACCTCAACGTCTACTACAGCGACTTCCTCGCGGTCGAGGGCGTCTCGATCGACATCGAGCCGCGTTCGGTCACCGCCTTCATCGGTCCCTCGGGCTGCGGCAAGTCCACGTTCCTGCGCACGCTCAACCGCATGCACGAGGTCATCCCCGGCGGTCACGTCAAGGGCCGCGTGCTCATCGACGGCGACGACCTGTACGGCCCCGGCGTCGACCCGGTGCTCGTGCGCCGCCACGTCGGCATGGTCTTCCAGCGTCCGAACCCCTTCCCCACCATGTCGATCCGCGAGAACGTGCTGGCCGGCGCGAAGCTCAACGACAAGCGCATGTCGAAGAGCGACGCCGACGCCCTCGTCGAGAAGTCGCTGCAGGGTGCGAACCTCTGGAACGAGGTCAAGGACCGCCTCGACAAGCCCGGCGGCGGTCTCTCGGGCGGTCAGCAGCAGCGCCTGTGCATCGCGCGTGCCATCGCGGTGTCGCCCGACGTGCTGCTGATGGACGAGCCCTGTTCGGCGCTCGACCCGATCTCGACCTTCGCGATCGAGGAACTCATCGGCGAGCTGAAGAACGAGTACACGATCGTCATCGTGACGCACAACATGCAGCAGGCCTCGCGCGTGAGCGACAAGACGGCGTTCTTCAACATCGCCGGCACCGGCAAGCCCGGCAAGCTCATCGAGTACAACGACACGGCGACCATCTTCACGGCGCCCACCGTCCAGGCCACCGAGGACTACGTCTCGGGGCGCTTCGGATAAGCCCGCATCGCGAGAGAGCCCCGCTTCGGCGGGGCTCTCGTCGTTTCCGCGTCAGTTGCGGGGCGAGAGCAGGTACGCGTTCAGCTCGTCGGTGAGCGCGCGGTCGACGGCCTTCTCCACACCGTCGACGGCGGAGATCGGCGCGGCCAGGCGCACGCTGGACAGCAACCACGCGGCATCCGCGGTCCGCAGGTCGCTCAGGAGCACCGCCTCGTACGCGGTCGCGAAGCCGCGGCGGTCGAGGTACGCGAACAGGCTGAGCTGGGTGGTGCCGTGCAGGATCCCCGCGTTCGGCTCGGGGGTGACGAACCTGTCACCGAAACGCAGGATCACGGATGCCGTGGGCGCCTCGAGCACGTATCCGTCGCTCGTGACGAACACGGCGTCGTCGGCTCCCCGGCGCTTCGCCTCGCGGATGGCCGCCATGTTGACCGCGTAAGAGAGCGTCTTCGCCCCGAGCAGCAGCCACGGCGCGCGTCCGGGCACGTCGAGCTGATATCCGCGATCGAGAGTGACGACGCCGACCCCATCGGTACGGGCGACCACGTTGTCGGGGGCTGTCGCGAGGGTGATCCAGGCGGTCGGCGAGGATCCCTGCTCCACGCCTCGGCTGAGGATGAGCTTGATCACGAGCTCCTCCTCGCCGGCTTCGGCGGCGACGCGGGCGATCGCCTCTCGCCATTGCTCCGGATTCGGCGCGGGCAGATCGACGAGTCGCGCCGAGTGCGCCAGGCGCTCCAGGTGCGGACCGACCTCTTGCGGGTGTCCGTCGACCACGCCGATCGACTCGAAGACGCCGTCGCCGCGTTGCGCGCTGAGCTCTCCGAGGGGCAGCACGGGACCGTCGGGATCGACCGCGGTGAAGGTCGCGGAGTACGTTTCGCGTCGATCATCGGATGCCACGGGGTCGATCACGAGCGCGAAAAGCAGGGCCATGGAGCGAGCCTACGCCCGTGATGCGACACGCCCGGGCCTTGTCAACGGGGCCGCCGGAGGGAATGTGCGGAGCCGGCGCTTGTTACACTTTCCTAGCCGGGCCGCAGTAACCCCGGGCTCCATCTTCTGCCGCTATGAGCGGCCATGCGCCGAGAGGCGTTCTGCGGTCCGGCACTTATCTTTTCTGCGGTGTGTCCTCCCGCCGGCGGGCTTCGACAAGCTCAGCCCCCTGCTTCGCCACGGCCCGGATCGCGCGGGGGGCTTCGAAAGGCTCAGCCACCGGTGCACCCGAGGTCCCTGAGCCCGTCGAAGGGACCGGGACCGAACCAGCCCTCAGCCCAGCGCGTCCCGACGCCAGAGAGCCGCCGCCGCGGACAGATCCTCGGCGTACGTCGACAGACGCAGGGCTCGCGTCGTGAGCGCAGACGCCCGCTCCGACTCCGTGTTCTCGTAGTCGTCGGCCAGGTGCGTCGACCCCGACGCCTGCACGCGGCAGAACGCGGCCGCCCGGTCGAGGGCCACGGCGAAGTCGCCCTCGAAGAGCCCGCGCAGGATCGTGTCGATCAGCTGCACGAGCTCCTCGGGACCCGCCGGAGCGGGAGCGCCCACCACGACCGGGTCCACGGTCGCCATCTCGACGCGACCTCGCTCGTAGAGGAGGGCGGCCGTCGCGGCGTCGTCGTGGATCATGAGCTGCAGCAGATACAGCCGCCAGAGCGCGCCCGGGAGCGAGCGTGCCGGCGAGCGCGACCAGAGCTCGGCGATGTCGTCGATGCCGTGGTCGTCGGTGAACGCGACGAGACGCTCGACGACGTCGACGCTCGGATCGGCGCGAACCCGTGACAGGAGGGCGTGAGCGGTGCTGTGGGCGACGCGCGAGACCTCGGCGGGGTCATCGGCGGCGAAGAGGCGGTCGAACAGTTCGGCGGGACGTCGGATGGGCTTGTGGAACTCGCGCGGCGAATCGCTCATCGTTCCAGGCTAGGCGGTTCACTCGAGGGTCGGGGCTGGTCCCTTCGACAGGCTCAGGGAGCTTCACGAGCTCGGGGGTCGGGGCCGGTCCCTTCGACAGGCTCAGGGACCTTCATGAGCTCGGGGACCCCTCACCCGCGCAGCGGTGGGAGCCGGTCAGGCGGTCGCGACCGCGACCACCGGGGCGGAGCTGGGGGTGCCGTCCGGCGAGCCGCCCGCGGGCTCGATCGTCACCGCGATGGTGTCGCCGGAGTGGAACTCGCCATCGAGGATCGCGGTCGCCCGGCCCTCGGCATCCGTCTCGAAGATCCCGGCGGCGATCGGCGTCTCGCCCCGCACGAACCACAGCTCGTATGTCTGATCGTCGCTGAGGGCCGGCATGCCGTCGGTCACGAGGACGCTCTGCCCGGTCGACGCGGACCAGTGAGCGGTCGCCGAGCCTCCGTCGGGCATCGTCACCGAGGCGGACTGCGCATCCGGCGCGTTCTCGATCTGCTCGAGTGCCACGACCGACGCCGGCCGCGTCACGTACTGACCGATCGAGGCGGCGCCGAAACCGAGCACCAGAACAGCGACGATGGATGCCGCGAGCGTGAACCAGCGACGGCGGCCCCAGCTCGCGGGGCGTGCGGGGGTGGCATCCGGTTCGACGGGTGCAGGGCCGGCGGCGGCGAAGTCTTCCTTGTCCTCGTCGAGCGCGGGAGGAACGTCGGTCTGCTGAGGCAGGTCGGCGATGCGCTCCAGGAGCGATGCGCGCACCGAGGCGGGCGGATCGACCGGCTCGACGATGTCGCTCAGCGCGGCGATCGCCTCGGAGGCGTCACGCACATGGGAATCCCAGTGGGGATTGCTCGCAAGTGCCTCCTGGTACGCGCGTTCATCAGCATCCGACAGCGCATTCAACGCGTGACCGGCTGCGAGGTCGGCGAAATCCCTCTCGTTCACTTGTCCACCCCCATTTCCATCCTCAAGCGTGACAGACCGTCGCGCATCCTCGTCTTGATCGTTCCGAGGGGCGCCCCGACGAGAGTAGCGATCTCACTCTGGCTGTATCCACCGAAGTAGGCCAGGGTGAGAGCTTCTTTCTGGGCGTCGGGAAGCGCCGCCAGTGCATCGACGACGCGCCGCCCTTCGATCTTCATCTCGACTTTTTCCGAGACGTTGTCATACGCAACGTCCATATCGCGGAAGCCCGCGCGCACGTCGCGATCGACACTGGATTGCGAAGACCGCACGCGGTCCACCGCTCGCCGGTGTGCGATCGTGAGCACCCACGATCTTCCCTGCCCTCTTTTCGGAGTGAAGCGCGCAGCGGATTGCCACACCTCCAGGAAAACCTCCTGGAGCACCTCTTCGCTCTGCGCCCGATCGACGAGCACGCGGAGGATCAGGCCGAACGCCCGAGCGGACAGGGCGTCATACACTTCGGCGAAGGCGTCCCGGTCGCCCGCCGCCACGCGCTGGATGAGGTCGCCTACGTGGTCGACGCGGTCCGAGCCCTCTTCGGGCAGGTCGAAACCGTCGATCACCATGGCATCCATCATTGCCTACGTCGAAACCCTCGCCCGTTGATCTTCACGCGCGTCGAGACATCGGTTAGGGAACCGTTACGCGGCCCCCTCGGCTCCGAGGCGCCCCTCCCCGGAAATATTCTCGAGAATGTTTCCCGCCCTTTCACCAGGGCTTTTCTTGATCTCGGCGCAACGAGAGGAGACAAGTTTCGAGGTTTCTCCAATCCGATCTCCGCGGGGAGCCGAAGACCCCGTGTAAGCCGCTCCACGGCGAACCACCCGCACCGGGGTGTCCCTGACGGATCGCATTCGCGGTCCGAACGATTTCGGAGGAATGTCATGCTCACCAACAAGAAGCCTGTTGTTGCTGGTCTCGCCCTCGTTCTGGGCTCGGCCTTCGCCCTCACCGCTTGTTCGGGAGGCTCCACCTCGGGTGGGTCGATGAGCGAGGAGAGCAGCAGCGCTCCCGCCATGTCGGCGTCGCCCTCGGCGTCCTCGTCGATGATGGACCCGGCCGCCGACCTCGTCGGCCCCGGCTGCGCCGACTACGCCTCGCAGGTCCCCTCGGGTGCCGGCTCGGTCGCGGGCATGGCCGCCGACCCGGTCGCCGTCGCCGCCTCGAACAACCCGCTGCTCACCACGCTGACCGCTGCCGTCAGCGGCAAGCTGAACCCCGACGTGAACCTGGTCGACACGCTCAACGGTGGCGAGTTCACCGTCTTCGCGCCGGTCGACTCGGCCTTCGCCAAGCTCCCGGCCGAGACCGTCGACGGCCTCAAGACCGACAGCGCCGCGCTGAGCAAGATCCTCACGTACCACGTGGTCGCCGGCCAGCTCAGCCCCTCCGAGATCGATGGCACGCACGCCACGGTCGAGGGCCAGAACGTCACCGTCTCGGGCTCGGGTGACAGCATCATGGTCAACGACGCCAAGGTCATCTGCGGTGGCGTGAAGACCGCCAACGCGACCGTGTACCTCATCGACACGGTTCTCACGCCCCCGGCTGCGTAATCCACGCACCCGGCCGATCTTTCGATCGGATCTGACGGCGAGCGCCGGACCCCAGGCGAGGGGGTCCGGCGCTCGCTCTCGTTAACGCCTCAGTCGGCTTTCACCGCCCGGACGATCTGGTCCTGGACGAGTCGAGCGGCCACCGGCCCGGCATTGGTGAACCACGGGTCGTAGTCGACTGCGGTGACATGGCCCGCGGCGACCGCGTCGAGCGTCGGCCACAGCGGAGCGTCCTCGAGGAACGCCTGCCCCTGACCGATCCCCGCGTAGAACACGTGATCGGCATCCGCCAGATCGATCTGCTCCGCACTGATGTCCTGAGAAGTGTCGTCGAACTGCTGGGAGGCGGGGCGCCCGAGACCGAGGTCCTGGGCGATGCCGCCCGCGAACGACGGCACCCCCATGATCCGCGTTCGGTCTCCCGTGGATTGCAGGAACGACACCGTCGGCTCCCCCGCGGCGTGCGTCTCGGCGAACGCCGCGCTATCGGACTGCAGGGAATCCAGGATGCCGCGAGCCTCCCCCTCTTTCCCGAGAGCGTCCGCGATGAGCAGGAAGTCGCTCTTCCAGTTCACGCCGTTGCCCTTGGTGAGCACCGTCGGAGCGATGGCCGACAGCGCGTCGTACAGCTCGGTGCCGCGCGTCGAGTTGATGAGGATCAGGTCCGGATCCGCCTGCGCGATGGCCTCGAGGTCGGGCTCGGTGCGCTTGCCGATGTCGGACATCGCACCGAGGGCGGATGCGTCCTGGGGGAAGGCGTCGTTCAGGTACTGGGGAACGAGTCCGCTGTTCTCTGCCCGCGTCGCCGCCACGGGCACGGTTCCGAGCGCGAGCAGGGCGTCGAGTTGGCCGGTCGAGACGACCGCGATGCGCGTGGGAGCCGCGGGGATCTCCGTCACACCGCCGAAGTGCGTCACCGATCGAGGGAAGACGCCGTCCGCCTCGCTCGAGCCCATGCCCGGCTCGAGATCGCGCGCCACCACCCAGTCCCCGGTCGCCGCAGCTTCGGCATCGACCGTCGAAGCGGGTGCCGCGACGCCGGAGCAGCCCGTGAGCGCCAACAGCACGGCAGCCCCCAGAGCGACAGCTGCGAGCCGAGGACGAGAACGGGCGCGGTGGGACGGAAAGCGAAAGTCATTCACACGGTTAGGATAACCTTACCTTTGTGCTCGACTCGTCCACAGCTGCTGCGACGGGAGTCGTCGCACACCTGGGTGCGCGTCGTCGATCAGCAATCGTCCGCGCCGTCACACTCACCCTCGTCATGGCCGCCGTGCTCGTCGGTCTCGTGGTTCTGAGTCTTGCGGTCGGGTCGCGCGCCCTCGCGCCGGGCGACGTCGTCTCGGCACTGTTCTCGGACCGACGGGATGCCGTCGGCGTGATCGTCCACGAGCTCCGCGTCCCGCGCACTCTCACGGCGCTCCTCGCCGGGGCGTGTCTGGGCGTGGCCGGTGTGCTCATGCAGGCGTTGACCCGCAACCCTCTGGCCGACCCGGGCCTGCTCGGCGTCAACGCGGGCGCGGCGGTGGGTGTGGTCGTGGCGATCGCGTTCTTCGGAATGGGCACGGCGAGCGGGTACGTCTGGTTCGCCTTCGCGGGAGCGGCGGGCGCCGCACTACTCGTGAACACCGCCGCTCGGCCGGATCGCCGGGACGACACCGTCGGCCTGATCCTCGCCGGGGTCGCGCTCAGCGCCTGCCTCAGCGCCATCGTCGGCATCATCACGCTCGCCGATGACGACACCTTCGAGTCGTTCCGGTTCTGGGCCGTCGGGTCGTTCGAACGCCGCGATCCCGACGTGGCCGCGCAGCTCCTCCCCTTCGCCATCGCGGGACTGCTGCTCGCTGCGATGGTCGCTCGAGGCCTCGATCAGCTTCAACTCGGTGCGGACCTGGCGCGCGCACTGGGGGTCTCCCCCGCTCTCGTGACCCTCAGCGCGGGCGCGGCCATCACCCTCCTGTGCGCCACGGCCACCTCGGCGGCCGGTCCCCTCGCCTTCATCGGTCTGATCGTCGCCCACGCCGTTCGTGGCGCGGTCGGGCGCTCCGTGCCCGTGTCCCTCCCGCTCGCCGCCGTGGTCGGTGCGGCACTGACCCTCGCGAGCGACATCGTCGGACGCGTCATCGCCGTCCCGGGCGAGGTGGAGGCCGGGATCGTCGCCGCCTTCCTCGGCGCGCCGCTCCTCCTGTGGCTGATTCTGCGGAAGTCCTCGTGAACACCTTCGCCGAGATCCGGACACGGCTGCGTTCCTCTCGACGACAGCGCGCCGTTCTCGTCATGACCGTCACGGTCGCGATCGCCGCGATCGCCGCGGTGACGGGCCTGACGACGGGCTCGTTCCACGCGTCGCTGGGGGATGTGGCATCCGCTCTCACCGGCGGAGCCGACGGGCGCACGACCGTCGTCGTCGTCGGCATGCGGATGCCACGGACCATCGCCGCTCTGCTGATCGGCGCGGCTCTGGGGCTGGCCGGCGCCGTGTTCCAGACGCTCGCGCGCAACCCGCTCGCGAGTCCCGACATCGTCGGCTTCAGCGCCGGATCCGCAACCGGCGCGCTCATCGGTCTGACACTGATCGCTCCCCCGGCCTCGCCCGCCGTGGGCGCCTGGACCGGAGGCCTCCTCACCGTCGTCGTGGTCATGGCCATTGCGCGCAGCGTCGGAATCTCGCGGGAGCGCACGATCCTCGCCGGCATCGCCCTTTCGACACTGCTGGCCGCCGTCAACGACTACCTGCTCACGCGCGCGCCGATCGACGTGGCCCGGAACGCGACGCAGTGGCTGCACGGGAGCCTCGTCGCGACCTCCGCCCAGGATGTCGTTCTTCTTCTGACATCCCTCGGCGTGCTGGGGGCCGTGCTGATCGCGGTGCACCGCGACTACCGCGCCCTCGAGCTCGACGACGACACAGCGCGCTCGCTCGGCGTCCGGACCGGTCGCGTCCGTCTCATCCTGGTGATCGTGGCCGCCCTCCTGACCGGCACCGCCACGTCCGTCGCGGGCCCGATCGGGTTCATCGCCCTCGCCGCGCCCCAGCTCGCGCGCCGAGCGATGGGCACGAGCGGCATCCCCGTGATCGGCTCGGCCGTCACCGGCGCTGCCGTGCTCCTCGTGGCGGATGTCATCGCGCAGCGCGCGCTCGCACCCCTGCAGATCCCGGTCGGCCTGCTCACCGCCGTGGTCGGCGGCGCGTACCTCTTCTGGATCGTGGCCCGCTCCCGCCGATGAGGACGGCGAGCCTCGTCGCGCCCGCTAGGCTGGGGGTCGAGGGCCTGTAGCTCAGTTGGCAGAGCATCGGACTTTTAATCCGCGGGTCGAGGGTTCGAGCCCCTCCGGGCCCACCAAACTCGTCTTACTCGAACAAGTTGCGCGCATACTCGATAGCGTCACCGACAATCGCGACTTCACGCTCCGAGAAGACGACCGACCGCGAAGTCGCTCATCACTGCATTGCCTTCAGGAAGTGCCGGCCTTGCTCACCGTGGCGTACTGGAGCGAATGGGCCAGCGCAGCTTTCGCCGTCTATAGCGACGCCGTAGCCTTGCCGTGCACCGACTCGAGTTGCCTGTTTAGCTCCGATGCGTTTCCGACAGACATTCTTCTGATGCGAAGCGGGCCGAAGCGATCAGCCGTCGGCGGGCGGACGGCCACCTGTGGCGCGAGTCTCACACAGCTCGGGGTCGAGCTGGCGGAGGATCGGGTCGAGGAGCCGTGCGAGGTCCTCGAGCTGGCCGGGCGTCAGCGGGGCCAGCAGGGTGTCCCGCGCGAACGCGATATGCGGAGGGGTGGCGGTCAGCCAGGCCCGTCGGCCGGCTCGCGTCATGCGCACATGGACGGCGCGCGCATCTCCCGGCGCGCCGACTTTCCGCTCGACCAGACCTTTCGACTCGAGCCGCCGAACGGCCTTGGACAGACGAGGAGCAGGTGACCGCAGTCGCGTGCCGAGCTCGTTCATCCGAAGCGTCTGATCGTCCGCGACGTTGAGCAGGCTGAGGATCCCGTACTCGAAGTTGATGATCCCGGCCTCAGCGGTGAGTTGCGCATCAAGGGCGTGCGGAAGCAGATCGGCGAGCGACACGAGGGCGAGCCAGGCCGCTCCCTGCGTGCTGTCCATCCGCGGCACGGTCGGTTCCATGGGTCCAGTCTAGTGCTGTAGTTGCCCAGGCAACGAGTTCTTGGATATGTTGTTGCGCGGGCAACAACACGGTCGAGCGATCTCGAGATGACGCCGGCACCGCCCTCCGCACACCTCACGACACGAAGGAAAAAACATGATCATCGCGTTCTGGATCGTCGCCGGGCTCGCCGCGCTGGCGTTCCTCGCCGCCGGCTTGATGAAGATCGCTCGACCGAAGGACGCACTCGCCTCGTCCGGGCTCGCCTGGGTGGAAGACTTCACCTCCGGTCCGATCAAGCTCATCGGTGTCGCCGAGGTGCTCGGCGCCATCGGACTCGTCGTCCCTCCCCTCGTCGGCATCCTTCCCGTTCTGAGCCCCATCGCGGGCATCGCGCTCGCGGTGCTCATGGCGGGAGCCGCCGCCACCCACCTGCGGCGTCAGGAAAGCCCGGTTCCGGCGATCGTGCTCGCGCTGCTCTCGGTCGCCGCCGCCGTCCTCGGCTTCCTCACCGTCGCGTGACCGTTCGCCACCCCGCCGAACGCAGGGCCTGAAAAGAAGGGGCGGCGTCGTCGACGCCGCCCCTTCCCCTTTCACGAATCGATCCGACGAGCGCTCACCTCAGCCGCACGTGCGTGCGGGGTAGGCGGCGGTGGTCGTGGATCGGGTGCTGACGCCGTCGACCTTCGCGGTGGCCGTGACGGTCACCGACCCCGCCGAAAGCGAACCGGATCGACCGGTGAACACCGCGGATGTCGTCTTGCCGGATGCCACGCCGTTGACCGACGTGGAGCCGAGCGGCGTCGCGATGTCGAACGTCACGGTGACACCGGCACGATTCGTCCCCTGCACGGTCAGCACAGGCTTGCCCACGGCGCAGCGGCTGGAGACGACCACCGTCGGTGCCGCCAGCGGCACCGTTGCGACGAACGATCGCTGCACGGGCGTGGCGGCGTCGTACACGTCGTCGCCGGCCTGCGCAGCTGTCACCGTGCACGTGCCGGCGCCCGTCACATGCACCGCACCGTTCACGATCGAGCAGGGACCCGTGGTGGACAGTGCCACCGGCAGCCCCGAAGAGGCGGAGGCCGTCACCGGAGCGTCGGCGGCGCCGACGACCTGGTCGGCGATCGGGGCGAGGGTCACGGTCTGCGAGCGCTTCGGCAGAGTCGCGGTGGCGGACGAGGGGCTGACGAGACCGTCGGAGTACCCGTCGTAGTGCGCCGTCAACGTCCCCGACCCCGCCGGTACGTCGGTGGTCGCACGACCACCGGTGACCGGGACGGTGGACGTCCAACTCCCCCGCGAGAACGTCACCGTTCCCGCGACCTGTCCCCCGTCGGCGGCGGTGACCGTCGCCGTCGCCGAGGTCGCCGTCGTCTCGAGGGCGGTCGTGGATGCCACCGCCTGGACGTTCGTCCAGTCCTTCATGGCCGAGAGCACGGTCTGCGGCACACTGACGAAGGCGCCGTGACGCGGGCTCGCCGGCAAGCCGCCGGGAGCGCGCACCGCCCACGACGACCGCTGCGAGAGCCGGTCGGTCTGGGTGCTGGACGCGATCGCGGAGCCTGTCGTCAGGAACGCCCGGTACCCGCCGCTGCCGTAGTTGTCGACGAGGAAGGCGTAGGCGTCGCCGGAGGTGTTGTTCGGATCCCCCGCGTTGAGCTTGATGATCTCCGGACCTTCGCCGGCCTGCGAGGTCTTGGGCGTCGTCATGTTGGTGTCCACCAGCTGCCACGTCGTCGACGGGTCACCGCTCCAGTTGGAACTCGTCGTCGGGGCGGTCAGCACCTTCGACTTCTCCAGGAAGATGTCCTTGCCCGCCTCGAGCGTGCCCGCGGCGTTGCTCTCCTCGTTCTTGGTGAAGCGGTAGTAGGTGTCGCCGATCTTCGTGACGGTCGAGTCGATCCGCGCGAAGCCGGTGTCCTGCCAGCTGTTCGGCGGGTACGTGAAGGTCTTGAAGTCGCGCGTGAGCACGGAGAAGACGCGCGAGTAGAGCTTGTCCGTGTTGCTGTGCGCCGTGTTGCCGTACAGACGCGAGGAGAAGAACACCACGTAGGACTGAAGCGCGTCATCCCAGTACGCCTCCGGAGCCCACGTCATCCCGGCTTCGGGACGGTTGACGGTGATGCCGGTGTCGACCCCGTTCGTGCGTGACCAGTGGACGAGGTCGGTGCTCTCCCAGACCTCGATCTTCAGGCTGCCGGCGGACTGGGATGCTCCCCAGCTGGTGCCGCAGCTGATGCAGAGGTCCGTGGCGACCATGTAGTACTTGTCGTCGAAGTGCGACCGCAGCACGAACGGATCGCGCAGTCCTCGGGTGTCAGAGCTCGAGCTGATGGTCGGGGCACCCCCGTTGACGGCCGAGAACGTGAAGAAGTCGTTGCCGGAGGTGGCGGCCTGATAGATCTTCTCGTCGGAGTCGGACTTGAAGTACGCCGCCGCATATCCGGCGTCGGGCGCGGAGCGCGCCTGCTCGGCGAGGGTGACCGCGTACGTCCGATCCACCGTCGATCCGCCGAGGGTCGCGTGGGCTGTGAGGGTGACGGTCTTGTCTCCGGTGCCGTAGGCCGGACGCGCGATGACGCCCGCGCCTCGGAAGGGATCGGCGGCACCGACCGCGGGCGCCGAGTACGAGGCATCCGTCCCGGAGATGGCGGCCGGGTCGGAACTCGTCCAGGTGACGGCGGAGCCGTTGGCCGATCCCACGGCCGGCAGCGGAAGGTTCTCGGTGACACGCGAGGGGACGCTGATCGCGTCGAGGTCAGCGCTCGGGCCCTGTCCGAGCACCGTGACCGGGAACGCGAGCGTCGTGCCGACACCGGTCGTCGCGGTGAGCGTCACGGTCTGGCTGTTGCCGCTCGGCCGGGTCACGACACCCGCGTCGGAGACGATGGCCGTGTTCGACGACGACCACGTCAGCGGAACGTTGTCGGCCGATGCGGGAAGCGAGAGGTTCGCGGAAACCGCTGTGAGCGAGGTGTTCGACCCCCGCAGGATCGCGGGCAGGTCGATGCGCAGCAGGCCGTCGGTGGTGGATTTCTTCGCCGCCGCGGTCGGCATGCTCGCCTGAACCTGCGCGGGCGTGAGCGAAGAGTCCCAGAACTTCACGTCGGTGACGTCGGCCTGCAGCAGCGGATCCGACGAGTACAGCGAGCGTCCGAGATAGCCGAGCGTCTTCCCCGTCGGCACGATGTTGCTCATCGAGAGGCTGTGCGTGACCGTGCCGATGCTCGATCCGTCGCGGTAGAGCGTCAGCGTGTTGCCGCTTCCCACCAGCGTCAGCGTCGTGAAACCGGGGTTCAGACCACCGCCCGCGGGGATACGGGTCTCGCCGTTCGACGAACCGCTCTTGACCCGGATGCCACCGAGCACCTGGTTGCTGTATGACGACTCCTGCGAGCGAGGGTTCACGAAGACGTAGTTGCCCAGCGCGGTGGTGTTCCACGAGCCGAAGCCGTCGCCGATGACCCAGCCGAACTGCGCCTGAGCGGTGGCCGTCGTGACGGTGTACTCGACGGTGAAGTCGTTGTCAGATCCCGTCACCAGCCCCTGCGGCAGGGCCGCATAACCGTTCTTCTGGAAGCGCAGCACGGAATCCCCACCGGCGTCGACGAACGACGCGTCCGTGAGGCCCGAGAGGGTGGCGTTCCGACCGTTGCCGGAGACGTCGAGCAATGTCGAACCCGAGTGCGACATGTCGTAACGAGCCGTGGGCGCGGGAACGTCGTCGGCGAACGCGGCCGTGGGGACCGCGAGACCGGTCGCCGTGATGCCGAGCGCGCAAAGGCCCGCGAGGAGCCCGCGGCGGAGGCCGCGAGGGCGTGGATGAGTGGATTGCATGGGGCGGGTCCCTCGGATCTTCTTCGATGAGGGCGGCGGGCACGTCGTCGAGCCCGTCCGCAAATGTTAGCGATAACAAACGGCCAGAATCTAGCGGCCCTGGGAGCGACGCGCAAGCAAATTTCTGGAGCGCGAAGTATTTTCGTTCCTCGTCTCACCCTTCGCTCATCGGCTAGGGACCGCGCCACGCCGAAGGTGGTGTCACACGGCCATGTTTGCGCTAACATCCCCGTGAACACCTACCCGACCACCTCGCGGGAGCGATGTCGCTCCCGCATTCTTCGTGCCGAACACCGCCGCCCGCACGAAGCCGTTCCGCCCCCTCTGCCGTGTCCCACGAACGCGCGGCAGCTTTGTGACGGACGACCCCAGCGAATCCGATCGACACGCGCATCCGCGGTCGACGACGAGACACCGATCGACACCCGTCGAACGACCCCACCCGTGATCACCGCCGCGGTGATCGGAGAGAGAAACACCATGAGAATGTCCACAGGCCTCGCCGCCCGTCTCGTCGTCGCCACGACGGGATGCCTCCTGCTGATGGGAACCGCCAGTGCCGCCTACGCGAACCAGGTGGGGTCCGGCACCGACGTCGACGTCTCCGTCGACATCGCGCCGGTCGTCGCGCCCGGCTCGCTCACGCTGACCGTCGCGGGCACCACCGCCGCGCTCGCGGAAACGTCATCCGGCTCGGCGGCCCAGCGTGCCTTCGCCGGTGACCTGCCGAAAGTCACCGTCACCGACACCCGTACCGCGGCGGAGATCTCCTCGGGACTGACGACCGGGCAGTCGCGCTGGTGGTACGTGACCGGACAGGCCACCGCGTTCTCCGGTCCTTCGGGGGCGACGATCCCCGCCGCGAACCTCGGGTGGACCCCGGCTCTCGTCGGGTCCGACGGGGACGGCAACGTCGCACCGGGCGACGTCGTCGTGCCGCACCCCGACGCCGCCACCAACTCACCCGCGGACGACAACAACACCGGACTGGTGAGCGGCGACCTGCTGTACGCCGGACTCGACTCGGCCGCTCTCGTCAGTGCCGGCCAGACGCAGTCGTCGGCGACGGCGCACCTGCTCCTGAAGGCCCCCGCGACGGTCGCCCCGGGCGAGTACCACTCGACACTGACGCTCTCGCTCTTCGAAGACGTGAACTGACGACTGTTCGCACCGGGCGTGCGGTCGACGCGACACAGAGCCCGACCGCACGCCGAGCCGGAGGAGAGAACATGACCATGGATGCCCGCATCAGCCGGTGGCCCCTGATCGGAGTCGCCGTGCTCGCCTTCGCGGCCTCGGTCATCGCCGCACCGATGCTCGCGGCGCCGATGGCACGAGCTGAGGATGCCACCCCGGACATCACCTGGTCCGTCACTCCCGCCGGGGAGAGCGCCCCGGACGACCGAGGGATCATCGAGCAGGATCTGGATCCGGGGGCGTCCGCCGTCGATCACTTCGCCGTGCGGAACTTCAGCACCGACACCGTCACCTTCCGCCTTACCGCCGCCGACGGCTTTCACACGCCGAGCGGACGTTTCGACATGCTCCCCACAAGCCAGCAGTCGAAGGATGCCGGAACCTGGATCTCCCTCCCGGAGCAGGTGACCGTTCCCGCGAACGAAACGGCGATCGTCGCCTTCACGACGACGGTGCCCGCCGATGCCCAGCCCGGAGACCACTCCGCCGGCATCGCGGCATCCGTTCTGTCCTCCGGCACGCAAGGGGATGCTCAGGTGGCCGTCGACAGCCGTGTCGGGTTCCGCGTGACAACGCGGGTGAGCGGTGAGCTCTCCGCCGCCGTGCACATCGAGAACCCGAGCGGCTCGTACGACCTGTCGTGGAATCCCTTCCAGCCCGGCACGCTGCGCGCGACCTTCGACGTGGTGAACGACGGGAACACGATGGTGGTCGCCGGCGGGACCGTCACGGGAGGCTTCGAGGCTCAGGACTTCCCCACCGGCGACGACGGGAAGGTCACGATCTTCCCGGGGGAACGTCGCAGCTTCAGCGTCGACCTGCCGTCGGCGTGGGTGCTGTTCTGGGCTCCCCTGACCGTCGACTTCACCGGCTCCGCGGCCGACGACCAGGGCCGGGGTGTGCCGATGAACTCGGTCTCGGCCCAGACGACGGTGTTCTCGGTGCCGTGGCCGCAGCTGACGGCCCTCGCGGGAATCGCCCTCGTGGTGGCATCGGCCGCCGTCGGTCGACGGCGTTCGCGCTCGCGGCTCGACGCGATGCTTCGCGCCGCACGGGAGGAGGGCCGTCGCGCTGCGGCGATGGGAGATGAGCACCCTCTCCGTCTTCGAAGGACACGCAACACCCGTCGGTTCCCCTGAACGCGACGGACAACGATTCACCCCTAGCCATCGCCCCCACGCGATGAGAAACGAACGGAAAATGAAAACACGAGCAGCATTCGCGGCGCTCGCGGTCGCCGCGACGGTCGCGGGATCGTTCGTCGCGGCGTCGGCGGCATCCCCTGCGGTTGCCGCCAACGTCGTGCGCATCACGCCGAACCCCGCCTCGCAGGGTTCCGCGTTCGAGGGATGGGGCACGAGCCTCGCCTGGTTCGCCGAAGCGACCGGAGGCTACCCCGACGCCGTCCGCAACGACCTGTACGAGAAGGTGTTCGGCACCGACGGGCTCAACCTGAACGTCGCGCGATACAACATCGGCGGCGGCAACGCGACCGACGTTCCGTCCTACCTGCGCCCCGGCGGCGCGGTTCCCGGATGGTGGAATCCGAATCTGAACGCCACCGACGCGAACGGCGCGATCACCTCGACGTACGCGGATCGCAATCGGTACAAGGCGGCGTGGGACGGCGAGAGCGCCTCGTCGTACGACTTCACCGCCGATCCGGCCCAGAACTGGTGGGTCAACGCGCTGAAGAACAAGGTGACGAAGTGGGAGGCGTTCAGCAACTCGCCGCCCTACTTCCTCACCCAGAGCGGCTACGTCTCGGGCGGCACGAACTCGACCTCGGAGCAGATCGCTCCCGCCGACATGGCGAAGTTCTCCAGCTACCTCGTCAACGTGACCCAGCACCTCGAGCAGACCTACGGCATCTCGTTCGACTCGATCGAGCCGCTGAACGAGCCGAACACGAACTACTGGGGCACGAACATCGGGTCGAACGGGTGGCCCACGACGGCGAGCCGGCAGGAAGGCGCCCACGTCGGTCCCGCCAACCAGGACCTCGTGATCAAAGCTCTGCGCGACCGTCTCGCGCAACCCGGGACCACCACGAAGGCGCACATCGCCTCGCCCGACGAGACCAACCCGAGCATCTTCCAGACCGACTGGGCCGGGTGGAGCGCGGAGGCGAAGTCCGCAGTCAGTCGGCTCAACGTCCACACGTACGGGACGTCGGGGCGCCTCGCGGTGCGCGACATCGCCAAGACGAGCGACAAGAACCTGTGGATGAGCGAGGTCGAGGGCAACTGGGACAGCTCCGGCAAGGGCTTCAACCAGACGAACATCGACAACGGTCTGGGGGTGGCCGGGCACATGGTCGACGATCTCCGCGAGCTCGAGCCCAGCGCCTGGGTGCTCTGGCAGCCCGTGGAAGACCTTTACAACATGCAGAAGGTCGAGAAGACCAACTGGGGCAGCATCTTCGTCGACTTCGACTGCAACGCCGACGGGAAGTCGGCGCGGCGCCTCGCCGACGGTGACGCCGACCCCTCGTGCAAGGTGCTGACCAACGCGAAGTTCAACACGATCCGCAACTTCACGCACTACATCCACCCGGGGGATCACCTCATTCCGACCGACGACACGCAGACCACGGCGGCGGTCACGGCGGCCGGTGACGGCGTGACGCTCGTGCACGTCAACTCCGACACCGCCTCGCGCGACATCACCATCGACCTGTCGCAGTTCGGAACGCTCTCCGCCGGGGCGACGGTGACACCCATCGTCACCACCCAGTCTCCGGACACCGATGTCACCGCGAACGCGCTCGTTGCCGGGACGACGGTTCCCGTGGACCTCGCGAAGAAGTCGGCGACCCTCACGGTGCCGGCGAAATCGGTCACCACGTTCGTCGTGAAGGGCGTGTCCGGCGTCGCCGCCGCGGCCCCGCGTCTCGAGGACGGCAAGAGCTACCAGTTCATCGGCGCGCAGAGCGGCAAGGCTCTGAGCGGCGAGACCTCCGGAATCGTGTTGCGCACCTCGGCGACGGCGGCATCCACCGCGACGACCCAGAAGTGGACCGCGCACGTCCTCTCCGGTGCCGGCACGAACCGCCAGACGGTCTCCCTCACCAACGGCGCCGGAAAGCTCCTCGCCGCGACCTCTCAGGGGACGACGCTTCTCGACCCGGGGACCGTATCCGACACCGATCCGCGGGTCCGGTGGACTCCCTCGACGACCGACGGCAAGACGTTCGCGCTCGCGAACGCGAGCTCGCAGAGCGTCCTGGACGTGAACCAGGCCAGTACCGCCGACGGCGCGTCCGTCGGGGTGTACACCGCCAACGGCGGCGGCAATCAGAGGTGGACCCTCGCCAGCACGGCGATCGCGTCCGTCTCGCCCGTCACGGCGGCCACGCCGTCCGGCCGCGCTCCGTCGCTGCCCGGCCAGGTCACCCTCTCGTACGCCGGCGGAGTGCAGCGCTCGGCGGACGTCACCTGGGACACCACGTCGATCGACTGGTCTCAGCCCGGCACCCGGCAGGTGTCGGGTCAGGGGACGGATGCCTTCGGCTCGGCCTTCACCGCGACGGCCACCGTCGACGTGGGCCGATACGTCGACACCGACCCGGTCTCCGTCACGGTCTACGCGGGGAGCTCGCTGGCCGCGGTGCAATCAGCAGCGCCCACCACGGTTCCCGCTCGGGTCGGATCGTCCGACGCGCGGACCAACACCGCCGTCACGTGGAACTGGACGGGCGTCGCCGCGAACGCGTTCGCTCAGACCGGTGTCGTCACCGTGCGCGGCTCCGCCGTCTCGAACGAGACGGGTCAGCCCGCGCTCGACGCGCAGCTGTCGGTGGTGGTGACCACACCGGGCGAGACCAACGTCGCACCGGCGAGCACCGCGTCCGCGACGTACACCGAGAGCAACTCGTACAGTGTCGACCGCACGAAGAACGGGTCGACCAGCGACAAGGGGTGGTCGAACTGGCGTTCGGGCACGCTCAACGCGCAGGACACCCTGACGTACGCCCTCGACCGCACGCGGGACGTCCGCCACGTCAAGGTGTTCTTCTACAAGGACGGCTCCGCCACCAGCTGGGCCAAGACGATGTCCGTCGAGTACCAGACGCCCGGCGGCACCTGGACCTCGGCGGGAACCGTCACCGTCGACACGCCGACGAGCGGGGCTCCCGTCGTCGATGTGCCTCTCGGCGACGTGTCGGCTTCGCAGGTTCGCGTCGTCATGAACGCCTACCCGTCCACGCACCTCGTCGTGTCGGAAGTGCAGATCTTCGCTCTCGCCCCCAGCACCTCTTCGGTGGCGGATCTCGCGCGGCTCAGCACCGACTACCAGCAGGTGCCCGCGTTCGCAT
Organism: Microbacterium testaceum StLB037; assembly: GCF_000202635.1. Lineage (NCBI taxonomy): Bacteria > Bacillati > Actinomycetota > Actinomycetes > Micrococcales > Microbacteriaceae > Microbacterium > Microbacterium testaceum. Next base: position 2,925,259 of record NC_015125.1, on the reverse strand, counting down.
CCGGGACGACGTCGTACACGGTCGAGCACGCCGGAGCGGCGTGGCCGACCCTTCACGCCGCTCCGACCGACACGAACGCGCGCGTCGCCATCGTCCAGCCGGCGGACGCGAACGGTGTCGGCACGGTGACCGTCACCGCGGCCGACGGAACGACCGTGCGGACGTACACCGTGACGGTCTCCCGCAAGGTGGGGCTCAGCGCTCCCACCATCTCCGGGGACCCGGTGACCGGCTCCGTGCTCACCGCGAGCGTGGCCACGACCGACCCCGCCGATGCGACCACGACCCTGCAGTGGTTGCGCGACGGGGCCCCGATCACGTCGGCGACCGGCACGCAGTACACGGTGGCGTCGGCCGACGTCGGGCACGCGCTCTCCGTGCGCGCCACCACGACAAAGGACGGGTTCACCTCGGCCACCGCGACCTCGGCGACCGTCGCGGCCCGCACGGCGCTCACGGCATCCAGCGTGTCGGTCTCGACCCGCTGCGCCGCGGGCAAGCCCGTGCTGACCGTGCAGGTGACCAATCGCGCGGCGGTGACGGTGTCGGTCGAGATCGCCACGCCGCTGGGCTCGCGGACGATCACGTCGCTGAGCGCAGGGAAGACAGGCTCGGTGGCCCTCACGGGACGCACCGGGACGCTCCCGGCGGGCTCGGTCGTCGCCACCGTTCGCGGCGTCGTCGGCGGAGTCTCCAGCGCGACGGACACGACGGCCACCTACAGCCGTCGAGCCTGCGGCTGATCAGCGCGAACCGTCTGGAGCGGGGCGTCGGACACTCGTCCGGCGCCCCGTTCCGGTCGAGGGGGCGCGTCTCGAATCGGGGCCTCCCGATCAGTGTCGGCCCAGATCGTGGGGTTCACCGTGGCCCGCCGCTGCACGGTCGGTCGCACCTCCCGGTACGACCCGCTAGGGCCGTCGCAGGTAGTGCATTCCCATCGCCTCGCGAACCTCGTCGAGCGTGCGATCCGCGATCTCCCTCGCCCGTTCGATCCCGGAACGAAGGACGGAATCGACGACCTCGGGGTCGGCCCCGAGCTCAGCCCGACGGCGCCGGTGCTCCGCGAACCGAGCGTTCACGGCATCCGTTGCCCGGCGTTTCAGTTCGGCGCTGCCGCGATCGCCGATCTCGTCCGCGATCATCTCCGGCGGCGTCGCGGTGCACAGGGAGATCGTCGTGAGAAGCGCGGAGACTCCCGGGCGCCGCGGAGGATCGAAAGTGATCCGGCGTTCTCCATCGGTTCGCGCGCGGCGGATCACGGCCGCTGTCTCGTCCTCGGTCATTCCCAGGGCGATCGCGTTGCCGTAGCTCTTCGACATCTTGCGTCCGTCCACGCCCGGCACCTCCGGCGAGGTCGTGACGAGCGGTTCCGGCTCGGGGAAGACGGGTCCGAACCTCTCGTTGAACCGCCGTGCGACGACGCGCGTCAGCTCGACATGGGGAAGGTTGTCTTTTCCGACCGGGACCAGGTTGCCCTTGCAGAAGAGAATGTCGGCGGCTTGATGGACGGGGTAGGTCAGCATCAGTCCGCTGAGGGCGCGGCCCGAGGCGGCGGTCTCTGCTTTGACCGTGGGATTCCGATGCAGCTCCGCCTCCGTCACCAGGCTCAGGAACGGGAGCAGAAGCTGATGGAGGGACGGCACGGCGGAGTGCGGGAAGATCGTCGTCCCCAGAGGGTCGAGCCCCGCCGCGAGGTAATCGAGGACGATGTCCCCCACGTTGTCCGCGACGTTCTCCAGGGTGTCGCGGTCGGTGATGACCTGGTAGTCCGCGAGCACGAGGAAGACCTCGACTCCCCGGGATTGGAGCACGGCTCGCTCCGACAGGGTCCCGAAGTAGTGGCCCAGGTGAAGACGCCCCGTGGGCCGCTCCCCTGTGAGCACGCGGAAGCGACTCGGCGCGGCGCGGATGCGGTCGTCGAGGTCGGCCATTCGGGCTTGGGTCGCGGCGAATGAGTCCATGAGTGCGAGTCCTCCGGTCGAGAGGGCTGCACGGGAAGACCTGCGGGGCGCGAGCTGCCGTGCAGCCCGCGAACATGCGTCACCTGGCTGCTACTGCAGCCGCCACCAGAACGTCGTCAGGGTACGCATGGAGGAACACTACCGCCCGATGCGCGCCCGCGCGACGGGATGTCCGGGCATCACGGAGTGTCGATCACGGCCTGAAGGGCGGCGCCGAGTCGGCGCGCCGCGTCGTCGTCGGCGACACCGACAAGGGGCTCCAGCCCGAGGACGTAGCGACCGAAGGCGTACCCCAGGATCTGCGAGGCGACGAGGCCGGCATGCGTGGGCGAACGCTCCCCTTTTCCGGAGAGAAACGGCAAGACCTGCGTCGTGAACACCTTTTTCACCCGGTCCGCCGCATCCGCGTCCTGCGCGGAAGCCCGCAGCAGGATGCGAAGCGCTCGTCCGGGAGTCTCACTCTCCCAGAGCGCGATCGCGTGTCGCGCGAGGGCGTACCCCGGGCCGCCCTCGGGATCGGTGTCCAGGCGCGGCAACTCGAGATCGATCGCGGTCGCGGCGAGGAAGAGGCTCTCCTTGCTTCCGAAGTAGCGGACGATCATCGCCGCGTCGATGCCGGCGTCCTTCGCGATCCCCCGAACAGTCGTGCGGTCGAAGCCGTCGGCTTCGAAGCGCGCGGCGGCCGCGCGGAGGATCGATTCGCGGGATCGCCGGCCTTTCGCCGTGGGTGCCTGGGGGTCCTCGGGAGTCATGCGGAGATTTTAACAACAAGCGTTGACTTTTCTCGATCGCGGTGAAATTGTCAACGCATGATGACTTCCGATTCTCCTCACACCACTGATGTCCTGATCATCGGAGCCGGTCCGGTCGGCCTCGCCGCCGCCGTGACGCTGCGCCGGCGCGGGGCGAACGTTCGGATCGTCGACGCAGCGGAACACGGTGCATCGACCTCTCGCGCCGCGGTGATCCACGCGCGGACGCTCGAGGTGCTGGCATCCATCGACCTGGCGGCGCCGATCGTCGACGAGGGCGTCATCGTGCCGGACTTCACCGTTCGAGACGGAGCGAGGAAGCTCGCCCACCTCGACTTCCGGAGCCTCGAGACGCCGTACCCGTTCACCCTCATGCTGTCGCAGGCGCGCACCGAGGAACTCCTCGCCCGAGCCTTCACGGACCTGGGCGGAGAGATCGAGAGGGAAGTCGCGTTCGAGTCCTTCGGCACCGGCGCGGGAGCGGAGTCCGTCGTCCTCCGCCATCGTGATGGCACCCGTGAGAAGGCCACGTCCCGGTTCGTCATCGGCGCGGACGGCAGTCGGAGCGGGGTGCGGAAAGCGCGGGCGATCACGTTCGAGGGGTCGGAGTACGCCGCCTCCTTCGTTCTCGCCGACGTCTCGATGACCTGGTCCCTCGCGCCGGACGAGGTGCAGCTGTTCCTCGCGAAGCAGGGCCTCGTCGTCGTCGCCCCGCTCCCCGGTGGACGCCACCGGATCGTCGCGACCATGGACGACGCGCCCGCCGAACCCACGGCCGCGGACGTCCAGCACATCCTCGACGAACGAGGGCCGGGGGACGCCGTCGTGCGGTCCGTCGCCTGGAGCTCGCGCTTCCGCGTCGCCCATCGGCTCGCGTCCGCCTATCGTGACGGGAACGTCTTCCTCGCCGGCGACGCGGCGCACGTCCACAGTCCGGCCGGCGGCCAGGGGATGAACCTCGGTATCCAGGATGCCGTTCTGCTCGGCGGCATCCTGAACGACGTCCTGGAGGGCGAGCGCGCGGAGGATCGCCTCGACGACTACGAACGACTTCGTCGCCCCGCCGCGCAGGGAGTCATCACTCTCACCGATCGAATGACCCGCATGGCCACCCTGCGGAGCCCGATTCTCCGCGGCCTCCGCAACGCGGCGATGGGCGTGGCGTTGCGTTCGCCTCGGCGGCAGCACACGCTGACCCGGCGCATCGCGCAACTCGACGCCTGACGGCGGCTCAGGCGAGCGATCGGAGCACGGCGGGCACTCCGAGGCCGATGACGTCGAAGGCCCAGTGGCCGATGATGAGCGCCCACAGAGAGACGCCCCGGTACCGGAGGATTCCCAGCGCCGCTCCGGCGAGGCCCGTCGCGATCACCCGCACGACCGCCTCTCCCAGGCTGGTCGCGGACAGGGCCGCGTGCTGGAGCCCGAAGGCGACCGCCACGACGGTGATGACGACCCACGGACGCCACACCGCGAGCAGTCGCTCCTGCGCCCAGCCCCGGTAGAGCAGTTCCTCCGCGACCGCCACGGTGACGGGCATGAGGAGCAGAGACCAGAGCCCGACCCACACCGGCACGGAGCCCGGCGAGGACGACGCGGGCGCGGGGCCGGCGTAGATCAGCGCGTTGCCGACGAAGGTGCCGACGCCCAGACCGAGGAAGAGGGCGAACATCGTGATGCCGGCGAAGGGGAGGTCGCGCCGCAGCACGAGCGGTCCGAGGAAGCTCCGCAGCCCTCCCCCGTTCTTCCGCACGAGTCGGGCCACCACCAGGATGGTCGCGAGATCGATACCGACGATGACGACATTGAGCAGGATGCCGGCCCCCTGAGGAATCAGGACGGAGGCGGCGACAGCCAGGAGAGCGCCTCGCGCGAGCAGGAGCGCGAGAACGCCGACGATGGCGCGGGGAGTCATGGGGTTCTCCTTTCGGGGCGATGTCTCGATCAGCGCACGGAACGGATGGGAAGGACGGCGAGCCCGCCGACGACCGCGAACGCGATCGCGAGGACGAAGAACGCGTCGTACCCGCCCCCTCCGGCGGCCAGCAGCGGGAGCGCGATCACCGGAATGAGCAGTTGAGGGATCTGGTAGGACAGGGCGACGATGCCGAGATCTTTCCCCGCCTCATCGAAGGAGGGGAGGACTTCGGTCATGAGCGCCACGTCGACCGACACGTACGCCCCCTGTGCGGCTCCCACGATCGCGATACCGATCAGAATCGAGCCGACGTCCGAGGCGAGCATCGTGACCACCAGACCGAGCGCGCTCAGCACACTGGCGACGACCACGATGGCTTTGCGTCGGCCCGATCGATCGGAGATCCATCCGAAGAGCACCGCCGTCACGATGTTGCCGATCGTGAAGACCACCAGCGCGAGGGCTTGGACCGGTGAGGCCTCGGTCACGGGCACGTGGAGCCGGTCGATGATGATGAACAGCAGAAAGGTCGAGATCGCGGTGATCGACATCGTCACCAAGAACCGCGAGAAGAAAGCCCAGAAGAAGTCGGGGTACCGGCGAGGACTCAGCCAGTACGTCGAGAGGACGTCAGCCGCACGCAAGGGCGGCGGCGGCGCCGTCCGAACGATGTCACGGAAGCGGAACACGAAGAGAGCACTCAGCACGACACCGATCAGACCCGGCACCACGAACCAGGCCCATCTCTGGTCGTTCGGAAGCAGCACCATGATCTGCGCGCCGACGATGAGTCCGAGCCCGGTCGCCACGCCGGCGGCCGCGGCGACGCGTGCGCGGATGCGCCGGGGGATCTGATCGGCCAGGAGTGCGTGGATCACCATGTTGCTCGCGCCGAATCCGGCCTGAACGATCAGCCACCCGACGAGGGTCCCGACGAGATCCTGTGTCAGGGCGAGCACGATGACACCGACCGTCGCGACGAGGGCTCCACCGATCAGCCAGGGCCGCCGCATGCCGAAGCGCGACATCGTGCGGTCGGAGAGCCGGCCGAACAGGGGCGTGATGACGATGATCATGACGCCCCCGGCACCCGCGATGATCGACAGGTTCGTCGCCTTCGTCGCGTCGTCGAGGAACGCCAACGCTTTGGGGATCGAGGCTCCGCTGATCGTGCCGAGGGCGATCGTCACCCCGAACCACGCCAGGACGAACAGAGGAAGAAACCCGCGGGGCTGGGGGCTGCCGGGGATGTCGTCCCGCGCGGCGGTGCTCGTCGCGAACGCGGGCGCGGGTGACGCCATGGCGGGATCGGAAGGGGTGGGAGGGAACATCGTCGTCCTCGAGGTCTCAAGCGGAGTGGTCACTCGCACGGTGGTAGGCGAGCCGCGCCGCGGCAGCCGATCGGCGGTGCCAGGCGCGAGCGGGCGGGAACGTCGCCGTGAGGCCGGGAGAACCGTGCACATGCCCGGCACCGAGGAACACGGCGGTGGGGACCCCGGCTGCTCGCAGCCGTTCGCCGAACTCGAGACCCGCATCCCGCAAGGGGTCGAACTCGGCGACCTGGATGAAGGTGGGAGGCAGTCCGGCGAGGTCGGCCACGAAGAGCGGCTGGGCGCCCGTCGTGTGCGGCCCCGGTCCGCCGCCGAGATACAGCTCGAGCAGGTCCTCGTACCCATCCAGCCCGTACCCGCGTGCGAACCGGACCGACGAAGGACCGAAGGCCTCGAGCGCGAGTGCGGGAACCTCGAGGGATTGGAGAACGAGAGGGCTCTCGCCGCGATCGCGGAGGAACAGGGTCGCGCTCGCGGCGATGCCCGCACCGGCCGAGACACCCGCGATGCCGATCCGCGTGGCATCCACGCCGAATCGTCCGGGATCTTCGCGCAGCACGTCGATCGTGGCGACCGTGTCTTCGACGGCGGCGGGGTAGGGATTCTCGGGCGCCAGGCGGTACTCCAACGCAACCACCTGCACGCGAGCACGTCGTGCACGAGCCGTCAGCAGCCGATCATTGATGACTTCGCGCACGGACCCCGAGATGAAGCCGCCACCGTGGAGGAAAACCTCCGTCGGCGCGGCCGAGGGCAGGCCCGGAGGGCGGTATCGGCGTAGCAGGAGGGGGCCTACGGCGGTGTGGACCACCTCGTCGCGAACCGTCACGTCACGGGCGGGCGGCTCGCAGAACTCGAGAGCGAGCGCATCCGACAGACGTCGTTCCGCCTCTCGACGCACGGACATGTCCTCCGCCGTCAGCCCCGGCAAGGATCGCGAGAGTTCCGCGATCCGTTCTGCCCACGCGAGGATGGCCGGCGCGACCTCGATCGCGGTGTCGTCCATCAGGCCGATACCCCGAGAGCCGCCGAGTAGTCGACGGGATCGTCGTGAAGCGTCCGGAGCGTGGCGACGACCTGCCGGTGGGCGTGATCGGCAGCCGGGTTGAGACCGCGGTATCCGGCTGATCCATGGTCCTGTCCGAGGTAGCGGACACAGGTGGCGGGAACACCGGATGCCGAGAGCACGCGCGCGTAGGCCTCGCCATCGCCGCGGAGCACATCGCGTTCCGCGGTCAGGATGAGTGCGGGCGGGAGACCCGAATGATCCGACGCGAGCATCGGTGACGCGTACGGATCGAGGCCGGCGATTCGTGCACTGTCGGCGCCGAGATAGTCGCGGACGATCGGGCGGAGAAGGCGGCGCACCACGAACCCGGGCAGCAGCGGTGAAACCGCTCGCGCATCGAGGTGGGAGCCCGTCAGGTCCAGGGCCGGCACTTCCAGGATCTGCAGACGCAGCGGATGAGCGCTGCGATCGCGGTTCATGAGCGCGACGGCCGCGGCGAGGTTCGCCCCCGCCGACGCTCCCCCGATCGCTACCCGACTCGCGTCTCCCCCGATGGCCGCGGCGTGCGCGACGGTCCATTCGAGGACCGCCCAGCACTGTTCGGGCTGGGCGGGATACGTGACCTCCGGAGCGAGGGAGTACTCGCCGGCGACGACGATCACCCCGGCATCCGACGCCCGCGCCCGGTACATGGCGTCGAGACCGACCCAGTCGATCCCGCCCACGGTGAACGAGCCGCCGAAGAAGTACACGAGGATCGGGACCTTCTCCACGGAGGACGCGTCGAGCGGTTCTTCCGTGGGCCAGTAGACGCGGAGCCGCGCGTCCGGGTGAGGCGCCACGGGGAGGACGTGCTCTTCCACAGCCACCGACGGGGCACTTATCCGCATCGCAGCGAAGGCGATGGCATCCTGTCGCCGCGCGTCCTCGCGGCGCGCAACCGGATCGCTCGACGGGCGCCGCGGTCCGCGGGATGCGGGGCCGTCCCCGCGAGCCGCCGAATCGATCCGACGGGCGGTCGCCGCGACGAACGGGTCGACTGTCCTGCGATTTCTCATACGTCGACTCCTCTCTTCCTGACACTCTGTACGATCAAAACACTTCGATACAAAGGTTTTAGGGTGCGCGATGACGAAGAAGAACTCCGATCGAGGTCGCGTCACGATCTACGAGGTGGCGAAAGCGGCCGGGGTCAGCATCTCCACGGTCTCTCTGGCCATCAATCGTCCGCACAAGGTGAACGAGGTGACCCGACAGTCCGTCATCGCTACGGCCGTTCGTCTGGGCTATCGAGGTCAGACCCAGCTCTCCGCCGGGAAGCGGATCGCCGTCGCCGCGCCCTTCTCGACCTATCCGTCGTATTACACGCGATTGACGGGCATGCTGACGTTCGCCTCGACGGTGGGGGTCGACATCGTCGTGCACGACCTGCCCTCGACGGCTGGAGCGGATGCTCCCGTCCTGGAAGCACTCCCGGTTCGGGCGGGTATCGACGGCATCATCGTGATGGGCGCACCCCTTTCTCGCGACGCCACCGAAACCGCATCCCTCCCCGGACCGCCCGTCGTCCTGGTCGATGTCCCCGACAGCACCGGGATCCACCCGGACATTCCCGTCGTGCTCATCGACGACCGTCGTGGCGGCGAGCTCATCGGCCGGCACTTGGGGAGCCTCGGGCATCGCCGGGTCGCTTTCGTGCATGAGACGCAGCGATCCTCCGACTACGTGTCAGCGGGAATGCTCCGGGCCGAGGGGATGTCGAGACACGTCGAGGTCGTCGGCTGCGAGGTGCCGGATTCGGCGGCGCTGGCATCCCGAATCGAGGCGGCGGTGTCGGACCCTCTTGTGACAGCGGTCGTCGCGAATCACGACCACCTCGCTGCGGAGGTCCACGCCGTCCTCTCCACCCTCCCCCTCGCGCGGCCCATCGCGCTCGTCGGCTACGACGGGAGCATCGCGTCCGAGATCCTCGGCATCACGTCGGTGTGGCAGCCCTTCGAAGAGTCCGGGCGGGCGGCGATGCGGCTGATTCTCGACCTGGCCGACGGCGAGCACACGCACCTCGAGTCGCTCACGCTCACCCCGCGGCTCGTCGTCCGCGCCAGTAGCACCCCGAGCGCCTGACGACCGAGCAGGTGACGGCCGGGGGACGCCTAACGCCCCGGATCGCGACGCGATCGGATGGCGATCACGAGGAACGCGGCCGCGATGGCCACGAACGCGGAGGCCATGACCCATTGCCCGCCGATGGCGCTTGCCACGGCCGCGACGGCGAACGCCACGGAGGCGATGACATACAGAACTGTTCTCGTCATGCCTCACCTTGACCGACCGAAGAACTTCGATACAACCATCCCCCGTGAGAGCGATCCCGCCGTTCGCGTGCGGGCGCCCCTGCACATCGCGCACCGCGGCGCAAGCGCCCTGGCATCCCTCGCCCCATCGTGTGAGGTGGGTGCTTCACCGAGAGAACGAGGGATGCCATGGGAGTTGCACGCTGGGTAGGAACCGGGGCCGTGGGCCTCGCGGGGGCTGTCCTCGCCCGAACGGCGATCGGCCGCGCGGTCGCCGCCGGAACCGTCGCCTACCGCGTGTGGACCGACCCGAAGGTGCGGAAGGTGCGCCGGAAGGTCATCGCGAAGGTGCAGAAGCAGCGCGCGAAGCACTGACCCTCAACGACCGGGCAGCAGCCCGAGGGTCACGCATGCGACCCCGGCGGGGTCTCGGACGCCGGGTCGAGGGTGCGCTACGCGTCGATCCAGATCGTGGCGTTCACCTCGGCCAGCCGCTTCACGATGTCGGCCCCGATCGTCTCGGCTCCCGCGGGAAGCGTCATGTACAGCCGCACGAAGGATTCCGGGTCGTGGAGCACAGCGCGCGGGACGTCCTCCAGCCGATCCACGAGCTCCGTGATCGTCATCTCGAGCTTGTCGGCCCGCGCCTCAGCCGCGGACTCATCGAAGCTCGACATACCGAGGTCATAGATGAAGGGGGGCCCCGATGGATCTTCGAGATACCGTTCGAGCTCGTCCACACGGGTCGTCGTCGAGACGCTCAGGCTGACGATCACGTGACCGGCATCGTCATCGGCATCCGCCTCGGACTCCTCGTCGCTCATCACCCGCCGATCATCGCATCCCGGTAGACCGCGGCGCACCAACGGGACCCCGGTGCGGCCTGAGGTGGACCCGCCTCCCGCTCTCTTCGGCCTCGAGCCCTTAGCGGACTGACCCGAACGGAAGAGGGCCGACACCCACCGTGGGAGCAGCGGGGCAGGGTGCAGGTAGTCGTCCAACGCGGCGTCGTAGATCTCCGGCGGCAGCACCACGGACGGATCAGGCGTCAACGGCGGCAGCAGTTCCCCCAGAGCGCTCGGAAGCGATCGCATTCCGGAGACACGCGGTATGCGTCGGATCCGAGCTCCCTCGGCGGTGAGGCGGAGTCGCCACCCCTCTTCGATGGTCACGAGGCCCGCACGCTGGAGCGCGCCCGCCGCCGTCTCGATCATCTCGCGCGAGGGGACGTCCACGTTGATCATGTCCCACGTCGCGATCACCGAGCGGACCTCGGCCCCGGAGCGCCCGCCCGGGCCCAGCGTCGCGAGCAGGATCGACGGATCGTCTCGGAACGACGCGAAAGCCATGCCGGGAGTCTACGAAGACGCCGCTTCCACTCGGGCCGCCGACTCGCGCGCGAAGCGCTGACCCTCAACGACCGGGCAGGAGACCGAGGGTCACGCACGCGACCCCGGCGAGGCCCAGGACCCCGGCGTAGAGCCACCGGTGATCCATGTCGATCGCCCGCACGTAGTAGCCGTTGACGCGCGCCGCCGTGACGGGGAAATGCAGCCACGCGGTCGCTAGGAGCACGAACGGCGCGGCGAGCGCCACGAGGAAGATCGCGTACGCCACCCACCGCAGAGCGGGATGATCGCTCACGCCGTCGGCGATCCGCCCGGTCATGTACATGATCGGCAGCGTCGTGAATCCGATGATCGAGCAGCTCACCCCGAGCACGTAGTAGCTCCAGGAGTGCGCGCGGCTCTTCGTCGCCCGGGCGCGCACGGGGCGCACCGGCACGCGCAGACGCCAGACCGCGACGGCTACCGCGCCCGCGAGGAACAGGGCACCCGCGGCGAGGTCGACCCGGCGATCCAGGACCGCCGTGGTCGCACTCCGCTCGGCGGCGGTCACGAACTCGGTCGGGTCGAAACTCTGCAGCGCGAGGTAGAGGATGGTCGCCCCGGTCGCGAGGCCCGCGACCATCCACGCCATTCGCGGCACGACGCGGACGTTCTGCGCGAGCATGTCGGCCGTCGCGCCGTACAGCGCGGGGTTCAGGCCGAGGGTGAGTCCGAGCCCCACGAGCGTGGTCAGCGCCGCCACCCAGCGCGTGAGGTCTTCCACGTCGGGCTCCTCTCGGGCGGGGGCGGATGCCGGATGCCACGGGTCGTGTCATCGTATCGGCGAGGCGCGGGTCACCCCGGCCGCGTCATCCGAGCGGCAACGGCGATACGGGCTTCGTCACCGCGAAGGCGAAGGTCGTGTCGATGGACGCGAGCGCGGGGATCGCGCGCAGGTTCTCGCGGAGAAGCCGCTCGTACTCCTCGAAACTCGGGGTGACGATGCGCACGAGGTAATCCCAATCGCCGGCGAGCAGATGAGCCTCCACGATGTGCGGGATCGCACGCAGGCGCTCCTCGACGGCATCCACCGTCGCCCCCTCGTGGGAGGCGAGCCGCAACCGGACGAAGGCGGTGATGGTGAGGTCAACGGCCTTCGGTGAGACGACCGCGCGATACCCCTCGATGACCCCGGCCTGTTCGAGCTGCCGGACCCGACGCAGGCAGGGCGACGGCGAGAGCCCCACGCGGTCGGCCAGGTCCTGGTTGGAGATCCGTCCATCCTGCTCGAGTTCGCGGAGAATTCGGCGATCGATATCATCCAGAGCGTGCATGAAGCAGATTCTGCCAATCAGGCCGCCCGTAGAGCAATTTCCGCAATCGCCTGCGCCGGGGAAATTCCTACGCTGACGACGTGACCACCTTCGCGCTCGCCCCGCGCTTAGCTCTCTCGCGCCGCACCGTCGTCGGCACGGCCGCTCTCGCCGGGGTGATCGCCCTGTGGTCGGCGTTCGCGCTGTCGACTCGCGCTCTCGAAGCCACCGGATTGACGACGGCGGATGCCGCGATCCTGCGCTTCGCCGTCCCCGTGGTCCTGCTGGCTCCGTGGATTCCCCGGACGCTGCGCTCCCTGCGCGGAGCGGGTGCCGGAGCCCTCGCGCTCGTGCTCCTCGCCGGCATCCCGCACTTCCTCCTCTTCGCGTGGGGCGCACAGCTCACCTCGGCGGGGCTCACGGGGTTGCTCGTCCCGGGCACCGTTCCCCTCTTCGTCACGCTTCTGCTCTTCCTGCGTCACCGCACCCGTGTCTCTCCTCGGCGCCTCCTCGCCCTGACGGCGATCGTCGTCGGCGTCGCGGCGAGCGCGATCCTCCGCGGGGGCTCGGCCGATCTCGGCGGGATCGCGATCCTGCTGGCCGCCGGCCTGGTCTGGGCGCTCTACACGCTGGGGTTGGCATCCGCTCGACTGGACCTCGTGAGCGTGATCGTCGTCATCAGCGTCACCTCCACCCTGGCGGCTGTCGCCCTGGCCCTGACGGGTGCGATGCCGTCGCACCTGCTCGACGGCACCGTGCCGTGGTCGCAGATCGGGACCTACGCGCTCGTGCAGGGAGTGGGTACCGGGCTCCTCTCGACGGCCTGCTACGTCGTCGCGGTCCAGAACCTCGGCGGCAGCCTCGCCTCCAGTGCCGGAGCCCTGAGCCCGGTGCTCACCGCCGTGGTGGCGGTTCCGCTCCTCGGCGAGCCGATCACCGCGGGCCTCGCGGTCGCCCTCGCGCTGATCGTGTCGGGGGTCGCGCTGTTCCATCTCGCTCCGCGACGCTGAGGCGGCGGCATCCGTTCTCCTTCCCGTTCCGAATACGAGGGTGACGGTCCCGCCCCGCGTGCCCGTCGGAGACGAGGGATGCCATGACCACCGAGACCGCCGGCGCACGCGCCATCCGCCGACCGCGCACCTGGATCTGGGCGCCGCTCGCCGGGGTCGTGTCGGCTCTGGCCCTGCTCGGCAGCGCCGAACTGCTGGCCGCGATCTTCGCGCGCGAAGCGAGCCCGGTCCTCGCGGTGGGATCGTTCATCGTCGACATCGTGCCGCGGCCGTTGAAAGAGCTCGCGATCACACTGTTCGGGGAGTCCGACAAGATCGCCCTCCTGGTCGGAGTGGGACTCGGTGCTGTCGTCGCGGCTGCGATCGCGGGGCTTCTCGAGTACCGGTTCCGTCTCGTCGGCGCGATCCTCCTCGCGATCGGCGGCGCGCTGGCGACCGCCGCGATCGTCACGCGCACCGGAGCCAGCGCCCTCGCCTGGCTGCCGCCCGTGGTCGGGACCCTCGCCGGCGTGGCGCTGCTGCTCATCCTGACCGCGCGGCTGCGGAAGTGGGTCAACGCCTCCGTCGCGGACAATGCCCCCGCCGCCGGAGTGGACCGTCGCGGCTTCTTCCTCGTCTCGGGGATCGCCGCCGCGACCGCGATCGTCGTCGGCGTCGGCGCCCGCGTCGTCAACGTGGCGACGGCGTCCGTGGCCGCCGCGCGGGATGCCCTGCGCATCCCCTCCCCGCGCACCACCGTGACGGTGCCCGCCGGAGCGGACCTGGGCGTTCCCGGCATCACGCCGATCATCACCCCCAACTCCGACTTCTACCGCGTCGACACCGCGCTCACCGTTCCGAACGTCGATCCCACGACCTGGAAGCTGTCGATCGAGGGTATGGTCGACACCCCGATCGAGCTGAGCTTCGACGATCTCGTCGGCATGGGCCTCGACGAGTACGGCGTCACGCTCACCTGCGTGTCGAACGAGGTCGGCGGCAACCTCGTCGGCAACGCGATCTGGACCGGCGTCCCCATCCGCGACGTCCTGCGCAAGGCGGGTCCGCAGAGCGGGGCCGACATGGTGCTCTCCGAGAGCGTCGACGGGTACACAGCATCCACTCCCCTGGCGTCTCTCATCGATGACGACCTGGATGCCATCTTCGCCGTCGCCATGAACGGGGAACCGTTGCCGTTCGAGCACGGTTTCCCGGTGCGGATGGTCGTCCCGGGTCTGTACGGCTACGTCTCGGCGACGAAGTGGGTGACGAAGCTGACCGTGACGCGCTTCGACGAGGCCGAGGCGTACTGGACTCCGCGCGGCTACGCGGCCGAGGCCCCCATCAAGATGTCATCGCGCGTGGACACTCCCAAGATCGGCACTCCCGTCTCCGCCGGCACCGTGGTCATCGGTGGGATGGCCTGGGCGCAGCCGATCGGTGTGCAAGCGGTCGAGGTGAGCATCGACGACGGGGACTGGCAGCAGGCAACCCTGTCGACCCCGATCAACGACCAGTCGTGGGTGCAGTGGAAACTCGAGTGGAACGCCGACCCGGGCGCGCATTACATCGCCGTGCGCGCGCGGGACAAGGCGGGCAACCTGCAGATCCAGGAACAGGCGGCGATCGCGCCCAACGGGTCGAGCGGCTGGCAGCGCACGCTGGTGACCGTCAGCTGACGCGCGCGTCATCCGGCCAGAAAGTCCTGTCAAGTGCTGGTGCCCGTGCCCCTCACCGGTCAAGATCGAAGAATGCCCTCAGCAAGCATTCCCGAGTGTTCCGCCGTGCGCGGATGAGCGCCCCCGTTCCGCCCCGGGCGGACGACGTCCCCGGTGGCCCAGACCGTCCGCTCGCGAGTTTCCGGCGCGTCCTGCCGACCGACTGGGACGATCAGGTCGACCTCTTCGCGATCGTCAAACTCGACGGCGGCGGCTTCGTGCGCGGGTGGAACCTCGGGGCGCAGCTCATCAAGGGCTACACCGAGGACGAGATCCTCGGTTCCCACTTCTCGCGCTTCTATCGCGAGGAGGACCGACGGCGCGGCATCCCGGATCGTCTATTGGCCGCGGCTCAGCGCGACGGCCACGTCGAGGACACGGGCTGGCGCGTCCGCCAGGACGGCAGCGAGTTCTGGGCGCGCGTGACGATCTCGGCCATCCGGAGCGAGCAGGGGCAGGTGCTCGGTTTCGTGAAGCTCGTCCGCGATCTCACGAGCGAGAAGCAGATCGCCGACGAGCAGGCAGCGCTGCAGCGCACGTTCGCCCATGATCTCCTCTCGCCCGTGACAGCCCTCCGCGGATACCTCGATCTGCTCAGCGAAGAGCTCCCCGCCGATCACCGCCTGCTGCGACTCGCCAGCGAGACGAGCGATCACCTCGTCGCGATGGCCCAAGCCCTCATGACCGACGCCCTGACGCGGCCCGAGCGCGGGCGACGACAGGCGACGCTCGACCTGATCGCCCGCGGTGCCGTCGCCCTCGTCCTCCCCGGCGAGGGGCCCGGGCGCGTCGTGTTCGGACGAATGGATGCCGTCGCCGTCAAGGGCGACATCCTGGGTCTCCGCCGCGCGGTCGCGAACGTCCTCGAGAACGCCGCGAAGTACTCCGACGACGAGATCACGATCGAGGTGTACGAGACGGACGAGGGGGCGGCGGTCTCCGTGAGCGATCGGGGTCGTGGCATCCATCCCGAGGACCTGCAGCGCATCGTCGAGGAGGGAGAGCGCGGACGCTTCGCCGACGCCCAGGACGGCGGCAGCGGCATCGGTCTCGCCAGCGTGCAGCGGATCGTGACCGAGCACCACGGCGTCCTGCGTCTCAGCAGCGAGCCCGGCGTCGGAACCCGCGTGACCATCTCGATCCCGCGGGCCGAGGAACTAGACCTCTGAGGTCACCAGCGTCGCTCCGGCGCGCTCGATCTCGGCCAGGGCCGCCGCACTCGAATCGGGGTGCACGCCCGCGACGAGGTCGGTGAACACGCGGACCTCGCGGCCGGCGGCGACCGCATCGAGGGCGGACGCGCGCACGCAGTAGTCGGTCGCGATCCCCGCGATGTCGATGTCGCGGATCCCGTGGGCGTCGAGGATGTCGGCCGCGGTCTGCCCGTCGTCCGAGACGCCCTCGAACAGCGAGTAGGCCGGACGCCCCTGCCCCTTCTTGAGGTGGTGCGTCACGCGGCTCGCATCGAACACCGCGTCGTACTCGGCCCCCTCGGTACCCGCGACGCAGTGCACGGGCCACGAGTCGACGAAGTCGGGAGTGGCGGAGAAATGGCCGCCGTTGTCGTCGTCGCCATGATGCCAGTCGCGGGAGGCGACGATCACGGCGTACTCGTCGGCGTGCGCGGCCAGATAACGCGAGATCCGCTCGGCGACGGCGTCGCCCCCGGCGACTCCGAGAGCCCCGTGCTCGGTGAAATCGTTCTGGACATCCACGATGAACAGCGCCCTGGTCATGAGTCGAGCTTACGCGCGCTCGCGCGGGTGTGGCGGGTGCCACCCTCGCCGCGAGTGGCCGGGGCGGCACCCGCGCGGGTGGCGGGGGCCGCGTCCGCGCCGGTGGCGACCCCCGCGCCGGTCCGCTCGCGCCGCCACAGCTTTGAGGGCCACCAGACCACGGCGCCGAGGTCGTGGGCGAGCGCCGGCACGAGGAGCGAGCGCACGACGAAGGTGTCGAGCAGCACGCCGAAGGCGACGATGAACGCGAGCTGGGCGAGGAACAGGATCGGGATCACCCCCAGGGCGGCGAAAGTCGCCGCGAGCACGAGCCCCGCCGAGGTGATGACCCCGCCCGTCGCGACGAGCCCGCGGAGGATGCCGGCCCGGGTGCCGTGGGCGAGCGACTCCTCGCGCACCCGCGACATCAGGAAGATGTTGTAGTCCACCCCGAGCGCGACGAGGAAGACGAAGCCGTACAGCGGCACCGACGGATCGGCCCCGGGGAACCCGAGCGGTCCGTTGAAGACGAGCGCGCTCACGCCGAGCGCCGCGCCGAACGACAGGATCACCGTGCCGATGAGGATCAGCGGCGCCACGACCGAACGCAGCAGAGCCATCAGGATCAGCAGGATCACCGCGAGCACGATCGGGATGATGAGCGTGCGGTCGCGGATCGAGGTGTCGATCGAATCGATGTCGGTCGCCGTCACGCCGCCGACCAGCGCGGTTCCCTCCCCCAGCTCCGTCGCGAGATCGACCCGCAGCTGACGAACGGCGTCGTCGGCCGCCGCCGAGTCCGCGGTGTCGGTGAGCGTCGCCGCGAGGAGCACGTCGCCGTCAGACACCGTGGGCGTCGGCGCGGGGGTTCCCGGCGGGCCGAACGCGGTGGTCGCGAGAGCGCCGTCGGCCACCTGGACGGGGGCCTGTCCCCCGGGGGCGTCGGCGGAGAGAACCGCGACCGAGTCGATGCCGTCCGCCCGATCGAGCACCTCGACGGCCGCAGCCGCACGCTCTTCGGGAACGAGGACGTACGCGGGGCTGCCCGAGCCGCCCGGGAAGTGCTCGGCGAGCGCCGCCTGCCCGTCGCGCGCTTCGGAGGCACCGAGCACCAGATCGCTGGAGGGGACGCCGTCCGCGCGGAGCTGCGTGAGCCCGGCGCACGCGGCGAGGAGGACGACCGTGCAGACGATCCAGATCGGTCGCGCCCGTCGCGCCACGAGACGCGCCTGCCGCGGCCAGAGCCCCTTCACGGGGACGGTGAGGTCGTCCGGCAGGTCTGCGCTGCCCGGCTTCGGAAGGAAGGGCCAGAACGCCGCACGTCCGAAGAGGGCGAGCAGAGCCGGCAGGAACGTCAGCGCCGACAGCACGGCGAACGCGATGCCGATCGACGCGATCGGGCCGAGCGCACGGTTGGTCGCGAGGTCCGACAGCAACAGGCAGAGGAGCCCGGCGATCACGGTGCCGCCCGAGGCGAGAATGGGCTCGAACGCCCCCTTCCAGGCCCGGATCGTGGCATCCCATCTCTTCTCCCCCGCGCCGATCGCCTCTCGGAACCGCGCCACGTACAGAAGCGCGTAGTCGGTCGCGGCGCCGATGACGAGGATGAACAGGATGCCCTGCACCTGCCCGTTGAGCACCACGATCCCGGCGTACGCGAGCCACCACACCGTGAGCAGCGCGACACACAGGGCGAACACCGACGTCAGCAGCACGAGGATCGGCAGCAGGGGCGATCGGTAGACGACCACGAGGATCACGAACACCGTGCCGAGCGCCACGATGAGCAGCAGGCCATCGATACCCAGGAAGCCTTTGACGAGGTCGGCGGTGAACCCGGCGGGGCCGGTGACCCAGGCCTGCACGCCCGCCGGGACGTCGGCCGCGACAAGGGTGCGCACGGCCTCGACCACCTCGCGCACCTCGCCGGAGCTGTCGAGCGGCAGGAAGATCTGCGCCGCCTTCCCGTCTTCGGAGACGACGGGCGGGGATGCCTCGCCCTCCACGCCCTCGAGACCCGCCGCCTCGGTCGCCAGCGTGCGCAGCGCGGTGAGTTGCGTGTCCGAGAGAGCACTGCCGTCGCTGGTCTCGGCCACGATCAGGGCCGGGATCGTGTCGCCGCCGGTGAAGTCGGTGAGACGCTCGCTGACGCGCGTGGCATCCGCCGACTGGGGCAGGAACGACGACTGGTCATTGGTCGCAACCTCGTCGACCTTGCCGAAGAACGGACCGCCGATCGAGCCCCCGACCACCCACAGCAGGACGAGCAGGCTTGGGATGCCGATGCGCAGCCACCGCGGGACGCGGGGCGCGACGCGATCGCGACGGAGAGCGGGAGGCGAGGTGCGGCGGGACATATCGCTAGCTTATCTAGCGACATAGCTTTCGCGCCAGTCGTCACCCCCGGGCGAACAGGACCACGATCGACAGCACGAAGGCGACGAGCCCGAGTCCGAGGATCCCCGCCGAGAGCAGAGAGACGAACCTCACCAGGGGCGACGACCGCGAGAGCCGCATCCGGTGCGCGCTCCCCCGGCGGAAGAAGATGTCGGCCATGTCGGCGGCACCGATCTTCGCGTCGTCGTGGGCGGACAGCGGCGCCTCGTTGACCCCGCCCTGGTCGTCGAACCAGCGCACCACGCGACCGCCGTCGACCTCCTCGACCACCGCACGAGCGGGAAGCCACGTCCCGTCGGCGAGGAGAAGCACGACGGCGACGATGGCGAGCAGCGCTCCGCCACCCAACCCCACCCACGTGAAGATCTCGATGACGGCATCGAGGGCGTTCGACACGGGTACTCCTGCGGGTGACGCGGACGGGGAGGGACGCCGCCGCGCGACGGCGGAACGGGTGCCGTCAGCCTAGCGGGCAGCCTCCCGGGGCTCCGGTCGGACGGGATTCGCCGGAGGGATGCCGCGCGCGAGGCGGCGTGTCCAGATCAGCGCGAGGACGAGCGGCACCGCGGCGACCACACCGAACGACATGTCGATCAGTTGCCACCCCAGGGGCAGCCCGCGCACCGCCCCCGCGATGGCCGCGAGCGGGATGATCCCCGCGCACGCGAGGAGTCCCCACACGATCACCCAGACGTTTCGCACGGGATCGACGAGCGGTCCGACGAAGGCCGCGGCGATGAGGAGGTGGGCGAACGCCAGCCAGTCGGTGCCGTAGGCGATGAACGGGTACGCCTCGGCGGTGGCGTCCAGTCCCTCGGCGACGTGGTTCACCCACCACACCGCTCCGGGAAGGACCGAACCCACGTTCAGCTGCGCCAGCACGTCGCGGGCGAAGGAGAGCTCCTCGCGCAGCGGGAAGGCGGTCACCCCGCTGACGAGGAGTCCGAGGACGACCACGGCGAGACAGAACCGGATGCGGCGGAGAAGTGCGGGGGCGAGGGTCATACGGTCTCCCGAGGGTGTGATCCCGAGAGTACGACGGCGCCGCCGCCCGCACCGGGCGATGCTTCGACGACGAGGGACCGAGACGGGAGAATCCGCCGAACCCCTCTTGTCGACGAGGAGAGCGCGCCCCTAGCGTCGCCCCCAGCCGCGTCCCGTTCGAGCCCCCTGACTGGAGATCTCCATGCCCACACCCCCCGCTTCCTCCGGCCTTCCGCGTCGGGCCCTGTTCACCACGGCGGTGGCCGGTGCCGCCGGAGTGGTCGCCGCCACCGCGGCTTCGACGCCCGCCGCCGCGGCCCCCGGCACCACCGCCTGGGCGCTCGGAGGCAACTCCGGCGTCTCGAGCAACGGCTCGAACTTCCTCGGCCCGACGAACGCGGGAGCGCCCCTGATCTTCAAGACGTACTCATCGACGAGTTCGGCCGTCTCCGAGCGCATGCGGGTCGCCGCGAACGGGAACGTCGGCATCGGAAGCACCGCACCCGATGCCAAGCTCCAGGTGGTGACGAGCGGCACGGCCGTCCGCGCCACCACGAGCGGGGGCACGACCTCGCGAGCCGTCTCCGCGACCGCCAAGGCGGGCACAGCTCTCTTCGGCCAGTCCCAGAGCGGACTCGGCGCGGACCTGCGCTCGACGTCCGCCGCCGCGCTCCAGGCGACGTCGACGAACTACTACGGCGTCATCGCCTCGGGCCCCTCCGGCGGGGTGCTCGGGACCTCCACGAACTACGGCGTCATCGGCAACGGCAACGTCGGCGGCTATTTCTCGGGCCCCACCGGCGTCTACGGCTCGACAGCGGGTGCCACCGCGGTTCTGGGCGCCAACACCAACATCGACTCCGGCGTCGGTGTCCGCGGCACCGGGCGGATCGGCATCCACGCCCAGGCATCCGTCTCGAACACCGCGCAGGCGTTGCTCGCCGAGGGCGGGCAGTACTCCGTGTACGGCAGCGGCGGCGCCACGGCAGGCGTCCGCGGTGACTCCGCCTACGTCGGCGTCTGGGGCCAGGGGACGGCGTGGGGTCTGTACGGGGCCGCCACGGCGACGTCCGGACAGAACTACGGCGTGTACGGCACGACCTCGAGCCCGGACGGCTACGCGATGTTCGCGCAGGGACGCGTGCACGTCAACGGCACGCTCAGCAAGAGCGCGGGGTCGTTCCGGATCGACCACCCCCTCGATCCCGACAACAAGTGGCTCTCGCACTCGTTCGTCGAATCGCCCGACATGATGAACGTCTACAACGGCACGGTCGTCACCGACGACGCCGGGCGCGCGACCGTCAGCCTCCCCGACTACTTCGAGGCGTTGAACCGCGATCCCCGTTACCAGCTCACCGTCATCGGCGACTTCGCGCAGGTCGCGATCTCGCGAGAGGTCGAGGGCAACGCGTTCGAGATCCGCTCGGACCGGGGCGGCGTGAAAGTGTCCTGGCAGGTGACCGGCATTCGGCACGACTCGTACGCCGAAGCGCACCCGATCCTCGTCGAGGAGGAGAAGAGCGAAGCCGACAGGGATGCCGCGGACTCGAACGCGCGGCGCGGCTCCGCGCCCGAGGATCCTCGCGCACCGAAGGGGCCCGACGTCGAGGTTCCCGAGGCGACGGCACCCCCGGCGCCGACGTTGCCGTGAACGGCAGAAGGCCCGGGGATGATCCCGGGCCTTCTGTGTGGAGCCGCCTAAGGGAATCGAACCCTTGACCTATTCATTACGAGTGAATCGCTCTGCCGTCTGAGCTAAGGCGGCGTGTGCGCGCTGTCGCGTGCACGATCATCGATCTTACATGCTCCAGCGCGTCACGTCGTACGCGTCGGGTTGTACGCGTCAGTAGTCGCCGGTCGCCGAGCGGTCCGCGAGGATGTCGCGACTCGACGACAGGCCCAGTCGGGTGGCGCCGGCTGCGACCATCTCTTCGGCCGCCGCGCGGGTGCGGATGCCTCCGGATGCCTTGACCTCGGCGCGGTCGCCGACCGTGCGCTTCATGAGTTCCACCGCGTGCACGCTGGCCCCACCGGCGGGGTGGAACCCCGTGGAGGTCTTCACGAAGTCGGCCCCGGCGGCGACGGCCGCCTCGCACACCGCGACGATCGCGTCGTCGGAGAGCGCCGCCGACTCGATGATGACCTTGAGGACCGTCGGAGCGGGAGCGGCCGTCCGCACGGCGCGGATCTCGGTCTCGACGACCTCGTAGCGTCCCTCGATCGCCGCGCCCACGTCGATGACCATGTCGATCTCGTCGGCGCCCTGAGCCACGGCCAGCGCGGCCTCGGCCGCCTTGACCTCGGCGTGGTGCTTGCCGCTCGGGAAGCCGCAGACGACGGCGACCTTGAGCCCCGCGGGCACCTCGACCGGGAGGAACGACGGGGACAGGCACACGCTGTACGTGCCCAGCTCGGCCCCCTCGGCGATGACGCGCTCGACGTCGGCGCGCGTGGCCTCGGGCTTGAGCAGCGTGTGGTCGATGTAACGAGCCAGGTCGGTGACGGGCGCGGTCATGGGGACTCCTTCGGGGTGGGACGTGAACAGCCTAGGCGGCGGGACGGTGGCGCCGGGCCCTCGAGGGGGTACGGCTCTCACTCGCAGCGCAGACCGTCCTCGGGCACCGTGCCGTCGATGAGGTAGTCGTCGACGGCGTCGTTCACGCACGCCTTGCCCTTGTTGTAGCCGAGGTGGCCTTCCCCGACGTTCGTGATCAGCACACCGTCGGAGAGCTGTTCGGCGAGCCGTTGGGCACCCACATACGGGGTGGCGGGGTCGCCCGTCGTTCCGATCACGACGATGGGCGGAGAGCCCTCGGCGGTGATGGCACCGCGCGTGCCGGTGGGCGGTGCGGGCCAGGAGGCACACACATCGACGCCCTCCCAGTACGGTGCCGTCGTCGGGGCGACCTCGGCCAGACGCTGACGGTACGCCGCGTCATCGGCATCCGATCCCTCGTCCGGGTAATCCATGCAGTTGTACGCGATGAAGGCTTCCATCGTGTTGCTGGCGTAGCGCCCGCCCTGTCGATCGTTGTAGAAGTCGGCGAGCTGGAACGCGACGTCGGCGCGGCCGTTGCCGACGTCGGACAGCGCCGATCGCAGGTAGGGCCAGCTGTCTTCGCTGTAGAGCGCGGCCACGATCGCCGTCATTAGGGTGTCTCCCCCGAGTTGACGCCCGTCGCCGGCCGTGATCGGGCGGGCGTCGACACGGGCGAGCGTCGCCGCGAGGTCGGCCATCGCGTCATCGACCGAGCCGCTGTAGGGGCAGTCGGAGGTCGTGAGGCAATTCGCCATGAACGCGCGCAGCGACTGCTCGAAGCCCTCGGCCTGCCCGATCGAGGAGTCGGTCTGCGACAGGGTGGGGTCGATTCCCCCGTCGAGCACCATGCGTCCGACGCGCTCGGGGAACAGCCCGGCGTAGACGGTGCCGAGGAAGGAACCGTACGAGAAGCCCAGGTAGTTCAGCTTCGGGTCGCCGAGCACCGCCCGCAGCAGATCCATGTCGCGCGCCGAGTTCTCGGTGCTGATGTAGGGCAGGATGCCGTCGCTGTTCGCGTTGCACGCCTGGGCGAAGGCGGCGGCGCGCTCGTTCAGCGCCTGCTCCCGCTCCGCGCTGCCCCGCGCGCCCGGCGGGATGTCGTAGAAGTAGCTGTCGAGACCCTTCGCGTCGTAGCAGCTGACGGCCGTCGACTCGCCGACACCGCGCGGATCGAAGCCGATCACGTCGTAGGCGTCGGAGAGCTTCTGGTCGACGAGGATCGACAGCGACGACTTCACGAGAGCGACCCCGCTCGCGCCGGGGCCTCCGGGATTCGTCAGGAGTGAGCCCAGCGGCTTTCCGGAGCTCGCCCGGTGGCGCACGACGGCGAGCTGCAGGTCGCCCTTCGAGGGATCGCTGTAGTCGCGCGGAGCCGTCACCGTCGCGCAGTCGAGACCGGTGCCGCACTCCTGCCAAGCCAGAGCCTGCGAGTAGTACGGGAGCAGCTCCTCGGAGATGCCGTCGGTCTGCGGGGCGAGCGAGGGGCCAGGAGCGGGTGCTGCGGGCGGGATCTGGGCGTAAAGACAGCCGGAGAGGGCGAGGACCGCGGTGGCCAGACCAGCGACCAGCGCGACGAGACGACGCCGCGCGTTCAGACGCCGCGCGTTCACGGGGCCGACCCGTCGGCGACGGTGATCAACAGACTCTCGAGCGCGAGAAGAGGTGCCGCGTTCTGCTCGAGGTTGCGACGAGTATCGGAGATGCGGTCCAGCACCCCCAGCGTGCGCGCCGTCGACCACTCCGCGGCGAGCGCGCGGAGGTCATCGCTGCGCTCGCTGTTGACGAGGTCGGTGTCGCGACCGAACTGCAGCATGACGACATCGCGGAAGAGCGACTGCAGGTCGGTGAGCACGCGGTCGATCCCGTCGCGCAGACTCCGGGTGGCGCGGCGCTTCTGGTCGTCCTCGAGGGCGTTGACCTGTCCGCGGACGGACGGCGGGACCGCCGCCCCCTCGGCGACGCCGAGCATGCGCAGCAGATTGCGGCGCTCCTCTTCGTCACGGGTGGCGGTCAGCGCTTTGGCGTCGTCGGTCGCGAGGCGGACGATACGTCCGGCGACCTCGACCGCGTCACCGATGCCACGGACGCCGAGCACCGCCGCGAGTGTCTCGGCGCGGCGCGCCCGCGCGTCGTCGTCGGTCGCGAGGCGCTGGGCCATGCCGATGTGGCGCTGGGCGTGGCGGGCCGATTCTTCGGCGACGTCGGGCGCGACGCCCGTGCGCTCGACGATCAGGGCCGCGACATCGGAGACGGAGGGCTCGCGCAGGCGCAGCACGCGCACGCGCGACCGGATGGTGGGCAGCAGATCGGCGTCGCTCGGTGCGCAGAGCACCCATACGGTCTGCTCAGGCGGCTCCTCGAGGGCCTTCAGGAGAACGTTCGAGGTGCGTTCGGCCATGCGATCGGCGTCTTCGACGACGATCACGCGGTGCCGCCCGAGCGACGGTGCGAACGAGGCGCGTTCGACGAGGCGGCGGGCTTCGTCGATGCGGATGACGACCTGCTCGGTGCGCAGGGCCGTGAGGTCGGGGTGCGTGCGCGCGATCACCTGACGCTGCGCGTGTTCGTCGCCCGGCTCGGCGATGAGCGCCGCCGCGAACGCGTACGCGAGCGTGGACCGGCCCGACCCGGGAGGCCCCGTGATGAGCCACGCGTGCGCGAGAGCCGCGGGGTCGGATGCCGCAGCCCGAAGCGTCTCGACGGCCTCGGGCTGACCCCACACCGCGTCCCAGGGGAACGGCGCGGGAACGGCGACGTCGGGAGAAGAGTCCAGCACGGCGGGCATGCGTTCCACCCTAGACGGGGGTTCCGACACCGCCGCTGGCGATCCGCTGTGCGCGGACGACGGAATCGGCGTCGCCCCACTGTCCTCGCGGCCCCGGAAGCACCGGTCCTCGCTCGGGCGTCACCCGCGAGAACCGGGACGGTCTGTCGTCAGGAGAGACGGGATGCCACGGCCTCGCGGACACGGTCCGCGAGTTCGGGCACGGGCTGACGCGCGTCGAGCACGATGAAACGCTCGGGTTCGGCCGCGGCGAGCGCGAGGAAGCCGTCGCGGACCCGGGTGTGGAACTCGCCCTTCTCCGCCTCGAGCCGGTCGAACGGCTTCTCGTCGGCGTCGAGCCGGGAACGGGCCGCGGCGGGATCGAGGTCGAGGAGCACGGTCAGGTCGGGCAGCAGCCCGCCCGTCGCCCAGAGCGACAGGTCGCGGATGTCGTCGGCGTCGAGCACTCTCCCGGCCCCCTGGTACGCGACCGAGGAGTCCAGGTACCGATCCTGGATGACGACGTCTCCCCGCGAGATCGCGGGTCGCACCACGGTCTCGATGTGGTGCGCCCGATCGGCGGCGTACAGCAGGGCTTCGGCGCGTGGCGCGATGTCGCCGCGGTGGTGCAGCACGATGTCCCGCACGAGGACGCCCACCTCGGTGCCCCCGGGCTCACGCGTGCGCACGACCTCGCGACCGTTCTCGCGGAGCCACGCCTCGAGCAGTGCGGCCTGAGTGGTCTTGCCCGCGCCATCGCCGCCCTCGAACGTCACGAAGAGACCGGGGCCCCCGGCCGTCGCGGCGCGAGGGGCGCGCGGCGGCCGGGTCGGGTCCTCGGTCACGACTTCTTCGCCGGGGCCTTGCGCGTGGTCGTCGTCTTGCGCGCGGCGGTCTTCTTCGGTGCCGGTCCCTTCGCGCGCTTGTCGGCGATGAGCTCGACCGCGCGCTCGAAGGTGATGGCCATCGCGTCTTCGCCGCGGGGCACCGTGGCGTTGGTCTCCCCATCGGTGACGTACGGGCCGAAGCGACCGTCCTTGAGCTTGATCGGCTTTCCACTCACGGGGTCGGCGTCGAACTCCTTCAGGGCACTGGATGCACGGCGTGCGCCGTACTTGGGCTCGGCGTACTTGGCGAGGGCCTCCTCGAGCGTGATGTCGAAGATCTGCTTCTCGTCGTCGAGAGACCGGGAGTCGGTGCCCTTCTTCAGGTAAGGCCCGAACCGGCCGTTCTGCGCGGTGATCTCGGCTCCGGACTCGGGGTCGACGCCCACGACGCGCGGGAGGGACAAGAGCTGCAGCGCCGTGTCGAGATCGATGGTGTCGACCGACATCGATCGGAAGAGTGACGCCGTGCGGGGCTTGGGCGCCGCTTCCTTCTTCGTCGTCTTCTTCTTGGGCTGCTCGATGACCTCGCCCGTGGCGGCGTCGACTTCTTCGGGCTCCTCGGGCTCGAGCTCCTGGACGTAGGGGCCGAAGCGTCCGTCCTTCACGACGATGAGCTTGCCGTTCTCGGGGTTCTCCCCCAGCACACGGTCGCCGGCCACGGGGGCGTCGATGAGCTCCTGCGCCTTCTCGGGCGTGAGCTCGTCGGGCGCCAGATCTTCGGGGATGTTGACGATACGCGGCTTGGCCTCGGGATCGGCACCGGGCTCGGTGACCTCGAGGTAGGGGCCGTACTTGCCGAAGCGGAGCGTGGCGGTGTCGGTGATCCGCGTCGAGTTCAGCTCGCGAGCGTCGATCTCGCCGAGGTTGTCGACGATGTGGCGCAGACCGATCTGCTTGTCGGAGCCGAAGTAGAACTCCTTGAGCCACTCGGTACGACGCTGCTCGCCGCGGGCGATCGCATCGAGGTCGTCTTCGAGGGCCGCAGTGAAGTCGTAGTCGACGAGGTCGGCGAAGTGCTCCTCGAGCAGACGAACCACGCTGAAGGCGAGCCAGCTCGGAACGAGTGCCTGACCGCGCTTGGTGACGTAGCCGCGGTCGAGGATGACGCCGATGATGCTGGCGAAGGTCGACGGGCGGCCGATCCCCTTCTCCTCGAGCGCCTTGACCAGGCTCGCTTCGGTGTAACGCGGCTTCGGCGAGGTGCTGTGCCCCTTGGGCTCGACATCGCTCACGGTCAGCTCGTCGCCCACCGTGACCGCGGGCAGCGACTGGTCCTCGTCCGCGTCGCGGCCGTTGCGCTTCTCGTCGGCGCCTTCTTCGTACGCTTCGAGGAAGCCCTTGAAGGTGTAGACGGTTCCGGATGCCGTGAACTCGGCGACCTTCTCCCCCGCCTGGACGGTGAGGGTGACGGTCGTCGTCTCGTACTTGGCATCCGCCATCTGGCTGGCGACGGTGCGCTTCCAGATGAGGTCGTAGAGCTTCTGCTCATCGCGATCGAGCGAGGACGCGACGGACGCCGGGGTACGGAAGGTCTCCCCCGAGGGACGGATCGCCTCGTGCGCCTCCTGGGCGTTCTTCGACTTGCTCTTGTAGACGCGGGGGTTGGCCGGAACGGCCTTGTCGCCGTACAGCGAGACCGCCTGCGCGCGCGCCGCCGAGATCGCCTGGGCGGACAGCGCGACCGAGTCGGTTCGCATATAGGTGATGAAACCCTTCTCGTAGAGCCGCTGAGCGACGCCCATGGCGTGCTTGGCGCTCATCGAGAGCTTGCGACCGGCCTCCTGCTGCATCGTGGAGGTCGTGAAGGGTGCGCGGGGGCTGCGCGTACCGGGCTTGGCCTCGACCTTCGCGACGGTCGCGCGACCGGCGGCGGTGACGGCATCGGCCAGCGCGCGAGCCTGAGCCTCGTCGAGGACGACGACGGCCTTCTTCAGCTGGCCGTTGTCGTCGTAGTCGCCACCGCGCGCGATGGGAGCACCGTCGAGGCGGTTCAGACGCGTGGTGAAGGAGGACCCGGCCTGCGAGGCGAGGGCCTCGACGTCCCAGTACGACGCCGAGACGAACGCCATGCGCTCGCGCTCGCGCTCGACGACCATGCGGGTGGCGGCGGACTGGACGCGGCCCGCGCTGAGCGCCGTTCCCTCGCGACCCGAACCGACCTTGCGCCAGAGGACCGGCGAGACGTCCCACCCGTAGAGGCGGTCGAGGACGCGACGGGTCTCCTGCGCGTCGACGAGCGAGACGTCGAGGTCGCGCGTGTGCTCCGCGGCTTCGCGGATGGCGTCTTTCGTGATCTCGTGGAAGATCATGCGGCGGACGGGGACCTTGGGCTTCAGGACCTCGAGGAGGTGCCACGCGATGGCTTCGCCCTCGCGGTCACCATCAGTGGCCAGCAGGACTTCGTCCGCCGTCTTGAGCGCGCGCTTGAGCTCGGCGACTGTCTTGGTCTTGCGGTCGTTGACGACGTAGTAGGGGTCGAAGTCGTTCTCGACGTCGATGGAGTACTTGCCGTATGCCGCCTTCTTGTCGGCCGGGATCTCTTTCTTGGACGCGAGATCGCGGATGTGTCCGACCGAGCTGAGGACCTCGTAGTCGTCACCGAGGTATCCCTGAATCGACTTCATCTTGGTCGGGGACTCGACGATGACGAGCTTCTTGCCGTTTGCCACTGGGGTCCTTTCTTCGCTGCACACCATACACACGCATTCCTGGTGGGGTTCCCGGGGACCGCTCGAGCGGTCATTTCGGGGGGACCGGCTCGAGAGTGTGCATCGAACGGAATTCCACCGTACGCCGTCCCCACCCCCACCGTGGCGACGAGGCCGTCGAGCACGCACTCCTCGAGGGTCGCGCCACCGGCTGCCGCGACCGCGGCGGCGGCCTCGCAGGGCACACCGTCGACGGCACCGCTCACCGTATCCGCCGCCGCGAGGGCCGCGGCATCCGCTGTTCCGGCGAGCTTCTGCGCATGGACAGCGGCTCCGCCGACCGCGGCGAGCGCGAGGGTCAGAGCGGCGGTGACCGCCGTGACGCCGACGACGGAAACGGTGCCGGGCATCACTCGCCCCCGTCCAGGGCACAGGCGCGCGCCGACACGGGAGGGAGCGGCACGGAGAGCGGAACCGGTGCCGACGCGTCGACGCACACGAGACCGTCGCGACGGGAGACCGACATCGAGGCGCCGATGTCGCCGATCGCCGCGAAGGCGCGCGCGTCGTCGCCTCGCCCGAGGAGCCGGGCCGACTCGGCGGACACGTGCTGGAGCCGGACGGCCGTCGACGCCGATCCCAACACGCCCACGCCGAGGGCCAGCACGACGATGACGGCCGGGACGGCGACCGCGAACTCCGCAGTCACCGAGCCACGCTCGTCGAGGAGGACTCGTCTCACCGGGCGCTCCTCACTGGACGGTGAGCGCGCGGCGGACGAGATCGGTCAGGATGCCGCGCACCTCGTCGCTCCTCATGATCATGACGAGCAACCCGGCGAAGGCGACGGCTGCCATCGTGGCGATCGCGTACTCGGCGGTGGCCGCTCCGCGATCGTCGAGGAAGAGCGAACCGGCACGCTGATTCGTCAAGAGCGGCAACGACGGGGCGTCGGGAGTGGCGGCGAAGGGAAACGGGATGGGGATCGTCATGGGAGACCTCTTTCGTCGGTGAGGGCGGGGATGAGTCGAGTTGCGTAAGGAGGAGAGGGACGGGTCAGAACGGGGAGACGCCGGAGCGGAGCACGCCGATGAGGAGCGGCGCCACGGCGAGGAGCAGGAAAGCAGGGAGGGTGCAGACGCCGAGCGGAAGAAGAAGACGCGTGGACAGCCGGGCCGCTGCTTCGCGTCCCTCGGTCCGCGCGGCGCGACGGGCCAGCCACGCGTCGCCGCGGAGCAGCTCCCCCGCCGGCACCCCCGCACGCAGGGAGAGGTCGAGCGTGGCTTCGGCGCGGCGCAGGTCGTCATCATCCGCGAGAGCCCCGCCACGTCGCTCCGCGGCGATGAGCGAGCGGGCACGTTCGATGGACGCTCCCGCAGCGAGCGCGACCGCCAGAAGCTCCGCGGTCATTCCGGGCACGACTCTCGCGGGTTCCGCCCGACGCGCCAACCGTCGGGACCAGACACGAGCCATGACGACCAGCGCCAGCCCTGCCGCGAGACACAGACGGCCCACGGGATCGGCGGTGAGCACACGCACCGTGTCGAACCCGAGGACAGCACCGAGCGGAACACCCACGAGCGGCAGACCTGCGAGGAGCCGCGCCGTCGCGGCAGGTTCTGCCAGGGCGACCCTCACGTCATCTGCGATGTCCCGCGCCTCGCGGAGGGATGTACCCACCTCGCGAAGAGTGTCGGCCAAGGGCGCACCTACGGATGTCGCGACGGCCCACACCGCCGCGATATCGAGCCAGCCTTGTCCCGCTCTCCTCAGAACGACGGCGACGTCGTCACCCGCGGCGGCGGCAGCAGCGGCGTCACGCGCAATCGGCTCGGCGTCTTCGGCCAGATGCTGCCATGCGGCGGCTGCGCTGAGCCCCGCCGAGAGGAGAACGGCGAGACGGAGAACCGTGTCGAGGGGGTCTGCGTCCGTGGAGCTCGCCCGACGGCGCACGAGCATCATGTCCACCGCTCCGGCTCGATCGACAGTCGCCCGTCTCGCAGGAGCGGGCGACCGACACCGACGATGCGGCGGCCGAGGGAGGTGCGTTCGACGTGGATGACCGCGTCCAGGGCGCTGTGCGCCTGCCGCGCCGTCGTCGCCGCGTCCATCCCCGCCAACGCGCCGAGCGCCTCGAGGCGAGAAGGCACGTCGGAGAGGCTCCGGGCGTGCAGGGTGCCCGCCCCTCCGTCGTGCCCCGTGTTCAACGCGAGGAGGAGTTCGCGGAGCTCCTCCCCTCGACACTCCCCGAGGATGAGACGGTCAGGCCTCATCCTCAACGCCTCGCGCACCAGGCGGGCAAGCCCGATGCCGCCTGCCCCCTCGAGGTTGGGTTGGCGCGCCTCGAGGGCGACATGATGCGGATGTGCGGGACGGAGTTCGGCCACCTCCTCGATCGTCACGAGGCGCTCATCGCGGGGAACGCGAGAGAGAAGAGCGCTCAACAGCGTCGTCTTTCCCGCACCCGTCGCTCCGGTGATGAGCAGGTTCGCCCTCGCCTCGACCAGGCTTTCGAGCCGGTCACGCCCCCGCGCCGTGAACATCCCCACCTCTTCCAACCGTTCCAGGTCGGGCGCGTCCCACCGGGGAACACGGATGGAGATCGCCGTCCCCCGCGTGGAGACGGGGAAGAGCACGGCATGGACCCGGATGCCGCGATCCAGGCGCACATCGACGCACGGCGACGCGTCATCGAGGTGTCTCCCCCCGAGCGCGATCAGGCGAACCGCCAGCCGACGCACGTCGCTCTCCTCCGCGCGCCAGGACGGAACCGCCTCCGCCCCCTGTCCGCGGTCGACGAAGAGTCCCTCGTCACCGTTGAGGAAAAGGTCCGTGACCGCCGGGTCGTCGAGGAACGGCCGAAGGAAGGCCAGCGCCGGATCACGCCAGACGCTCGAGAGAGGCCGGAAGGGAAGGACGGGAGACATGCCCATGACCGTACGAGGACGGGAGCGTCGGCCGTGGCCGCAGAAGGCGGATCCGTGGAGAGATCGTCGAGGTCGCCTCTCGGGGAGAGGGAGCCGCACCGCACCTCGGTCCGGCGTCGGACGAGGCGGAAAAAAGAGGGGGCGGCATCCCATCAGTGGGGGGCGAGGGATGCCGCCACGCGCCGGCGGAAATTGGGGGGCTCCCACCGACGCGAATGCCGGAAGCGATGTTCGGGCATGGCTAGATTACGCGCCTCGGACGGCCCCGCCAACTCACCACACGCCGCGCGCCCCTGATATATCACCTGTTTCTTCTCGAGCGGATGCCAACTATCGGAGGTGGCCGGGTGTCGGGGGCCCTCGCTAGCGTCAGCATGGTGACGATGCCCGCGAGGACGCGGCATCACCTCGACCGCGAAGGAGCGCCGCGATGAGCAGCCAGATCGACCATCTCCTCAACGAAACCCGGCGGTTCGCGCCCTCGGCGGAGTTCGCCTCCGCGGCCGTCGCCGACCGCAGCCTGTACGAACGCGCCGCGGCCGACCGAGAGGGGTTCTGGGCCGATCAGGCTCGGGAGCTGCACTGGCACACACCCTTCACACGGGTGCTCGACTGGTCGAACCCGCCTTTCGCGGAATGGTTCGCCGACGGAGAGCTCAACGTCGCCTACAACTGCCTCGACCGCCACGTCGAGGCCGGCAACGGCGACCGCATCGCTCTGCGCTGGGAGGGCGAACCCGGCGACCAGCGGAACGTGACCTACGCAGAGCTCACCGACGAGGTCAAGCGCCTCTCGAACGTCCTGATCGGCCTGGGGATCGAACGCGGCGATCGCGTGGCCATCTACCTGCCGATGATCCCCGAGGCCATCGCCTCCATGCTCGCCGTCGCCCGCATCGGCGCCGTGCACTCGGTCGTCTTCGGCGGCTTCTCGGCCGACAGCCTTCGTTCCCGCATCGATGACGCCGGCGCCAAGCTCGTCATCACCGCCGACGGCGGCTGGCGCAAGGGCAAGGTTTCCCCCCTCAAGCCCGCCGTCGACCAAGCCCTCGCCGACCGCAACGGGTCCGGCATCCAGGAGACCGTCGAACACGTGCTCGTGGTCAAGCGCGGCGAGAACGACGTCGACTGGGTCGAGGGGCGCGACCTCTGGTACCACGACGTCGTGCCGCAGGCCGCCGCCGAGCACGAGGCCGAGGCCTTCCCCGCCGAGACGCCGCTGTTCATCCTCTACACCTCCGGCACGACCGGGAAGCCCAAGGGCATCCTCCACACCTCCGGCGGCTACCTCACGCAGGCGGCCTTCACCAACCGCGTCGTCCACGACGTGCACCCCGGAACCGACGTGTACTGGTGCACCGCCGACATCGGCTGGATCACGGGCCACACCTACGTCACGTACGGTCCGCTCGCCAACGGCGCGACCCAACTCCTCTACGAAGGAACCCCCGACACCCCGCACCCCGGGCGCTGGTGGGAGCTCATCGAGAAGCACGGCGTGACGATCTTCTACACCGCGCCCACCGCGATCCGGTCGTTCATGAAGATCGGCCGCGACGTCCCGCAGAAGTTCGATCTGTCGTCGTTGCGCCTCCTCGGCTCCGTGGGCGAGCCCATCAACCCCGAAGCGTGGGTCTGGTACCGAGACATCATCGGGGCCGACAGGGCTCCGATCGTCGACACCTGGTGGCAGACCGAAACGGGCGCGATCATGATCTCCGCGCTCCCCGGGGTCACCGAGACCAAGCCCGGCTCGGCGCAGGTGCCCATTCCGGGGATCTCGATCGCCGTCGTCGACGACCAGGGCGAGCCCGTCGGAAACGGCAGCGGCGGCCTCCTCGTCGTCACGGAGCCCTGGCCGAGCATGCTCCGCGGCATCTGGGGCGACCCCGATCGCTACCGCGAGACGTACTGGGAGAAGTTCGCCGACAAGGGCTACTACTTCGCGGGCGACGGCGCCCGGCTCGATGACGACGGCGACGTCTGGCTCCTGGGCCGCGTCGACGACGTGATGAACGTCTCGGGCCACCGCCTGTCGACGGCCGAGATCGAGTCGGCCCTCGTCGGCCACGAGGGCGTGGCCGAGTCCGCGGTCGTCGGCGCCTCCGACGAGACGACGGGCCAAGCCGTCGTCGCCTTCGTCATCATCAAGAGCAGCTACCTCAAGCAGCACCCCGTCGAGGGCCTCGGCGATGAGCTGCGCAAGTGGGTCGGTGAGCAGATCGGCCCGATCGCCCGCCCCCGCGACGTGTACATCGTCGGAGAGCTGCCCAAGACCCGCTCCGGCAAGATCATGCGCCGCCTCCTTCGCGATGTCGCCGAGGGGCGCGAGGTCGGAGACACGACGACCCTCGCGGACACCGCCGTCATGAGCGTCATCAGCGCACAGGTGAAGTAGGGATCCCGTCAGCGAAGGTCCCGGATGCCGCACCCGTGGCATCCGGGACCTTCGCTGTTATGGATACATTGTCGGGGAAAAGAGCGGATCTGACCCCCGCGGGAGCTGTATTGCGTATACACTCACTGTCACCGACGGAGCTGAGGGGGCCTGCGATGCGCGCAAGCGACCGGGCCTACACGACGCTCCTCGACGAGATCCAGACGGGCGTTCTCGCACCCGGCACCGTGCTCGGCGAGGTCGAGCAGTCCGCCCGCCTCGGCGTCAGTCGCACTCCCCTGCGGGCGGCACTCGCGCGCCTGGCCTCCGACGGGCTCGTCGCGCAATCCTCGCCACGGGTGACCGTGGTCACCGACGTGCAGAGCGATGACATCCGCTCCCTGTTCACCGTGCGCCGCGCACTCGAAGAGACCGCGGCACGCCTGGCTGCGGCATCCCCAGCGGCCCCGACGTTCGCGCGGATGGCCGACGCTTTCGCGGCAGCCGACCTCGACGGCGACGCCGCAAGGGATGCGTACTACGCCCTCATCGCCGATTTCGACGACGAGCTGGATGCCGCCGCTGCCAACGATTATCTCGTCGGTGCCCTGCAGAACATCCGCACCCATCTCGTGCGCGTCCGGCGCCTCGCCCGCTACCGGCCGGAGCGGCTCGCGGCGTCCGTCGCCGAGCACCGGCTGATCGCCTCGGCCATCGCGGCCGGCGACGGCGAGCTCGCCGCTCACGCCGTGCACGTGCACCTGCACAACGCACTCACCAGCATCCTCGACTCGCTCGAGACCACCCCGGAGCTCGCACTCACCCCGCAGCCCGCCGCCCGAAAGAGAAGACCATGACGATCACGCACCATGTTCGTGTCCACCGTAGCGAAGAGAACCTCGCCCGTGAGGGGCAGCTCGCGTGGTCGTTGGCGCGGGTGGCGGTGGACCCGGTTCCGGTGGACGCTGATGTGGTCGACATGATCATCAACCGGGTGATCGACAATGCCGCCGTGGCGGCGGCGTCGCTGTCACGCGGGCCGGTGAGCGCGGCGCGGCAGCAGGCGTTGGATCACGCGGTGTCGATCGGGGGGTCGGGGGCGACCGTGTTCGGGTGCGCGTTGGAGCGACGCTCGAGCCCGGAGTGGGCGGCGTGGGCGAACGGTGTCGCGGTGCGCGAGCTGGATTACCACGACACGTTCTTGGCGGCGGACTACTCCCATCCCGGCGATAACATCCCCCCGGTCCTGGCCGTGGCCCAGCACACCGGTCGCGACGGTGCCGCCGTGGTCCGCGCCCTCGCCACCGCGTACGAGGTGCAGATCGATCTGGTTCGTGCGATCAGTTTGCATAAGCACAAGATCGATCATGTCGCTCACCTCGGCCCCGCCGCGGCCGCCGGTATCGGCACCCTCCTGGGCCTGGACCAGGCGACGATCTATCAGGCGATCGGGCAGGCTCTTCACACCACCACCGCGACCCGCCAGTCCCGTAAGGGGGAGATCTCCTCGTGGAAGGCGCATGCGCCGGCGTTCGCGGGGAAGATGGCGATCGAAGCGGTCGACCGGGCGATGCGCGGGGAAACGTCCCCGTCTCCGATCTATGAGGGGGAGGACGGGGTGATCGCGTGGCTGCTGGACGGCCCGGACGCCTCCTACGACGTTCCCCTGCCCGGTGACGGGGAACCCAAGCGAGGGATCCTGGATTCGTACACGAAGGAGCATTCGGCGGAGTATCAGGCGCAGGCGTGGATCGACCTCGCCCGCCGCCTCGGCACCCACCGCCCCGAGCTGCGCGACCCGGCGAACATCGCCTCGATCGTCCTGCACACCAGCCACCACACGCACTACGTGATCGGCTCCGGCGCGAACGACCCGCAGAAATACGACCCCACCGCCAGTCGGGAGACGCTGGATCACTCCATCCCGTACATCTTCGCCGTCGCCCTGCAGGACGGCGCCTGGCACCACGTCCACTCCTATGCTCCCGCCCGCGCGAACCGCCCCGACACGGTGGAGCTCTGGCACAAGATCACCACCGCCGAAGACGCGGAATGGACCCGCCGGTACCACTCCGAGGACCCGAACGAGAAAGCCTTCGGCGGGCGGGTGGAGATCACCCTCACCGACGGCACCACCGTCACCGACGAGATCGCCGTCGCCGACGCCCACCCCCTCGGCGCCCGCCCCTTCGCCCGCGACGACTACATCCGCAAGTTCCGCCTCCTCGCCGAACCCGTGCTGCTGCCGGAGGAGATCGACCGGTTCCTCGACCTCGCCCAACGCCTGCCGGAGCTCACCCCCGCCGAGGTCATGCAGCTCACCATCGTCGCCAAACCCGGCATCCTGGCATCCGCCCCCGCCCCGAAAGGACTCTTCTGATGCTGTACTCGTCCGTCTCGGCCGCGGAGAAGCGACGCGCGTTCCGCGAGCGGTTGGCGTCCGGAGAGCTCCTTCGCTTCCCCGGGGCGTTCAATCCGCTCTCGACGCGGCTCATCGAGCGCAAAGGCTTCGAGGGCGTCTACATCTCCGGGGCAGTGCTGAGCGCCGACCTGGGTCTCCCCGACATCGGCCTCACCACCCTCACCGAGGTCGCCGGCCGTGGGCAGCAGATCGCGCGGATGACCGACCTGCCGGCGATCATCGACGCCGACACCGGCTTCGGCGAACCGATGAACGTCGCGCGAACCATCCAGACGCTGGAAGACGCGGGCCTTGCCGGATGCCACATCGAAGACCAGATCAATCCGAAGCGCTGCGGCCACCTCGACGGGAAGGCCGTCGTCGACACCGACACCGCCATCAAGCGCATCCGTGCGGCGGTCGATGCCCGCCGCGACGACAACTTCCTCGTCATGGCCCGCACCGACATCCGCGCCGTCGACGGGCTGGACGCGGCGATCGACCGCGCGCGACAGCTCGTCGATGCCGGCGCCGACGCGATCTTCCCCGAGGCGATGCGCACCCTCGCCGAGTTCGAGGCGGTGCGCGCCGCGGTCGACGTGCCGATCCTCGCGAACATGACCGAGTTCGGAAAGAGCGATCTCTTCAGCGTCGATGACCTGCGAAACGTCGGCGTGAACATCGTGATCTGGCCGGTCTCGCTCCTGCGGCTCGCGATGGGGGCCGCCGACCGCGCGCTCGACGTCCTGCAGGACGAAGGCCACCTGAAGAGCCAGCTCGGACAGATGCAGCATCGCGCCGACCTCTACGACCTGATCGACTACGAGCAGTACAACCACTTCGACACGAACATCTTCGACTTCACCATCACGAAGGAGTGAGCATGGCTGACACCCAGGACGACATCAAGAAGGGCCTCGCCGGCGTCACGGTGGACTACACCGCCGTCAGCAAGGTCAATCCCGAGACCAATTCGCTCCTCTATCGCGGGTACCCCGTGCAGGAGCTCGCAGCGACCCAGTCCTTCGAGGCCGTCGCGCTCCTGCTGTGGAACGGCGATCTCCCGACGGAGGCGGAACGAGCCGAGTTCGAGGCCTTCGAGCGCGCGCACCGCGACCTCGACGCCGACATCAAGACCGTGATCGACCTGCTCTCGCTCGACGCCCACCCCATGGACGTCGTCCGCACCGCCGTCTCGGCGCTCGGCGCCTCGGCGGCTGACGTCGCGGACAACTCCGCCTCGGCCGATCTCGCCAAGGCGAAGCTGCTGTTCGCGAAGATCCCGGCCATGGTCGCCTACGACCAGCGGCGGCGGCGTGGACAGGAGCTGATTCCCCCGCGCGCCGATCTCGACTACTCGCGCAACTTCCTCTGGATGACGTTCGGGGAAGAGCCCGTGGACGTCGTCGCCGAGGCGTTCAACGTCTCGATGATCCTGTACGCCGAGCACTCCTTCAATGCCTCGACCTTCACGGCGCGCGTCATCACCTCGACCACCGCTGATCTGTACTCGGCTGTCGTCGGCGCGATCGGTGCCCTCAAGGGTGCTCTGCACGGCGGAGCGAACGAAGCCGTCATGCACATCTTCGACGAGATCGGTTCGGCCGAGCGCGTCGAGGGGTGGCTCGACGATGCCCTGGCGAACAAGCGCAAGATCATGGGCTTCGGCCACCGGGTCTACAAGAAGGGCGACTCGCGCGTTCCGACGATGAAGACCGCCCTCGACACCCTCGTCGCCCACTACGGCGCAGACGAACTCGCTGCGCTCTACGACGAACTGGAGGCCGCCTTCGTCTCACGCAAGGGCATCTACCCCA
Source organism: Microbacterium testaceum StLB037 (assembly GCF_000202635.1). NCBI lineage: Bacteria > Bacillati > Actinomycetota > Actinomycetes > Micrococcales > Microbacteriaceae > Microbacterium > Microbacterium testaceum. The sequence continues at coordinate 2,887,187 of NC_015125.1, read as the reverse complement.
ACCTCGACTACCCGTCCGGACCCGCGTACCACCTCATCGGATTCGACACCCCGACCTTCACTCCGCTCTTCGTGGCGGCGCGGGTCACGGGATGGACGGCCCACATCATCGAGCAGACGGCATCCAATGCCCTCATCCGCCCCCTGTCGGCGTACAACGGCGTCGACGAGCGGCACATCGACGGCTACGTCGCGTCCGAGGCCGAGGTCGCCGCGGCGGCTCGCCCCGAAGAGTCCTAGAAACGTCGAGAGGGGACGGAGCCTCCGCGGCCCCGCCCCCTCTCGTCCGTCAGCCGTCAGGCGACGGTGAAGATGACCTCGACCTCGACGGGGCTGTCCAGCGGCAGGACGGGAACACCGACGGCGGAGCGCGCGTGGACCCCGGCGTCGCCGAAGACCTCGCCCAAGAACTCGCTCGCGCCGTTGATGACGCCCGGCTGTCCGGTGAACTCGGGAACGGATGCCACGAACCCGGTGACCTTCAGCACACCCGTCAGCTTGTCGACACCGCCGACGACAGCGGCGGCCGCCGCGATCGCGTTCAGCGCGCTCTGGCGCGCGTAGGTCTTGGCATCCGCAGGACCGACCAGCCCCTCGGACTCGCCGACCTTGCCGGTGGCGGGAAGAGCTCCGTGCACCATCGGCAGCTGGCCGGAGGTGTAGACGAGGTCGCCGTGCCGCTTCGCGGGGATGTAGGCCGCGACCGGCGGGACGACCGAGGGGACCTCGACGCCCAGCGCGGCGAGACGCTCCGCGACGCTCACTGCTGGCCCTCGAACTGGCGCGCGGCCGCCTCGGCGGCACCGAGGCCGGCGTTGGCCGTGCCGCCGCCGGTCGGACGCTTGAAGTAGGCGACGAGTCCGCCCTCGGGGCCGGTGACGACCTGCACGAGCTCCCACCCCTGCTTTCCCCAGTTGTTGAGGATCGCCGCGGTGTTGTGGATCAACAGCGGCGTGGTGAGGTACTCCCACGTGGTCATTCGCAGCTCCCGAAGGTGACTCGGATGCCGCGCACGAGGTGTGCGCGGCCAGGACGCGTACGCGCGCGAGCGCACGCCATCAAGGCATCGCCCAGCAACGTCGCTTAGCATCAACCCTATGCCTGAGAACAAACGAACGGCTAGCGGTGCGCTCGGCGGCATCCTCGGCCTCGTCGGTCTGAGCACGGCCGCCGGTGTTCTGCTGACCGCCGCCGTCACCCCGGCGATCGCCGTGTCGGGTGCTGCCGCCAGCAGCGCCATCACGATCTTCGACAACATGCCGAGCTACCTGCAGCCTGACGCCCTCATGCTGCCGACGACGCTCATGGCCGGCGACCGGGTCCTCGCGAAGTTCTACGACCAGAACCGCTCCCCCGTCACCTTCGACCAGGTCAACCCCGTCATGTACGACGCGATCCTCTCGTCCGAGGACCCGCGGTACTACCAGCACGGCGGCGTCGACCTCATCGGTACGACCCGCGCGCTGCTCAGCAACGCCTCCGGTGGCGAGACCCAGGGTGGCTCCTCGATCAGCCAGCAGTACGTCAAGAACGTCCTGGTCCAGCGCTGCGAACGCGACGCCAAGGCGACGGACGGCTCGGACGGCACGCCTGCCAAGACGCGCGACGAAGCCCTGCAGGAGTGCGCGCTCCAGGCCATCCAGGCCGACGGCGTCGAGGGTTACCAGCGCAAGCTGCAGGAAATGCGCTACGCGATCCAGCTCGAGAAGCAGTACACGAAGGACCAGATCCTCCTCGGGTACCTCAACATCGCGAACTTCGGTGGCGTCACGTACGGCATCGATGCCGCCGCGAAGTACTACTTCAACGTCCCGGCCGCTCAGCTCAACGTGGGTCAGTCCGCCATCCTCGCGGGCATGGTGCAGAACCCGAACCGCTTCCGCATCGACCGCCCGAACGGCTCCATCTCGAACGAAGACGGCTCGGTGACCTGGAACAAGGCCCCGGACGGCTCCATCGATGACGTCGATCAGAGCACGATTCAGGCGCTCTACACGCTTCGCGACAACGGCGAGATCACGCAGGAACAGCTCGTGAACGCCGCCGACGGCTACAGCGAGACCAAGGGCCGACAGCTCTATGTCCTCAGCCGCATGGAAGCCGACGGCAAGATCACGCACGAGCAATACGTCGCGGCGGCCATCGAGCCGATCACGCCGCAGATCACCGAGACCAACCAGGGCTGCGCGAACTCGGGCGCCCCGTACTTCTGCCAGTACGTCGTCTCGACGATCCTGAACGACCCCGCCTTCGGCACCGACGTCGACGATCGCGTCAACGCACTCCGTCAGGACGGCCTCACGATCCAGACGACTCTCGACTGGCGCATCCAGGATGCCGCGCAGACCGCCATGAACGAGAACGCGCCGCAGAGCTTCGACGGCATGAAGTTCGGTTCGACCGCCGTCAGCATGGAGGCCAAGACGGGCCGCATCCTCGGCATCGCGCAGAACACGAAGTTCACCCAGGATCCGACGCAGGCGGAGTCCGACCCCGCCTACAACTCGATCGTCTTCGCGGGCGACAAGGACAACGGCGGTTCGAACGGGTTCAATGCCGGGTCGACGTTCAAGCTGTTCACTCTGGTGGACTGGCTCGAGAAGGGCCACTCCCTCAACGAGAACCTCAACGGTCGTCTGCGTCCGGTGCCGAACATGAAGAACTCGTGCTACGGCGACTGGATCAACGGGGGCGGCACCATCATCAACAACTTCGGGTCCGACCCGGGTTACTACGGCACCCCGCTGACCTTCACCAAGAACTCGCTCAACACCGGTTACCTCACGATGGCCTCGCAGCTCGACCTGTGCGACATCGCCAAAGTCGCCAAGAAGCTCGGCGTCACCCGTGGCGACGGCACCGACATCGAGATGCGGGTCGCCAACAACGTCATCGGCGACGACAACGTCTCGCCGATCGCGATGGCCGGAGCCTATGCGACCGTCGCCAACGGCGGCACCCACTGCCAACCGAAGGTCATCGACAAGGTGACGGACAGTGACGGTGCCGAGCGCCCGATCCCCGACCGCCAGTGCACGCCCGGCACGCTGACCCCCGAGGTGGCTGCCACGGCCGCGTACGCCCTGCAGGGCGTCATGACCGGCGGCGGAACCGGTCAGGCCGCGAACCCCTTCGACGGCACGCCGCTGATGGGCAAGACCGGTACCCACGAGGGTTGGAACACCTGGATGATCGAGTCCTCGACCAACGTCACCACCGCCGTGTGGGTCGGTAACTGGGACGGCACCGCGAACCTGTTCGGCAAGTACTGGAACGGTCAGCAGCTCTCCGACATGCGGTACTCGATCGCCGAGGAGTCGCAGCGCGCCGCGGACGAGTTCTACGGGGGCGATGCCTTCCCCGGGCCTTCCTCGAACCTCATCCGGACGATCCAGAAGGACCTGCCGAACGTCGTCGGGAAGACGCTCGACGAGGCCCGTTCCACCCTCCAGGGCGCGGGCTTCAGCGTGAGCATCGGATCGCCCGTCGACTCCGAGCTCGGCGGCGACCGCGTCGCCGCGCAGAACCCGGGCGCCGGATCGGCACCCGCCGGCTCGACGATCACCCTCAGCCCCGGCAACGGCCAGGGCGCCACGGTGCCGGACGTGTCGGGCAACCCGGTGAGTTCCGCACGAGCCGCCCTGCTCGCCGCGGGATTCGGGACCGTCTCGATCGGCAGCTGCGAGAAGGACGCGAGCGCACCCGCTGAGGGTCGCGTCACCGGGACGAACCCGGCCGCCGGAACCTCGACGAATAAGAGCACCGCCGTGTCGCTGAGCATCGCCGCGAAGGACTGCCCGTGACGCGTCCCGCAGTGAAGGCCGCCCTCGCACCCCTCGGGGTTGCGGGGGCGGCCGCTGTCGGCGCGGCCATCTGGGGCATGGGCATCGAGCGCTACCTGTTCACGGTGCGCTACCACGCGCTGCGTGTGCTTCCGAAGGGCGCGGAGCCGATCCGCGTGCTCCACGTGTCGGATGCGCACATGGCCCCCTGGCAGCACCGTAAGCAGGAGTGGATGGCTCGACTGACCGAGCTGGCGCCCGACCTCGTCGTGAACACCGGCGACAACCTCGGACACCGCGACGGGCTGACCGGCATCCGCACAGCTTTCGCGCCTCTGCGAGGCGTGCCCGGCCTGGTCGTTCACGGCTCCAACGACTTCCAGGAGCCGTCGCCGCGCAATCCGCTCCGCTACTTCCTCGGTCCGTCCGGGAATGTGCCCGCCCACAAGCATCTCGACGTGGAAGCCCTCGACCGGTTCTTCACGGACGACCTCGGATGGAACATCCTCGACGACACCGCAGTGTCCCTCGACGTGAAGGGGGTGCGCATCACCGCCTTCGGCGTGAACGACGCTCATCGCAAGTGGGATCGTCCCGAGGAGATTCCCCCGGTTCTGGAGACTCTGGATGCCGCCGACCTGACGCTCGGAGTGATGCACGCGCCCTATCGGCGCACGCTCGACACGTTCATCGACTTCGGCGCGGATGTGCTGCTGGCCGGGCACACCCACGGCGGGCAGGTGCGGGTGCCGTTCAGCCGCAAGGCGCTCGTGTCGAACTGCGATCTCCCCCTCGACCAGGCCCGCGGGCTCAGCGAATGGTCGCACGGCGGCCGTTCGGTGCCGCTGAACGTGAGTGCCGGCCTCGGACACTCCATCTACGCTCCGGTGCGTTTCGCGTGTCGGCCGGAAGCGACGCTGCTGACGTTGCTGCCGCGCTGAGCTCCTCTGCACCACCCCCGAAGGGGCCGTTTCGTCCACGAAACGGTCCCTTCAGGCGTTTCCGGGCGTGGCAACGGAGCGAGGATCGAGTCCCTCAACCGAAGGGACTCTCCATGCATCACTCGCGTTCCTCGCGACCACGCCGCCGACGGCGCGCCCTGGTCGCCGTCCTCACGCTCGTCGCCGCAGCCATCGCCCTGTTCGCTCCCCCGGCGACAGCCGCCGATCGGGGAACGGGCTTCGGCACGTGGGCACCCCTGTCGTCCACCGGCTGGCACGGCTCGATGAGGGTCGGCGATGTCCACACGTACTGCATCCACCCGGGACTCCCCGTCGCCACCGGAGCGACGACCGACCACGGCACGACCGCCGACGTGCGCGGGCTCAGCGCCCAGCAACTCGCCTCGATCAACCACCTCGTCTCGACATACGGCCAGACCGATGACCCCGTCCAGGCGGCGAGCGTGGGATGGGCGGTCAAGGCGATCGTCGACCGCGACACCGCGCTGCACTCGTGGGGCTACCGCGGCGACTCGCTGAGCGAGGCGATCGACTACATCATGCGCCGCGCCAGTCCCGAGAACAGTGCGGCGATCCAGGCGCGCGTCGATCACTACCTCGCCGAAGCGGCGTCCGTCCACGTCCCCCGCATCGGCGGATCGCTCACGCTGACCACCGCCGGCGACGATCCGACCGACGGAACGATCGTCGCCGACGTCGACCCCGACGCCACCGGCACGCTGCGGCTCGAGAACGCCGTCTTCGCCGACACCGGGACGTCGGAGCGCGGCGACGTGCGCGCCGGTGTCGTCTACCCGATCTCGGCTCCGCGGCCTTCCGACAGCGACGGCCGCCCGTACACCGTCCGCGCGTCGGGAACCTTCCGAGTGCCGGCTGCGGCCGTACGGCTCTACACCACCCCTGGTCAGCAGGAATCGGCCGGCCCCGCCGACCCGCAGTCGTTCGATCTGTCGACGGCTGACGTCTCGGCGCGCCCCGTGCAGTTCCGCCCCGTCATCGAGACGACCGCCCGCATCGACGGCGACCGATTCATCGACGATGTGCAGGTCTCCGTCGGGGACGGCGTGTGGCCGCGTCAGGCCGACGGCTCGTTCGTACCGCTCTTCGCGAGCGCCGACCTGTACCGAACGGGGGCATTCCCCGCCGAGTCGGCCGAGGTGCCGTCGGCCCTCTCCCCCGTCGCTCGACTCACGCTGACGACGGATCCGGGTCGAGGGCCGGGGACGTATCGCGTCTCCTCGCCCGAGACACTCCCGGGTTCCGGGGTGTACACCGCCGTCTGGCGGATCTCGAGAGAGGAACAGGACAGCAGGATCGCACCGTACCTCCCGCGGGGCTATACCTGGACGGAGCGGTTCGCGAAGCCCTCGCAGACCGAGCAGCTCGCCCCGACGCCTCCGCCGATTCCGCCCACGCCCGCAGCCTCACCGACGCCCACTCCCCCTCCCGTACCGACCCCCTCGGCTACGGCTGCCCTCCCCGCTTCCCTCGCCTCCACGGGCGTGGGAGGACCCCCGATGGTCGGAGCGGCTCTCGGTGCGATGTTCGCCCTGACGCTCGGCACCGGTGCGGCGATCGTGGCGAGACGGCGCCCGACCCGACGGCCCTGAGCCGGCGACCCGAGTCGGCCGCGGCGCCGCGGCGGCGACCCGCGCGGCGACAGCCCGCGCGGCGATAGCGCGCGGCGGCCCCGAGCTCCCGAGCCGAGCGGCGGCCCAGAGTGGCGGCCCTGAGCGGCGGCGCCGAGTTCGCGGCCCGGAGTCGGCGGCGCCGAGCGGCAGCCGTGCACCGCGGGCGTCGAGGTTCGCTCCGCGCGGCACGGACGCGGAAGCACTCCTCGACGCTCGCGGCCCCTCGCGCCGCTTCTCCGTACGGCAGCTCGACACTCCCGCCACGCAGGACGATTGGGCGCACGTCCGGGAACGGGGTAGACTTTCAGGGTTGGCCACGGGGTGTGGCGCAGCTTGGTAGCGCGCGTCGTTCGGGACGACGAGGCCGCAGGTTCAAATCCTGTCACCCCGACCATCTCTCAAAATGAGTGAGGGCCCCTCGCGGGATCGCGAGGGGCCCTCACTCATTTCTCGGCTACGCCCGCGAAACGGCCTTGCGGCCGCAGCGCGCTCAGCGTTCCAGCACCACCGCGAGCCCCTGCCCCACGCCGATGCAGATCGCGGTCACGGCCACGCCGCCGCCGCGACGCGCGAGTTCGTGGGCCGCGCGGGCGATGAGGCGCCCGCCCGATGCGCCGAGAGGGTGGCCGATCGCGATGGCGCCGCCGTTCTGGTTGAGCAGCTCGGGGTCCAGCTCGGTCCACAACTTCGCGCACGCGAGGGTCTGAGAGGCGAACGCCTCGTTCAACTCGACGAAAGTCACGTCCTTCCACGAGCGTCCGGCGCGAGCGAGCGCGCGGTTGGCCGCCTCGACGGGGGCGACGCCGAACACGTCGGGGTCGTTGCCGAATGCGGCGCGGCCGGCGATGCGCGCCAGGGGCTCGGCATCCAGGATCCCCTCCGCACCCAGGAGCACCGCCGACGCGCCGTCGTTGATGGGTGAGGAGTTGCCCGCGGTGACCGTACCGTCCTTCTGGAACGCGGGGCGCAGGCCCGCGAGCACCTCGGCGGTCGAATCGTCGCGGATGCCCTCGTCGCGGATGAGCGCGTGCCCTTCGACCTGCACGATCTCGGCGTCGAACGTTCCCGCGGCCCACGCGGCGGCGGCGAGGCGGTGGCTGCGGGCGGCGAAGGCGTCCTGCTCCTCGCGTGAGATGCCGTAGATCTCGGCGAGCTTCTCGGCGCTCTCGCCGTTGGAGATCGTCCAGTCCTTTCGCAGACGCGGGTTGGTCATGCGCCAGCCGATCGAGGTGTTCCACATCGTCTGGTTCGCCGCGGGGAAGGGCCGCGGGCTCTTCTCGACCACGAACGGAGCACGCGTCATCGACTCGACGCCACCCGCGAGGATCACGTCGGCATCCCCCGCCTCGATCGCCCGCGAGCCCTGGATCACGGCATCCAAGGAGGACCCGCAGAGCCGATTGATCGTCGTCCCCGGCACCGACGAGGGGAAGCCCGCGAGCAGGGCGCCGAAGCGCGCGACGTTGCGGTTGTCTTCGCCGGCCTGGTTGGCGTCCCCGAACATCACGTCTTCGATACGGGCGGGGTCGATCCCCGAGCGATCGACGACGGATGCCATGACGGTCGCCGCGAGGTCGTCGGGGCGCACGTCCGCGAAGGCCTTGCCGTGCCGGGCGAAGGGCGTGCGGACGGCGTCGTAGACGAAGGAAGCGGGCATGGGTCAGACCTCCAGATCAAGACCGAGAAGAGCCTCGATCTCGGCGTGCGTGTTGTCGCCGAACAGCTCGCGGATGCGGAAGCCGTCGGCGGTGACGTCGAAGACGCCGTGATCGGTGTAGACGCGCGAGACGCAGCCGACGCCGGTGAGCGGGTAGGTGCACGCGGCCACCAGTTTGGGTTCGCCGCCCTTGGTGAGCAGGTCGGTCATGACGTAGACGTCCTTCGCACCGATCGCGAGGTCCATCGCCCCGCCGACCGCGGGGATCGCCCCGGGTTCACCCGTCGACCAGTTCGCGAGGTCGCCCCCGGCCGACACCTGGAAGGCACCCAGCACGCACACGTCGAGGTGTCCGCCGCGCATCATCGCGAACGAGTCGGCGTGGTGGAAGTACGCCGCCCCCGCCAGCGCGGTGACCGGCTGCTTGCCCGCGTTGATGAGATCGGGGTCGACCCGTCCGCGCTCGGGGGCCGGACCCATGCCGAGCATCCCGTTCTCGGTGTGCAGCACGATCTCGAGACCTTCGGGCAGGTAGTCGGCGACGAGCGTCGGAGCACCGATGCCCAGGTTCACGACCGCACCCTCCGGGATGTCGGATGCCACACGCGCGGCGAGCTGCGTACGGGAGATGCGAGTGGTCACTGTGCTGCCTCTTCCTGGGTGCGTCGATCGACGCGGCCGGCCAGAGCGTGATCGGCGGTGCCGCACGCGGACGAAGAGCTAGAGCGGCAGGCGTTCATCAGGCGTTCCCCTCGGGAGCGAGGGGACGACCCTCGATGTCGACGCCGCCGACGAACTCTCCGTCGCGCAACCACGCGCGCTCCCCCACGGCGACGACCCGGTCGACATAGAGCCCGGGGGTCACGACCGCCTCGGGATCGAGCCAGCCGAGAGGGACGATCTCGTCCACCTGAACGGCCGTGGTCGCCGCCGCGGCCGCCATGGTGGGTCCGAAGTTGCGGGCCGTCTCCCGGTAGACGAGGTTGCCCCAACGATCGGCGGCGCGGGCGCTGATGAGCGCGAAGTCCGCGTGGATCGGATACTCGAGCACGTAATCGCGGCCGTCGATACGCCGCGTCTCTTTACCCTCCGCCAGTTGCGTACCGAAGCCGGTCGGGGTGAAGAACCCGCCGATGCCGGCACCGGCGGCCCGGATACGCTCCGCGAGGTTGCCCTGGGGGACGAGTTCGAGCTCGATCTTGCCGTCGCGGTACAGGCCGTCGAACACCCACGAGTCGCTCTGCCGCGGGAACGAGCAGATCATCTTGCGCACCTGCCCGGCCGCGAGCAGGGCGGCGAGCCCCGTGTCGCCGTTCCCGGCGTTGTTGTTGACGACGGTGAGATCGCGCGCTCCGTGGGCGATGAGAGCGTCGATCAGCTCGACGGGTTGGCCGGCGCGGCCGAATCCGCCGATCATCACGGTCGCCCCGTCAGGGATGCCGGCGACCGCCGCCGCGACATCGGGAACGGTCTTGTCGATCACGCGGACTCCCTCGTATGTTCGCTCTGCGCACACGCGTACGTTCTGCGAACAACTCTACGCTCAAGCACGTCGGACGACAAGAGCCGGAGCGCAACCTCGCGCCCGGGCTCCGGCATCCCGTCAGCCGCTTCGCCCGACGCCCGACGCCCGACGCCCGACGCGCAGCGAGCAGCGAACAGCGAGCAGACGCGAACAGCGACGCGCGAACGGAACGCCGACGTGCGACCTCAGACCAGACGCAGGTCACTGTCGATGTCGGACGCCGCGGCGAGCAGGTCGGGCAGGCACTGCTCGCGCCACGCGCGCGCGTCTCCCCGAGCGGTTGCCGAGATGTTCACGGCGGCCACGACGGTTCCTTCGCGGTCGCGCAGAGGCGCGGCCAACGAGCGCAGTCCCTCCTCGAGTTCGCCGTCCACGAGAGCCCATCCCTGGGCGCGTACCTCCGCGAGCTCGGTGAGGATCGCCTCGACATCCGTTCGCGTCCGCGAGGTGAGGGGTTCGGGATGCGACGCGGCGACGATCTCGCGCGCTCGCGTCTCCGGCAGCGCGGCGAGAAGGACGCGCCCCATGCTGGTCGCGTACGCGGGGAAGCGCGTGCCGATCGTGATACCGACGCTCATGATGCGTCGCGTGGGAACACGCGCGACGTACACGATGTCCGCTCCGTCGAGTACGGCCGACGAGACGCTCTCGTCGACCTCCCGCGACAGGCGCTCGAGGTGGGGCTGGGCGAGCGCGGGCAGGGAGAGAGCGGAGAGGTAGCTGAACCCCAGCTCGAGGACGCGGGGCGTCAGAGAGAAGGCACGCCCGTCGGCACGCACGTACCCGAGCGTCTCCAGGGTCCGGAGAAAGCGGCGAGCGGCCGCGCGGGTCAGCCCCGCCCGGCGGGCGACGTCACTGAGCGTGAGGGCGGGATGCTCGGCGTCGAAGGTGCGGATCACCTCGAGTCCGCGGGCGAGGGACTGGACGAAATCGCCCGACCCGCTCTCGCTCTCGACCGCTTCGCTCACCGGCTCACCTTATCCGAGCACGCGAGCCGGCTCCCCCAACGACATCGCCCCCGCCACCACACCCGAGGGTGCGATGGCGGGGGCGATGAGGCGTGGTGCTTAGCGGCTCACGCGGCGGAAGCGACGGTAACCGACCGCTCCGAGGCCACCGAGGAGCAGCGCAGCGGCGCCCAGGGCGAGCGGCGCGGGGTCACTCGCACCGGTCTTGGGCAGCGTGCCCTGCGGACCCGGGGTCGGACCGGGGGTGCTGGGCGTGCTGGGCGACGGCGAGGGCGACGGGCCGGGGGCCGCGGCGACCGAGAACGACACCGAGGTGCTGTTCGACTGACCGTTCACCGTCTGCGTGGCGACGACCGTGTAGTCACCGGGAGCCAGCGCATCCGCGAACGCGACGGTCCACTTGCCGGACTTGACCGTGGTCGTGCCGACCTCGGCACCGTTCAGCGAAACGGTGATGTCCGCACCGGTCTCACCCGTGCCCGAGACCTTGGTCGGGATGGCCGAGTCCGAGTAGCTGCTGCCGTCGACGATGCCGTCGATGGTGGGCTGCGCGGGAATCACCGCGAAGGAGACCGAAGCCGAAGCCGAGGTGACACCGTCACGCGCCTGCGTGGCGTTGACCTTGTAGGAACCCTCGTTGAGGTCGGCCTCGACCGACCAGGTGCTGTCCGCGCCGACCTTGGCGGTGGCCTTCACGTCACCCGTGAGGGTGACGGTGGCTCCGGCGAGTCCGGTGCCCGAGATCTTGGTGACCTCTGAGACGGTGGACGAGCCGTCGGCGGGCGAGGTGAAGGCCGGAGCCTGCGGAACGACGTTCACCGACGCATCGACCGTCGAGGACTTGCTGTAGCCGCTCGTCGACTGCAGCGTGAAGGCGTACTCGCCGAGACGCTCCGGAACAGCGAAGCTCCAGTTGCCCGAGCCGTCGACGTCGATGGTGAACGCGTCACCCTTCTCCGGCGTCACGACGAGCTTGGTGTTGGCCTGAGCCGTACCCGAGATGTTCGAGCCGGTCGTGACCGTGCTGCCGTCCTCGGTGGTGAGCTTCGGAGCGTCGACCTGGACCTCGACGGTGTAGCCGTCGGTCTGAGCGAGACCCGAGAGCAGGTCGGCGCCCCAGCCGTAGCGGACGCCCTGGTAGTCGAAGAGCGCCGACGTCACGCCGACGGCCTTGTCACCCTGCCACATCGGTCCACCCGAGTCACCCTGGATGACGTCGATGGGGCCTCCGAAGCCGTGGACCCAACGGCCCTCGACGTCGAGCCAGCCGTTGACGATCTCAATGTTGCCCTGGGTGTAGCCCGTGGTACGACCGGACTTCGCGAAGGGACCGACCTGAGCCTCGCCGACCGACTTGATCGGGAACGTGGATGCCGACAGGTCGTCGACGTTCGTCCAGTCGGTGACCTCGGGCTTGAGGTCGAGGTCCTTGTTCGTGATGTCGATCACCGAGATGTCGACCGAATCCGCAGCGCCGTCGGCACCCGCGGTGTTGCCCGGGCCACCGAACTGCGAGAAACCGAAGTCACCCAGCGTGTGGGAGAGCTCCACGGGCCCCTGTCCGCCGCCGCCGGCGGTGTCGGAACGGGGAACGGTGAGGGAGACCTCGCCGATCTCGCCGTCCTGGGTGCAGTGACCGGCGCTGATGACAGCGGGGGCACCGGTGGGGGTGAAACCGCTGAAGCCGACCGAGCAGGAGTACCCGCTGTTGCCTGAAACCAGACCGAAGTAGCCGGCACCACCGACGACATCGGTCGAGGCCGCCTTCTTGGGAGCGGAATCCAGCTTCTTCAGAATGACGTTCGCATTGTTGTCGACGAACGCGCGGGGCTCACCCTTGAGGTTTGCTTCGTCGGCGGTCGTGTAGACGACGACGTTGCCGTTGCCGTCAGCACCGACGATCTTGACCTGGTCATCGCTGCTGAGCAGCGCCTTGGCGGCGGCATCGAACTGCGGCCCGGACGTCGGGGCAGTGGACTCTGCGTCGCCCGCGAACGCTGCCGTCGGGGCGATGAACCCCGTTGCAGCGAGCGCCAACGCGGCGGATGCGCCCGCCCACCCCACACGCTTCATGTTTCGTTTCATCGGCTCATCTCATGTGTTTCTGATGGGAATAACACCGGAAGTGCGCGCGAAGAGACCGTGTTCGGGCCCCCACCCACCTCTCAGGTTCCCGCCCACCCTACGACAAGCTGACAATTCTGTATGTACGGGTTTACAAATTGCCCCACGAGATGAGAAGACTTTCATAATTCGAGGAGGTGCTCACCCGCGTCCTCCGTTCGTCCATCTCCGGTGAGCATCGAGCCCTGCTCGGTAGAATCGGTGGCAGCCCGCGACATCCCTCGTGGATGCCGTTCTCCCCCGCACCCGCAGGGGGTCCGGCCGGCCTCATCCGTTGACCTCACCCTGTAGGAGCACCGTGTCCGACACCTCGCCGCGTCTCGTCGCCTTCGACCTGGACGACACTCTCGCCCCCTCCAAGACCGCGATCGACCCCCGTATCGGCGACCTGCTGCTCGCGCTCGCGGAGCGCGTGGAGGTCGCGATCATCTCCGGGGGCCAGCTCCAGCAGTTCCGCACCCAGGTCGTCGAACGGCTGCCGGAGGGAAGCCCCGAGCTCCTGGACCACCTCCACCTGATGCCCACCTGCGGCACGCAGTACTACCGCCTCGGTGCCGATGGCATCCGGACCGTGTACGCGCACTCCCTCACCGAAGACGAGAAGACGCGCGCTCTCGACGCGGTGCGCGAAGAGGCCGAGCGTCTGGGCCTGTGGGAAGCCGAGCCGTGGGGCGAGATCCTCGAGGACCGCGGCTCGCAGATCACGTTCTCGGCCCTCGGCCAGAGCGCTCCCCTCGACGCCAAGATGGCGTGGGATCCCACCGGGGAGAAGAAGAGCACGCTGCGCGAGGCCGTCGCCGCCCGTATCCCCGACCTCGAGGTCCGCTCGGGCGGGTCGACCTCGGTCGACATCACCCACCGTGGCATCGACAAGGCGTACGGAATGCGCGAGTTGGCGGAGGCCACCGGCATCCCCCTCGACGACATGCTCTTCGTCGGCGATCGCCTCGACCCGGACGGAAACGACTACCCGGTGCTCGCCATGGGTGTCGAGTGCCACGCGGTCCACGGCTGGGAGGACACGGCCGACTACCTCGACGCCCTCATCCCGACGCTGCCGGTGCGCACACAAGCCTGACCGTCGACGTCGGAAACGCCGTCTCGAGCGAGACCACCGCACGGCAGCGGGGGTCACGCCCGCGGCGGCGTTTCTCATCGCGGCGGGCGACCGCGGAAACTCAGAGGATCTGCCCGATGGGTTCGCGCTTCTCCGCCTGGAAGCGGTCCTCGGTCCGGCCGTAGGCCCAGTACCCCGAGAGCGAGACCTGCGTGCGGGCGAGTCCCCACTGCCCGAAGATGACGTCGCGCAACGCCTTCATGGCCTCGCGCTCCCCGTGGACGAAGACGTGTCCGCGCCCGGAAGGCGGAGTCCACGCCGCCACGGCGTCGACGAGCGCTCGCGATGTCCCCGCCACTGCTGCGCCGCGATACACCCAGGCGACACGCACGCCGGCGGGAACCGTGAGCGGCACCTCTTCGCCCTGCTCCTGCACCTCGAGGAAGACCGAGCCCACGGCATCCGCGGGAAGGGCTTCCAGGGCGGCCGCGATCGCGGGGATCGCCGACTCGTCGCCGGCCAGAAGATGCCAGTCCGCCTCGGCGTCGGGGACGTAGCCTCCGCCCGGGGATGACACGACGAGACGCTCCCCCGGCTGGGCTCGGGCCGCCCAGGGCCCGGCGAGACCCTCGTCGCCGTGCACGACGAAGTCGATCGCCAGCTCGTCGCCGGCGACCTCGCGCACGGTGTACGTCCGCGTGACCGGGAGGTCGTCCGGGGCGAGGGTTTCGCGCAGCGCCGCCAGGTCGTAGGGCGGCTCGAGTCCCAGCTCGGGCTTGACGAAGGTGATCTTGACGTACTTGTCGGTGAACGCGCTCTCGCGGAACACCGTCAGGTCGGCTCCCCGAGCCCGGACGCGGACGAGGTGAGGGGTCAGACGCTCGGTCGACACGACCTCGAGCACGTGCTGAGGTCGCGGCGGGCGGACGGGACGGTCGGTCATGGGACTCCTCTCACGAGCGCGCGGGCGCGCCCTCGACGGATGCGAGATCGGCGGGGGCTCCCAGCTCCTCGGCGACCTGGCGGAAGTAGCCGGCGATGTGCCCGCGCACGGCGTCGCGCGCCGCTCCCCCCTCGCCGCGGGTCACCGCGCCGACGATGTCGCGGTGCTCATCCCGCAGGCGGGCGGCGGTCGACGGCCAGTCGCTCATGCGGGCGGCGCCCAGCTGCGTGTACGACTCGATCGAGCTGCGCAGCCCCGCCATCATCGCGGCGACCACGGCGTTGCCGGACGCTTCGGCGAGGGCTTGGTGGAGCCGGGCGTCGAGGGCGAGGAACTCCTCAGGGGTCAGCTCCCCCGCGTCCATGGCATCCAGGATCTCGTGCACCTCGGCGAGGTCGGCCGCGGGATCGGCCGCGAGACGCTCCACGACATCGCCCTCGAGGACGACGCGGGTGCGCACGACATCGGCGATCGGGAATCCGTTCGCGGCGACCTGCAGGCGCAGGAACGCCGCGAGCCCGCCGCGCGGGGTGGTCACGATCATCGCGCCGGCGGTGGGACCGGATCCGGTCGCGGTGCGCACGACACCGAGCACCTCGAGGACGCGGATGGCCTCGCGGACGCTCGAGCGACCGACGCCGAGCGTCGACGCCAGTTCGCGCTCCGGCGTCAGGCGGTCTCCGGGCGACAGGCGCCCCTCGCGGAGGTCGGCCTCGATGCGCTCGAGAACGACCTGCCACGCACGCGGTGCCGCATCCGGCATGGCATCCCCCGTCCGTCCGGTCGGGCTGATGTGGCCGGACCACATCAGCCTACGCGCGGATCGTCAGGCGTCGGCGGGAGTCGCGTACCCGGCGGGGTTCGTCGTCTGCCAGTGCCAGTAGTCACGGCAGGCATCGTCGATCGTGAGACGCGTCCGCCAGCCGAGCACCTCGGCGGCCTTGGTGGGGTCGCAGTACGTCGCCGCGACGTCACCGGGGCGACGGTCGAGGATGCGCTTGGGCAGCTCGTGCCCCACGGCCTTCTCGAACGAGGCCACAAGCTCGAGGACGCTCACCGGACGCCCCGTGCCGAGGTTGAACACCTGGTGCCCCGGCTGCGCCTGCTCCAGGGCCGCGACGTGCCCCTCGGCCAGGTCGACGACGTGGATGTAGTCGCGCAGACCCGTGCCGTCGGGGGTGTCGTAGTCGTCGCCGAACACGCCGACCTCGTCGAGCGTGCCGATCGCGACGCGCGAGACGTAGGGCATGAGGTTGTTCGGGATGCCGGCCGGGTCCTCGCCGATGAGGCCGGACGGGTGCGCACCGACCGGGTTGAAGTAGCGCAGCACCGTGACGTTGAGGTCGGGGTTCACGCGGGCGACGTCGGCCAGGACGACCTCGTTCATGCGCTTGGACTTGCTGTACGCGTTGGAGAGGTCGATGCTCGTCGTCGACTCCTCGGTGAACGGCAGGTCGGCCGGGTCGGAGTAGACCGTTCCGGTGCTCGAGAACACGAACGACCGGATGCCATGGGCCAGGCCCACGCGCAGGAGGGCGAAGGTGGTGTCGAGGTTGTTGGAGTAGTACGCCAGCGGCTTCTGGGTGGACTCCCCCACGGCCTTGAACGCGGCGAGGTGGATGATGGCGTCGATCGGGCCGTGCTCGTCGAACACCGCGGACACCACCGCGTCGTCGGCGGCGTCACCGACCACCAGCGGTGCGGGCTTGCCCGTGATGCGCTCCACGCGCTCCGCGGCGACGGCGTGCGTCCCCGACAGATCGTCGAGGAGGATGACGTCGTGGCCGGCTTCGAGAAGAGCGACGGCCGTGTGGGTTCCGATGTAACCGGCACCGCCGGCCAGGAGTACGCGCATGCTCCCAGGTTATCGTCCGGCGACGGTGTCGCCGATCGCGAGAAGGCCTTCAGCGCCCGTCGAGACGGCCGCCGGACTCCCGCAGGTAGCAGGCCGCGCACATCGACTCGTACGTGACCTCGCCCTGGATCTGGCCCTCGTCGATCGCCACCTGATCACCGTCGAAGACGAACCTCCCGCCCACCAGGCGCGCGTTGAAGATCGCCTTGCGTCCGCAGCGGCAGATGGTCTTGAGCTCCTCCAGGCTGTGGGAGATCTCCATCAATCGCGCGGAGCCGGGGAAGGCCTCCGTGCGGAAGTCGGTGCGGATGCCGTACGCGAGCACCGGGACGTCGTCGAGCACCGCGATGCGCAAGAGGTCGTCGACCTGGCCCGGGGTGAAGAACTGGGCTTCGTCGACCAGGAGCGAGGCGACCGGGGCGGGGCCGGCCGCGGCGGCGAACACCGCACGCAGGTCGTCGTCGGGACCCACCAGGAAATCGACCGGGCGGCTCACGCCCAGGCGGCTCTCGATCTGATCGGCGCCCTTGGTGTCGATCTCGGGCTTCGCGAGCAGGACGCGCTGTCCGCGCTCCTCGTAGTTGTACGCCGCCTGCAGGAGGGCCGTCGACTTGCCCGAGTTCATCGCTCCGTAGCGGAAGTACAGTTTGGCCACGGGTTCAGGGGTTGATCTTCAGCGCCTGGGCCGTGGCATCCAGTTCTTTGCGCGCCGCCTCGGGCCGCGTGTTGAGCGACTCGCCATAGCTGGGGATGAGCTCGCGCAGGCGCGGTTCCCACTCGGGCATGCGCTCGGGGAAGCACGTCTTGATCAGGCCGAGCATGATCGACACCGCGGTGGACGCCCCCGGGGAGGCGCCGAGGAGACCCGCGATCGAGCGGTCGGAGGCCGTGATGACCTCGGTGCCGAACTGCAGCACCCCGCCCTTGTCTTTGTCTTTCTTCATCACCTGGGCGCGCTGACCGGCGTCGAGCAGCTCCCAGTCCTCGGCCTGGGCCGTCGGCATGAAGTCGCGGAGGCTGTCGACCTTCTTCGCGTGGGTCTTCAAGAGCTCGCTGATCAGGTACTTGATGAGGCCGGGGTTGTCGACCGCGACCTTCAGCATCGGCAGGAGGTTGTGCGGTCGCACCTGGGTGACGATGTCGAGCATCGACCCGTTCTTGAGGAACTTGGGGCTGAAGGTCGCGAACGGTCCGAACAGCAGCGAGGACTCGCCGTCGATGACGCGGGTGTCGAGGTGCGGGACCGACATGGGCGGAGCCCCGACCGACGCCTGCGAGTAGACCTTGGCGTGGTGCTTCGCGACGATGTCGGGGTTGGAGGTCTTGAGCCACTGACCGCCGATCGGGAAGACGCCGTAGCCCTTGATCTCGGGGATGCCGGAGCGCTGCAGGAGCTTGAGCGCCCACCCACCCGCACCGACGAAGACGAACTTCGCGTTGATCGACCCGGGGGTGCCGCCGATCACGTGGCGGTACGAGACCTCCCAGGAGCCGTCCTTCTGCTTCTTCAGCTTCTTGACGTCGTGGTTCGTGACGACCTCGACGCCCTTCTCGCGCAGGTTGGCGAAGAGCTGGCGCGTGAGCGAGCCGAAGTCGACGTCGGTGCCGGCGGGAACCCGCGTGGCCGCGAAGGGCTCGCCCTTGCGGCGCTTCTGCATCAGCAGCGGCGCCCACTGGTTGATGACGCGGGAGTCCTCGCTGTACTCGATGCCCGCGAACAGCGGCTGCTCCCGGAGCACCTCGTAGCGCTTACGGAGGAAGGCGACGTCCTTCTCGCCGCGCACGAACGTCATGTGCGGGGTCGCGTTGATGAACGTCGAGGGCTCGTCCAGCACACCCTCGGCTACGAGCGAGGCCCAGAGCTGACGGCTCTGCTGGAACTGCTCGTTGATCGTGACGGCCTTGGCCGGGTCGATCGACCCGTCCTTCGCCTCGGGCGTGTAGTTCAGCTCGCAGAGGGCCGCGTGACCGGTGCCGGCGTTGTTCCAGGCGTTCGAGCTCTCCTGCGCGACGTCGCTCAAGCGCTCCATGACCGCGATCTTCAGATCGGGCTGGAGGTCCTTCAGCAGCGTGCCGAGAGTGGCGGACATGATGCCGCCACCGATGAGGAGAACATCGACGTTTTCAGTCACCCGACGATTCTAGGCGCGGGCTGGAAGGTGTCTCGACATCGAGAGATCGGTCGGTTCGATGTCGAGACAACCCCGGGCTCACGGCATCCGGATGCCGTCCGCTCAGACGCGCGCGGAGAGTTTCTTCGCCACGATCTCGGCGATCTGCACGGCGTTCAGCGCCGCGCCCTTGCGCAGGTTGTCGTTGCTGATGAACAGCACGAGACCCTTGCCCTCGGGGGCGGACTGGTCGGCGCGGATACGGCCGACGTAGCTGGGGTCCGTGCCGGCGGCCTGGAGGGGCGTGGGCACCTCTTCGAACTTCACGCCGGGGGCGTCGGCGAGGAGCTCGCGGGCGCGCTCGGGAGAGAGGTCACGGGCGAACTCGGCGTTGATGCTGAGCGAGTGCCCCGTGAAGACGGGGACGCGCACGCAGGTGCCGGCGACCCGCAGGTCGGGCAGCTCGAGGATCTTTCGGCTCTCGTTGCGCAGCTTCTTCTCTTCGTCGGTCTCGTTGAGGCCGTCGTCGACGAGATTGCCGGCGAACGGGATGACGTCGAAGGCGATCGGGGCGACGTACTTCTCGGGCTCGGGGAAGTCGAGCGCCGAGCCGTCGCGCACGAGGCGCTCGACATCGCCCTGGGCGAGAACGCCCTCGACCTGTCCGAGGAGCTCCTGCGCGCCGGCAAGACCCGAGCCGGAGACGGCCTGGTACGTGCTGACGATGAGGCGCTCGAGACCCGCCTCGGTGTCGAGCACCTTCAGCACCGGCATGGCAGCCATGGTCGTGCAGTTGGGGTTCGCGACGATGCCCTTCACGGCCTGATCGATCGCGTGCGGGTTGACCTCGCTCACGACGAGGGGAACCTCGGGGTCCATGCGCCAGGCGCTGGAGTTGTCGATGACGAGGGCTCCGGCCTCGGCGAAGCGGGGTGCGTGTGCGCGACTGCCGGTGGCACCGGCCGAGAACAGGGCGACCTCGACGCCGGCCGGGTCGGCGGTGGCGACGTCTTCGACGATGACGGAGTGGCCGCCGAAGTCGACGGACGTGCCGGCCGAGCGTGCGGTCGCGAACAGGCGCAGCTCGCGGATCGGGAACGACCGCTCGGCGAGGATCTCGAGCATGACGGTGCCGACCTGGCCGGTGGCGCCGACGACGGCGAGGGAGATTCCGGAATCGGAGATGCGGGTCATGCGAGGTCCTCGGGTGTTCGGGTGATGGATGCCGCGACACGCGGCGTTCGGGTCAGGGTAGCGCGGGCGACTGATCGCTCGAGCCGCGGGCGGGCCGAACTCCGGAGAAATCGACCGGGATGCGCCGGAGGATGGCGGGATCTGGCGGGTGCGGCGCAGGGCCGCGCGAGAAACTCAGGAGTTTCGCGCGGCGGCGTCGGACCGGGACGCGGTGGTCAGCGACCGGTGCCGGCGTGGACGGTGGCCTCGGCCTCGCCGTCCAGTCCGTAGGCGGTGTGCACGAGACGCGCGGCCTCGGCGAGGTCGACGCCGCGGACGACGACCGAGATGCGGATCTCGGACGTCGAGATCATCTCGATGTTGACCCCGGCCATGCTGAGCGCCTCGAAGAGCGTCGCCGAGACGCCCGAGTGGGTGCGCATGCCCGCACCCACGACCGAGAGCTTGCCGATCTGGTCGTCGTGCACGAGGCTCTCGAACCCGACCTCGGACTGCTCGCCGGCGAGCGCCTTGAGGGCGGTCGTCGCGTCGGTCTTGGGCAGCGTGAAGGAGATGTCGGTGCGGCTGGTCGCGGCCGCCGAGACGTTCTGCACGATCATGTCGACGTTCGCGCCGGACTTGGCAACGATCTTGAAGATGTCGGCGGCCTTGCCCGGCACGTCGGGGACACCGATGACGGTGATCTTGGCCTGGCTGAGGTCGGTGGCGACGCCGGCGACGATGGGCTCTTCCATGGCTTCTCTTTCGGGGACGAGTGGGGAGGTCTTCGAGGCGTCGAGCACCCAGGTGCCCTCGCCCGAGCTGAACGTGGACCGCGCGTGGATCAGCACGCCGTGGCGCCGCGCGTACTCGACCGCGCGGATGTAGAGGACCTTCGCGCCGTTGGCGGCGAGCTCGAGCATCTCTTCGCTGCCGACGCGGTCGAGCTTGCGCGCGAGCGGCACGACGCGCGGGTCGGCGGTGAAGATACCGTCGACATCGCTGTAGATCTCGCAGACGTCGGCCTTGAGGGCGGCGGCGAGCGCGACGGCGGTCGTGTCCGAGCCTCCGCGACCGAGGGTCGTGATGTCTCGGGTGTCGCGGTTGAAACCCTGGAAACCGGCCACGATGACGATCGCACCCTCGTCGAGCGCTTCGCGAAGTCGGACCGGCGTGACGTCGACGATGCGCGCGGCGCCGTGCGTGGCATCCGTGATCATGCCCGCCTGGCTGCCCGTGAAGGAACGGGCCTCGAAGCCCATGGAGTGGATCGCCATGGCCAGCAGCGCCATCGAGATGCGCTCACCGCTGGAGAGGAGCATGTCGAGTTCGCGCGGAGCGGGGATCGGGGCGACCTGGCCCGCGAGGTCGAGCAGCTCGTCGGTCGTGTCGCCCATGGCGCTCACCGCCACGACGACCTCGTGGCCGGCGCGGCGCGTGTCGACGATGCGCTTCGCGACCCGCTTGATGCTCTCGGCGTCGGCGACGGACGAACCGCCGTACTTCTGGACGATCAGCGCCATAAGAGGAACTCTCCCGGATGGGTCGGGCGTCGGGATGCCACGACGGGGCGCTCGGATGCCGCACCCGAGGGTCCATCCTAGGGGCGCGGGTATGCCGCCTCCGTCATGCGCGGAACCGCGAGGCGTCACCCTGCCGACGATCAGCCTCGCGCGGATAGGATCGAGCCCTCCCACCCGGTTCTTGGCCCTGGAGGCTCGCGGTTGTCCCCCACCCCGCGCCGACTGCTGTCGTCGTTGCGTCGTCTCGTGCACACCGAGGATTCCGGGTCTCCGGAGACTCATCTGCTCCCCGTCATCGACGAGGCGTTCGCGACCCGCGTGCTCGACCTCGCGATCCGCGTCGGCGAGACGATGCTCGTCGTCGGGGCCCCCGCGAACGAAGTGACGCTGACGATCGTCCGGGTCTGCGGCGCATACGGCCTGGACCCGGTGCACGTCGACGTGACCTACAACTCGATCACGATCGCGCACAGTCGCCCGGGCGCCACGCACCCCACGACGCTCCTGCGCGTCGTGCGCGGATCGGTGCCCGATCACGCCAAGCTGCAGCGGCTGCAAGCCCTCGTCATCGAGATCACGGGCGGACTCGCTCTCGACGACGCCGTCGTGCGGTGCCGCGCGATCCGTCGGCTCCCGTTCCGCTACCGCCCGGCGATCGTGATCGCAGCTCAAGCCGGCCTCGCGGTGGGGGTCGCGATCATGTTCGGCGCGAACTGGCTCGCGCTGGTGCTGTCGTTCATCGCGGCCGGCCTTGCCGCCACCACGCAGCACGTGATGGCCCGCGCGCGCGTGCCCTACTTCTTCGCGCAGATCGCGGGTGGCTTCGTGCTGACCGTCGTCGCGGCGCTGTCTCCGCTGCTGCAGTACACCGGGATCGACGCGGCCGCCGCGATCCGACCGTCGGTGATCGTGGCATCCGGGATCGTCCTGATGCTGGCGGGGCTGACGGTCGTCGGGGCGGCTCAGGATGCCATCGACGGATTCGCCCTGACCGCGACGGGCCGCATCCTCGAGCTGACGACGCAGACGCTCGGCGTGGTGCTGGGGATCCTCGCGGGGCTCGAGACCGTGCGCGTGCTGGGGATGGGGATGTCTCCCCCGTCGACCGCCCTGCCGCTGGGACCGGTGAGCGTGCAGTTCGTCGGAGCTGCGGTCATCGCGATCGCCGTCGCCGTGATCAACGGGGCCGGCGCGCGGATCATCGTCGTCAGCGCGACCCTGAGCCTGGTGGCGTGGGCGGGCTATCTCGGTGCCTCGTCGCTCGGGTTCGAGGTGGCCGCGGCGAGCGGCGTCGGCGCCTTCATCGGCAGCTTCGCCGGCATCGTCGTGGCCTACCGCCTGCACGTTCCGTCGGTGGCCATCACCACCGCCGCGATCCTGCCGATGGTTCCCGGTGCGGCGGTGTTCCGCGGGCTGCTGGGGATCGTGGAGTCGGGCGACGACCCCGCCGTACTCATGACGGGTGTCACCACGCTGACGGGAGCCGCGACGATCGGTATCGCGCTCGCGGTGGGGGCGTCGCTGGGCATCTACCTGGGGCAGCCGGTGCGGGCGACGCTGTCGAGCGTGGTGCGGGTGCGCGCGCGATCACGTCGCTGAACGCCGCGACGGGGCCGGTCAGGTCGCGAGAGCTCAGCGCGCGATCAGCGTCAGCGTCACGGTGGAGTGGTAGTCGCCGACCGCGGCGTCGCGGGGGACGCGGAGACTGAGGTCGGCGTCGAACGTCGCTCCGTCGAGGGTGGTGGTCGTCCCCGGTTCCCCCGTCGCCAGGGTCGTCGGGTAGACCGCCTGGCCCGCCTCCTGGGGTGACCCGACCGCGACGCCGTCGTGGTGGACGACCTCCTGCGGGTCGATCCCCAGCGCGGCCGACGAGAACCGCAGCGTCGGGTCGTCCCTCCCGACGAAGTCGCTCACGGCGATCTGCATGCTCCAGCCGGCGAGACGGTCGCGGTCGTCGACGACGGTGAAGCGTCCGAGAGCGCGGGCGACGCCGTCGCGTCCGCGTCCGAGGTCTCCGAAGTCGATCGAGGTCGTGGTCGGTGCGGTGAGCTGGAAGAGATCGGATGCCGTGATCGCGACGTCGAGCTCGGCGCCGGTCGACTCGTGGGGACCCGGCGGCATCCGCTTGTCGCTGTCGGGCGGCATCGGCGCGCTCCGCAGGAGGAGGGTGTCGGTCGCGGTGTCGCCGGCGACGAACGTGGGGTTGGCGCACGCGTTCACGTCGATCCCGCCGGAGTTCCCCGGGATCGTGGCGAGGACAGAGGACGCGGACCGGACGAGCGCGAGGGGCAACGGGGCGTTCCCGAGGCCGGCCGCGTTCTGCTGTCCACGGCACAGCGCGTGCGCGAGGAATCGCGAGAGGGTGCGCCCCTTCTCGACCGTGAACACCCGCGTCGGCTGCGTCGGCACGATCATCGAGGTGAAGGTGGAGAGGGGGTAGGCACGGGCGTCGGGGTGGCGCCACACGCCGGTGCCGGTGGCATCCGGTGTCGCCCCGCCCAGCGCGATCGACACCGCCTCCGGCGTCGGGGCGATGTAATACCCGGCGGCGTTCAGGATCTTCGCGGTGGAGAGACCGGACTTGTACGCGTACGTGTTCTCGACGTAGGTGATCGCTCCGCGGCCGTAGCTCTGGGCGACGTATCCGGCGACGCCGAGCGATCCGTTCTGGGCGTGGAAAGCGGGACCCGCCGTGGGGAACACCGTGGACGCCCCGGCCGACCAGACGTCGGAGTGCTCGCTCTCCATCCACCGGGTCAGCTCGAGAGTCGTCGCCGTGGCATCGCCGCGCACGACCGGGGCGATGGCCTGCGCCGGGAGCGCGACACCGGGGTTATCGGCTCGCAGGAGCGGGTCGTCCCAGCGCGTGATGGTGCCCGAGAAGATGCCCGCCACCGCGTTCCCCGACAGCCGGAGGTCGTGGAAGGGGTGACCGTCCACCCAGAGGTTGTAGGCGAGCGCGAGGCCGCCGCCGACGACGGGAAGGGAGGCGTAGGGGGTCGACGGCGGGGTGAGCGACCCGTCGACGCCGTAGGGGACGTCGGAGATCGCGAAGTCCACGGTCTCGTGCGAGAAGTCGGAGAGGCCCGCGGCAGTGCCCGTGCCGGCGTAGGACACGGTCATGCCCGAGTCGGTCGCGACGTCACGTCGCCAGAAGTCCACGGCATTCTGCGCCCACGTCGAGCCCGGGCCCGAGATCGGAACGAGTTCGTCGGCGTGCGCCGCTGTCGTCGGTGCGACGAGCAGAGCGGCGACGGCGAGCGCGGCACCCGTCCCGCCGAGCATCCGCCGACTCACCCGAAGCGCCCGTTCACGTAGTCGTAGGTGCGGGGGTCGATGGGCGAGTCGAACATGGCATCCGTGTCACCGTGTTCGACGATGTGGCCCGGCTGACCCTGGGATGCCAGGAAGAAGGCGCACTGCTGGGACACGCGCTGCGCCTGCTGCATGTTGTGCGTGACGATGACGATCGTCAGCTCTTTCTGAAGCTCCCCCATCGTCTCTTCGATCACGCGCGTCGAGGTGGGGTCGAGGGCGGAGCAGGGCTCGTCCATCAGCAGGACGCGCGGCTTGATGGCGAGCGAGCGAGCGATGCAGAGGCGCTGCTGCTGGCCGCCCGAGAGCCCGCCCCCGGGTGCGCGAAGGCGGTCCTTGACCTCTTTCCACAGCCCCGCGGAGGCGAGCGAGGTCTCGACGAGATGGTCCTTCTCGTCGCGCGAGGCGCGCACGCCCGTGAGCTTGAGGCCCGCGATGACGTTGTCGTAGATCGACATGGCGGGGAACGGATTGGGCTTCTGGAAGACCATGCCGATGTGCTTTCGCGCGTCGATGAGGCGATGACCCGGGTCGTAGATGTCGTCGCCGTCGAGCAGCACCTCTCCCGCGAGAGATGCCGAGGGCACCAGCTCGTGCATGCGGTTAAGGATGCGCAGGAACGTCGACTTGCCGCAGCCGGACGGGCCGATGAGCGCGGTGACCTGGCCGGCGGGCATGGTCAACGACACGTCGAGGAGCACCTGGTGATCGCCGAACCACGCCGAGATCGAGCGGGCGTCGAGCTCGGACAGCGGGGCACGTTCCGCTACCGCGGCGAGCGCGCCCTCGGCCGCGGCGATGCGCTCAGCCGTCGCCGAGGCACCGCCGAGCAACGACACGGCGGAGGCGGACGGTGCGGCGAGCACCGCGGTGGGGGCGTCGACCGGAGCCGGGGCGGTGGCGGGAGCCTCCGCCTGCGGGGCGGTGTCCCGCGAGAAGAGGCGGCCCGCGCGGCGCGACGGCGGCACGTCGCCGGCGGTCGAGGCCCCGGCCATCCCGGCGGTCAGACCCTCGAACTCGATCTCGGCGAGGATGCGCGCCTCCTCGGCGTTGAGCACGTCGGTCATGTAGGGGTCGGCCGCGGCGCGCGCGGCCTCGTCGCCCGAGACGACCTCGGTGTGGGCGAGGTCGGCGGTCGCGGGGGCGGCGGTTTCGCGCGCGGCGGCTGCCCGCTCGGCGGCTGCCCGCTCGGCGGCTGCCCGCTCGGCGGCGTCGCGCGCGGCCGCGCGGGGAGCGCCGTCGTCGGCTGGGGATGCAGGGCTGGAGGTCATGTCGGTACCGCTCACAGGAGGTTGGGGAGAAGACGGACGAGCTGGTCGGAGACGAACACGCTCGCCAGCAGCAGGACAGGGGCGAAGACGATCCACGTCTTCTGCCAGCCGACGCGCCGATACGCCCAGACGGCCGCGAACTCGGCTACGACGAGGAACTGGAGGGCGAAGACGAGCGCCCACACGGTCGTCATGTCGGTGGCGAGCGGCTTCGCCTGCGGAGGCAGCGTCATCGAGGTGGTCTGGCGCGCGCCCGCGGGCACGGCCGCCCCGGTCGCGCGCGCATCGACGTAGGCGATGCCGGTGGGGAGGTAGGGACCGCCGCGGGCTGTCACGAGGATGAGGCGACTCTCGCCGCGCACCGGCGCCGGCGGCGTCGGGTCACCGGCGTAGCGCACGCCCAGCACCTCGAACGCCTGCTCGCCCTGACCGGTTCGCACGGTGAAGGTCTCCCCCGGTTGCAGCGTCTGCAGACGAGCGAAGGGACCGCCGAAGGCGGCCGCGCGTCCCATGATCACGCTCACCCCGGCTTGCCCCGGCAGCACCGTGTCGCGGCGGTGCCCGGGACCGTGCATGAGCACGCCGGAGGTCGTCCCCTCGGAGACGACCTCGTCGACGCCGAGTTGCGGGATGGAAAGGATGCCGACGGGTGCGCCGTCCGGTAGGAGGTGGTCCTCGAAGTCCCCCTCGCTGACCGGGGCCGTGCCGGCGGCGAGCTCGGCGCGGAAGGTGTCGCGGAGCTGCTGCTGAGCGGCAAAGTGCGACACATGGCTGATCACGAGCAGGTTCAGCAGGAAGATCAGCACGAGGACCGACACCGACACGAGCATCCCGCGCAGGAACACCTGCCCGGCGGACAGAGGAGCGTACGCGGGACGCGGTCGGGGCGGGCGTCGCGGCGGGCGGGGGGCCTGGCGAGGGGCGGTCGGGCCAGCAGCTGGCGGACGCGAGCCGGTGGGCAGCCGCGCGCCGAGGCGCTCGAGGATCGTCACGTCGTCGCCACCGCCGCGGGTGCCACGCCCCGCGTGGTCCGTCGCACGATCTGCACGACGAGCACGGCGAGCCCCGCGAGGACGGCCAGCCCCGTGACGACCCACGGGAACAGCAGCGTCAGGGCGTCGCGGGTGACCGGTGTGAGGGCGACGCCGTCCACGCTCTCGGGCGGTGTCAGCGTGACGTGGGTCGAGAGAAGGGTCCACTGCCCTCCGTGCCTGAGACGTGCCGAGACCACCCGGGTCTCGCCGGGCTGCAACCCGGCGATGGCGACATCGTCGACGGCATCCAGGCGCTGGGGGAAGATCCCCGTGTCCATCCAGAAGTCGGCCGTGGCGTCGATGGGCGTCGAGGCGGCGTTGCGCACGCTGAACCAGACCTCGACCACTCCCCCGGCCGGGTCGAGCTCCGGGGTGGCGGACGCGTTGAGCCCGCCGACGTAGACCATGCCGGCGAGGCTGACCTCGTTCGCGGCGGAGGTGCCGCCCCCGCTCGAGCCGTTCCCCGAGCCGGCCCCCGAGACGGGGGCCGGGACGGGCCGGGCACCGCCGCCGGAAGAGGACCCCGCGGGACTGCTCCCCCCGGATGCCGGTGGCGACGCGGAGGCGGACGGCGTGGGCGTCGGCGTCGAGCCGTCCGTGATGGTGACCGAGAGTGTCCCGGAGTCGTTCGGGGACGGCGTGGTCGCGCTCGCTCCCGTCGACCCGGCGAGGACGAGAAGGGCGACGGCGACACCCGCAGCCGCGACCCGCGGCGCCGAGAGACCGACCCGGCGGAGCCGCGAGCGAGATCGGCGCGCTCGGCCGAGACGGCTCATGACCCGTCCGTCCGGGCTCCCGCGAGAGCCGCGGCGTCGTCCGCCGCCGTCTGTGCGACGAAGTCCATCCATTCCTGCGCCCGCACCTCGTCGCGTCGGCGACGCCAGCGGGAGAGCAGGATGCCACCCGCCACCAGCAGCACCAGGATGAGCGCCGTCCACGGCATCGCGAAGGTCACGGCATCCCGAGTGAGGGGAACGACCGCGACCTGCATGGAGGCGTCGGGCGACTCGACGAACGGGCTGAGCACCGTGTACGGGTTGAGGTACAGCCACTGGCCGACACCGTCGACGGTGTCCTCGTACGATGCGCTGTTACCCGGCAGGACGACGGGGATCTTGCCGCCCTGGTCGCCCGTCGCGGGGATCCCGAGCCACGTGTGCACGCCCGAGGTGAGGTTCGCGGAGAGGGCGACGTTGCCCGGGTTGCTCACGGTGTAGTGCAGGCGCACGTGGCCGGAGAACGGGTTCCACCAGTCCCCCTCGTACGACGCCTCGTAGCTGGTGAGCGACAGCTGCGGCTGGAGCTCCCCCGCGACGCGCGCGAAGACCGAGGTCGCGACGCGGCGGTCCACGGTGACCTGCGCCCCGGATTCGACGACGGATGCCACGACCCCGCCGACGTGGTCGCCGGGCGTGGCGTCGGCCGGCACCGCGACCGTGAAGGTCAGCAGGCGCACCTCTTGGGGATCGAGCGAGAAGGTGACGCGGTCGCTGCCGTCGTCGAAGCGGATCCACGAGCCCACGGAGGTGGGGGTGGCGTCCGTGGGGAGCAGCGAGAACTCCCCCGTGTCGTCGTTGAACGCGTCGGTGGCGTACACGGTGAAGTCCTGGCGCGCGGTGCCGGTGTTTCCGACGAGCACCCGATCGGTGACGCTCTGGCCGGGATCGGCGGTGACGCTGAACCGGGAACGGCCGTCGGGGCGTCCGTCCTCGCCCGCCGGGCGGGTGGCGACACCCACGGTGACGGCGGACTCGCCCTCGGCGGGGGCGGCAGGCGCGTCGGCGGTGGCGCGCACCGCGGTGCCCGTGGCCGCGGTGGCGGCGGACGGCATCCCGAGGCAGGCGACGATCACCGCGGTGGCGAGGGAGGCGGCGCCCAGAGCCGGGAAGCGGCGCCGCAGAGTCGAGGAGAACACGGTTCATCTCCGCAGATGGGGGCGACACAGGCGTGTCGCCGAGGTGAACGAGGGCTGATGGTGTGACGGCACGGGGGGATCGGGTGGATCCCCCCGTGCCGTCGGAGCGGGTCAGCTCACTTGGAGGTGAGGGTGACCGTGAGGGTCGACGTGTAGTCGCCCGTCTGCGCGTCCTTCGGGGCGGTGAAGGTGAGGTCGGCGTCGAAGAGCGCACCCGTGGTGAGCGTCGAGACGGCCGTGCTCGAGGCGATCTTCGAGCCCGTGCCCACGGTCACACCGGTGAGCGGGGTGTAACCGGAGAACGCCTTCGGCGCCACCGCGAGAGCGGTCGCGGGGATCTCGTCGCCCGCGCCGTTCTTGAAGGGGCTCCACGCGGCGGTGAGGTCCCAGCCCTTCAGGACGTTGCGGTCGTCGACGACGGTGACCTTGCCGAGGGGCTTGGTCACGCTCTTGTCGCGCGCGACGCTGCCGAAGTCGACCTTCGTGGCCTCGGCGTTGAGCGACCACAGGTCGCTCGCGGTCACGGCCGCGGTCAGGTCGACGTTGTCGGTCGTGGTGTCACCGGCAGCGGACTGCTTGGTGAAGGTGTCCCAGGCCAGCACGGTGTACGTCGCGTCACCGGGGGCGACCAGCGCGACGGTGTGCTCGCCGGCCGGGAGGCTCGAGATGTCGACCGAGAAGTTGCCGTTGCCGTCGTCGGTGACCTGACCGAGGTTGGTCGGGTCAGACCAGGCCCACGCCTCGAGGGTCTTGCTCTTGTTGGCGGTACCGGCGGGGACGGTGATCGTCTTCGCCCCCTTGGCGGGGTCGGCCACGTCGACCTTGTTCGCGGACGAGCCCGAGGGCTTGGTCGGCGCGGTCGGAGCGGCCGTACCCACCGTGCCGGTGAATGCCTTCTCGTTGCTACCCGCGCTGTTGGTGGCGACGGCGGTGAAGCTGTACGCACCGGCGGCGGTCGGCGTGCCCGAGACGACACCCGTGGAGCCGTCGAGGCTCAGGCCGGCGGGAAGGGACCCGCCATCCTTGATCGACCACGTGATCGGCGCGGTGCCGTCGGCGGCGAGCGTCTGCGAGAACGCCACGCCGACCTTGGCCGCGTCGAGAGCGGTGGTCGTGATGGTCGGCGCCGTGGCCGAGGGGGTCGAGCTCTGGGCGTCGAACGTCCAGTCGCCACCGGGCTTGACGTGGATGCCGATGTACTTCACACCGGCGTCGGCGATGTTCAGGCCGTTGTTGCGCGTCCAGGCGAAGCCGAGGCTGTAGTCGCCACCGTTCGCCTTGACCTGCGCCCAGTTGCCGAACAGGAAGCCCGAGAGCGTCAGGTTCGGGGCCATGATGTCGACCGTGCCGGGCGTGAGGGCGCCGTCGCTGGACGCCGTCCAGGCCGACATCGTGCTCTCCTTGCCCTGCGGGGCGATGAAGTACGCGACACCGGTGGCGTCGCTGGTGCCCTTGAAGAGCGTGGTGATGTAGTCGGCGCCGGGGCCGGGGGCCGCGATGACCTGCGAGTCCCACTGCAGGACGGTGCCGTCGGGCACCGGGTTGCCGACGTTGTTGTCGAGGAGGTAGAACTGCGGCGCCGGCGTGGCGGCGTTCGCCGCGGTGGCCGAGAAGCCACCCGCGAGAAGCGAGACCGCCGTCGCCGCGGCGACGATCGTCCCGAACTTCTTGATGTTCATCGAAGTGAGTCCTTTTCCGTTCTCAGAGGTCACAGCGACGCGAACGCGCGCTGGATGGTGGTGGTGGAGGGAGCGAGGAAGCCGAACTTCTTCTTCACCGCGCCGACCGAGGTGGGGAGGGAGCCGAAGCTGGTGAGGCTGTTCGACACCGACGGGTTGACGAGGTTGGCGAGGCCGGCGTCGTACTTGGCGTCGCCGGAGACGATGCGCGCGTACTCGACGACCAGGTAGGTGTCGCGGCCGAAGGTCGCGTCCTTGTAGAAGTCGGTGTTGGGGACGAGGTTGGGCGCGGTGCCGGTGAAGGCGGGCTCGTTGTTGACCGGCGTGCCGAAGTTGACACCGGAGGCCGTGGTGGTGTTGACACCGGCGGCGCCGTTGGCCTGGGCGATCCAGCTGGCCGCGCTGAACGGGATGAGGTCGTTGTTCCCGAGGACCGAGGCGTCGTTCTCGGGCGTGGTGCCGGTCGCGTCGCTGACGCACGAGCCGAGCGCCGGGTTGCCGATCGCACCGAGGAAGAAGTTGCGCGTGCCCGAGCCGCTCTGGGGAAGGCGCGGCTTCACGGTGACACCGCCGACCGACGTGGTGGTGCACTCGTAGATGGACTTCAGCTGAGCGGCGCTCAGCGTGGCCCACGACGAGTCGCCGCCCTTGTACGCGAAGCCGACGGCGTCGCGGGCGAAGGGGACGTAGGCGAGCAGGCCGTTGGCGTTGGCGTTGCTGCCGGGGCCGCTCGAGGAACGCGCGATGTCGACCTGACCGGTGATCGGGCGGGCCGGCACACCGGCGTTGCCGCTGTAGTTCGCGCCCGTGATCGAGGCGCGCAGGGCCGTGACGCCCGCACCCGAACCGGCCGGACGGCCGAAGAAGGGACCGCCCTGCTTGGTCTGGATGGCGTTCGCGCCGAACGCGTCGAAGCTGCCGAGCGTCTTGTTGTTCGAGGTCACGCGAACGAGCGAGCCGGTGAGGCTCGTGCCGTTGGCGATCGCGTTGACGGAGTCTTGCAGCGTGTCGGACCCGACCAGCGCGTAGCTGTTCGAGACCGGCTCGGCCGACGCCATGGAGGCGACGCCGAGCCCGGCGATCGCGATACCGCAGGCCGCGCCCATGGCGGCCAGCTTCTTGAGCTTCAACTCAGTGCCTTTCGATTGGTGTGGTGCACAGGTGTGATTCAGGTGTTCAGTTGCGAGAGGACGGGTCGAGGGTCGGCGACGGGGCGCGGCATCAGAGCCGGCGGCGGAGTCGTCCGAGGAGGGGCACGGCGAAGGCGGCGGCGAGTCCGCCCGCGACACTGGCCGGGAGAGCCGCGGGCAGGGCGCCGAGGTCGGGGTCGGCGGGCGTCGTGCCCCCCGTGCGGGAGGGGGCAGCGGATCCGGATGCCACCGGGTCCGGGGCGGAGGCACCCGCCGGGGCAGCCGCGGCCGCGGGCGCCGCCGCGGGGAGGCTTCCCACGACACCGCCGCTGGGGAACGGGACGCCCGCCGCCGGGGTGTTCGAGGAGGTGGTCGGTGTGGCCCCGGCAGCCGTCGGCATCCGTCCCGCCTCGATGTCGTCGGCGGCGGTCAGCGCCAGCTCGCGCCACCCGTTCGGAAGCGGGACGTAGCCCTGCGGGAGCTGGCCGGTCGCCGTCCCCGGCTGCTGGCCGGTCGTCACGGCGAACCGGATGAAGGAGGCGTAGTCCTTGCGGAGCTGAGCGTCGGTCGACTTCGGATTCACGGCGGCGTAGACCGGCATGGTCAGCGGGTACGCGTCGCGAGCGCTCGCCGCGGCGGGAGAGGCGGGATCGTAAGCGACCACCTGCGCTTGACCCGCGGTCGCGGTCATCGCGCCGGCCGCGGCGGCCATGGCATCCGCCGTCGCCCCCACGAACTCCCCCGCCGAGTTCTGCAGCGACGCCGTGACGATCTGGTAGCGGGCAGCGGATGCCGTGTCGGTCACGGCCAGGACCGTCTGGTGCCCCGGCAGGCTCCGGTCCGCCTTGCCGTACTTCGGCGGAGTGGACTGGGGATCCCACGCACCGAGCGTGAGCCCGTCACCGCGCAGGGTGTCGTACGCGCCGGCGTCGAGGTCGTTCACGTACGGGCGCCAGGTGACGAGGTTCACCGGCCCCGCCGCCGACGTCGCCGCCTGCTCGATCGGGTCGGCCTTCGGGAAATCCTCGCGCGGGAGGGTCAGCGCGGTCTTCGAGCTGTTCTTGTCCGCGTCGGTGGAGCTCCACGGATTGACGGTCATGCCCCAGGAGTCGGGGGTGCCCGCGAGGAACTGGCGGGCGGACTCGTCGTTCATCACGTACTGCCAGATGACCCACGCGGCATCCGACCGCCCCTGCGGAACGAGCGCGTCGGCGAGCGATGCCGCGGCGAGCGACTGGTACTGCCACTCGGGGTCGTTGATCGCGAGGAAGTCCGGGTCGCTGACGAGGTTGCGCGGGTTGTAGACGCGCTTGTCCCCCTCCAGGTGGCTCAGGTGGTCGCGGTCGGCGAAGGTCGGGACCGCGTCGAGGTAGGAGCTCGTGAGGAGTTTCGCCACGAGCCGCGGGGTGAGCTTGAGCGAGGTGAACGGCAGGCCGACCTTCTTCTGCACGTCCGAGGGCACGGTGTCGTCGCCCGGACGGGGGTTGCGGTCGATCGCGAACGAGATGGCCGCTCCCGTGATGGCCACCGGGGCGTACCGCAGCGAGTCGGTGCCGAGGCTCGGATCGAGGGCACGCGAGGTCAGTGCCAGGGGCGCGGGCGCGAGGGCGTTCGCCGCGCGCGCGGCGTCGGACTCGGCGCTCGTGATCGCCGAGTACACCGACCCTCCCGGCGCGTTGCACAGCGCGGGCTGCCACGACGAGATCGCCCGTCCGATGAGTTCGCTGCCGGCGAGCTGGAGCTCGGCCGCGCCGAGAGGGCAGCGCACGCCGAGCGGCTTGAAGTCGAGCTTGACCGCGATGCGGTGCTTCCAGGCATCCCAGAACAGACCCGACTTGGTGATGAACGGGGCCCCGCCGTCCTGAACACCGCGCGGCAGGATCACGAGCCAGCAGCTCGAGCCCGACACGCTGCCGTCGGTCGCGGTGACGGGCGAACCGCACCCGAGGCCCTGCGACTGCATCGCCGTCTGCACCTCGAACTTCACCGAGCCGGAGCCGTCGCCGCCCGACCCCGCCCACGACACCATGTTCGTCGTGTACTTCGAGAAGAACTCGTTGGTGTTCATGTCGGGCAGGACGTCGTTGCCCTTGGAGTCCTTCGTGTACGAGTACTTCCCGTCGACGACCGTGGCGACCGTGCGGCCGTTGGCACCCCGGAACGGGATGGAGGTGTACGTCGGGCTCGCGAACCCGTCACCGGGGACGGTGTACGGCTTGTCCTCCGCGGCGACCGAGGTGTCGCTGTCGCGCACGTCGTCGCGATGCGAGCCCGGCACGCCGTTCAACCCGTACTGGCAGGTCGTCCGGTCGGGGGTGCCGGGGTGAGCCGGGTCGTCGCCCCAGCACTGGAAGACCTGGAGGAAGTCGGCGCCGCCGATCTGCGAGCTCGGCACCGTGGACGGCTTGCCTCCCGTCCACGACACGACGATGCCCTGGGACTCCAGGGCGCGTGTCTGCGACACGGTCACCGAGAGGTCGGGGAACGGGGCGTGGGCGGCGTCGGGATCCTGATCCTTCGCGCTCACGGTCACCCGCGAGGAGTCGTCCGCCACCGCCGCCTGGCCCGCCGCGAACAGCGCTCCGGTGCCCCCGGTCAGGCCGAAGATCACCAGGCCGGCGACGACGCCGACCGTCGCCGAGAGCAGTCCTCGGCGCACGCGGGCGGCAGTCTCGTGGACGGCCCGATGACCGGATGCCGATCGAGCCCGACGCCCCGAGGGGCGGGAGGCGGCGCGGCGCTCGCGGGATTCAGACACGGGATTTCCTTCGGGAAGAGCTGCTCGGGTGAGCGTCGGGTCAAGTTGAGGGGCGACGGGTGTCGGTGGGATGAATGCGGCGGTAACGAGGCACCGCCGCCGTGGACTCGACGGGAGAACGCTGAGACGGCGCGTTCACGCGCGTCGGTTGCCGCGTGAGCGACGACCGA
The DNA here is from genome assembly GCF_000202635.1 of Microbacterium testaceum StLB037. Lineage (NCBI taxonomy): Bacteria > Bacillati > Actinomycetota > Actinomycetes > Micrococcales > Microbacteriaceae > Microbacterium > Microbacterium testaceum. The sequence goes on along the minus strand of NC_015125.1, from coordinate 2,852,605 downwards.
CGACGGGCGGGATGAGGATCGCGGCGACCACGAGGAGACCCGCGGCGAGCATGATGTACTGCGGGGTTCCCCACCCGTTCTCCGCGAGCGAGAACGGGGCGGAGACGGCAGCCGCCGAGCCTCCCGCGGCTGCGGCGGACACGAGGTTGCCATTGGCGTCGTACACGGGCTCGGCCGCCGTCCCGCCCGCGGCTGCGGGTGCCGCGCCGGCGGCTGCGGGGTCGGATGAGGTGGCGGCCGCCCCGGCCGCGGCGTTGTTCCCTCCGCCGCTCTCGCCTCCGGACCCGGTCACGGGAGTCTGCTCCTGGGCGCCGCCGGTGGGATCGACGCACTGCGTCGCGCCGGCTTTGTCGCAGTCGGGCGGAGCGGGCGCGGTGAGGGCGAGCTGGTTGTTCGACGGAGAATCGCCGGGTTTGAAGGTGGGGTTGTTGCACCGAGCGAAGTCGATCGGGCCCACCGTGCCAGGGATCCGCTGGAGGACATCCGATCCCGCCTGGACGAGGTTCATCGGCAGAGGCGAGTACCCCAGGGCCGAGGCCTTCTGCTGCCCCTCGCACAGCATGTACGAGGCGAACTGGCTGAGGGTGCGACCCTTCTCGACGGTGAACACCTTGTTCGTCTCGGTGGGCACGATCATGTACGAGTAGCTCGACATGGGATAGGCACGCGGGTCGCCGCTGTTGTAGACGCCGTCCAGGTTCTGCGTGAGGTCCTGGTTGATCTTCGCCGACATCAGCGCGACCGCCACCGACTGGAACGTCGGTTCGACGAAGTAGCCGGCGTTGTTGAGCACCTTGACCACCGGGAAGCCCGACTTCATCGCGTACGAGTACTCGACGTAGGTGATCGCGCCCTCGCCGTAGTTCTGGCTCACGTAGCCGGCCACGCCGAGCGAGCCGCTCTGTCCTTTGAACGCCGGGGTGACCTGCGGGAACTGCGACCGCATGCCGAAGGTCCAGATGCTCGGGAACTGCGCCTTCATCCAGGCGGTGAACTGCGCGCTCGTCCCCGAGCCGTCGGAGCGGTAGACCGGGGTGATCGACACGTCGGGCATCGCGAGGGCCGGGTTGTCGGCCTGGATGGCCGGGTCGTTCCACTTCGCGATCTGGCCCGCGAAGATCTTCGCGATGACCTCGCCCGACAGGCGCAGGTTCGTGACCCGCTTGCCGCCGATCTTGAGGTTGTACATCAGCGAAGTGCCGCCCGCGACGATCGGCATGTACGAGTACCCGGTCGTCGGCTTCTCGGGTGGCGATCCGTCTTCCGGCTGACCCTGGAACGGGATCTCGCTCACGGCGAAGTCGACCGACTGGTTGATGAAGTCGGTGCGTCCCGCCGACGACCCGTTGCCCGAGTAGTTGACGGTCATGCCGTAGTTCTCGGCGACGTTCTTGCGCCACTGGTCGAGCGCGTTCTGCGACCAGGTCGAGCCCGAGCCCGAGATGGGGACGTAGCTCTCGGCGGCCTGCGCCGGAACCGGGACCAGGGCGACGAGCGTCACGACCGCGAGCGCGGCCGCCAGACGGCCCAGGCGGCGACGAAGGTTCACGACGGGTTCTCCTCGGGGGATCGGTGACGAGCGGCGGGGGCGGAACGCCCGCCGAAGAACGGGAATCGAGCGACCGTGCTCAGACGCCGGACCGCGCGGGAATGCGCCTCCGAATCGGCGCTCATCCGGCGTAGGTCGCGCGCGGAGGCGGCCAGGGCCGCGCGACGCTGACGATCCGAGAGCTGCCCCGGACCGCGACCCCCGATGAGACGCGCGACGATGAAGAGGGTCAGCACGAGCAGGACGAGGGTCGCCGCCGCCCCGAACCCGCGCGCGATCATGTTCGGCTCGGGCGACTTGACGAAGTCGAAGACCTGCAACGGCAGCGAGATCATCGGTCCCGAGAACGGGTTGAGGTTCATCTGCGCGGTGACGCCCGAGGTCAGCAGCACCGGGGAGGTCTCGCCGATCCCGCGCGCGGTTCCGAGGATGACCGCGGTCACCAGGCCCGAGCGCGACGTGGGCAGCACGACGTTCCACACCGTGCTCCACCGGCTCGATCCGAGCGCGTAGGACGCCTCCCGCAGGTTGTTCGGCACGAGGCGCAGCACGACGTCGGACGCGCGGATGATGATGGGCAGCATCATCACGCTGATGGCGACGGATGCCGCGAACCCCGAGCGCTCGTGGGTGATCAGGGTGACGACGGCCGCGTAGACGAACAACCCCGCCACGATCGAGGGCAGCGCCGTCATGGCATCCGAGACCGTCCGGACGAAACGGGCGAAGGGACCGCCGATCTCGTTCAGGAACACCGCCGTCATCACGCCCAGCGGGATGGTGATGAGCAGGGCGATGCCGATCTGGATCAGCGTGCCCACGATCGCGTGGGCGATGCCGCCCATCGTGAGCGGGTCGAGGGGGCCGGCTTTCGCCATCGTCTCGACGAAGAAGTTGCCGTTCGACAGCGCGGACGCGCCGCGGATGAGAGTGAAGAAGAGAACGAACGTCAGGGCGCCGAGGAGGATGACCCCCGCCGAGTAGAACACGGCGGTCACGATCCGCTCGCGCACCGCGAGACGGTCCGCCCGCAGCGACGACATCACGGCGTAGATGCCGAGGAATCCGAGGAACGACAGCACCAACCAGCCGATGACCCCCGTCATCGGGGTGAGCCAGCCGAACAGGAGCGACGACAGCGCGAGCCCGGCGGCGGCGCTCCCGAGAACGTCGAAACGGTCGCCGAAAGGAACCGTGCGCAGGTCGCGGCGCTCGCCCACGTGGCCGTCGCGCAGCGGGATCGTCGTGCGGATCGGCTCGCGGGGCACGCCCTCGTCGGCCGTCGGTGCTTCGGGGGTGACGATCGCCATCAGTTGCTCTCCGCCCCGGACCGGCTGCGGGCCACGATGGTGGAGGCCGTGAAGTTGACGATGAGCGTGATGATGAACAGCACGAGGCCGGCGGCCATGAGCGCCGAGAGTCCGAACTGACTGGCCTCGCCGTAGCGGAGAGCGATGAGAGCGGATACCGAGTTGGTGCCCGTCTTCAACAGCTGCGTGTTGATCGTGAAGATCGGCGAGATGATCATCACCACGGCGATGGTCTCGCCGAGGGCGCGGCCGAGGCCCAGCATCGTGCCGCCGATGATGCCGCCGCGGCCGAAGGGCAGCACCACTGCGCGGATCATCCCCCACCGCGTCGACCCGAGGGCGAGCGCCCCCTCGCGCTCTCCGAGGGGCGCCTGCGAGAACGCCTCGCGCATGACGGAGGTCTGCGTCGGCACCACCATGAGAGCCACGACGATGCCGGCGATGAACGCCGAGGAGGTGAAGGCCCCGGCCTCGGTGAGGCGGGCTCCCGTGGCATCCGTGACCTGGAAGACCGGGATCCACCCGAAGTAGGTCGAGATCCACTCGGCCACGGGGATGACGTTCGCCTGCAGGAAGAAGACCCCCCACAGCCCGAAGACGACGCTCGGGACGGCGGCCATGAGATCGACCATCGTGATGAGGAACGAGCGCAGGCGGGGCGGCACGATCTCGCTGATCAGCAGCGCCGTTCCGAGAGCCAGCGGCACCGAGATCGCCATGGCCACGATCGCGATCGTCACGGTGCCGAACAGCACGGCGGCGACGCCGAAGGTTCCCGTCTCGGGCGACCACTCCTGCGTCGTCAGGAACGACGGGCCGGCGACGACGAGCGCGTCGCCCGCGCGCACACTGAGGAAGACGCCGACGGCGAGCATGATCGCGACGGTGAGGATGCCGGCCGAGTACGCCCCACCACGGAACACGCGGTCGGCGACGACCGGGGCGCTGCGGAGCGAGCGCGGCTCCGGCGGCCCCGCGGGGCGCGGCGGCAGCACCTCGGTGGTGAGGTCGGTCATGCGTTCTCCATCGATCGCGCCGAGCCGCGCACGCTCCGGACCGACGGCGACGAATGGCCGTGCGGGCGGGCGTGAGATCGGCGACGCGCATCGCTCGTGTACCCAGAGCCGGCTCGGGATGACCGGCACGCGTGACGCTATGAGCGGGCCGTGAACGCCGTCGGCCTCGACCCGCCACACGCCCTGGCCGACGGGTGAACGCTGCACGCGCGGAGGTGAACGAGGGACGTCGGCGGGCGCGAGGCGGCACCGGGCCCTCGGTTCAGCCCGCGGGCGTCGGGGCCGTCGTGGGCGTGGGCGTCGACGTCGGGCCGACGGTCGCCGTCGGGGTGGGGGCGGGAGGCGTCGGCGTGGCGGTCGGGACGGGTGCCGCGGCGACGAGCACGCGCACGCTGCTGCCCAGGGGCGCGGACGCACCGGCGGCGGGCTCGACCCCGAGAGCGATCCCGATCGGCTGCGACGAGACCGTGGTGACGGTCACGGGGACGAAGCCCGCCGCACTCACTCGCGACAGTGCCGCGGCGGCATCCATGCCCCGCACATCCGGCACGGCGTTGGAACCGGATGCCACGACCAGGCGCACCGCGGACCCCCGGGGCAGCGGAGTCCCCGCGGCGGGGTCGGACTCCAGCACGGTTCCCGCCGGAGAGGCGTCGTCGCGGGTGACGACGTCGCCCGTACGCAGACCGGCCGCGGTGAGGACCGCGTGCGCGTCGCCGAGAGTCGTGAGCGCCGGGACGACGGTGGAGACGACGGTGGCGGAGGGGACGGCGGTCATCGCCGGCTCCGCGGTCGACGCGGAGGGCGAGGGTGCGTCGCTCGGTGCGACGGCCTCGGCGGGCGGGGCCGTGCGGCCGGTGCCCGCGAGGAGGGGGACGGCCGTCGCGGTGGCGACGAGCACCGCGATGATCCCGATGACCAGCCCCCACCCGCCCGCGCGGCGCTCGGGAGCGGCAGACGCGGGCGCCGCCGGCTCCGCGCGCGAGGAAATCGTTTCGACCGGGCGCAGCGCCCGCGTCGCCGTCGTCACCGCGGGAGCGGGCAGGACGGCCTGTGGCAGGGCGGCGATCAGGGCGGAGCGCATCTCTTCGGCATCCGCGTATCGAAGGTCGGGGTCCTTCAGGAGAGCGCGTACGACGACCCGGTCGAGCGCCGGCGGGATGCCACGACGACGGACCGATGGGACGGGCGGGGGCGCGCTCAGGTGGCCCCTCATGACGGAGGTGCGGTCGCCTCCGCCGAACGGCGCCCGACCGGTGAGAGCGAAGTAGAGGAGGCCGCCCACCTGATACAGGTCGCCGGCCGGACCGACCGGACGGCCGGACAGCTGCTCGGGCGATGCGAAATGCGCGTTGCCCACGACCCCGGCGGTCGCGTCGGTGACGGAGCTGCGCAGGACGTCGTCGCCGTGGGTCGTCTCCCCCGCCGCGTCGGCGAGACCGAAGTCGAGGAGCGTGGCCCGGAGCACCCCGTCGACGGGACGGACGAGGACGTTCGCGGGCGAGACGTCGCGGTGGACGAGCCCGGCCCGGTGGACAGCCGCGAGGCCGGACAGGACGTCGGACGCGACCTCGACCGCCGCCGCGGGAGCCAGGCCCTCCCCGGCGGGCACGTACTCGGCGAGGCTCGTCCCCTCCACGAGCTGCTGGGCGATCCAGGCGATGGGGGTTCCGCCGTCCAAGAAGGTCCCGAGGTCGACGATCGTGACGACGCAGGGGTGGGACAGCGTGGCGATGCGCCGCGCCTCGTCGAGGAACGCCGTGCGCACCGCGGGGTTCTCCGACAGGTGCGGATGCAGGAGCTTGACGGCCACCCGGCGGCCGGTCGCGGTGTCGACGGCGGAGAACACCGACGCGGTCCCTCCGGAGCCCAGCAGTCCGCCGAGCCGGAAGCGCCCGGCGATCACGCCCGCCCCGGCCTCGTCACCCACGACGACGCTCGGGCGCGCGGTCGGACGACGGGCAGAGTCTCACGTGGTCCGGTCCAGGACGCGCGAGCGCCGCCCGGAAGCGGTGCCGATGCTCACTCCGTCGACGACGTGCGCCGAGGCGAAGACCTTCGCGGCGGTGCGCCCGGCGGCGGCCGCCTCACCGGCGGACTCGTACCACCGCGCGGTGGTCATGACCGGAACGCCCCCGCTGCGCAGGACCCAGGCGTGCTTCGTCGACCCCGGCCCCCGCACCGCTGTCAGCTGCAACTGGCCCACGCGGGCCTGGTCGTGGCGCGCGGCCTCGACGGCCGCTGACGGTGACGCGAACACCGTCGCGCACCGCGCGAGTTCGCGGTTGTTGGTGGCGAGCAGACGCCAGACCCCGAAGACGCCGAGGGTCACGATCCCCGTTCCGGTCTCGGCTCCCTGCGCCTCGAGCTGGCCTCCCGCGAGCTCGGGGAGGAGCTGCGAGCGCAGCAGCAACCACGCGGCCAGGCGCGGGTCGTAGGTGGAACGGAAGGTGTCGAAGATGACGCGCCCGAGGCGGGCGCGCGCGACGGAGAGTCGATCGCTCACGGAGGGCCCCTGTCTGGCGGACGGTGCGCCGGACGTTTCGGGTCGTCCGGCGGTCGTCCGCAGAACAGAACGTGCCGTCGTCCCGTTTCCGCCGCGCGAGCAGGGGGTGAACGAACGGTTCACCAGCCCGCAACGCTTCGCGACACGCGGCGCTTCACGTGGCACCGGCACGCGCTCGGCGGCGTGGGTCAGAGCGTACGGCGGCCTTCGAAAGCGCGTCCCAGCGTGACCTCGTCCGCGTACTCGAGGTCTCCGCCGACGGGGAGACCGGATGCCAGACGCGTGACGCGGATCTCGAGGGTGTGCAGCAAGCGGCTGAGGTACGTGGCCGTCGCCTCGCCCTCGAGGTTGGGGTTCGTCGCGAGGATGACTTCCTGGACGGTGCCGTCGGCGAGCCGCTGCATGAGCTGCGTGACGCGGAGGTCGTCGGGGCCGATGCCCGCGATGGGGCTGATGGCGCCGCCGAGCACGTGATAGAGGCCGCGGAACTCCCGCGTGCGCTCGATCGCCGCCACGTCCTTCGCGTCTTCGACGACGCAGATGAGGGTGGCGTTGCGGCGCGGGTCGCGGCAGATCGAGCAGCGTTCCTGTTCGGTGACGTTGCCGCAGATCTCGCAGAACTTCACCTTGTCGCGGATCTCGCCGAGCAGGGTCGACAGCCGCGAGACGTCGAAGCTCGGGGACTGCAGGATGTGGAACGCGATGCGCTGCGCCGACTTCGGACCGATTCCCGGGAGACGGCCGAACTCATCGATCAGGTCTTGGACGATGCCGTCGTACATCAGGTGAACCTCGTCGGGGGCTCGTAGGGCTCGTCACGGAGGTACGTCGCGCCCAGCATCTGGCGGACGACCGCCTCGCCGTAGCGCTGAACGCCGCCGCGCAGCGGGGGCATGCGGGGAACGATGACGGGCGGAACGGGCGCGTCCGGTGCTTCGTCGGCGGGCGGGATGACGTCGTCATCGTCGACCTCTTCGGGGGCCGGAACGGAGCGCGAGACCTCCGCCGGTGGCAGGACGGCCCCTTCGCGCGCGACCGGCGCGGCCGCAGCCGCGGGGCGCGCCTCCTCGGGTTCGTCGTCGACCGCCAACGCCGTGGCCGGGGCAGTCGCTCCCGGTGCGGCCCCGGGGATCGGCGCGACGGCCCACTCCGTGACGCTCGCCGAGTACGGAGCAGATGCACGCGGGGCGGACGCTCCCCCGCGGGGCGGGGCGGCGGGCGATCCGGATCCGTTGCCCCGTGGACCGCCGGGCCCGGACGCCCCGGGACCGCCGGGGCCGTCACCGTCCAGGCGAGCGAGGTACTTCACCCGCACGCCGAGGACGGCGAGGATCGCTTGACGCAGGTCTTCACTCGGACCGCCGTCCGCGGAGCGGGTCTTGAAGGCGGTGAGGTCGCTCGCCGTGCGGAAGAGCAGGGTGAGGACGTCGTCGTCGAAGGCGGCGACCGTGGACGTCGACACGATCAGCCACGACGAGCGGCTGGCCACCTCGAGCTGACCGAGGATCTCGGGCCACGCGTCGCGCACGTGCCCGAGCTCGATCGGACCGACGGGGGTCGCCGGGGGTGTCGGGGCGACCGGCTCGAGGGGCGAGGGGTCTTCGGCCGCGGCATCCGTCGACGCCTCTGCCGGGGCCGGCTCGACGGACGGAGCGGGCGCCGGCGGAGTGTCCTCGCGGGGCTTCTCGCCCTTCGGCGCAGGACCGTCGGGGGTGGGAGCCGTGTCAAAGGGGTGCGCGTCCGCGTCTCCGTGCGAGTCACGCGGGGTAGAACTCGTGGCCGCTTGCGGCTCGGGCGCGCGAGGCTCCGGCGCGCGGTCGTCCGGACCGGGTTCGTCGTCCGGCGGCGGGGCGTCGTCATCGGTGAAGGGCGGCGGGGCGTCGTCGTCCGCGGGTGCGGGCGAGTCCGAACGCGGCTGCGCGCCCGTGGGCTGAGCGCCCGTCGGCTGAGCGCCCGTCGGCGGGGCAGGCCGCTCCGCGGCGGGGGCAGCGCGCCCCTCCCCCGTGGTCGGCGCAGCGACGGCCGGGGACGCCACGGCGGGCGAGGCGGGCGCGGCGGTCGGCGCCGCCACCGGCGAAGCGACATTCGGCGAAGCGACACGGGGCGAGGCAACCGTCGGCGACGCGACCGTCGGCGACGCGGGAGGCGCGACCGGGCTCGCGGACGCCTGACGACCCGGCGCAGCAACACCCGGCGCGGCGACAGCAGGCGAGGCAGTACCCGGCGCGGCGACAGCAGGCGAGGCGACAGCCGGCGCGGCCGTCGCACCGGCCGACCCCGCCCCCGGCGACGCGATGCGGGGGGCCGAGGGAGCCGCGACCCGCGCGGCGTTCCCGCCGGCCGGTGCGATGTCGGCAGCGGGCGACGCGGGCCGCCCCGTGGCGGGCGCGGCAGCCGGAGCGGCCGTGCGGGCGGCATCGAGGTCGTGGATCGTGGCGGGCGAAGACCCCTGCGACACGCTCGCGTGGGTGAGGACGCGGGCCACGAGCAGCTCGAGCTGCAGCCGGGGCGAGGTGGCGCCCGTCATCTCGTCGAGGGCGGCGACCACCAGGTCGGCCGTTCGCGACAGACGGGCGACCCCGAACGCCGTCGCCTGTCGCGCCATGCGTTCGAGTTCGTCGTCGGGGACGCCGCGCAGCACGGCGGACGCGCCAGCCCCCGTAGCCGCCACGACGATGAGGTCGCGGAGGCGCTCGAGGAGGTCGTCGACGAACCGACGAGGGTCCTGGCCCGTCTGCACGACGCGGTCGACGGCGGCGAAGGCGCCGCCCCCGTCGTTCGCGGCGAAGGCGTCGACGACCTCGTCGAGGAGCTCGGAGTGGGTGTACCCCAGGAGCGCGACGGCGCGCTCGTAGCGCACGAGCACGTGACCGGCCTGCTCGGTGTCGGAGCCGGTCGACGGGTCGCTCCCGGCGATGAGCTGGTCGAGCAGCGACAGGGTGTCACGCGGTGACCCGCCGCCGGCGCGCACGACCAGCGGGAGCACGCCGGCTTCGACGCTGACGTTCTCGCTCTCGCACAGCTCTTGGACGTACTCGAGCATGGCGGCGGGTGGCACGAGCCGGAACGGGTAGTGGTGCGTACGCGAACGGATCGTGCCCAGAACCTTCTCGGGCTCGGTCGTCGCGAAGATGAATTTCACGTGCGCCGGAGGCTCTTCGACCAGCTTCAGCAGCGCGTTGAAGCCCTGCTGCGTGACCATATGCGCCTCGTCGAGGATGAAGATCTTGAAGCGGTCACGCGCCGGAGCGAAGATCGCGCGCTCGCGCAGATCGCGGGCATCGTCGACGCCGTTGTGGCTCGCCGCGTCGATCTCGACGACGTCGAGCGATCCGCTGCCGCCTCGCCCCAGCTCGACGCAGCTGTCGCACGTGCCGCAGGGGGTGTCGGTCGGACCGGCGGCGCAGTTGAGGCAGCGCGCGAGGATGCGGGCCGACGTCGTCTTTCCGCACCCGCGCGGACCCGAGAAAAGGTAGGCATGACCGACCCGGTCGCTGCGCAGGGCGGTCATCAGGGGCTCGGTCACCTGGGACTGCCCGATCATCTCGCCGAACGCCTGCGGGCGGTAGCGGCGGTACAGGGCTGTCGTCACCCGTCCAGCCTACGGCGTACCTCCGACATCGCGTCCGCGCGGTCCTCCCCCGGGCCCCGCCTCCGCCGATCCCGCGCGGATACCCGCCACCAGAACAGGGGATGCCACCACAACAGGCCCATTCCGCCACGTGCGCCCTGCCCCCGTCGCATCCCCTGTTCTCGTCGCCCCGCCCCACGCGAACGCCCTGCCCCGCGGCATCCCCTGTTCTCGTCGCCCCGCCCCACGCGAACGCCCTGCCCCGCGGCATCCCCTGTTCTCGGTGCGCCGCGCACGCCGCCGCGACACCGCCGACGCCGGAAACACCGAACGCGGCGACCCCCGCGAGGGAGGCGCCGCGTTCGGGCGAAGCGTCAGACGTCCAAGCCGACCGCGAGAGGCTCGCTCTCGTCGTCGCCGACGATGGGGATGGCCGCCGTGACGATCGGGACGGAGGCCAGCAGGAGCGTGCCGTCCTCGCGCACCGATCCTTCGAGCTGCCGGATCGAGGGGCGTCCGGGACGAACGGGACCCTGGCCGTGCAACGCGACGCGCACGGTCTCGCCGGGGGCGACGGTGTAATCGACGTCGCGGACGGCGAAGTCGACGGGCTCGCCGTCTCCGCTCGCGCGGAGCGTGAGCGCGGTGGCGGTCAGCGTGACGTCGAGACGCGTGCCGTGCCAGTGCAGCACGTACGACAGCTCGGGCCAGTCGGCAGGCAGGCGCGGGTCGAACGTCAGACGACCGAAGTGATCCCGCATGCCGCCGAAGCCGCTGACGAGCGCCGTCCAGACACCGCCGGCCGACGCCACGTGCACGCCGTCGGACGCGTTGTGGTGCAGGTCGCCGAGGTCGACGAACGCGGCCTGGCGGAAGTACTCCAGCGCGAGGTCCTGATACCCCACCTCCGCGGCGAGGATCGACTGCACGACCGCCGAGAGGGTGGAATCGCCGGTGGTCAGCGGGTCGTAGTACTCGAAGTCGGCGAGCTTCTCGGCATCCGTGAAGTGATTGCCCTGCAGGAACAGCGCGAGCACCACGTCGGCCTGCTTCAGCACCTGGTACCGGTAGATCACCAGGGGGTGGAAGTGCAGCAGCAGCGGGCGCTGGTCGGGCGGGGTGTTCTCGAGGTCCCAGATCTCGCGCTCCAGGAACACCGCATCCTGCGGATGGATGCCGAGCGCCGGGCTGAACGGGATGTGCATCGCCTCGGCCGCCCGGTCCCACCGCTCGGGCTCGGAGGGGTCGAGGTTCATGCGGTCGGCCATGTGCGCGTACGCGTCGGGGTTGTTCTCGGCGAGTTCGCGGACCGTCCGGGCGGCGAAGCGCAGGTTGAAGCGCGCCATGACGTTCGTGAAGAGGTTGTCGTTGACGACGGTCGTGTACTCGTCGGGGCCGGTCACGCCGTGGATGTGGAACGAGTCGTGCTCCTCACCCCCGTCGCTCGAACGCCAGAACCCGAGAGTCGACCACAGACGCGCCGTGTCCACCGCGATGTCGACGCCCTCGCGGGCGAGGAACTCCTCATCTCCCGTGGCGCGCACGTACTTCGCGAGCGCGAAGGAGACGTCGGCGTTGATGTGGTACTGCGCGGTGCCGGCGGCGTAATAGGCCGAGGCTTCTTCGCCGTTGATCGTGCGCCAGGGGAACAGCGCGCCGGCCTCGTTGAGCTGGTGCGCGCGCTTCCGCGCGGCGGGGAGCATGAGGTAGCGCATGCGCAGCGCGTTGCGCGCCCAGAGCGGCGAGGTGTATGCCAGGAACGGCAGGACGTAGACCTCGGTGTCCCAGAAGTAGTGGCCGCTGTACCCGGAGCCGGTCACGCCCTTGGCGGGAACGCCCTGACCGTCGGCGCGGGCCGCGGCCTGCGCGAGCTGGAACAGGCACCAACGCGTGGCCTGCTGCAGATCGCCGTGGCCGCCGATGCGGACGTCGGAGCGGTCCCAGAACGCCGCGTACCAGGCGATCTGCTGCTCGACGAGGCCGTCGACGCCCGTCTCGCGCGCGCGGTCGAGCGTGCGACGGCACCGGTCCAGGAGCTCACCCGTGGGCACGCCCCGGGAGGTGTGGTAGCTCACGAGCTTGGTGATGGTCGTCGGGACACCGGCGCGCGCGTCGACGCGGAAGACGTTCTTGGCGATGTCGGGCTCGATGAGCTGGCGCGAGGTCCACTCGTTCGCGGTGTCGACGAGGTGATCGGCGACGACGGCGAGCGTCATGCCCGACTCGGTCACCTCGTAGCTCAGCGCGGAGCGGTCGCCGTCCTGCCAGTATTCGCGCGGCTGGAGCACGCGGTCGCTGAGCTTCTCGGTCTTGCGGGGGTCGAAACCGGATTGCTTGGATGCCATCGGCGAGCCGCCGTAGATCCCCTCGCCGTCCTGGCGGTTGAGGAGCTGGCTGCTCACCGAGACGGGGGCGTCGGAGTCGAGCACCGTGACGGTGAGCCGGAGGACGGCGAGGTGCTTCTCGTCGAACGACACGAACCGCTCGTCCTCGATCCGCACGTGCTTGCCGGCGGGCGTGACCCACAGCAGGCTCCTGCGCAGGATGCCCTGGCGCATGTCGAGGACGCGCTCGTACTCGCGCACGTCGGCGACGTCGAGCGAGAGCGGCTCGTCGTCGACGTAGACGCGCATGACCTTGGCATCCGGTGCGTTGATGATCGTCTGGCCGACCTCCGCGAAGCCGTAGGCCTGCTCGGCGTGCCGGATCGGGAACGTCTCGTGGAAGCCGTTGATGAACGTGCCCTGCTCGAGCGCGAAGCGCCCCTCGATCGGGTTGCCGCGCAGGCCGAGGTAGCCGTTGCCGACCGAGAAGAGCGTTTCGGTGACGCCCACGTCGTCGACCGAGAACTCGGTCTCGACGAGACGCCATTCGTCGATGGGGAAGCGATCGCGATCGATCATCGGGCAGGCCTTCCGGTGGCGGAGTACGGGTCTGCCGCGCGGGCGGTGTCGGGTGTGTCCGCGCGGAGGGGAGCTCGGGGTGCCGCGTCAGCGGCGGGGTGTCGCGGGAGAGGCGACGGCTCAGTCTACGAACGCGGCGAGGTCGTCGACGACCACGGTGGCGCCGGCGGCGGCCAGGTCGTCGGCGCCGACTCCGCGGTCCACGCCCACCACGATCGCGTATCCGGCTGCGGCGGCGGAGCGCACGCCGCTCAGCGCGTCTTCGACGGCGACCGAACGGGCGGGATCGACGCCGAGCATGCGGGCCGCCTCCGCGAACACGTCGGGCGCGGGCTTGGAGGCCAGGTGGTCGCGCTCGGCGACGACGCCGTCCATGACGACGGGGAAGCGCTCGCGGAGGCCGGCCGCCTCGAGCACCTCGACGGCGTTCTTCGAGCTCGACACCACGGCGATCGGGGTCCCGGCGGCCTGCAACACGTCGAGGAGGGCCACCGAACCGGGGTACGGTGCGATCCCCTCGGCGCGCAGGATGCGCGAGAACACGGCGTTCTTACGGTTGCCGACGCCACAGACCGTGTCTTCGGACGGATCGTCGGACGGATCGCCCCACGGCACCTCGACATCGCGGCTGCGCAGCAGGCTCGCCACCCCGTCGTAACGCTTCTTCCCGTCGACGTACTCGAAGTAGTCGCGGTCGGTGTACGGGGGCTCGATGTTCCACGCCGCGAAGAGCTCGTCGAACATCTCTTTCCAGGCCCGCATGTGGACCTCGGCCGTCGGCGTCAGCACGCCGTCGAGGTCGAACAGCACGCCCTCGGAGGACGTCAGGTCGGGAAGGGCGGGGGTGTCGGTCACGGCATGCTCCCGGTCGGCGGAATGGTCGGAGAGACGTGATCAGCGTAGTAGCGAGGGGTGGTTCACGCGGTGACCGACAGGGTCTGACGGGCGATCTCGAGTTCTTCGTTCGTGGGGACGACGAGCACCTCGACGCGCGAGGAGTCGGTCGAGATGCGACGGATGCCACGCGCCCGCGTCGCATTGCGTTCGGGGTCGATCTCGACGCCGGCGAACCCGAGAGTGGCCATGGCCTCTTCGCGCACGCGGATCGAGTTCTCCCCCACCCCGGCGGTGAAGGAGATCACGTCGACGCCGTCGAGCTGGGCGAGGTAGGCCCCCGCGTACGCGCGGAGACGGTGGACGTAGACGTCGAAGGCGAGCTGCGCGGCCGGGTCTCCGGCATCCCGTCGCTCGCCGATGTCGCGCATGTCGCTGACGCCGGCGAGGCCCAAGAGCCCGGAGCGCTTGTTGAGCAGGGTGTCGAGATCGGCGATCGACATGTCGGCGCGACGCGCGAGCTGGAACAGCACCGCCGGGTCGAGGTCGCCCGAGCGCGTGCCCATCACGAGCCCCTCGAGCGGGGTCAGTCCCATCGACGTGTCGACCGAGCGGCCGCCCTCGATGGCGGCGACGGAGGCCCCGTTCCCGAGGTGGAACACGATCTGCTTCAGCTCGCCGATCGGTCGGCCGACGAAGGCCGCGGCGGCCTCGCTGACGAACTTGTGACTCGTGCCGTGGAAGCCGTACCGGCGGATGCGATGCGCCTCGGCGACCTCTCGGTCGATCGCGTAGGTGTACGCCTCGGGGGCGAGCGACTGGTGGAACGCCGTGTCGAAGACGGCCACGTGCGGCACGTCGGGGAAGGCCTTCTTGGCCGCGACGATGCCGGCGAGGTTCGCCGGGTTGTGCAGGGGCGCGAGGACCGACAGCTCGTCGATGTTGATCTCGACGAGGGGCGTCACCACGGTGGGCTCGAAGAACCGCGCTCCGCCGTGGACGACGCGGTGTCCGACCGCGACCGGCGGATGCTCGTCGAGGGACGGGCCATGCGCGGCGAAGGCGTCGAGCATGACTGCGAAGCCCGCGGTGTGGTCGGGGATCTCGCGCTCGATCTCGTAGGTGGCATCCGTCACCGTCGGCGCGGGACCATCGGTGGCGGCGAGGGCGGCTGCGGCGACGGTGTGCTTCGCGACCCCGGCGGCGTCGCCGATGCGCTCGACCAACCCCGAGGCGAGGACCTCTTCGCGGTCCATGTCGAGCAGCTGGTACTTGAACGACGACGAACCGCTGTTGACGACGAGCACGACGCTCACTTGGTGCTCCCCTGGGCCTGGATCGCGGTGATCGCGATGGTGTTGACGATGTCGTCGACGAGCGCGCCGCGCGACAGGTCGTTGATGGGCTTGTTCAGACCCTGCAGCACCGGGCCGATCGCCACGGCACCCGCCGAGCGCTGCACGGCCTTGTAGGTGTTGTTGCCGGTGTTGAGGTCGGGGAAGACGAAGACGGTCGCGCGTCCGGCCACCTCGGAGCCGGGCATCTTGGCCTTCGCGACGGCCGCGTCGGCGGCGGCGTCGTACTGGATCGGACCTTCGACGAGCAGCTCGGGTGCGCGCTCGCGCACGAGGGCGGTCGCGGCACGCACCTTCTCGACGTCGGCGCCGGTGCCCGACTCCCCCGTCGAGTACGACAGCATCGCGACGCGCGGCTCGATGCCGAACTGGTCGGCGGTCGCCGCCGACGACACGGCGATGTCGGCCAGCTGCTCGCTCGTGGGGTCGGGGATGACCGCGCAGTCGCCGTAGACGAGGACGCGATCGGCGAGGGCCATGAGGAACACGCTCGAGACGACCGAGACGCCGGGGGCGGTCTTGATGATCTCGAACGCGGGACGGATCGTGTGGGCCGTGGTGTGGGCGGCACCCGAGACCATGCCGTCGGCGAGGCCCAGGTGCACCATCAGGGTGCCGAAGTACGACACGTCGGTGACCGTGTCGGCGGCCTGCGCGTAGGTGACGCCCTTGTGCGCACGGAGCCGGGCGTACTCGGTGGCGAACTTGTCGACGTGCACCGCGTCGAAGGGGCTGAGCACCTCGGCGTCGCGGATGTCGATGCCGAGCTCGATCGCCCGCCCGCGCACCTCGATCGGCTCACCGAGGATCGTCAGGTCGGCGATGCCGCGCGAGAGCACCGTGGCCGCCGCCCGGAGCACGCGGTCGTCGGTGCCCTCGGGCAGGACGATGCGGCGCTTGTCGGTGCGGGCCCGGTCGACGAGGCCGTACTCGAACATCAGCGGGGTGACGACGCTGGGGCGCGCGACGCCGAGCTCGCGGGTCAGGAGGGCGGTGTCGACGTGACGCTCGAACATCGCCAGCGCGGTGTCGTAGCGACGCTGGGAGTCGGCGGCGAGGCGTCCGCGCGTGTTCATGATGCGCACGGCCGTGTCGTAGGTGCCGAGGTCGGTCGCGATGATCGGCAGCGGCGATCCGAGTCCGTCGATGAGACGGACGATCGGGTCGGGCAGTTCGAACCCGCCGTTGAGCACGATGCCCGCGAGCGAGGGGAAGGTGCCCGAGGCGTTGGCGAGGAGGGTGGCGAGGAGGACCTCGCTGCGGTCGGCGGGGATCACGATGACCGCCGACTCCTTCAACCGCGGGAGGACGTTGACCATCGACATGCCGGCCACGACCACGCCGAGCACCTCGCGGGTGAGCAGCTCGGGGTCGCCCTTGATGAGCTCGCCCTCGACCGAGCGCAGGACCCCGCGCATGGAGGGGGCGATGAGGAAGCGGTCTTCGGGCAGAGCCCACACCGGCACGGGCCGGCGCTCGTCGGACGAGGTGACGGGCGCCGTGTCGATGACATGACGGACGGATGCCACGATGCCGTCGAGCTCGTCGGGATCGGCGCGGTTCACGATGACCGCGAACACCTCGGCGCGCTCGTGCAGCAGCTCGGCGACGGCGAGGGAGGCGATCTGCCCCACCTCGTGCGGGGTGCGGGCGACCGAG
Organism: Microbacterium testaceum StLB037; assembly: GCF_000202635.1. Taxonomy (NCBI): domain Bacteria; kingdom Bacillati; phylum Actinomycetota; class Actinomycetes; order Micrococcales; family Microbacteriaceae; genus Microbacterium; species Microbacterium testaceum. The sequence continues at coordinate 2,835,902 of NC_015125.1, read as the reverse complement.
AGACCGAGCGTCTCGCCCTGGCCCTGCTGGGCACGACCGCCGAGGACGAGGAGGACGGGCGCGCCGAGGTTCGCCGCGATCCGGGCGTTGTACGCCAGCTCGGCGGGGCTGCCGACGTCGGTGTAGTCGCTGCCGATGACGACCACGGCGTCGCACTGCGCCTCGACGGCCTTGTAGCGCTCGACGATGCGACCGAGGGCCGCGTCGGCGTCGTCGCGGACGTCGTCGTAGGTCACGCCGACGCAGTCGTCGTAGGCGAGGTCGACGCCGTCGTGGTCGAGCAGCATCTCGAGCACGTAGTCGCGCTCGGCGGTGGAGCGGGCGATGGGGCGGAACACCCCCACGCGCGGGGTCACACGGCTCAGGGCGTCGAGGACTCCCAGAGCCACGGTGGACTTGCCCGAGTGCCCCTCGGCGGACGTGATGTAGATGCTCTGCGTCACGTGTTCCAGCCTATTGCGGGCCCCCGACATCGCCCCGGGGTTGCTTCGGCGTCGAGGCATACCGCACGTGCGCGCCCGCCGCCTCAAGATCGGCGGCGAGAGCGGCTTCGGGATCGAGGTCGGCGACGATCCCCGTCACCTCGTCGAGGGCCAGGATGCCGAAGCGCGAGGCCGCACCCAGCTTCTCCTCGCTCGCGAGCACGAACGTCTCGGCCGCCCGTTCGGCGAGGACGCGCTTCATCGCCGCCTCATCGGCATCCCCCGTCGTCAGCCCCGCCGAGGGGTGCACGCCGGTGACGCCGAGGAAGAAGACGTCGGCGCTGATTCTCTGCGCGGCCTCGACCGCGGCGGACCCGCACGCGACGGCGGAGTGCTTGAACACGCGACCCCCGATCACGATGACCTCGGCCTCGTGGTGCAGGAGGGCTGCGGCGATCGTCGGCGAGTGCGTGATCACGGTGCCGGCGAACGAGCGGGGCAGCGCTTCCACGAGCGCGAGCGTGGTCGTCCCCCCGTCGAGGAGCACCGTGGCCCCCGGTTCGATCAACTCGAGCGCGGCCGCCGCGACGCGGGCCTTGCTCGATCGCGCCACCCTCCCCCGCGCGTCGTAGTCGGCGACCGCCGGTGAGGCCGGGAGGGCTCCGCCGTAGACGCGGACGGCGAGGCCGGCGGCATCCAGTTCTCGAAGATCGCGACGGATGCTGTCTTCGGAGAGGCCGAGTTCGAGGGCGACGTCTTTCACGACGAGACGACCGTCGCGGCGGAGCCGTTCGAGCAGGGCGTCTTTGCGGGCGGCGGCGAGCATCACACTTCACATTCTTGCACGTTTCTGCACTATCGTTCCGAATCATGAACGACGCACGCCCCGGCACCACCGTCCCCGATCACCGCGGTCGCACCGGACTGCACCTCACCGGCCTGGACCTCGACCGCAACCCCCGGGTGATCGTGGAGGACGTCGACCTGCTCGCCGCGGGGTGGCACGTGCTGCGGGCCACGACCTTCCGCTATCGGAACGACGACGGCGAATGGGTGACGCAGACCCGCGAGACGTACGACCGCGGCAACGGCGCGACCATCCTGCTCTACGACCCCGCGCGGCGGACCGTGCTGCTGACCCGGCAGTTCCGCTACCCCGTGTACGTCAACGACCACCCCGACGGCATGCTCATCGAGACCGCCGCGGGGCTCCTCGATGACGACGACCCGCTCACCGCGATCCGCCGCGAGGCCGAGGAGGAGACCGGCGTGCGCGTCGACGACGTGCAGCATGTCTTCGACGTGTACATGAGCCCCGGCTCAGTCACCGAACGTCTGCACTTCTTCGCCGCGGCGTACGACGGCTCGACGCGCGTGGGCGACCGGGGCGGCCTCGAGGAGGAGGGCGAGGAGATCGAGATCCTCGAGTACGGCATCGATGAGGCGCTGCAGCTCATCCGCAACGGTGAGATTCAGGATGCCAAGACGATCATGCTGCTGCAGTGGGCCGTGCTCGACGGACCGTTCGCCCGGCGCTGAGCCAACGGCATCCCCGTTTTCGGGCAAAGAAAAGACTCTCCGCGCACCCGGTAGAGCCTGGTTACCCTTGCTACGTTTCCGTCCTGGGGGAGTTGGCCTGGATGCCGCCACGCGGAGAGCCGTGTACAGCTTACCCGATGCGCGTCACACCATCAGCGGGGCGAGGGCGTCGGCCGCCGGACGCAGCGCCGAGAGCACGTCGCCCGGGTCGTCGACGCGATGCCGTGGCCCCGAGAACGCCACGGCTCCCGCGGCGAGACCGCTCGCATCGCGGATCGGAACAGCGAGGCATCCCGAGGCGGCGGCCAGCTCCCCGCTCTGGCGTGTCGCGCCCCACCGCGCGAGATCGTCCCGGGCGCGGTCGAGCTCCGGGGTCCCCTCGCCGCCGTGGGACAACAGCATGAGCCGACCGAGCGCGTAGCGGGCGGGTTCGCGAGCGAGACGCGCCTCATCCGACAGGGGGAAGTCGGGATCGGCATCCACGACCGCCACCCGCCCGTCGACGAAGAGCGCCACGTGCACTCCCCCGCGCACGGTCGAACGCGCGTCGGCCAGCACCGCTCGGGCGGCCGACGACAGGCGCGCCGGTGGGGCGACGACCGCGGCGAGCTGCGCGACCTTGGCACCGAGAGCGAAGCCCGCCAGATCGGGGGTGCGGACGAGGTACTCGTCCTCGACGAGGAGGTTCACGAGACGGTAGGTCGTCGCGCGCGGCAGACCGAGCTCCGTGGAGAGTCGCTGGGCGCTCACCCCGGCACCGAGCTGGGCGACGGCCTCGAGAACGGCCAGCGCGGAGTGCACGGCGCCCGGCTGTCGCGCGGCGAGCGCCGGCTGCTCACGCATCGTCGGGATGCCGCGGCGACACCACTCCCCCGAGCACCTGCGCCGCGACGGGCTCGTCGTAGACCCCGAGCGCCCCCGGGCCGTGGCGTCGACGCAGGACGGCGATGACGGCGCCGGACACGACCATGAGAGCCGCGACGATCGCGACGACCATCCCGCCGGCGGAGACGTCGTCGACGAAGAACGACACGAGCGCGGCGGCGAGCGCGAGCGCCGAGACGCCCGCGACCAGCGTGGCCCCGACCGTCGATTCGCCGATGCGGCGGAGGAACGCGGGCGCGGCGACGCAGACGAGGATGTAGGCCACGATGTAGCCGGCGGCTCCCACCCCGATAGTGACGTGCATCGCATCGCGCGTGTCGATGCCCGCGGCCGCCACCGCGACCGGCACCGCGGTGATGAGCGGCAGCGCCCACGCGACCGCCGTCGCGGGGGTGCCGAAGCGCGAATGGGTCCGACCGACCGCCGCGGGAAGGACGCCGTCGCGGCTCAGCGCGAAGAGCACCCGCACGAGCGCGGTGGTCGTGCCGATCGCGCACGCGAGGAACGACGCCGCGATCCCGATGTCGGCCACGACACCCCACCCACCGAGGCCGTACGCCTCAGCGAGCTCGTTGACCGGCGAGGCGCTGGTGGCGAGGTCGGCGCCCAGCGCATCGAAACCCGCGACCTGAGTCACCGCGGCCAGGACGTAGAGAAGTCCCGACAACACCACCGTGCCCGTGATCGCGCGAGGGACATTGCGCAGCGGCGACACCGACTCGACGCTCAACGTCGCCGCGGACTCGAACCCGACGAACGCCGTCAGCGCGATCACGGCGGCGGCCGCGAACGCCGTCGGGTCGAGGTGGGCCCCACCCATCCCGGCGACAGCGGTCAGGTCGACGGGTCCGATCCGCACCAGGAGGGCGATGAGGAGGACCACGATCAGGGCCACCGACAGCGCTTCGACGACGAGCGCCGCTCGAGCGGAGATCCGGATGCCGCGGACGAGCACGAACGCGACGAGAAGCCCCTGGCCGACGACGAAGAGCGCGGTGACGAGCGCTCGATCGATCGACGGCCACAGCCCCGCCACCAGATAGGTGGCGTAGTACGCGCCGCCGAGGAGCGAGAACATGGCCACCGCGCCGTACCCCGTGAGGATCGCCGCTCCCGCCGCGAGACCGGCGCGCGTGCCGAGGCCGCGAGCGGTGTAGGTGTACAGGGCACCCGTGGCGGCGAAGCGCCGGGCGAACTGCGAGATCGTCCGGGCGACGCCGAGGCTCAGGATCGCCGCGGCCACGATCGCGGCGACCGTCGCGCCCGGGGCGAAGCCCGCCACCAGCAGCACGACCGTCGTCGCCGCCGCGGCGGGGGCGACCGCCGCGACCGATTGGGCCGCGAGATCGACGACGCCGATGCGGCGTCGTTCGAGGCCGTGCAGGGGCGAGCGGTCGCCGAAGCCGGCGACGGGATCGAGGCGCGCGATGGCGCGGGCGAGTGCAGTCACGTGGTCTCCGTCGGGTGGTGCCGACCGTACGCGCCGGGCATTGCACCCGGACGACCCGCGTGTTTCGTGCTCGTGACCCCGAGTGAGACATCCCCGCCGTGCGCGTCTCACTCGGGGTGGTCACACCTTCACGACGACAACACGACCCGGCAACGGCGCCGGGGGAACCTCGACTCACGAACTGCGCTCACCCACCCGAATCCCGTCCCACCCGAACACGTAAGGAACCGACATGACCCAGCTCGAGTCGAAGGGGGTGGCGACGTCGGCGAAGCGGACGTTGCAGGGCTCCCTCGGTGTCACGGCGATCATCTTCATGGTGGTCGCCGCCGCGTCGCCGCTCACCGTCGTCGGCGGTGCCGGTCCCCTCGGCATCCTGATCGGCAACGGGGTGGGATACCCCGCCCTCTACGCCGTCAGCGCCGTCATCCTGCTCCTGTTCGCCGTGGGGCTCGCGGCCATGACCCGGCACGTCCCCCGCCCCGGTGCCTTCTTCACCTACATCGGGTACGGGCTGGGACGCCCCTCCGGGCTCGCCGCCGCGTGGACCGCGATCCTCACCTACACGACCATCCAGGTCGCGGTGTACGGCTACGTCGGGTACCTGCTCGAGATCACGATCGTGTCGGTCGGCGGACCCGACCTCCCGTGGTGGCTGTACGCTCTCGCGACCGTCGCGCTCGTCGGGGTGCTGGGCTACCGCCACATCGATCTGTCCAGCAAGGTGCTCGGCATCCTCCTCATCGCGGAGGTCGCGATCGTCCTCGTCCTCGTCGGCGCGGTGGTGCTCGACGGCGGTCCCGAGGGACTGAGTCTCGCCCCCTTCGAGCCCGCGAACATCGCGAGCGGCTCGCCCGGCGTGGGGCTGATGTTCGCCATCGCCGCGTTCATCGGCTTCGAAGCCACCGCGATCTTCCGCGACGAGGCGCGCGACCCCGACCGGACGATCCCGCGCGCCACCTACGGCGCCGTCATCGGCATCGGCGTCTTCTACACGCTGTCGACCTGGGGACTCGTGATGGCCTGGGGCCCGAACGGCGTCCTCGCCGCCGCCGCCGAGAACCCCGCGACGCTCATGCTCCGCACCGTGGCGATCTACCTCGGCACGGTCGGCGAGGTCATCGTCAACGTCCTCCTGCTGACGTCGATGTTCGCGTGCGTCCTGTCGTTCCACAACGTCCTGACGCGCTACCAGCACGCGATGTCGAGCGCCGGGGTCCTTCCCGAGTCGGTCTCGGGCGTGCACGCTCGTCACCTCTCGCCGCACGTGTCGTCGATCGTGCAGACCGCGACCGCGGGCGTCCTCCTCGCGGCGTTCGCCCTGCTCGGACTCGACCCCCTGCTGCAGGTGTTCACCTGGCTCTCCGGTGTCGCGACCGTCGCCATCGTCGTCCTGATGGCCGTCACCTCGATCGCGGTGATCGTCTACTTCACGCGCAATCGCCAGGACCGGCGCCCGTGGAACACGATCATCGCTCCGGCACTGGGCTTCGTGGGACTCGCGATCTCGGCCGTCGTGATCGTCGCGTACTTCCCCGTCATGGTCGGCGATGTCGACGCCGACGGCGCACCCACCTTCGGCGCCGTCACCTGGGCCCTGCTCGCCCTCGTGGTCGTCGTCCCCGCGTTCGGATACGTCCAGGCCGCCTGGATCCGCCGCCGCCGACCCGCCGCCTACGCCAAGCTCACCGACGCCATCGCGGGATGACCGGATGCCGCGGCCCCGGCGCCGCGGCATCCGTCCTGCTCCTTTCCGCCCTTCCCGTTCCCCTCGAGAGAGACACCATGACCCTCACCGACCCGACCTCCACCGCCTTCGTCGCCCCCGCGGTGCCGGCCCACCCCCTGGCATCCCTGATCCCGGAAGAGATCACCGCCGTGCACGCGATCGTCGCCGGCCTCGACGGCATCGACGAGGCCACGCGCTTCGCGTATGTCGGCCTCGAAGAGGCGCCCAAGGGCGAGGTTCTCGCGTGGGAGCGCGGAGAGTCGGCCTTCCCCGAGCGCCGCGCCCGCGTGCAGCTGCTGAACCTGCGCACGGCGCACTCCCTCGACCTCGTCGTCTCGCTCGCGAGCGGAGAGGTGCTGCGCTCCACCGAGCTCGACGGCTCCGACGGGCAGCTGCCGATCCTCGACGCGGAGTTCGAGGAGGTCGGCGTGATCGCGAACGAGAGCACCGAGTGGGTCGCCGCGCTCGCCGCGCGCGGCCTCACGACCGCCGACGTCGTGCTCGTGCCGCTCTCGGCCGGCCATTACGGCTACGAGAACGAGGTGGGACGCCGCGTGCTGCGCACCTTCGCGTTCCGGCAGGACCACCCCGCCGATCATCCGTGGGCGCACCCCGTCGACGGGCTCACCGCCTACATCGACGTCGCCGACCGCCGCATCATCGAGATCGTCGACACCCCCGGCTTCACCGTGCCCGAGACGCACGGCAACTTCGACGATCCCGAGCTCCAGGGGCCGCCGCTCGAGGGGCTGAAGCCCATCGTCATCACGCAGCCCGAGGGGTCGAGCTTCACCGTCGACGGCGAGCACGTCACGTGGGGCGAGTGGGACCTGCGCATCGGCTTCGACACCCGCGAGGGACTCATCCTTCGCCAGCTGTCCTTCGCCGGCCGCCCGGTGATGTACCGCGGCTCGATCAGCGAGATGGTCGTGCCCTACGCCGACCCCGCGCCCAACCGCTTCTGGCAGAACTACTTCGACACCGGCGAGTACCTTTTCGGCCGGTACACGAACGAACTCGAGCTCGGCTGCGACTGCGTCGGCGACATCACCTACGTCGACGCCGTGCTGTCGGATGAGAACGGGATGCCGCGCACCGTCCGCAACGCCGTGTGCATGCACGAGGAGGACTTCGGCACCCTCTGGAAGCACACCGACATCTTCACGGGTTCGAGCGAGGTGCGCCGCTCGCGGCGTCTGGTCATCTCGTTCTTCACCACCGTCGGCAACTACGACTACGGCTTCTACTGGTACCTGTACCTCGACGGCACCATCGAGTGCGAGGCCAAGCTCACCGGCATCCTGTTCACCTCCGGATACCCGGGAGAGGGCTACCCGTACGCCTCGGAGGTGGCACCGGGCCTGGGCGCGCCGTATCACCAGCACCTCTTCTCGGCGCGGCTCGACATGACCGTCGACGGGGTCGCGAACGTCGTGAACGAGATCGACGCGGTCCGCGTGCCGATCTCGCCCGAGAACCCCGCCGGCAACGCGTTCACGAAGAAGGTCACGCCGATCACCAGCGAGAAGGTGTCGGGGCGGGTCGCCGACGGCGCCGTGAACCGCGTGTGGCAGATCGCGTCGACCGAGAAGACGACGGAGCGGGGACAGGCGACCTCGTACGTGCTGTTCCCCACCGAGACCCCGGTGCTGCTGGCCGACGACGCGTCGTCGATCGCCGCCCGCGCGGCGTTCGCCACGAAGAACCTCTTCGTCACGAAGTACGACCCCGACGAGCGGTACGCCGCGGGAGACTTCGTCAACCAGCACCCTGGCGGCGCCGGCATCCCCGCGTTCATCGCCGGTGACGAGCCCCTCGTCGGCGAAGACCTCGTGCTCTGGCACACGTTCGGCCTCACGCACTTCCCGCGCAACGAGGACTGGCCGGTCATGCCGATGGACTACGCGAAGTTCACGCTCAAGCCGTACAACTTCTTCGAGCGGAACCCCGTACTGAACGTGCCGGCCCCGGCGGACACGCACTGCGCGCCCGGTGCCCACGCCGACGGACACGGGCACGGACCACACGCGGATGAGGCGACCGGCGCGCACGGTCATGACCACAGCGCGCACGGTCACGACGGGCACGGCGACGCGCACCACTGTTGAATCGATGAGCGAGATCCTCCACGCCTGGGCGGTCGCCCCCGCCGCGGTCGGTGCCTGCTGTCTGGCAGCCGATCGCGCGCGGGTGCGACCGCCCGAGGTCGCGGCATCCGTGCTGATGCTGCTCGCGATGCTGGATGCCGCCGTGTTCGGGGTCGTCGCGCCGGTCGGGCGGACGGCGGTGCTGTTGGCGGCGGCGCTCGGGCTCGCGGTCTGGCGGCGGCCGCGGCAGCGCCGTGTGCCGCGGGTGCCCGCCCTGATGACGCTGCACACGACGCTCGGGATGATCGTGATGGCCGGGTTGCAGATGGTCATGGTCGGGCACGCGGGTCCCTCGGCCCACGCCCACGGGCTCGCGCTGGCGCCCGTTCTCGTCGGTGCGGCGGCGGTCTACGCCGCGCTGTCGCTCGAGGCGATGCGACGGATGCCGGCACGGCTCGACCGCGCGCAGATCGGCGCGATGGCGGCATCCGTCGTCCTCATGGCGGTGGCGGCGGTGTGATCCCGGGCGGGGTGATCCCGGGCTCGGCGTCCGGGCTCGCAGGAAGCGCCGAGCGGGGTCCCCGCGGGAGAAGGAGAAGCACCGCGGGCAGGGCCGCCGCGGCGATGATGCCCGCGCCGATCCCGAGGGACGCGGCATCCCCTCCTGTGACCGCCTCGATCACCTCGCCGATCAGGCCGCCGAACGCGACGATCGAGGCGACGACGACGACCCCGATCCCGCGCGCGCCGCGCAGCACGAGGAACGCCTCGGTCACGAACACCGCTCCCGCCAGGAGCGCGAAGACGATCGTCGTCGTCACGCCCCGGAAGACGAGGTACTCGTGGGTGTCGGCCCGCAACCCCCGGCCGGTCGCGAGGGCGACGATCAACCAGACCCCCAGCGCCGCCGCGGCGAGGCCGTAGAGGAACGAGAGCACGGCGGCAGCGCGTACGGCCGGGGTGGTGCGCAAGGGCGTGGGGCGGCGACGCCCTCGGGCGACAGACGGCATAGCCGCACGGTAGAGCGGGAGCTGAGGGATTCGCTGGGACCTCAGCGCGGCCGGATCACCACCGGATACCCCGCGAATCGCAGGCGCACCACGTCATCCGCCTCGCGCCGGTCGGCGGCGTCGTGCTGCACAGCGATGAGCGTGCCGTCGGCCGCGCGCACGACGGTTCGCCGCAGCGACCCGAGGAAGCTCGAGGCCACCACGGTGGCATCCATTCCGCCGGCGGCGTCGGTGAAGAGGATGTCCTCGGGCCGCACGAAGGCCTGCACCGGCCCGTCGACGGGTTCCCCGAGGATCGGCAGCGCGTGGCCGCACACCTCGACCTCTCCACCGCGCGCGACCCCGTCGAGAACGTTGCTGAGCCCGACGAAGTCGGCGACGAAGGGCGAGACCGGCCGACGGTAGAGATCCTCCGGCGTGCCGATCTGCTCGATGACCCCCTCGTTCATCACCGCGACGCGGTCGGCGACGGCGAGCGCCTCCTCCTGGTCGTGCGTGACGAAGACGGTGGTGATGCCGAGATCGCGCTGGATACGACGGATCTGCTCGCGCAGCTTCACGCGCACCTTGGCGTCCAGAGCCGAGAGCGGTTCGTCGAGCAGCAGCACGCGCGGGCGGGTGACGAGGGCGCGGGCGAGCGCGACGCGCTGCTGCTGACCGCCGGACAGCTCGTGCGCGTACCGGCCGCCGCGGTCGCCGAGTCCGACCATGTCGAGCGCTTCCTGCACGCGGACGGTCCGACGGGCCGCGTCGACCTTGCGCATCCGGAGGCCGAATTCGACGTTCTGCGCGGCGGTCAGGTGCGGAAACAGCGAGTACGACTGGAACACCATGCCGATGTCGCGCTTCTCGACGGGCACGCGGGAGACATCGACCCCGTCGATCGAGATGGTGCCGTCGTCGACGCGGTCGAGTCCCGACAGGGCCCGCAGGAGCGTCGTCTTGCCGCACCCCGACGGGCCGAGCAGGGCGACGAACTCACCGGGGCGCACGTCGAGGCTCACCCCGCGCAGGGCCGCGTGGGCTCCGAAGAACTTGCGGATGCCACGCAGCGACACGGCGGTCCCCGTCACGGTCATCCCCGTCGCGGTCATCCCCGTCGCGGTCGAGGGGCCGGTGACCGGCGGGGCGGGAGGAAGAGGCACGTTCATGGGGTTCTCCGGGAGGGACGGAAGGAGCCGAGGCGGCCGATGACCAGCAGCAGCACGAAGACGAAGGCGAGGGCCGCGAGCGAGAAGATCGCCGCGACGTAGGGGTCGCTCTGCTGCAGGAGGAAGAGCGCGGTCTGGAAGGTGGACCGGCTGAGGAACGATGCGATCGTGAACTCGCCGAGGACGACCGCCACGGTCAGCAGACAGGCCGACAGGATGCCGCGGCGCAGGTTCGGCAGGATGACGCGCAGCACGGTGGGGACGACACCGGCACCGAGCGACCGCGCGGCCTCGCCGAGCACGACGACGTCGAGAGCCGCGATGTTCGCCTGGATCGGGCGGTACGCGTAGGGCAGCACGATGACGCCGATCGCGAAGGCCAGTGTCCACGCGGCGCTGCCGAAGGCCCCCGAGACCACCTTGTACACCGGCACGAAGCCGACGACGAGCACGACCGTGGGGACGGTGAGCGGGAGAAGGCACACGAACTCCACGACGCGGCGCATCGCGGGGTAGCGCATCTCGACGAGGAGCACCGTCGGAACGAGCACGAGCAGCACGATCGCGACGGTCACGGCGCAGATGCCGAGCGAGTTGGTGAGGCCGCGGAACAGGCCGTCGTAGGTGTACTCCTGCGCGGGGTCGACGAGCGCCGCGTAGTGCGCGAGGGTCAGGGCGTTCGGACTGCCGGACACGCGGAACGTGAACAGCAGCAGCGCGAGGAGCGGAAGCGCGAAAGCGACACCCGTCAGGGCGAGCACGATCGTCGCGCCCGTGCGGCCGAGGGCCGCGCCCACCGGCCGGCTCATCGCCGCCACCGCCGTGCACGCCGATCGAGCACCGCGTAGAGCGTCATGACGGCAGCCATCACGACGACCATTCCGAGCGCCAGGACGCCCGCGGTGTTCGCCACCCCGGGGATCGTCTCGCTGGTCAGCTGCTGCTTGATCGCGAGGGGCACGATGCCGCCCTGGTCGATGAGGGCGGCCGCGGTGGCGAAGGACGAGAACGCGCTCGCGAAGACGAGGATCGTCGACCCCCCGAACGCCGGGGCGAGCAGGGGGACGGCGATCCGTGTCCAGTACACGCGGCGCGGGGCACCGAGGGTCGCGGCCGCTTCGGCCCACTGCGTCTGCAGGGCCGCGAGGGCGGGCAGGAAGGTGAGCACCATGAGCGGCACCGAGAAGTAGACGTAGGGGAAGATCAGCCCGCCCACCTGGTAGAGCAACGGACCGTTGGGGGTCAGCGAGTTCAGGTCGAGACCGAGGGTCTGCTTCAGCCACACGGTGAGCACGCCCTGCGCTCCCATGAGCGCGATGAAGGCGAACGCCAGCATGATCCCGCCGAACTGCGCGAGCGCGCTGCACGCCGAATCGACGACCGAGCGCACCCATCCGTCGGGGTTCATGCTCACCAGCGCGACGCAGACGAGGGCACCCAGGACCGCGGAGATGCCGGCGACGGCCGCCGAGAGCCACAGGGAGTTCACGAAGGTGCTGACGATGAAGGGAGAGGCGAACGCCGAGAAATTGGCGAGAGTGAACGCCCCGTCGGCGGTGAAGAACCCGCTCGCGACCGCGAGGACGGTGGGGATCAGGAGGAAGAGGAGCACGTACACGGCGAAGGGCGAGAAGCCCCACCAGCCCCGGCTCCGGCGCCGGGAGGTCCCGGCACCGGAGCGGACTTTCGCCGTCGCGATCCGTGCGGATGCGGCGGTCATGGGGCGATCAGCCGCCGATCGCCGACGACCACTGCGCTGTGAGCACCTTCGCCGCGGCGGCGGCCTGGTCGCTCGTGAGCTGGACGAAGTTCTTCGGCGGCTCGCCGACCGCCTTCAGCACCGACTGGTCGACCGTGCCGTTCGCCATCATCGCCTGCAGCGTGGAGGGGTAGGCACCGGACGCGAGGTACAGGTTCTGCACCTCGGGGCTGTAGAGGTACTCCTCCCACAGACGCGCGGCCGCGGGGTGCGGGGCGTTGACGTTGATGGCCTGGTTGTAGTAGCTGCCGAGCGCGACGCCAGGGAGCACGACGGTCTTCCAGTTCGGGTTGCCCGATGACCCGCCGTCCGGTCCCCACGCGAGGTTGTTGTAGCTCCACTGGATGACGACGGGGGTCTCGCCCGAGGCGACCGTGGCCTGGGTCGGCAGGACCGAGAGCATGTTGCCGGCCTTCTTCAGCTTCGAGAAGAAGTCGACGCCGGGGCTGACGTCGTCGACGCTCCCGCCGCTCTGCAGGGCCGCGAAGTACACCGCGCTGGCGGCTTCGTTCGCCTGGGTGGGGTCGCCCTTGATGGCGACCTTGCCCTGGTACTGCGGTCCGAGCAGGTCCGCGAGCGAGGTCGGCGGGGTGGTGATGACCGAGGAGTCGTAGCCGATCGACATCAGGCCCGTGTAGTCGTAGTACCAGGAACCGTTCGGGTCCTTGAAGTCGTCGGGTATGTCGCCCCAGTTCGACACCTTGTAGGGCGTGACCAGGTCGAGGTTCTGGCTCAGCACGGCGGTGCCGATGTCGAACACGTCGGGGGCGGTGTCCTGCCCCTTCTGCGACTGGGCGGCCGCGACCTCGTCGGCGCTGGAGCCGTTGGGGTTCTGCGAGTCGATCTGGATGTCGGGGTACTTCGCCTGGAAGCCGGCGATGATCTTGCCGTAGTTGGCCCACGACGGCGGAAGGGTGATGACGTTCAGCTTGCCCTCGGCGTTGGCCGCGGCGACCAGCGCGTCCATCCCGCCGAAGTCGGCGGCGCTGGTGGCCTTCTGCTTCTGCTCGAGGGTCATCGACCCGCTCGCGGCGTCGGACGCGCCGGAGCACGCGGACAGCGAGACCGCGACCGCGGCGACCGCGGCCGTGGTGACGACGGCGCGCGCGACGCGTCGAGCCGTCGAAGAGGGGAAGGAGAGCATGGGGAGTCCTTTCGGGCGGGTACTCGAGGGAGAGGGAGGGCGGAGAGGAGAAGTCACAGGATGCCGTGGCGCTCGAGCGCGTCGAGGGCGAAGCCGAGCGCGGTGGTCATGCCGATCCCGCTGGTCACGGAGGCCACGCCGAGACCGGGCCGGGGAGAGGCCAGCAGATACGGCGAGCGCGCGCTCGCGGCGTAGACCCCGCGCCACCGTCGCCGCACGCGCAGCTGGTCGACGCCGAAGAGCCGTCGGAACCGGTCGAGCAGCAGCTCGTCGAGCGTCTCGTCGTCGAAGGGGTCGAGCGTGCGCTCGTAGTGATGGGTGTCCCCGATGACCACGCGACCGTCGGGGCGCTGCGTGGCCATGAGGTTCACGACGTGGGTCAGGAGATCGGGGTCGGCTGCCGCCACCTCCGCGCGGACATCGTCCGCCGCCGCGGTCTCGGCGAACCCGGCGTAGCGCAGGAGCGAGGTGCCGGTGAAGATCGCGGGGTCGATGCGCACGCCCCGGGGCGGGTCGATCTCGATCATCCGCAGTCGACAGCGACGGACCTCCGCCTCGAGGGCGATGGCCGGGAAGAAGCGGTCCACGTCGTGACCGATGCACACCGCGACCGCAGCGGTGGGAAACCACCCGGCGGCGGTGCGCACGCCGTCGTCGGCGATCTCGAGCACGTTCTCTCCGAACCGCACGTCGACTCCGAGGTCGATGAGGTGCGCGACGAGCGCGGGGATCGCCGTGGGTGCATCGACTCGCAGGTCGCCGGGGAGGAACGCTCCCCCGACCGCCCCGGGCGTCGCCCAGCCCGTGCGCTCGCCCACGCCCGCGGCCGTGAGCAGATCGAGGTCGCCCGCCCGTAGGGCGGCGAACTCGTCCAGCACCGCCATCTCGGCATCCGTTCGCGCGATCACGACGGTGCCCGTCTCGCGGACGCCGATCCCGGCGTCTTCAGCGAGCTCCAGCCACGCCGCGCGCGCGGCCTCGGCGTACGTCAGGGCGATGCCCGCCTGCGCGGTCGTGCAGATGTGGCCGAAGTTGCGGACGCTGGCGCCGACGGGACGGTCGTCGCGATCGAGCACGACGACCGAGAGTCCGGCGCGCACCGCGTGCCACGCGTGGGCGAGGCCGACGATGCCGGCGCCGACGACGACGAGGTCGACGCGTGGCGAGGAGGACGGGGTGTTCACGCCGACGAGTCTCGCCCTCCGGACCTCGCGAAAGAGGCCGATCGCCACACTTGTCATGCGATGTTCACCCCGGGATGCGAGCCGTATAAGAGGGGTCTGGGCCGGGTGAACGGCATCCGAACTTTTCCTATGCGGAAGGCGCTCACGCGACTTGTGTTGACAAGCTGGGCGCATGCTCCTGCACGAGACCATCCGCTCGTCCCTGCGCGATCGGATCCGCAGCGGGACGCTCGCCGTCGGTACCCCGCTGCCCTCCACCGCCGAACTCTGCGTCGAGTTCGGGGCGTCGCGCGGACCCGTGCGCCAGGCCCTCTCCGCCCTCTCCGCGGAGGGCCTGATCGCGACCGGGCAGGGGCGGGTCCCCACGGTCGCGCGCGCGCCCCTGGCCCAGGCGATCGACGACTTCTTCTCGTTCTCGGCCTGGGTCACCTCGCTCGGGCGCACGCCCGGCCAGCGCACGCTCGAGATCGCGGTGCGGCGCCCCTCGGAGGCCGTGGCGGCCGCCCTCGGGCTCGACGCGCACGAGAGGGCCGTCGAGCTGGTCCGGGTGCGCTCGATCGACGACGAGCCGGTGATGATCGAGCGCACCGCGTTCGTCGAACCGGTGGGGCGGCTGTTGTTCGACCTCGACCCCGACGGCGGATCGATCTTCGCCGGCCTCCTCGCGCGCGGGGTCGCCCTCGACCAGGGAGAGCACACGATCGACGCGATCGCCGCGGACGATCGGGATGCCGACGAGCTCGGCGTCGACGCCGGATCGCCGCTGCTCCGGGTTCGACGCGTCACGCGCTCCGACGAGGGCGAGGTCCTCGAGGTGTCCGACGACCGCTACCGCCCCGACCGCGCGGCCCTCATCCTCCACAACTCCCGAACGCGCGGCCCCTCCGGGCCGCACGCCTCACGCCGTATGACTCCGGAAGGTGCCCGATGACCGTCTCGCTGCTGTCCCTCGACATGGCTGGAACCACGATCGACGAGGGGGGTCTCGTGTACGAGCTGCTCGCGCGGTGCGTGGCCGACGAACTCGGCTCCCGCGTTCCCGAAGACGTGCTGGCCCCCTGGACCGGAACCGACAAGACCGAAGCGATCCGGGGTCTGCTGACCGCGCTCGGGGGCGATCCCGCCCGCACGGACGCGGTCTACGCCGTGTTCGCCGCCCAGCTCGACGAGGCCTACGCGGCCGCCACCCCGACCGTGTTCCCCGGGGTGCGCGAGGCGATCGCCTCGCTGCGCGCGGCCGGGGTGAAGGTCGCGCTGCAGACCGGCTACACCCTCTCGGTGGCCGAGGGGCTGCTCGCCAAGGTCGGGTGGGAGGTCGGCGTCGACATCGACGCCCTGGCGACCTCGGAGCTCGTCTCCGCCTCGCGCCCCGCGCCGTATCTCGTCTTCCGCACCATGGAGCTCACCGGCATCCGGTCGGTCGACGAGGTGCTGGTCGCCGGCGACACCCCCAACGACCTGGCCGCGGGCATCGCCGCCGGGGCACGCTTCGTGGTGGGCGTGCACACGGGAGCCGGCACGCCCGCCGACCTCGGCCGCGCGCGCCACACGCACCTGCTCGACAGCGTCGCCGACATCCCCGCGCTGCTGTCCGCCGCGGGCGAGCTGCCGTCGCGATGAGCGTGCCGCGCAAGCTGCTCCTCGTCGGCATCGACGGCCTCCGCATCGACGACGCCCTCCGCGCTCCCGCCATGGCCCCGCGTCTGGCTGCCTTCGCCTCCGCCGGCGCGTTGCTGCCGATGACCATGGAGGTTCCGACCATCTCGGGCCCAGGCTGGTCGTCGATCCTCACCGGCACGCGGCTCGCCGAACACGGCGTGGTCGACAACCTCTTCGAGGGACACCGTCTGCGCGCGCACCAGGACCTCCTGTCACGCGCCGCCGACACGCGACCGGGCTGCACGACCTTCGCGGCCGTCGACTGGCCGCCTCTCGTCGACCCCGACGGCCCCGGCCCGATCCTCACCCCGCGTCCCGACCACGCCGGCGCCCACGTCGTCGGCGCCCACGTCGTGGTCGCGCGCGACGGCGAGACCCGCGGCTATGAGCCGATGGATGCCGAGATCGCGGCCGCCGCGCGCGAGCACCTGCGCGAAGCCGGTCCCGACGTCTCCTTCGTCTACCTCGGCGAGGTCGACGAGGCCGGACACCGGTACGGCGGGATCGCGCCGGAGTACACGGCCGCGATCGTTCGCGTGGACGCGTTGCTCGGCGGCATCCTCGACGTCGTCGACGAGCGCGCCCAGACGCACGGCGAGGACTGGCTCGTCGCCGTCACCACCGACCACGGGCACGTCGACGCGGGCGGCCACGGCGGCGGCTCCGCCGTCGAGCGCCGCTCGTTCCTCGCGCTCGGTCGGTTCGGCGGCGACGACCCGCTGCCCTCGGGGCCCGTGGCCCCTCACGAGGTCCGTGATCTGCTGCTCGCCGACCTCG
Source organism: Microbacterium testaceum StLB037 (assembly GCF_000202635.1). Classification (NCBI taxonomy): domain Bacteria; kingdom Bacillati; phylum Actinomycetota; class Actinomycetes; order Micrococcales; family Microbacteriaceae; genus Microbacterium; species Microbacterium testaceum. The sequence continues at coordinate 2,819,106 of NC_015125.1, read as the reverse complement.
GGCGCGCTTGACTTCGCCGGCTGACGAGCCGGGCGACCGGAGGGCGAGGGACGGAGGGAGGACGAATCCGCGGGGATCGTCCTCCCTGCGTCCCTCGCCCTCCCCCGGTCACGCGCGCCAGGTCACGCGCAGCAAGTCACGCGCAGCAGGTCACGCGCAGCAAGTCACGCGCGCAGGTCCACGCGCGGCACCGCGCCCGAATCAGCGCTTCAGACGTAGCGTCACCAGCTGGAACGGACGCAGGTCGAGCTCGACCACGCCACCCGACACGCTCGACACGGCGGCGGCGGCGACCTCGCGCTCGAGCAGGTCGGTCTCCCCGGCGCCCGTGACCTCGAACCCGGCCTCCAGACGCGCGTGCGCGCGCTGGCCGAGCGCTTCGTAGAGGCGGACGATGACGTCTCCCGAACCGTCCTGGGCGAGCTTGATCGCCTCGACCACGACGCCGGGCTCGTCGATCGCCACCAGCGGCGCGACCGATCCCTCGGCGGCATCCGCCACCACGCGCACCGGCAGATTCGTACGGTAGCCCTCGGCCACGGCATCCACGACCTCGGCCCCGATGACGATGCCCACCTCGAGGTGGTGCGCGCCCTGGTCCTGCCCCGGGTCGGGGAACATCGCCGAGCGGATGATCGACAGGCGCACGAGCGAGTACGTGCCGCCGGCCGCGCGCGCGTGGCGGGTGATGTCGTGGCCGTAGGTCGAGTCATTCGTCACCGCGACGCCGAAGCCCGGCTCCGCGACCCGCACCCAGCGGTGCGCGGCGGTCTCGAAGCGCGCCGAGTCCCACGACGTGTTCGTGTGCGTCGGGCGCACGATGTGACCGAACTGGATCTCGGATGCCGCCCGGTCGGTGTGCACGTCCACGGGAACGCCGAGCTTGAGCAGCTTCTGCTGCTCGTGCCAGTCGACGTCGAGCGAGAGGCGGACCGTGCGCGAGCCCTCCGCCAGCGCGATGCGCGCGACGAGGGAGGAATCGCCCACGCGACGCTCCACGACCACGGCGTCGCCGTCGAGGCGGACCGCGTCGGCCGTGTCGAGAGCGGTCGCGTGACGGCGGTAGGTCTCGTCGATGTCCCACGCGTCCCACTGGGTGGGGGTGTCGCGGAAGATCTCGAACTGCCCAGCCACCTGGCCGGCGGGGACGACCTCGCGACCGGATGCCACCTCGACGAGCGAGGTGATCAGACCACGGCCGTCGATCACGGCGCGGACGATGCCGTTGTCGAGCACGAAGCCGTCGCCGTCGGCCCGGGGCGTGACGTCGCCCGTCGCGCTCTGCGGAGCGATCGCGAGCGCGGGAGCACCGGAACGGCCGTGCGGGGCCGCGTTCGCCACGACCGCGCGGTCGCCCGTGCCCACGAGCGCCCGGAGGCTGTCGGCGATGACCTGCTCGAGCTCCGCCGCGATCGCGGCGTAGTTGCGCTCGGCATCCCGGTGCACCCAGGCGATGGAGGTGCCGGGCAGGATGTCGTGGAACTGCTGCAGCAGCACCAGACGCCAGAGGCGCTGGAACGTCTCGGCCGGGTAGGCGGCGCCCGTGCGGACCGTCGCGGTGGCCGCCCACAGCTCGGCCTCGCGCAGCAGGTGCTCGCTGCGGCGGTTGCCCTGCTTGGTGCGCAGCTGGCTGGTGTACGTGCCGCGGTGGAACTCGAGGTACAGCTCCCCCGCCCAGACGGCCGGGTCGGCGTACTCGGCCTCGGCGGTCTCGAAGAACTCGCGCGGGGTCGAGTGCTTCACGACCGGTGCACCCTCGAGGGAGTGAGCGCGGGCGATCGTCGCGGTCATCTCGCGGGTGGGTCCGCCACCGCCGTCGCCGAAGCCGTACGGCAGCAGCGAGGTGCGCGCGCGGCCCTTGTCAGCGAAGTTGCGCTCGGCGTGGGCGAGGTCGGCCGCGGTGACCTCGGAGTTGTACTTGTCGACCGGCGGGAAGTGCGTGAAGATGCGCGAGCCGTCGATGCCCTCCCAGCGGAAGGTGTGGTGCGGGATGCGGTTGGTCTCGTTCCACGAGATCTTCTGCGTGAGGAACCACCGGGCTCCCGCGGCCTTCATGATCTGCGGAAGGGCGCCGCTGTAGCCGAACGAGTCGGGCAGCCACACCTCTTCGGTGTCGATGCCGAACTCCTCGAGGAAGAACGTCTTGCCCTCGACGAACTGGCGGGCCATCGCCTCGCCGCCGACCATGTTGGTGTCGGATTCGACCCACATGCCGCCCACGGGGACGAAGCGGCCCTCGGCGACTCGCGCCTTCAGTCGCTCCCAGAGCGCGGGGTAGTGCTCCTTCATCCACGCGAACTGCTGCGCCGACGAGCTGGCGAAGACGAACTGCGGGTCTTCGTCCATGAGCGAGAGGACGTTGCTGAACGTGCGCGAGACCTTGCGCGCCGTCTCGCGCACCGGCCACAGCCACGCCGAGTCGATGTGCGCGTGACCGACGGCGTGCAGGACGTGGGCGCTGGATGCCGCGGGCGCCGCCATCAGCGGAGCGAGCACGTCGCGGCCGGCCTGGGCCGTGCCCGCGACGTCCTCGGGATCGACCGCGTCGATCGCGGCATCCATCGCCTCGACGAGGGTCGCTCGGCGCGCGGAGGTCGCGTCGAGCTCGGCGATCAGGCCGTGCAGCAGACGGAAGTCCTGCAGGAGCTCCCACACCGCGAGGTCGCGGAGGCCGATCGACATGTCGCGGAGCGTATAGAGAGGAGCGTCGCCCGCGGTGGCGAGGTCGCCGAGGTGCGTGGGCTCGAAGGTGAAGAGACTGCCCACGTCGGGGTTCGAGGCGGCCTCGACGAGCACGTCGACGCGACCGTCGGCGCCGACCGCTGCCGGGCTGGCGTTGTTGAACGGCGAGACGCCCTTGATGGGGGCGCCCTCGCGGTTCCAGACGAGCGCCTCGCACTGGAAGCCGCTCTGTCCGGCCGTGAAGCCGAGGTCGATCACGAGCTCGGCGACGGTGCCCTCCGGCAGGGAACCGTCGGCGTCGCGCCACGCGGCGGGGATCTCCCCCGACACGGCGAACCAGGTCGTGCCCCACGCCCGGCCCCACGGCGTTCCGATCGCGAAGGGGCGGTACTCGGCATCCTGTGCTTCGGCGAAGGTCACGGGCTCGCCCGGGGCCTCCCACGCCGAGATGTCGAGGGGCTGGCGGGCGCGGTAGACGGCGGGGGCGAGACGCTCGCGGATGAAGCGTTCGATGCGCATCTCGATGAGCGCGGTGCGGTCGTGCATGTCGGTGTATTCCTTGTCTGGGGGCGTCTGGGGGGACGGGTCAGCCCTTGACCGCGCCGGCGAGAGCCGACGGGCCGCCGAGACCGCGCTGCACGAGGACGTACAGACCGAGGACCGGGAGGGAGTAGACGATCGAATAGGCCGCGAGCTGGCCGTAGGCCACGGCTCCGAACGACCCGAAGAAGTTGAAGATGCTGACCGCCGCCGGCTGGTAGTCGGGGCTGAGCAGCAGCACGAAGGGGACGAAGAAGTTCCCCCACGCCTGGATGAACGTGAAGATGAACACCACCGCGATGCCGGGACGCATGAGCGGGAGCACGATCTGCACGAGGGTGCGCATCGAGCCCGCCCCGTCCATCCAGGCGGCGTGCTCGAGCTCGACGGGCACGCCGTCCATGAAGTTCTTCATCATCCAGATCGCGATCGGCAGGGCGCTCGCGGTGAGGAAGAGGATCGTGCCGCCGATCGAGTCGATGAGGTTCAGCTGCACGAACAGGCTGTAGACCGGCACCATGATCGCGGTGATCGGCAGGCAGGTGCCGAACAGCACGGCGTAGAGGAACGGCTTGCCCACGCGCATCTTGTACCGCGACAGCGGGTAGGCCGCGAGCGAGGCGAGCACCACCGTGGCGACGGCCGTGCCGCCCGCGAGAAGCACGCTGTTCCACAGCGGCAGGAAGAGCAGGTCGGGCTTCATCACGGCGGCGAAGTTGTCGAGGGTGACGACCTCGGGCATCTTGATCGCGAGCGTCGGCTGCGCATCGAGCGAGGCGGTGACGAGCCACACGAGCGGAACCACGAACAGGATGCCGATGACGATGAGCAGCGTGTTGCTCAGGACGCGCAGGGCTCGGGTGCGCGGCGACGACAGCGAGGCCTTCGTGCGCTTCGGGGTGCGCCGGGCGCGGGTGCCCACGACTTCGGGCAGGGTCGTGGTGGTCATGACGAGACCTCCTCGCGCAGCGCGCGGACGTAGAAGAACGAGAAGATCGCGCCGATGAGCAGCATGATCGTGGCGATCGCCGTGCCGTAGCCGAGCTCGCCGAACTTCAGACCCTGCTGGTAGGCGAGGATCGGCAGCGTCGTGCTCTTGTTGCCGGGGCCGCCGCCGGTCATGACGAAGATGAGCGTGAAGACCGAGAGGGTCTGCAGCGTGACGATCATCGAGTTGGTGCCGATGGTCGAGCGGATCATGGGGATCGTGATGAAGAAGAGGCGCTTGATGCCGCTGGCCCCGTCGACCTCGGCAGCCTCGGTGATCTCCGGCGGCACGTCGGCGAGGGCGGCCGAGTAGACCATCATCGAGAACGCGGTTCCGCGCCAGATGTTGGCGATGATGACCATCAGCACCGGCATCGTGAACAGCCAGCTGACGGGGTCGAGGCCGAAGACGGCGAGGATCGCGTTCAGCGTGCCGTTGTCACGGAAGAAGGCGTAGGCCGCGAACGCGGCGACGATCTCGGGAAGGACCCACGCGGTCACGACGATCGTGCCGACGACCGCGGTGACGATCCGGTTGCCCGAGCGCATCATGAGGGCGAGGGCCAGCCCGAGGATGTTCTGACCGATCACCGCGGAGAAGAACACGAAGACGATCGTGTTGATCACCGAGACGGGGAAGTCAGGCGCCTTGAACAGCTGCGTGTAGTTGTCGAAGCCGATGAACTCGCTCGCCACGGCCGTCGAACCGGAGAGGGTGGCGTTGGTGAGCGAGCCCCACAGCGACACGAGGATCGGGCCGAGCAGGAAGATCGCCAGCAGCAGGGCTGCCGGCAGGAGAGGGAGCGCCCGGGCCGAGGACCGGAGGCCGCGCGCTCTCGCGCGCGACCCCCGGCCGGTGCCGGTCGCCCCGGTCTGAGCCAGGGCGGTCACGGTCAGCCCTTCTGGGTGTTCTCTTCGCCGACGATGCCGATGACGGCCTGGTCGTAGGCGGCCGCGGCGTCATCGACGCTCGACTGGCCGGTCATGACCGCTTCCATCGCGACCTGGATCTGGTTCGAGATCTTGTCGTAGTCCTCGGTCGCCGGGCGGAAGTGGGTCGTGTCGACGAAGCTCGAGAAGGTCTTGAAGCTCGGGTTCGCGTCGAGGTACTCGCTGGACTGCGCGACGTCGGCGCGCACCGCGATCTGGCTGTTGTCGATGTTGTACGCGGTGGCGTTGTCCTTGTTCACCGCGGTCGAGAGGAAGTCCCACGCCGCGTCGGCGTTCTTGGTGTTCTTGCCGATCGCGAGGGTCCATCCGCCCGACATGCTCGTCGTGCCGGGAGCCTGACCCTTCTGCGTCGGCATCGCGGCGATACCGAGGGTGTCGCTCCACGCGGGCCACGCGGCGGTGCCGCCCTCGACCCAGGCGGCCGACTGCCACGAGCCGTCCAGCGCGATCGCCAGCTTGCTCGAGGGCAGCCAGTCCGCCGTGACGCTCGTGAAGATGTTGGGGTCGAGCGCCTGCTGCAGCGACGGGCCGAGGCCGCCCTGGTAGACGTCCGAGACGAACTGCAGCGAGTCCTTGAAGCCCTGGCTGCCGACGACCCACTTCTTCGCGGAGGTGTCGTACAGGGTGTCCTCGGTGCCGTAGAGGAGCATCTCGAGACCCTGCATGGATGCCGCCTCGCCGGCGGTCTTACCCGAGTAGACGTTGATCGGGATGACGTCGGGATCGGCGGCCTTGACCTTCTCGGCGGCCGAGAGCACGTCGGCCCAGGTCTTGGGCTGCCACGGCACCGAGATGCCGGCCTTGGCGAAGATCTCCTTGTTGTACCAGAGGCCGCGGGTGTCGGTTCCGAGCGAGACGCCGTAGGTCTTGCCGTCGGGGCCCAGACCGGCCTGCTTGGCCCCCTCGGCGAACTGCGACCAGTCGTCCCACTTCGCGAGGTAGTCGTCCAGGGGCAGCAGGTAGCCGGCGGCCGCGTCGGACTGGATCTTGAACGTGTCTTCGTACTGCACGTCCGGAGCGGTGCTCGCCGACTTGTTCATCAGCGCGAGCTTCGTGTAGTAATCGGCGCCCTCGGCCTGGATCGGGACGAGTTCGACGGTCACGCCTTTGTGCGCCGCCTCGTACTCCTTCTTCGCGTTCTCCATCAGCGTCTGCATCTGGTTGAACGTCGCCGTGGTCTGGTACGCCACACGGATGGTGTTCGCGTCGCCCGCTCCCCCGCTTCCGCCGGAGCAGCCGGCCAGGGCCACGGTCAGGGCCGTGGCGGTCAGAAGACCGCCCGCCATCGTCAGTTTCTTCATGGAAGCTCCTTTGCTCGGGTGGAGACACCGCGTCGCCAGAACCTTTTATAAATCAAATGGACTAACTCGGCAAGTCGTCTCCCACCGCGCGCGATAACGATCCGGCTACGGGACGCTGTGAGACGGGTGAACGGCCGTCAGATCGCGATCATCATGCGGGCCGGTCGCGCCGCGAAAGCGCCGTCCAGCATGAGGCAGGCCGCGCCGACGGCGGCGACATCGGCGCCCACGCGCGACAGGCGCACGGTGATCCCCCGCGTCGCGGTGGACACCGGGTCGGCGGCGACGCGAGCGATGACCGTGTCCACGAGCACCGCGGCCAGACGCTCCCACACCGGTCCCCCGAGCACGACCTCGTCGACGTCGAGGAGGTTGTTCGTCACCACGAGCGCCCGCGCGATGCGCTCCCCCGCGCGGTGCAGCACGGCGCGGGCGCGCACGCCGCCGCCCGCGGCATCCCGCACCAGACGGTCCAGGTCGGGACGGGAATCGCCCGTGTCGGTGGGCGCGTATCCCGCCTCGGCGAGGAGGGTGCGCGGCTCGATCGAGACACCGAGGCATCCGCGCGACCCGCACTCGCAGGCCGGGCCGTCCGGATCGACGACCACGTGCGCGATTCCGCCCGCGTTGCCGGTGCGGCCGCGCACGGGAGAGCCCGAGATCGCGACCCCGAGACCGACGCCGGCGCCGTAGTACAGGAACATCGCGTCGGTCAGCGCGTCGGAGCGGTCGAACCACATCTCGCCGACCATCGCGGCGGTCACGTCCTTCTCGACGATCACGGGGAGGCCGGTGGCGGCACCGAGGTCTTCGCGGACGTGCACGTTATGCCACGCGGGCAGAAGGGGCGGATCCAGCAGACGCCCCCCGCGCGCGTCGAAAGGTCCCGGGGCGGCCACGCCGACCCCGAGCACGAGCGGACGCGGGATGTCGGCATCCGCGAGGATGCGATCGACCGCCGCGCGGACATCGTCGACGAGCTGGTCCGGGGCGGCGCCGTGTCGGCGCGGGATCTCGTCGTGGGCCACGACGTCGCCGGCCATGTCGACCACGACGATCGTGTCGACGACCGGGTCGAGGTGCACCCCGACCGCGAAGCGCGAGCGAGGCTCGAGCTTCAACAGGGTCCGGGGCTTGCCCGGGCCCGAGATGACCTTGCCCGCCTCGACGATGAGGCCCTCGTCGGCGAGACGGCGCGTGACGTTGCTGAGGGTCTGCGCGCTGAGTCCCGTGCGCGCCGACAGTTCGACGCGACTGAGGCCCTCGGGTGCGCGGCGGATCAGGTCGAGCACGAGGGTCTGGTTGTACTCGCCGACAGCCGGCAGGTTCGACCCCGTCCGCATCGCTCCTCGCTCTCGCTCGTCGGCCCGCGACGCGGACCCCCGCTCAGCGTACGCCCGCGGCCCCGCCGTCCCCGCCGCCTCGCGCGCGGGGGCGCGGCGCGACCGCCCGGTGAGCGGAGGAGAAACCAGGAAGGGAGGGCAGCTCTCGCGGCATCCCTCCTCCGTTCCCCGAATCTCCTCCCCTCACCGGCCGGGGCGCGGGCACGAGCGGGAGCGCAGGCGCGAACGGATCGACCGGAAGCGGGTCAGGCGCGCAGGGCGAGGGCAGCGGCCCCCAGGAGCGGCCCGTCGCCGTCGAGACCCGAGCCGGTGATGCGGCACCGGCGCGCGTACTCGTGGACGGATGCCGCCTGCGCGGCCACGCGCACCTGATCGATGTAGTCGTCGGCCACCTGCGAGAACCCGCCGGCGATCGCGACGGCCTCGAGGTCGCAGAGGGTCGCCGCCGCGGCGATCGCCTGACCGACCGCGGTCGCCGAGCGCGCCACGGCGGCGGTCGCGATCTCATCGCCCGCGCGGTAGGACGCGGCGAGGTCGAGCCCGGTCTCGCCCACCCAGCCCTGGCTCTGCGCCCACGTCACCGTGCCGGGGCCGGCGGCGACGGCTTCAAGGGTGGATGCCACGACCTCGCCGTCGTGGATCGTGCGCACGAACGTCTGCCCGAGGTGGCCCGCGTTGCCGCTCGCCCCGCCCATCGGACGCCCGTCCAGGACGAACCCGCCGCCGACGCCGGTGGAGACGACGATCGCGAGGGCGTTCCGGCATCCGAGCAGGGCGCCGCGCCAGTGTTCGGCGAGCGCGATGCACGTGCCGTCGAGAGCGAGCGAGAGGGGACCGTCGACGAGGCCGCCCAGCACCTCGTCGACCGGGAGACCCGCCGCCAGCGGGAGGTTCAGCGGCGAGACGGTGCGCGAGGGCAGGTCGACCGGTCCGGCGCTGCCGACGCCGACCGCCCCCACCGAGAGGTCGGGCACCGCCGCGAGCGCCGCTTCCGCGGCCTCGCGCACGTTCCGCGCGAGGGTCTCGCGATCGCTCTCGCGGCCGGTGGGACGGCGGGTCACGCTCTCGCGGACCACCTCGCCGGCGATCGACACGACGGCGGCATCGACCTTCGTCCCGCCGATATCGACGGCGAGGACGTGCGTGTAGGGGGGCAGGGACGGGGTGGCATCGGACATGCGCGCTCCTCGATAGGACCAACGCTCCCCGATCCTAGGGGCCGGTGTATCCGCCGAGTGACGCCTGTGCACCGGCGTCCGACGGCCCCGGGGGTGAAGACGCAGGTTACGATCAGGTCACGGCGGCAACGATCAGCCCCGCCCAGCGACACGAGGGATGCCATGGACGAGACGGCCACGCCCGAGGCGGCATCGCGACTCCGCCGCACCGACACCGCCCCCGCCCGCGCGGGAAGCGACGAACCGCTCACCGCGGACGCGTTCGCCCGGCTGACGGGTCGGATCACGGCATCCATCTCCGGTGTCATCGACGGCAAGCCCGAAGCCGTGCAGAGCGCTCTCATCGCCCTCCTCGCCGAGGGGCACCTGCTCATCGAGGACGTCCCCGGCGTCGGCAAGACGATGCTCGCCCGCGCGCTGGCCGCGACCGTGGACGCCGACGTGCGCCGCATCCAGTTCACGCCCGACCTGCTGCCCGGCGACATCACCGGCGTCTCCGTTTTCAACCCGGTCACGCGGCATTTCGAGTTCACCCAGGGTGCGGTGTTCGCGAACATCGTCATCGCCGACGAGATCAACCGCTCCTCCCCCAAGACGCAGTCGTCGTTGCTCGAGGCGATGGAGGAGCGCCAGGTCACGATCGACGGGCGCACCCACGTGCTGCCCTCGCCGTTCCTCGTCGTCGCGACCCAGAACCCGCTCGAGATGGAGGGCACGTACGCGCTCCCCGAGGCGCAGCGCGACCGCTTCCTGCTGCGCATCTCGATGGGGTACCCCGACCCCGCCGCCGAGGCGCTCATGCTGCGTCAGCGCGATGTCGTGAATCCTCTCGACGCGATCGAGCCGGTGGTGACGGGACGCCAGGTCACCGCGATGATCGCGTGGGCCCGCGGGGTCCACGTCGCCCCGGCGCTCGAGGAGTACGTGGTGGCGTTGGCGCAGGCCACCCGCAGCCACCCCGACATCCGTCTCGGCGCGAGCCCGCGCGCCACGCTGCAGCTGGTCCGGGCGGCCAAGGTGCGTGCGGCCCTCGACGGGCGTTCGTACGTCATCCCGGACGATCTCACGTCTCTGCTGAACCCGGTCTTCGGCCACCGGCTCATCGCGAACCGCTCCGCCGCGGGCGGTCGCGCGGGCGCCGTCGTGGTGTCCGAGGCGCTCGAGCGCATCGCCGCGAGCGTGCGCGTCCCGCTCGCCTCGCGAGTGTGAGCACCCGATGAGACGTTGGTGGCCGTTGACCCTGCGGGGCAGCGGTGCCGCGGTTCTCGCGGGCGCGTCTCTCGTGATCGCCCAGCGGGCCGGCATCCCGGAACTGATGTACTTCGGCGTCCTCATGACCGCCCTCCTCGTGACCGCAGCCACCACCCTCGTGATCGCCCGGCGCACGGATCGCGTGACCCGCACGGTCAGCCCGGACGTCACCGACGTCGGCGCCCGTGCCGAGGTCGTCGTGCGCGTCGGCCTGCAGACGGCTCTGCCGACCGCCCCCGGCCGGTGGGCCGACGCCCTGCCCGCGGGCCTCCGCGGGCACGCGAGCGGTGTCTTCCCGGCGACCTCGTCGGCACTCGGCCGCGACACCGTGCCCGTCGAACTGCGGTACGAGGTCGTCGGCCACGAGCGCGGCGTGCACGCCCTCGGTCCCCTCGAGGTCATCACGACCGATCCGTTCGGCCTCGTCCGACGTCGGTTCGCGCTGGGCCGCCCCTCCCCCGTCACCGTCGCGCCCGCGATCGTCGACCTCCCGCCCCTCCCGCCGACCGGAGGCGAGGCGGGCGGCACGCGGCAGTCGGCGGCGCTGCAACTCGGGCAGGGCCTGGACAACCTCGTTGCGCGTCCCTACGCGCGCGGCGACTCGATGCGACGCATCCACTGGCGGGCGACGGCCCACCGCGACACGCTCATGGTGCGCCAGGAGGAGCAGGAGTCCAGTCCCGCCGCCACCGTGGTGTTCGATCGCGCACTGTCGCGGTGGTCCCCGGCCGCGGCTGAGGCGGCGGGGCGCGACCTCGCCTTCGAGACCGCGGTCTCGGCGTGCGTGTCCGCGGTCGCCCGACTCGTGCACGAGGGCTACACCGTCGATGTCGTCGACAGCGATGGTGAGCTGCTCGCCGATCCCGTCGACGGCGGCGAAGACGCGGAGGCGCGGGCTCTCGCGGCCTCCTTCGCCGCGATCACCGCGCGCGCCGAGGGTTCTTCCGCTCGGGTGATCCCCGCGTCCGCCGCGGTCATGATGGGACCCGTCGTCGTGATCACCGCCGATCCCGCACGCGATCACGCGCTCGAGCCCGGAGCGTTCGCGCAGCGCTCGGCCCTGCCGATCATGATCATGGTCTCGTCCCACGCCGACCTCGAGCCCGCGCGTGCCGCGGGATGGCGCGTGGCGAACGTGCGCCCGGGCGGAGACATCGCGAGCGCATGGTCCGACGCGACCGAGAGGGGGCTCGCGGATGTCGGCCGGTGACGTGACCGTGCTCCGCACGCCTCGACGCCGCCGCGACGCGTCGCTGTTGACGCTGGGCCTCTTCGCCGCGATCGCCGCGGCCCTGCTGCCCGTCTTCTCGGTCATGCAGACGGGGTCGTGGACGGTCCAGGCCGCCTTCCTGACGGCGGCGATACTCGGTGCGGGCCTCGCGGCACGCCTGCTCCACCTCCCGGCGCTGGTCGCGACCCTGCTCGAGGTCGGCATCTGGCTCTTCGCCCTCACGGCCATGTTCGGCCGCGCGACGGCCGTGCTGTGGATCATCCCGAGCCCCGCGACGGTGAGCACGGTCCCGAGCCTCGTCGCCGCGGCATCCGAGGAGATCCGCACCGGCGTCGCGCCGGTCGCACCCGGCGTAGGGCTCGCGTTCGTGCTGGTCGCCGCGATCGGTGGCCTCGCCGTCGTCCTGGACCACGTCGTCCTCACCGCCCGGATGCCGCTGCTCGCCGGCGTGGGACTGGTCGCGGTCTCGCTCATCCCGACGATCGCGATTCCGGCCGACGTCGACGTGACCGCCTTCGTCCTCCTCGCTGCGGCGCTCCTGTTCCTCCTCCGCGTCGACACGCGTTCGCGCCACGCCGCCTCGCGCCCTCGCCCCGCGGGTCCGCGTCTCCGGGGCCGCGGGGCCTCGGCCACGGCCCTCGGCATCGCCGCGGTCGCGGTGATCGTGGCGGTCGTCGCGACCCCGCTCCTGCCCCAACCCGCCCTGCGCTTCGCCTCGGGCGGCACCGGCGGCTACGGCACGACCATCAACCCCAACCTCGAGCTCGGCAACGACCTGCGCCAGCCCCGCGACGTCGACGTGCTCACGCTCCAGACGGACGCCCCGACGCCGCCGTACCTGCGCGCCGTCACACTGTCGAGCTTCGACGGCTCGGTGTGGCAGCCCGACCGCGCCGACACCGTGAACGTCCCCGACGACGGTCCGGTGTTCGCGGCCCCGCCGATCGACTCCGACATCGCGGTCGCGCAGTACACGACCGACATCTCGGTGGGCGAGCTCGACAGCCCATGGCTCCCCGTCCCCTCCCCCGCGACGACCGTGACGGGTCTGCAGGGCGACTGGCTCGGGATGCCGGACAACCGCACGATCGTGTCGCGCGCGGGCTCCTCGCGCGACCAGGACTACTCGGTGCAGACCTCCGTTCCTCGACCGACCCTCGAGCAGATCCGCGCGCGTGCGGTGGGCGGATCGGAGCTGGGCGACGCCGTGCGCGCTCTCCCCGCCGACGTCCCCGCCATCATCGGCGACACGGCTCGTGAGGTCACGGCGGGGGCGTCGTCGCCCTATGACGCCCTGATCGACCTGCAGACCTGGTTCCGCAGCAGCGCCTTCCGCTACTCGCTCGACGCCCCCGTCGAGGCGGGCTTCGACGGAGCGGGATTGGATGCCGTCGCCGACTTCCTGCAGGCGCGCACCGGCTACTGCGTGCACTACGCCTCGGCCTTCGCCGTCATGGCCCGCACGCTCGACATGCCGTCGCGGATCGTCGTCGGCTACCTCCCCGGCACGATGTCGAGCTCGGGGGTCGGGCAGGAGCGGTCCACCTTCACCGTGACCTCGAGTCAGCTGCACGCGTGGCCCGAGGTGTACTTCCAGGGCATCGGCTGGGTGCCGTTCGAGCCGACCAACAGCCTCGGCGTGCCCACCAGCTTCGCCTCGGGCACCACCGGCGGCACGAACACGACCCCGAACGCCCCTCAGCATCAGCAGAGCGCGGCACCGGAGACGCAGTCCACGACCGCTCCGTCGCTCGGAAACCAGGACGGGCCGGGGCTGCAAGGCAGCGGCACCACCGGCGACACGCGCGGGATCGGTCCGGGGCTTCTTCTCGCCGGGGGCATCGTTCTTCTGCTCCTGCTCCTCGGCGCCCCCGCGGCGCTGCGCGCTCTGCGACGCCGCTCGCGTCTGACCACTGCGCGGGCTGGGGACCCGGTGGCCGCGTGGGCGCTGGTGCAGGACGACGCGGTGGATCTCGGCATCCCGGTCCCCGGGGGCGAGTCGCCGCGGCAGTTCGCCGAGCGCCTCGTGCGGGAGCACGGCGCCGATCCCGGCGACGTGGACTCCCTCCGCGGGGCGATCGAGCGTGTGAGCTATGCCGAGAACGCGGGAGATGCCGTCAACGGACCGGAACTCGCCGAGGCCGCCGCGCGCGTGGGTGCGGGCCTGCGCGCCCGCGCGACGGGGATCCGACGCGCGGTGTCGCGGTTTCTCCCCCGCTCGCTCCTCGTGCGTCCCGGCACCGCCGCGGCGGAGGAGCGGGAACGGGTGGGCGCGTAACCGGCTCTTGCTAGGTTATCGGCCATGAATTTACGTCGACCTGGGATTCTCGCCACCTCTATCGTCGTTCTCGCCCTCCTCTCCGGGTGCGCAGTGACGGGCTCCCCGCCATCCGACGACGACGCGGTCGATGACTCCGGCGACGGCGATTCCGTCGCCTCCGTGCCCTTCCCGGGGATCACGAGCTGCGACCAGGTGACCGCCGCGATCCCCGGCTTCGTCGGGAGCATGAGCCTCGTCGGCGACTCCGTCGACGACGGCTCGGTGATGTGCATGTGGGCGGCCCCGGAGGGCGGCCCCTACGCCTCGATCCTCATCAGCCAGAACACCATGCCCACGGACGAAGAGGCCAAGACGGGGGCGAAGATGATCAACCTCCAGGCCACCTCGTTCACGAGTCCCGAGCTCAGCGGTCTCGGGGGCGTGGGGTGGCGATGGACGGCCGACGGCGGGCCCGACACCACCGGATACTCGACCGTCTACGTCCCCGGCGTCTCGGTCGAGATCCACCGCGGGAAGGACGGCCCGGACGGCGACACGTCGTACGCCCCCGCTGACACGGAGGCGATCGATGTCACCCTTGCGATCCTGAAGCTCTGAGGCCGGCAAACGCGAGAGCCCCGCCCGAACTTTCGTTCGTGCGGGGCTCTCTTCGGCGGAAGTGACAGGATTTGAACCTGCGAGGCGAGTTACCCCGCCTACATGGATTCCAGCCATGCTCCTTAGGCCGCTCGGACACACTTCCAAGGGACGATCTTACACGGCGGCAGCACCGTCCCCCGCCGCGGCCTCCCTCAGCGGTCGTCGGCTCTCTCGTCCGCGCCCTCGTCCAGCAGCGCCCGCGGCACGCGGTGCAGGGTCACCGCACCCACCGCGTCGAAGGGATGCAGGGGGTCGGGGTCCACGGCCCCGGTCGGCCCGCCCAGCTCGGAATGCGCGAGCGCGCTCATCACGGTGTAGGCGTCCATGGCATCCCATCCCCGCTCGATGAACGCGTCGAAGGCATCCTCGTAGCCGCGCCGGACGCTCTCCTGCACGGTGGCGCCCAGACCGACGAAGATCCACTCCTCGGCGGTCGCGATGCGCGGGGCACGCAGGGCCATGCCCGGCACCAGGTCGATCGAGACGACGACCGTCCCCTCCGCCTCGATCGCGACGAACGACGACTCGCCGCGCGCCATGATGGCGTGCACGTCGCCGATCGCGAGGAGGGCCCCCTCGACCTCGACGGGCAGGTAGACCGTGGCCCCGGGCGCGATGTCGGTGACGTCCATGTTGCCGCCGATCGCGTGGGCGGGCATGACCGTGGAGGCCGTCCCCGCCGCGGGCGCCGTGCCGATGCAGCCCACCATGGGGAGGGGCGCGACGGTCACGGCATCCGTGAGATGCACGCCGGCGGCGTCGATCGGGATGCGGCGCGTGACGACGCGGTCGGGCATGCGGTCGCGCAGCGCCCCGACACCGGGCAGGCTCATCGCCCACCCGGTGTCGGTGAGGCGGATCTCGTGGATCGTCACGGCGAGGGCATCACCGGGTCGCGCGCCCTCGACGAACACCGGCCCCGTGACCGGGTTCAGCGGTGCCCGCAGCCGACCGAGGTCACCGTGCTCGTGCAGCTCGCGGTACACCGCGTCGTCGGTCTGGAACGCGAGGGCCTCCCCCGTCCCGGGCCGCACGCGCAGCACCGGGGGCACCGACGCGTCGTGGCCGGGGCGACCGTGCTCCTTGCCGAGGAAGAGCTCCGTCATCGGGATGCCACCTCGCCGCCGCCCTCGCCGGCGGTCGCGGTCGCGTGCTCGGGGAGCGGGCCCGTCGCGCCGCCGTTCTTGCGCGCGTAGATGGCGTAGACGATGCCGCCGACGACGAGCCACACGATGCCGCCGATCTTCGCCGTCATGTCGGCGTTGAGGAGCACGTATCCGATGATGAGGAACCCGACGAGCGGCACGATGAGGTGGAGCAGGTAGTTCTTCGACTTCTTCTTGCCGAGGTAGTAGACCGCGACCGAGACGTGCAGGAGCAGGAATCCGAGGAGGGCGCCGAAGTTCACGAGCGACGAGATCACGGCGATCTGCCCGACGAAGAACAGCACCAGCACGAGCGACACCGCGCTCACGAGCAGGATGGCCGCCATCGGCACCTGGCGGGAGTTCACCTTCGACAGGAAGGCGGGCAGGCGCCGGTCGCGGCTCATCGAGTACAGCAGACGTGAGGTCGCGGCCTGGGCGGCGACCGCGTTGGCGATGCCGACCGCGATGACGTTGACGGCGAGGAACGCGGTGGCCCAGCCCGAACCGGCCGCCTGCGCGACGAGGACGAAGAAGGCGTTGTTGACCTCGTCGTCGCCGAACGAGATGGTGCCGGCGGCGAGCGCGCTGGCGAACCAGGTCTGCGTGATGAAGAGCACCGCGACCACGAGCAGGGCGATGATCATCGCGCGTCCGCCGGACTTGCGGTCGCCCGTGGACTCCTCGGCCATCGTCGAGATGCCGTCGAAGCCGAGGAAGCTCAGCACCGCGATCGAGAGGGCGGTCGCGATGAGCGCGGGGTTGACCTTGTCGGCATCCCACAGCGGAGCGATCGTGAACTCCGCACCCGGAACCGTGCCGGCGTTCAACGCGACCATCGCGATGACGACGAAGATCACCACGAAAGCGAGCTGGATGACGAGCATGACCCGGTTCGCGAGCTTGATCGAGCCGATGCCCGCGACGTTGATGAGCGTGTTGATGATGACGAAGGCGACGGCCCAGATCCACTGCGGCACGTCGGGGAAGATGCCGGCCATGCTCGACGCCGCGAAGACGTACAGCAGCGTGGGGACGAGCAGATAGTCGAGCAGGATCGCCCAGCCGGCGAAGAAGCCGACGGTGGGGTGGAGCCCGCGGCCGACGTACGAGAAGACCGACCCGGCGATCGGGAACGCCTTCGACATCTGCGCGTAGGCGAGCGCGGTGAAGATCATCGCGACGACACCGGTGAGGTAGACCAACGGCACCATGCCGCTGGCGGCGTTGTAGACGACGCCGAAGATGGCCCAGGGGGCGATCGGCACCATGAAGACGAGCCCGTAGACCACGAGGTCGAGGGTGGACATGGAGCGCTTGAGCTCCTGCTTGTAGCCGAAGGACTCCAGCGATTGCTGGGCCTCGGGGGCGGTGTTCGACATCGGGTCTCCTGGGTCGGGTGGGGCTGTGTCGGTGGGTCGGGGTGGGGCGGTATTACGGCAGGGGTGCGAGGAAGTCGGCGATGACGCGACGGAACTCGTCAGGCTGCTCGAGGTGCGTGCAGTGGCTCGCCCCCTCGAACACGTGGGCTCGGGCCCCGGGGATGTGCTCGACGAACGGCTCCCACGTCTCGGGCGTGGCCTCGTCGAACTCGCCGGCCACCACGAGCGTCGGCACGGCGACTCGGGGCAGGCGGTCGATGATCGTCCAGTCCTTCCCGGTCCCGACCACGTGGAACTCGTTCGGTCCGTTCATCGTGAAGTAGACCGTGGGGTCGGCGAGCATCTGCTGCTCACTGTCGACGAAATCCTGCGGCATCGGGGTCACGCGGCAGACGTGCCGCTCGTAGAAGACGCGGGTGGCATCCACGTAGTCGGGGTGATCGAGGGTGCCGTCGGCCTCGTGACGGTCGAGGGCCTCGCGGGCCTCCGCGGGGAGTTCCGCGCGGAGGCGGGCCGCGCCCGCGAGCCACAGTTCCATGGATGCCGGGGAGTTGCAGATCTCCAGACTCCGGAGCCCCGCCGGCTGACGGACGGCGATCTCGGCGCCGAGCATGCCGCCCCACGACTGTCCGAGCACGTGGTACTCGTCGAACCCCAGGGCCTCGCGCAGGGTGTGGAACTCGTCGACGAAGAGCTGCGGAACCCACTGCGAGGCCGGAGCGTCGGGGTGGTGCGAGCTCTTCCCGCACCCGATCTGGTCGTAGTGCACGACGGTGCGTCCGGTGAGGTCGGCGAGCGCGTCGAGGTTCGCGACGTAGTTGTGCGCCATTCCCGGGCCGCCGTGCAGGACGAACAGGGGCGCTTTCCCGGTCGGCTCGGCGGGTTCCGTGAGGCGGGCCCAGGTGAAGCCGTCGTGGAAGGGGACGGTGATCTCGCGTTGCATGCAGTCATCGTGGACCCCTTAATGGTTCGTTGGCAAACCTTTTCTTCGGAATTAACATGGAGGAAACGACGGGAGCCCATGGCCGAGACCGACGACGCCTCCCTGGTGGACCGCGTCACCCAGCGCCTCATCACCGCCGTCGCGGTGGGTGAGTTCCTGCCCGGCACCCGCCTGCCCGCCGAACGCGACCTCTCCCCCTTGCTCGGCGTGGGACGCACGACCGTGCGCGCCGCCCTCGACGATCTGTCCGCGCGCGGACTGATCGAGAAGCGCCGCGGTCGCGCCGGCGGCACCTTCGTCGCCGAGGAGTGGCCCGCCTCGATCGTCGTCGGCGTCGACCGCTGGTTCGAGCAGCGCTGGAGCGACCTGGTCGACGCGTGCACCGCGAGCGCGATGCTGCACTCCTCCCTCGCCCGCCTCGCCGCGGAACGACGGACGGATGCCGACATCGCGGTCATGCGCGACCGCCTGGCCGCCTTCCACGCGGCGGACTCGGGCAACCCGAAGCAGCGTGCCGACAGCCTCCTGCACCTGTCGATCATCGACGCCGCGCACAACACCGCCCTGCGCGACATCCTGCTCGAGCACGAGCGACACCTGTCGCTGTCGGCGCCGGCGCACCCGTGGGGCGACCGCGAGAGTCACCGCCGCATGGAGTCCCGCGCGGCACGAGAGCACGACGCGATCGTGGCCGCGATCGTGACGGCCGCCCCCGACGAGGCCGCCGACCTCGCCCGCCGACACGTGCAGATCGACCTCGAACTCTTCACCGAGGCGCGGGAGTTCGCGCGCCGGCGCGCGGCCGCGGCGCACGGCTGATCCCGGCGGCGCGCGGAACGCGCCGACGGGAGGAGACTCTGCGAGCGGAGGACCCCCCGAGCCCGCGGCACCCTCCCCCGCCCGAATCTCCTCCCCACAGGGGGGTGGTCAGGCGCTCAGCCGCTCCTCGAGGCCGGCCCGCACGCCCGGCCACTCCTCTCGAAGGATCGAGAAGTACAGGGTGTCGCCGATCGAGCCGTCCGCGGCGACCCGGTGGTGGCGCAGCCGCCCCTCGGGCGTCGCACCGAGGCGTTCGATCGCCCGCGCGCTGCGCTCGTTGCGCGCGTCGCAGCGCAGCGCCACGCGATTCAGCGCCCAGGCGTCGAACGCCTGCTCGAGCAGCAGAAGCTTCGCCGCCGGATTGGTCCGCCCGCCCTGGAATGCGCGGCCGTACCAGGTCGTCCCGATCTCGACCCGGCCCTGCGCCGGCGCGTGGTCGTAGAACGTCGTCGATCCGCGGATGCCGGAGGTCTCGGCATCCCGAACCATGAAGGCGAGCATTCCCGGGGTCTGCCGCTGCTGTTCGATGCGTTCGGCGTAGGCGTCCGGGGACTCGGGCCACGGCGTGGTCATCCCCGCCCAGAGGGCGGCGTCGGTCAGAGCCCAGGCTTCGGCGGCATCGTCCGGATGCGCGGGAGTGAGACGGATGCCATGACCCTCGAGCGCGAGGTCGTGGGCGGTCATCGCGCCTCCAACTGCGCGACGAACTCGTCCGCCGCGGCGAGCTTGCGGCGCAGGTCGTCGCGACGCAGCAGGGCCTCGTCGCGGATGTCGGCGAGGCGCGCCGCGAGCGCGGCGTCGGTCGGGTCGGCGTCGAGTCCGTCGACGACGGTGAGCAACTCGCCCATCTGCTCGAGCGAATACCCCAGCGGCTTCATGCGGCGGATCAGCAGCAGGCGCGACTCGTCGTCGGGCGTGTACAGCCGGAAGCCCCCGTCACTCCGCGCGGAGGGACGCAGGAGCCCGATCTCGTCGTAGTGGCGGAGTGTGCGGATCGACAGCCCGGTGCGCTCGGCGAGCTCGCCGATCTGCATGGTGTGCGCGTCGGTCATGGCTCCCCCTCGATCCCGCAACCCTCTCGTTACGGTAGAGTCTGTTCCGTCGCGATCGCGACCCCCCATTCTCTCCCGTCCGCGTCCGGCTCGACCGATGCGGCGCTGTCCCCCGGCGCTCAGCCGCCGTCTTCCCCAGGAGCACACTCCATGACCGACGTCTCCGCGCGTCCGCGCCCCGAGCCCACCGTGCTGCACGCTCTGCGGTCGCCGCGCCTGCTCACCCGCGAGGTGCTCGCGGGCCTCGTCGTGGCGATCGCGCTGATCCCCGAGGCGATCGCGTTCTCGATCATCGCGGGCGTCGATCCCCGCCTCGGGCTCTTCTCGTCCTTCGTGATGGCGGTCGCGATCGCCTTCCTCGGCGGTCGCCCCGCCATGATCAGCGCCGCGACCGGCGCCGTCGCGCTCGTCATCGCTCCTGTCGCCCGCGAGCACGGGGTGGATTACCTGCTCGCGACGGTGATCCTCGGCGGCATCCTTCAGGTGATCCTCGGGCTCCTGGGGGTCGCGAAGCTCATGCGCTTCATCCCGCGGAGCGTCATGGTCGGCTTCGTGAACGCGCTCGCGATCCTCATCTTCACGGCGCAGGTGCCCCAGCTCATCGGGGTGCCGTGGGCGGTGTACCCGATCGCGGCGGCGGGCCTCGCCATCATGTACCTGCTCCCGCGCGTGACGAAGGCCGTTCCGGCGCCTCTCGTCGCGATCGTCCTGCTCACCGGCGCCGCGGTCGTGTTCGGCATCTCCGTGCCCACGGTGGGCGACCAGGGGGCGCTGCCCGAGAGCCTCCCCGCCCTGCTCCTCCCGAACGTGCCACTCACCCTCGACACCCTCGGCGTGATCCTCCCGTTCGCCCTCGCGATGGCCGTCGTCGGACTCCTCGAGTCGCTGATGACGGCCGCCCTCGTCGACGACATCACCGACACCCCGTCATCGAAGACGCGCGAGTCGCTCGGGCAGGGCGCGGCCAACGTGCTCTCGGGCCTGTTCGGCGGCATGGGCGGCTGCGCGATGATCGGCCAGACGATGATCAACGTGAAGGCCTCGGGCGCGCGCACCCGCATCTCGACCTTCCTCGCGGGCGTCTTCCTGCTGGTGCTCGTGCTGGTGTTCGGCGACGTCGTGGCGATCATCCCCATGGCCGTGCTGGTGGCGGTGATGATCGTCGTGTCGATCGCGACCTTCGACTGGCACAGCATCCGCCCCTCGACCCTGCGGCGGATGCCGGTGAGCGAGACGGTCGTGATGGTGCTGACCGTGGCCGTCACCGTGTGGACGCACAACCTCGCGATCGGCGTCGGGGTCGGCGTGATCGCCGCCGCGGTGCTGTTCGCCCGCCGCGTGGCTTCGCTGACGAGCGTCACCCGCTCGGTCGAGGGCGACACCGCGCGCTACGTCGTCGAGGGCGAACTCTTCTTCGCGTCGAGCAACGACCTCACCACGAAGTTCGCGTACCACCGCGACCCCGCGCGGGTCGTCATCGACCTCTCGCGCTCGCACGTGTGGGATGCCTCGACGGTGGCGGCCCTGGATGCCGTGCAGACGAAGTACGCGCACCTCGGCACCACCGTGGAGCTCGAGGGGATGAACGCCGCGGCGGCGCGCTTCCACGGGCGGCTGAGCGGGGAGCTCGGCGCGGGTCACTGACCCGCGCGTCCGGGCTGCGCGCGTGCCGGGCGGAGGTCCGGGGAGGACGGGAGGACGCCACGACCAGAATCCTCCTCCGCCGGTCACATCTCCTCCCTTCGCCACAGGGCGGGCGACCCCTCGCCACAGGGCGGGCGACGTCGGCGACAGCGCCGGTGTCAGGAACGCAGCGTCGTCGACGGCGTCTCGCCGAACTCCCCGCGGTACATCGCGGCGAAGCGGCCGAGGTTCGAGAACCCCCAGCGCGCGGCGATGGCGGCGACGGTGTCCACCGACGGATCGGCGCTGCGCAGGTCGGCGCGGGCGGCATCCAGGCGGACGCGGCGCAGGTACTGCATCGGCGTGCGGCCCGTGGACGCGCGGAACGCGTACTGCAGGCCGCGCGGAGACAGCCGCGCCGCCTGCGCGATGTCGGCGAGGACGACCGACTCCGCCGCGTGCGCCTCGATGTACGCCTTCGCCCGGCGTACCGGCGCGGGCAGGGGGCGTGCGGGTCGGCCCGCGGCGAGCGCGTCGGTGAAGGTCGTGGGGAACGAGAGCAGAGACGCTTCCAGCATGAGCGTCCGCGCCTGGTGCTGGATCAGGGGCGTGCGCTCCGACGACCGCAGCAGCACGTCGCGGGCGTACTCCCACGTGCGCGTCCAGTACCGCATCCGTTGCTCGCTGACGGGCGCGTGACCGGTCGCACGGACCCGTAGTCCCTCGTCGCCGGAGAGCCGCCGGGCGGCGTCGTCGAAGTCCGTCCGCGAGAACGCGACGGCGGTGCCGGCGATGCGTCCGGTGAAGGCCACCTCGAGCGGGCGATCGACGACCATGAACGGCACGGCGGTGTCGATCCGTTCCCGGCGGTACGTCCCCGCCACGCGCGACCCGGCGATGCGTCCCACGACGATCTGGTCGAGGGGATCGGACTCGACGAGCATCGTCGACCCGATGGTGTAGTCGCAGAAGGCGAAGCCCGTGTCCGAGACGGCCTGCCAGTTCAGCGCCGGCTGAATCGCTTCGGCACGCGAGATCCGGGCTCCCGGGACGACCGACCGCCACATCTCCTCGACGATCGCGGCATCCCTGGTCTCGAGTTTCGTATGCTCCACGAGGCTTTCCTAAATCGACCGAAAGAGTGCGGCAACACCGTTGCTTTTTCGGGCAACCTGTGCGTGGGACCGCTCTCAAAGCATCGGGGGGATGGAGACGAGAGAGGAATGCCGGGGGACTCCTTCACCGTATCGTCACCGAACGGTGCCCGGGAAAGCCTGGCGACGTTCGCTCTCTCCTCCTCGGCCGGAGCCGTGGCCGCCGAACGCGGAGCCGGAGCCCCCGCACGCAGTGACAGGCCCGCCGGGTTTGACGCGGACTCCCCCCGTTCGTGAGGATGCGGGGAGGACCACTCGTGGTCCGTTCCCTCCGGCCCGCCACCGCTCCCCGGCACGGCGGTCGGACCACCTCGGCGTGGAGCTCGTGACCCCGCGCCGAGGTGGGGCATCGCATAATTGGTGAGGCTCGCGGTCCGGCGAGCCCCGATCGACGGGATGCCGAATGACCTTCCGCACCATGGCGACTCTGCAGGCGTGGGTCGACGACTTTCGCGGCCTGGGCTATGACGACGCCGACATCCTGCGCGTGATCCCCCAGGATCTGGACGACGACGCGGACCGGGGACTGATCGCCGCACAGCTTCGGAGCGTCTCGACCACGTTCTTCGTCGCGCCGGGGGCCGCGCCGGGATCGACGGACTGGGCGGTCACCTTCGAACCCCGAGAGAATGCCGCTCCGCTTCTGGCCGGCCGCGTTCTCGCCCTGTCCGGAGAGCTCGCGATGCTCGCGGCCCTGTGCTCGTTCCTGCAGGCGCGGTCGGAGGCGTTCCTCGCGAGCCAGTGAGCGCGTCGCGCCGGCGCGCCCTCAGTCTGCCCGCGTGGCCGCGGCGACGACCTGCTCGAGGATCCGCGCCAGCCGTTCCCCGTCACCGGGGTCGAGCTCGCCGACCGCCGTGTCGATGGAGCGATCGAACGCGCGCAGAAGCGACCACGGGTGCTCGTCGAGGTCGACGAGCGCGGTGATGTGGTTGACGCGACGATCCTCGGTGTCGAGGTCGCGCCGCACCGCTCCCCGCTGAACGAGTCGATCGATGAGGGTCGTGACGCCCGCCGAGGTGATCCCGAGGAAATCGCGGACGTCAGACGGCCGGGCGCCCGGATTGTCGACGACGAAGAGCAGTGCTCGGGCGTCGAGCTCGTTCAGAGACAGCTGACGGCGGGCCTCGGCGACGGCGATGCGCCGCGCCTCGCCATACGCCCGGAGGGCGCGACCCAGCGACGTTTCCGAAGCGGAACCGGCGGGCGAATCGGATGACGACGACACGACGGTACATCGTAGTCACCCTGGCCCTGCCGATACGGGAGCCTCGCACGAAGGGAATGTTTCGCCCGCCCCGCTCGCACGCCGCGAACGGACGTTTCCGGTCGTGTCCGGCCGTTCACATGATGGTCTTCACGGCGTAACCCGCCACCGGGGGTCGACCCTCCAGCATGAGACAACCGCGTCAGCCGACGCGGCGCCCCTCCCCCGGAAGGCGATCCGATGTCTCGACCCGTGCGCGTGCTTTCCCTGTACGAGGGGTTCTTCGCGGGAGGCGCGCGGATCCTGCACTCCGATGTCGTGGCGAGCCTCGCCGCGACCGGCGGCCACGAGCATCAGGTGCTGTCGTTGACCTCGGCCGCTCGTCGCGACGCCTCGGTGCAGCACGCGCACGACGACGCGCGGTACCGCCGCCTGCGCGACGCGGGCGTCGGCATCACGACGTTCGACCGCGTCGCCGGTGACCACCCCATCGCGCCCGACGCCTTCACCCCCGCAGAACTCGACCGCGCCGCAGCGCTCTTCGACGAGGCCGATGTCGTGCTGTCGCTCAAGGAGCAGCCCTTGAGCCTCGTGCTCGCCCTCGCTCAGGCGGGTCTCCTGCCCTCTCGCCCGACGGCCGCGTGCCTGCACCGCTCCGACCCCACCCACTCCGGCCCCGCCCTCGGATGGCTGAGGGATGCCGCCGACTCCGGCGCCGTGTCCGCGACGATCGCCTGCGCGGTCTCGACGTCCGATGCCTACGCGCGCGCGGGCATCACCGCGTCCGAGGCGTGGATCATCGACAACGGCATCGACACCCGACGCTTCCGTCCCGGGACACGGCTCGAGCGTCGACGGATCCGGGCGGGTCTCGGCATCCCGGAATCCGCTCCCGTGGTCCTGCTCGCCGCGCGCTTCGACGCGATGAAGGACCCGGGGCTCTTCCTCGCCGCGGTCGCGCGGCACGCGCGGCGGTTCCCCGACACGCACTACGTCATGTGCGGCTCGGGGATGACGGCCCAGAACGCCGCCTTCACCCCGCTCGTCGCCGAGAGCGGAGTGGATGCGGGAACGCACCTGCACGCGCTCGGGCTGCGCGAGGACATGCCGCAGCTCTACCGCATCGCCGATGTCGTCGCGCTCACCAGCGCCTTCGGGGAGGCCTCACCCCTCTGCTTGGCCGAGGGCGCGGCATCCGGGGCGATCCCCGTGACCACGGACGTCGGCGATGCCGCTCGCGTCGTCGAGGGCTTCGGCCTCGTCACCCCGCGCGATCCGGACCGGATCGCCGGCACGTGGGAGTACGCGCTCGCTCACCGGGTCGCTATGCGATCGGCGGCGATCCGCGCGCGAGCCCGCCTGGACCGCCGCCGGATGATCGACGACTACCGCGGCGCGATCTCGGGCCTGCTCCTGCGCGACGCCCTCGCCGCATGATCCCCGGTCCCTGAGCTCGTCGAGGGCGCGGGACACCCTCGCCGGCGCACCCCCTGCGGCGTGAGGTCCCTGAGCTCGTCGAAGGGCCCGGGACACCCCGCGGGGAGGAGGCGGCGCGGCTCAGGCCGGCGGCATCCACGCGGCGATCGCCATCACGACGATCACGAGCAGCGCGACCGCCGCCTGCACGCACAAGAGGACGGCGAAGAGGTACCCCTGAGAGGAGCCCTTGCGGCCCGTGAGGCCGTTGACGAGCAGGGCGGCGAAGATCGCGACCTGGAACGCGATGCCGATCCACGCCCACGCCGCGACGATCGGGATCGAGAAGGCGAACAGCACGATCGCGACGAGCGCGAGGAGTCCGGATGCCAGCAGCCAGACCTTGCGGTTCGGGTTCTGCACGGCGCTCTGGCTGGTGACGCGGGTGGGGTCGTCGTTGCGGGGGCCGGTCATGGCGGCGTCCTTTCCGTGGGGAGGGGACACCGTACGGTCGCCGCGGGAGGCGGCCCGAGCGGGTTGACAGCCCCGGGAGGCAGCTGCCACCGGTCCCTTCGACGGGCTCAGGGACCTCGCGCCGCCGAGCCCGCCCGGCCACCGGTCCCTTCGACGAGCTCAGGGACCTCACGCCGCCGAGCCCGCCCGGCCACCGGCCCCATCGACAGGCTCAGGGACCTCGCGCCGCCGAGCCCGCCCGGCCACCGGCCCCATCGACGAGCTCAGGGACCTCGCGGCGCCGAGCCCGTCCGGCCACCGGCTCCTTCGACAGGCTCAGGAACCTCACGCTGCAGGGGGCTGAGCCCGTCGAAGCCCCCGGGCCCACGCGCCGCACCATAGACGGCACGCGACACCCGCGCCATCCCCGCGGCCCACCCCGAAAAGCGTGTCTACAGTGAGACATGACCGCGCGCATCCTCTCGATCGGCACGGCCCTGCCCGAAACGCGCGTCGCCCAATCCACGCTCCGCGACCTCTTCGCCGCCCAGCCCGGGTTCGACCGCAAGGCGCAGCGGCTGGTCGGTGCCGCGTTCGACGCGGCGGCGATCGACGCCCGGCACGTCGTCCTCCCGCAGCTCGCCGGTGGCGACGGCGGCGCGCTCGGCGTGCGCGACGGCGACACCCTGCTCATGCCCCCGACCGGAGCCCGCAACGACGAGTACCGCCGGACGGCACCGGCCCTGTTCGCGGAAGCCTCGCGCGCCGCGATCGCCGGCTCAGGACGGACCGCGGATGCCATCACCCACGTCGTGACCGTCTCCTGCACCGGGATGTTCGCCCCCGGCCCCGACTTTCACCTCGTGCGCGACCTCGGCCTCACCCCCACGGCGGAGCGATACCACCTGGGCTTCATCGGCTGCGCGGCCGCGATCCCGGCGCTGCGGTTGGCCGCGCGCATCGTCGCCGCCGATCCCGAGGCCGTCGTGCTCGTGGCCTGCGCCGAGCTGTGCTCGCTGCACTGGCAGACCTCGTCGGATCCCGACCAGATCGTCGCCGCGTCGGTGTTCGCCGACGGCGCGGCGGCGGCGGTCGTGGCATCCGGAATCGACGGATCCCCCGGCCTCGACCTCGACGGATTCGCGACCCACCTCACCGGCGAGGGCGAACGCGACATGGCGTGGACCGTCGGCGACTCGGGCTTCGAGATGACCCTGACCCCCGAGGTCCCCCGCATCATCGGCCGCGAGATCGCCGCCATCGCAGCCGACGTGATCGGCGACCTCGGCGAGATCGACGCGTGGGCCGTGCACCCCGGGGGCCGCAGCATCCTG
Organism: Microbacterium testaceum StLB037; assembly: GCF_000202635.1. Classification (NCBI taxonomy): domain Bacteria; kingdom Bacillati; phylum Actinomycetota; class Actinomycetes; order Micrococcales; family Microbacteriaceae; genus Microbacterium; species Microbacterium testaceum. The sequence continues at coordinate 2,792,197 of NC_015125.1, read as the reverse complement.
GATCGCGTCGAGCAGGCCCTCGACATGGATGCCGCCGCCCTCGCGCCGTCGAGAGAGGTGCTGCGCGCGCACGGCAACATGTCGAGCGCGACCCTGCTGTTCATCCTGCGCGACCTCCTCGCGGATCCCGCCCGCGACGACGGCGACCGGGTCGCGGCCCTCGCCTTCGGCCCGGGGCTCACGGTGGAGGCGGCGCGCCTGACGCTGCGCCGCGCGTGATCCGGGCTCGCGGAGCGTGGGGCGGGCTCGCCCATCGGGACACCGCTCTGACCGAGCTGATGGACGATCCCGACTGCGACCCGCGCGCGCTCGCGGCGACCTACCGCCGCTTCGGCCTCGTGAACCGGCTCGTCTCGGCATGGGGGCACGTGTATCGCACGCGCGTCCGCCCGGAGCTGCGGGCGCTCGGCCGCCCGGCCCGCGTGCTCGACCTCGGGTGCGGGGGCGGGGACGTCGTCGCCCGCCTCGCTGTCCTCGCCGCGCGCGACGGCCTCGACGTCGAGTGGGTGGGCGCCGACCCCGACCCGCGGGCGCTCGAGGCGGCCCGCGAGCGGGAGAGCCCGGGCGTGCGCTTCGTGGCGCACGGCTCGCAGGATCTGCTCGCCGCCGGCGAGCGCTTCGACCTCGTCCTGTCGAACCACGTCCTGCACCACCTCGACGCCGAGGGCCTGCGGCAGTTCGCCGACGATTCCCTCGCCCTCTCGCGCGGACGGGTCCTGCACGCCGACATCGCCCGCGGGCGCCTCGCCTACGCCCTGTACGCCGTCGGCATCAGTCCGCTGGCTGCGGGGACCTTCCTGCGGGTGGACGGGCTGCGGTCCATCCGCCGCAGCTACCGGCCCGCCGAACTGGCCGCCGCACTCGGTTCGCCGTGGCACGTCGAGTCGCCCGCACCCTTCCGGGTGCTCGCCGTCGCGGACGGACGCGCGGATGCCTGAGGTCCTCGTCGTCGGCGCCGGTCCCGTCGGGCTCGCGCTGGCCGCCGACCTCCGGGCGCGGGGCGTCGAGGTCGACGTCGTCGAGAAGCGGACGGCGATCGGCGGGGGGACGCGAGCCATCGGCATCCATTCCCCCGCCCTCGCCCACCTCGAAGCCTCCGGAGCGACCGACGAACTGCTGGCGCGGGCCGTCCACATCGAGCGCGGCGAAGCCCGGGCCGACGGACGACTGCTCGCGGCGATCCGCTTCGACCGGCTGCGCGCGCGTCACCCGTACGTCGCCGCGCTCCCGCAAGCCGACACCGTCGCGGTGCTCACCCGCCTCGCCCCACCGGTCCGGCACGGCGTGACCGTCACGGCGGTCTCGGACGACGGCGCTTCGGTGCGGGCTCGTACCACCGGCCCGCACGGCGAGGAGGAGATCCGCGCGCGGCTCGTCGTCGTGGCATCCGGATGGGCGGGACGAGACCTCGTCTACTGCCCCGGCGCCGTGCGCACGCACCGGTACCCCGACCGGTACGCGATGGCCGACGTCGTCGCCCCCGGCGGCCCCGTCGCGCGCGTCCACCTCGAGCGCGCAGGAGTGCTCGAGTCGTTCCCCCTCCCGGACGGCCACCGCCGCCTCGTGGCCTGGGCCGGGACGGAGGAGATCCCGGATGCCACGGCCTTCCTCCGCCGTGCCGTCGCCGAACGCGCCGGGCTCGAGGTCGACATCGCGGAAGCGACCACGTTCCGCGTCCGCCGGGCGGTGGCTCCCGCGCTCCGCCGTGGCCGCGTGATCGTCGTCGGCGACGCGGCGCACGAGGTGAGCCCGATCGGCGGTCAGGGCATGAACCTCGGGCTGCTCGACGCACTGACCCTCGCGCCCCTGCTCTCGCGGTGGCTCCGGACGGACGCGCCCGACGGACTCGCGCGCTGGGAACGCGATCGCCTCGCGTCGGCGCGGCACGCGGCCCGTCTCGCGGCGCTCAACACGTTCCTCGGGCGCGCGCTCGGCCCGTCGGCGCACGCCGCGAAGACCGCGGCGCTGCGCACGGTCCTGCGCGGACCGGGCGGCACGGCCTTCACCCGCGCCTACGCGATGCAGCTGGATCGGGCCGCCCGCCGCTGAGCCGCGCCTCGGCGCAGGCGCGATGCCGACCGCGACGCGGCGCCCGGGCCACGCTCAGTCGAGGTGGAAGATCTCGGGCAGCTCGTGCCACCACTCGCCCTCGCGCCGGTCGGGGACCGGGCTCTGCAGGGGCTCCTGCACCGACCACCAGCGCTGGGTCTCGGGGTCGGCCGCCATCGCCGCCATGTCGGCCTCGTAGTCGTCGCCGACGTACTCGTAGTACGCGAACAGCAGCTCGCCGTAGCGGTAGATCGAGTAGTTGCGGATGTTGCTCCGCGTGATCTGCTCGAGCACCCCGGGCCACACGGCCGCGTGGTACCGCTCGTACTCTTCGCGGTTCTCGGGCGAGACGCCGATGACGGACGCGAACCTTCTCATTCGTTCTCCTGGGGGTCGGGCACGATCACGGGAACGCCCTCGTGATCCTCGGAAGCGTAGGCGGCCTCGACGACCGCCATGGTGTGCAGCACGTCGTCCACGGAGGTCGGCAGCGTCGGCACCTCTCCCTCGACGAAGCGCTGGACGGCACCCATCGAGCCGATGAAGGCGTCGGGGAACCACGACCCCTCGAACGGCACGGGCTGCCAACCGGCATCCTTCTCGTCGAGCAGCACCATCTCGAGAGAGTCGGGACCGCCGTCCGGATAGTCGAGCAGAAGGCCCATCTGGGCGCGGATCGCCCCGCGCGTGCCCTCCCACTGCACGAAGCTCTCCTCGTGCCCCGGCCCGAAGGCATGGTCGTGGTTCGTGCTCACGGTGACGCGCAGGGGGCGATCCCGATAGCGCATCAGGATCGTCGAGCGTGTGGTCGCGATCTCGGGCTTCTCCGGATGCCGGACGGTCACCGCGCTGACCGCGTCGGGGTCGCCGAAGAACGACCGCACGAGATCGAGGTAGTGGACGCTGTGCATCGTGATCTCGAGGCGGTCGAGGCCGAACACATGCGGGAACAGGTGCCACGGGGTGTCGACCGCGACGCGCACCTGCATGTCGTAGACCTCGCCGATCGCTCCCTCGGCGATCAGGCGTCGGGCCGCGGCGATGTACGGCGCGAAACGCAGCTGCGTGTTGACCGCGGCGACGAGTCCCTTCCGGCGACAGAGATCGCGTAGGGCGATGCCCTCGCTCAACGAGTGGCCGAGCGGCTTCTGGATGAGGACCGCCGCGCCGTCGGGCAACGCCTCGAGGGTGTCGAGATACTGCTCGGGCATGAGCGCGATGTCGTAGACGGCGTCGGCGGGGGCATCCGCGACGGCCTCGGCGACCGTCCTGAAGACCTGATCGATGCCGTACTCGTCGGCGAGCGCTCGGGCACGCGCCACTGTGCGGTTCACCAGCCCCCACACGGGGAGGCCCGCCTTGCGATAGGCCGGCAGGTGGGCGTCCTTGACGATCCCTCCCGTGCCGATGATCACGATGGGACGCGGATGCTCCACCGGCCGCACGGTGTACGCCGCGGCGGGGTGCTCCTCGGGTCGATCGCCCATGCGCTCAGCCCTTGACCGCGCCGACGGTCTGACCGCGCACGAGGAAGCGCTGCGCCCCGATGAACACGATCAGCAACGGGATCATCGAGATCACGGTCGCGAGCGCGAGCTGCGGCATGTAGAGCTTGACGTCGAGCCCCGCCGCCACGGTGGCGTTGAACAGCGGGCTCGCGCCGATGAGCTCCTGGATGCCGATCGAGATCGTCTTGTTCTGCTGGTTCGAGGTCAGCAGCGCCAGCGGCAGGAAGAAGTTGGTCCAGTTGGCCACGAAGGAGAAGAACGCCACGAGCGCGATCGCCTGCTTCGAGATCGGCAGACCGATCTTGAAGAAGATCGCCAGCTCCCCCAGCCCGTCGATGCGCGCGGCCTCGACGAGCTCCGGCGGCATGGTCGTCATGAAGTGGATGTAGCTGAGGTACACCCCGAACGGGAAGAACCCCATGATGACGGCCACGGGCCAGAGCTGCCCCACCGCGCCGATCGCGTTGACCTCGAGGAAGAGCGGGATGACGAGGACCGTGTTGGGCATGACCATCGCCAGCAGCGTCGCGAACAGCCAGGCCTTGCGCCACCGGAACCGCAGCCGGGCGAGCGCGTAGCCCGCGGGAAGGGCGGCGGCCAGAGCCAGGATGCCGCCGGCCACCGCGAGGATCAGGGAGTTGAGGATCCACCGCTGGAAGAGGCCGCCACCCGAGGGGCCGAAACCGGTGATCTGCGACCAGCTGTAGACCACGTGGTCCCAGGAGAGGCCGCCGAGCCCGAGGAAGCCGTCGCTTCCCGCAGCGACGTTGTCCTGATCGCGGAAGGCCATCGCGATGAAGCCGACGATGGGGATGACGAACATCGCGGCGACGACGAGCATCACCGTGATGCGCGACACACGACCGACGCTCCAGCGCGTCGACGGGGCCTTGTTGCCGGACGGGGTGCGGGTTGCGACGCTCACTGGGACTTCTCCTCTTCGCCGAACAGGCCGCTCTTGAACACGATGAACATGCCGATCGCGAGAGTGATCACCAGCAGGATGATCGACATCGCCGCGGCGGCCGGGAAGTTGCGGTTGGTGAAGGCGAAGGCGTACCCGAGCTGCGTCGGTGCCCACTCGGCATCCACCGATCCCGACGAGATCTGCCGCAGCAGGTAGGGCTCGAGGAACAGCTGGAAGCCGTAGGCGAGGTTCATCAGCGCGGCGTAGCCGATCCAGGGGCGGATGAGCGGGAGCTTGATGTTCCACGCGAGCTGCCACGAGTTTGCCCCGTCGATCTTGGCCGCCTCGAAGACCTCCTCGGCGATGCCGTTCAGGCCCCCGTTGACGATGACGATCCAGGTTCCGACGCCCTGGAAGAACAGCATGGCGGTGAGGATCCAGGGCAGGTTCTCGGTGGTGGTGACCTCTTTGAGGTTGTCGACCCCCATGCCCTGCCAGAGGAACGCGATCGGGGAGATGGAGGGGTTGAGCAGGTACACCCACAGCACGAAGTTGGCGATGCCGGCGAGGGCGCCGGGCAGGAAGTACACGAAGCGCATCGCGCCGCCGAAGCGCCCGGGGCTCGCGTGCACCAGCAGCGCGAGACCGACGATGCCCACGATCATCAGCGGCAGCCACACGATCATGACCGTGAAGATGTTGATGAACGTGTCGAAGAACCGGAAGTCGGTGACGGCGGTGATGTAGGCGTCGAGACCGCCGAACCCGGATTTCGGATTGACCATGGTCGGTGCCTTCTGGAGCGAGATCCAGAAGGCGTAGCAGATGGGGATGGCGGCGGCGACGAGGAACAGGGCCGCGTACGGCGCCATGAGGATCCAGGCCCCGCGGGCCTCGACACGGTGGGGAGCGCGCCGACGCCCCGAGGAACGGCGGGGCACGGCCCCGCGTCGCTCGGCTGTGGTGAGCGTTTCTGTGGCGGTGACGGTCATGACTTCTTTCCTGGGGAATCGACTTCCGGGGGAAAACAGGGGGCCAGGGCACCGGTTCTCACCGGCGCCCTGGCCGCGGACTCACTGGACGGTGTAGCCGACCGACTTGGCCTGGTTCACGAGTTCGTCGCCGAACTTGGTGATGGCGTCGGGCACGGTGCCGCCCGAGATGAGGGTCGGGCTGACCGTCTCGGTCCACACCGAGCCGGTGTCGTAGAGCATGTACGAGTACGGCTGCACTTCGCCCAGGGCGGTCTTGAACGCCGCCTGCGTCGTGGGCACGTCGGCGAAGTACTTGTCCGCCTCGAGCTTCGCGAGCCACTGGTCCTGGACGGGTCCGTAGCCGGGAAGACCGGTGCTGAGGTCGACCTGCCAACGCGGGTCGGTCGCGACGAACTTCATGAACGTCAGCGTGTTCTCGAGCTCCTTGCCCGTGATGTGCGACGAGGCACCCCAGAGGCCACCGCCCTCGTTACCGGTCGACGGCTTCGAGTCGCCCTTCCAGGGCAGCGGAGCCGCCGCGGTCATCTGACCGGCCGGGATCTTCCAGGTGTCGCGGAAGAGGTAGTTGCCCCACCACGCCGCTCCGGGGCTCATCACGAGGTTCTGGCCCTCGGTCGCCGCGTCACCGTCGAAGATGCCCTGCGTGCTGAGCGCCTTGCCCTTGTACATCTTGTCGAGCAGCTCGGTCGCCCGGGTGCAGGTCGCGTCGGAGAGGTCGATGTGCGCTTCGCTCTCGGAGACGCGGTCGTTCGTCGGGCAGCCCGACGCCTGCAGGTACCGGTTGATCGCGTACGCGTCGCCCAGGAAACCGCTGATCTTGCCCGGGTGCTCGGCGGCGATCTTGACCGCGAGGTCGCCGTACTCTTCCCACGTGGTGGGCAGGGTGTAGCCGTTCTGGTCGAAGAAGGCCTTGTTGTACCAGAACACGTCGGGCGCCGCGTCGTTGCGCAGGCACCGGATCTTGCCGTCGATGTCGCAGAACGACAGCACGGCCGGGTCGTAGCCCTTGATGGTGTCGGCCATGATGTCGGTCAGGTCGGCCGCGTAGTTGCTGGTCGAGTTGGTCGCCCAGGCGATGTCGTCGTTCGACGGGAAGAAGATCGCGTCGGGCCAGCCCGAGCCGGCCGCGTCGAAGTTGGCGAACGACTGCTTCACCGTCTTGCCGCCGACCGTGCCGTCGATCTGCACGACGTCGATGGGGATGTCGGGGTACGCCTTCTGGAACGCCTCTGCCGCGGGGACGCGGGGCGGGTCGACCCAGACGGTGATCTTGCCGCCCGAATCGGTCTGCGCCTGCGTCGCCGTCCCGCCCGTGGCGTCGCCGGAACACCCGGCGAGCGCGAGCGCCGCGACGGCGAGCGCCGCACCGGCCGCAAGGATGCGTGTGGTCTTCATTGACACTCCTTTGTGTGAGCTGCCGCTCCGCCCGGTTATCGGGAGCTGTGACGATCCGGGCGAATTGGTCAAACGTTATCCCGCGACTCGCATTTGATCAAACGTTTGCGTTCTGATCTGATCGCGCGGCCTCAGGCTTAGGTCCGACGATACATCAGATGAATTGTTGTTTCCAGGGATTTTTGGGATTGTGATCGAGTTCAGCCGCCAAGGCCCAGGCGGCCCGCGTCCAAGCGGTAGAACTCGGCTGCCGTGCGGCCCAGGACCCTCTCGCGCGCGTCGGGGTCGAGCGCGTCGAAGAGGGGGCGCAGACCGTTCCACACGCGGGTGTATCCCCCGGAAAGCACCGAGATCGGCCAGTCCCCGCCGTACATCAACCGCTGCGGCCCGAACATCTCGAGAGCACGGTCCACGAACGGTCGGATGAGGTCGGTCGTCCAGGCCGAGCCGTCGTCCGTCGCCGAGTACAGCCCGCTCACCTTGGCGTACACGTTCTCGTTGTCCGCGGCGGCACTCATCAGACGACCCCACTCCGCCCCGTCGCTCACACCGATCGGAGGCTTCGCGAGGTGGTCGATCACCATCCGCAGGCGGGGGTGGCGAGCGGCGACGAGCGGGATGATCTCGACATGGCGCGGCAGCACCGCGACCACGTCGAACGGGAGGCCACGCTCTTCCAGGAGTCCGAGCGAGGCGTCGACCTCCGGGCGCAGCAGCCAATCGGGGTCGGGCTGGTTGTGGATGAGAGTCCGCACCCCCACCATGAGCGGGTCGCCCTCCCACGACGCGAGCGTGCGCTCCGTCCGCTCGGGATCCTCGAGCGGGGCGTACCCGACGATGCCGGCCACCTCCGCGTGGGCCGCTGCGGACTCGCGCATCAGCTGCGTGTCCTCGGGATTGTCGGCCGACTGCACCTGCACCGTGAAGTCGACGCCGGCGGCGCGAAGCTCGGGGGCGACGTCGGCGAAGGTCATCACCCCGTCGATCGGGGCGGCATCCGGCGTGAGCCAGTCGTACTCCGCGCGGGTCGGGTCCCACACGTGCTGGTGAGCGTCGATCACGGGAAAGGTCATGCGTGCCTCCTCGGGCGGGTTCGGACAATCATCATCGGAGGTTTTCGCCACCGACGGGGGTTCTCTCGGCAGAAACGGGGGGAATTCCTCCGATGAATCCTTCCAGTCCGTAGACTGACCGCCATGACCGAAGACTTCGTCTCCGCACCGCGCTCCCAGACGGACGTGGTCATCGACGGCATCAAGACGATGCTGACGCGCGGAGAGCTCGGTCCCGGGTCGCGCCTGCCGATCGAGAAAGACCTGGCGGCACAGCTCGGTGTCTCGCGGGGATCGCTGCGAGAGGGCGTCCGTGCGCTTGCGACGCTCGGCGTCCTCGAGACGCGACAGGGCGACGGCACGTACGTGACCGCGCTCGACCCCCGCACCCTCCTGAGCCCGCTCGGCTTCCTCGCCGACCTCCAGCAGCCCGCCCACGCGGCCGACCTGCTGGCGGTGCGACGCATGCTCGAGGCCGAGACCGTCTCGCTCGCCGCCACCCGCCTCACCGAGGAGGAGCTGCAGCAGCTCGACCGCACGCTCGGGGTCGTCGACACGATCCTCGAGAACGAGCCCGACATGGACCTCGAGGGGTTCATCGATGCCGACACCGAGTTCCACCGCATCATCGCCCGCGCGAGCGGCAATCCCGCGCTGGCCGCCATCATCGACACGCTCGTGGGCCGCACGTTCCGCGCGCGACTCTGGCGCGCCATCACGCACCGCGGCTCGGTGCGTGAGACGCAGGCCGAGCACCGGGCGATCCTCGACGAACTCGTCCGTCGGGATCCGGCCCGGGCTCGCATCCGCATGCAGGTCCATCTCCTGGGGGTCGAGGAGTTCAGCGCCGCCCACGCGGACGAAGACCCCGAAGCCCGGTAGTCGTCACCGGCTCGCCCAGTACGTTCCCTCGGGGAAGGTGTACTCGGCGACCGAGGCGTCGTGCATCTCGGCGCTGTAGCCGGGCAACGAGGGAAGCACGTACGCGCCGTTCTCGACGATGCACGGGTCGACGAAGTGCTCGTGCAGGTGGTCGACGAACTCGGTCACACGGTTCTCGAGCGTCCCGGAGACGCACACGAAGTCGAAGATCGACAGGTGCTGCACGAGCTCGCACAGACCGACCCCGCCGGCGTGCGGGCAGACCGGCACCCCGAACTTCGCGGCCATCAGGTAGACCGCGATGATCTCGTTCACGCTCGCGAGGCGGGCGGAGTCGAGCTGACAGAAGTCGATCGCCTCGGCCTGGAACATCTGCTTGAACAGCACGCGGTTCATCCCGTGCTCGCCGGTCGCGACGCCGATCGGGGCGACGGCCTTGCGCACCGCGGCGTGCCCCAGCACGTCGTCGGGGCTCGTGGGCTCTTCGATCCACAGCGGCTTGAACTCGGCGAGGTGGCTCATCCACTCGATCGCCTCGGGGACGTCCCAGACCTGGTTCGCATCGATCATCAGGTTGGCATCCCACCCGATCACCTCTCGCGCGATGCGCAGGCGCCGGATGTCATCGTCGAGGCTCGCCCCGACCTTGAGCTTGACGTGGCGGTACCCCTCGTCGACGGCCTCCTGCAGCAGACGCCGCAGCTTGTCGTCGCTGTAGCCGAGCCAGCCGGCACTCGTGGTGTAGCAGGGGTAGCCGCCTCGGCCCTCGAGCTCGGCGATGCGCGCGGCGCGCGTGGGGGCGAGTTCGGTGAGGATGCCGATGGCCTCGTCGCGCGTGAGGGCGTCCGACAGGTAGCGCATGTCGGCGACATCGACGAGCTGCTCCGGCGTCATGTCGGCGAGCAGGCGCCAGAGCGGCTTCTGAGCGACCCGCGCGGCGAGATCCCACATCGCGTTCATGACCGCCGCCATCCCGAGGTGGACGACGCCTTTCTCGGGGCCGAGCCAGCGCAGCTGGGAGTCGGAGGCGAGATCGCGGTAGACACCCCCGAGGTCTGCGACCGCGTCTTCGACCGAGCGTCCGACGAGGGGCAGTCCACGCTGACGCGCCGCCTCCACGCACAGGTCGTTGCCGCGGCCGATGGTGAACGTGAAGCCGTAGCCCTTCAGCTCCGGGTCGTCGGTGTGCACCACCACGTAGGCGGCGGAGTAGTCGCCGTCCTTGTTCATGGCATCCGACCCGTCCATGCTGAGCGAGGTCGGAAAGCGCACGTCGTGCGCGGTGACGGCGGTGATCGTGGTCATGCGTCTTCCTTGGAGATGAGGTCTGCCTCGGCGAGGTCGCGCCAGAGGTCGTCGGGAATGGGCGTGGCGGCGCGATCGAGGTTCTGCGCGACCTGGCGGCGTCCTCGCGCGCCGAGGACGACCGAGACGACCGCGGGATGCCGCAGGGCGAAGGCCACCGCGACGTCGGGCAGGGTCACCCCGTGGCGCTCGCTGATGTCGGCGATCGCGTTCGCCCGCGCGATCAGCTCGGGCGGCGCGGGTTGGTAGTCGTAGGTGGCGTCCGCCGGCGGGCGCGGCGCGCTGAGGAGTCCGGAGTTGAACACCCCGGCGGCCACCACGCCCACGCCGCGCTCCTGGGCGAGCGGGAGCAGTTCGGCGGCGGCGGAGTCGTCGAGGAGCGTGTACCGACCGGCGCACATCACGACGTCGACGTCGGAGCGTCGGATGAGCTCGGCGAGCGGGTCCGCCGCGTTCATCCCGGCGCCGACGGCCGAGACCACTCCCTGCTCGCGCAGCTCGATGAGCGCGCCGATGCCCTCGGTCGACGCCTGAGCGAAATGGTCGTCGGGATCGTGCAGGTAGAGGATGTCGAAGCGGTCGAGCCCCGTGCGCCGGAGGGAGTCCTCGACCGAGCGCAGGATGCCGTCGCGGCTGAAGTCCCACCGCCGGACGACGTCGCGCGGGACGTCGAACCCGTCGTCGTCGCGCAGATGCGCGGTCTCGGGGCTCGGCTCGAGCACCCGTCCGACCTTGGTCGAGATGACGAACTCCTCGCGCGGGCGATGCGCGAGGCGCGCGCCGAGGCGTCGCTCCGAGAGACCGAGCCCGTAGTGCGGGGCGGTGTCGAAGTATCGGATGCCCCCGTCCCACGCGGTGTCGACCGACTCGTCGACCTCCGCCTCGGTCGTCTCGCGGTACAGGTTCCCGAGTTGGGCCGCGCCGAGGCCGATCTCGGTGAGCGGTGTTCCGTGCCGCAGTGCACGAGTGCGCATGGTCGCCTCCTTTTCTCCCAGCCTACATCAGATTCATCCGATGACTAGGAAGAAATAGGTGCGAGAGCCCGGATATCGCCGCCGAATTGGCGCAATAGATCAGTTCTTTACGCGAGGCTCCGCCGTCGATGCCCGCACGACGAGGACCGGTTCGGGGTCGGTCACCACGGCATCCGCGCGGGCCCCCGACGCCAGGCTCTCGACCATCGCCCGAAGCGCCGTCGCGCCCAGCTCGCGCAGCGGCATCCGGACCGTCGTGAGGGGCGGCCACGAATGTTCGGCCGTCCATGCGTCGTGGATCGCCACCACGGACAGATCCTCGGGCACACTCACCCCCAGGCGGTGCGCTGCGGTGAGCACACCGTACGCGGCGTTGACGTTCGCGACGACGACGGCGCTCGGCCGTCCCTCCCCCGTCCACAGGCGGGTCAAGGCCTCCGCACCCCGTTCGGGTTCGTACCCGAGGCGCGTGACATCGTGGTCGCCGACCTCGAGGCCCGCCCGCTCCATCGCGGCGCGGAATCCGATCTCGCGGCGGCGCGCCGTGTCGGACGAGGCGAGGCCTCCGACGAGCGCGATACGGCGGTGACCGAGACCCACGAGATGATCGACGGCGATGCCCGCACCGCGCTCGTCATCGAGGACGACCGACCCCGCCCCCTCGGGATGGATCGAGTTGACGAAGACGACGGGCAGGCGGCCCGCGATCAGTCGGGCGATGTCGCTGTCGGGCATCGCGTCGCCGGTCTGCACGATCAGCCCGTCGACGCGCCCCTCGCCGATCAGTCGTCCGATGATGTCGACGCCCTCGGGCAGACCATCCGCCCGGGCCAGCAGCACGACGTAACCGAGGCGGTACGCCTCGTCTTCGACGCCGTGCAACAGCTCGGTGAAGACGGCGTTCGTCACATCGGGCACGACGAGACCGACGACGTGCGTGCGCGCGGACTTCAGTGCGCGGGCCGCGAAGTTCGGACGATAGCCGAGTTCGGCCGCCGCCTCGTGGATCCGCCGGCGGGTCGTCTCGCTCACCCGGGTGTTCGGCGCATCGCTGAGGACCCGGGAGACGGCCGAGACCGATACCCCGGCACGCGCGGCGACGTCGCTCAGCCTGACCATCCGCCCAGTGTAGGGATGCCGCGGGCCGACCCCCGCGTCACACGTCGCGCTCCCCCGCGGGGCGGCGGTTGACGAGGTACACGTGCGTGAGCACCATGACCGTGTCACCGTGCTGGTTCCGCACCGTGACGAGCTCGTCGATGTAGCCGGTGGCATCCGGAGTCCTGGCGTGCGGGCGCAGGGCGGTGATCTCGGCCGTCACGCGGATCGTGTCGCCGATGAACACGGGGCGGATGAAGCGGATCCGGTCGTACCCGTAGCTCATCGACTGCGGGTTGATGTCGCCGGCGGTCATGCCGACCGCGACCGAGAGGATCAGCGTGCCGTGGGCGATGCGCTGCCCGGCGGGTTGGGTCGCCATCCACTCGGCATCCATGTGGTGGGGGAAGAAGTCGCCGGTCTGGCCGGCGTGCAGGACGATGTCGCCCTCGGTGATGGTGCGCCCCACCGTCTCGCGCGTCTCTCCGACGGCGTAGTCGTCGAACCAGCGATCCATCGTTCTCATCGGTCCTCCTCGGCGGCGCGGACGCCGGCGTCCAGGCGCGCGCGTAGCTCGTCGTCGGTCAGCTCGCCGCGCAGGGCTGCGGTCACGAGGGGCGAGAGGGCGTTCTGCAGGTCGATGTAGCGGGGCCAGCGCGGCCGGACGTACGCCCCTTCGAGCGTCGCGCGGGTTCCCCGGAAGAAGTCGAGGCTGTCGGCGTTCGTGCGGTCGTCGTCCCACGCGACCGCGTTGCCCGGCTGTCCGCCGGCGTCGTAGTAGACACCGGCCTGCACCTCGGCCGAGGCGAGCCAGAAGGCGTGCGCGATCGCCTCGGCCGTGTGGAGGGACCGCGACGAGACGGCGACGCCCGCACCGCCCAACAGCGACCCGCGCACCCCTCGACGGGATGCCGGGATGTCGACGTACCGCAGACGGTGCGCGCGGAAGCCCGCGCGCGCGTAGTTCGAATAGCCGAACAGCAACGGGGCGTAGCAGTACCGCGTGCCCTCGCTGAGCGCGTCGGCGGTCTGGATGGGGTTCCACGTCGCGCATCCCGCCGGCACGGCCCGAGCGAGAGCGCGGAGGGTGGCCATCGCCCCGCCGAGCGCGTCCGCGGACAGGAACACGCCGGGAGCCCGCATCGCCTCCTCGCCGTCGCCGGCGGCGACCGTGATGAGACTCGAGAAGGCGTCGACCGGCTTGTAGGGCCACAGCACCCTCCCCTCGGCCGCGAGGGAGAGCACGCTCGGCCAATCGCGCGGCGGCTCGGGAAGCAGGTCGGGGCGGAACGCCGCGACCTGGGCGGCCGCATCCGTCGCGAGGGCCCATTGCCCTCCGGCGTGCGCGTACGACGCGTGCGAGGACCCGACCGACTGCGCGGCGAGGACCGCGAGCTCGTCATCGTGGCCGCTGCCGTCGAGACGCGCGAAGAGGCCCTCCTCCGCGGCGAAGGGGATGTGCGGGTGGTCGATGACGAGCAGGTCGTAGTCGCGCACGAGCTCTTCGAGCGGCTGGTCGGCGAAGGACTGCAGCGAGCGCTGATCCCATCTCACCTCGACGTCGGGAGCGACCGTCCGGTATGCCCGGGCCGACGCCGCGACGCTGCCGTACCCACGCGCGTGCTCCCAGGTGATGCCGCGCAGGACGACGCTCATGCGAGACTCCCGTCTTCCGCCCGGACATCGCGCGACAGGAACTCGGCGCGGATGCGCGCGCCGTCCTCCCCGAGCAGGGGCGCCGCCTTCTCGCTGCGCAGCACCTGCCCGTCGATCCGGAGCGGGCTCCGGGTGGTGGCGATCCTCGTCCCTCGCCGCTCGACCTCCTGCGTCATGTCGATCGCGGCGAACCCGTCCGAGGCCAGCAGCTCGTCGAGCGTCAGCACCGGCGCGCACCACACGTCCGCGGCATCCAGGATGCCGAGCCAGTGCGCCGTGGACCCTGTGGCGAAGCGCGCCGCGAGGAGTGCTTCGATCTCTTCCTGACGGTCCCACGCGTCGCGCGGGTCCGCGAGGGCCTGGAGCTCGGGGAGTCCGAGGAGGCGACCGAGTTCGGGGATCGGGTTCATCGCGAGGGCGAGATACCCGTCGAGGGTCGGGTAGGTGCCGTAGGGGGCGGCGAGGAAGGCGTGCGCGGAGTGCTCGCCGTGGCGCCGCACCTGGATCGTGGCGTCGTTGAGCTTCGTGCTGAGGAGCTCGAACTGCAGGTCGAGGACGGCTTCGAGCAGGCTCGACTGCACGAGTCCCCCCTGCCCCGTGCGGAACCGGCGGACCAGGAGCGCCGTGACCCCCTGAGCGAGGTGACAGCTCAGCAGGTGGTCGGCGATCGAGAGGCCGAGGGGCACGGGTCCGTCCTCGCGGGAGCCGCTCAGCCACGGCAGTCCCGAGATCGCCTGGGCCAGCAGATCTTGACCGGGGCGGTCGCGCCACGGACCCTCATCGCCGTAGCCGCTCGCGCTGGCGTAGACGATCGAGGGGTTGAGCTCTTTCACCGAGGCGTAGTCGAGGCCGATCCGCTCCATCACCCCAGGGCGGAAGTTCTGGATCACCACGTCGGCGCGGGCGACGAGCCGACGGACGTCTTCGAGGTCGTCGGGGTTCTTCAGATCGGCGGCGACGGACTCCTTGTTGCGGTTCATCGCGTGGAACGACACCGTGTCGCCGTCGATCGAGCGACCCGCGAACGCGAGGGTCCGTCCGATGTCGCCGACACCGGGGCGCTCGATCTTGATGACCCGCGCGCCGAGATCGGCGAGGCGGAGCGCCGCAACGGGGCCGGCCAGGAACTGACTGAAGTCGAGGACGAGGAGCCCGTCCAAGGGTCTGATGATCTGTTGCACCATGGGATTCGCGCGCCTTCGCGTCGAGGAGGGGACGTCGTGAGACATCGTGGTCAATCGTTTGTTCACCGTATCGCTCGGCGGTTTCGCGTGCAACAGAGACATATGACGATTTGTGGGGCATGATTGTTCGGAGAATTCATCTGATCTTTAGGAGAGTCAATGCTGACAGCGGCCTACGTGGGCGAGCACACGATCGACGTCCGAGAAGCGGATGCCACCCCTCCCGGCCCCGGTCAGGTCCAGATCCGCGTGGCCTACACGGGCCTCTGCGGGACGGACCTGCACATCCTGCACGGGTCGATGGACGCGCGGGTGCAGACCCCGCTCGTCTTCGGACACGAGATGAGCGGCACGATCGCCTCGCTCGGCGAGGGCGTCGAGGGATGGGACGTCGGCAACGGCGTCACGGTGATGCCGCTCGCGTGGGACGGCACGTGCCCCGCCTGCCTGGCCGGAAACCAGCACATCTGCCAGAACCTCGACTTCATCGGCATCGACTCCCCCGGCTCGCTGCAGGGCCTGTGGAACGTGCCCGCCGAGACGCTCGTCCGTCTGCCCGAGGGCATCGCGCTGGACCACGCCGCGCTCGTCGAACCGGTCGCGGTCGCCGTCCACGACGTGCGGCGCGCCGAGCTCGCCCCCGGCGACAAGGCCGTCGTCATCGGCGGCGGCCCCATCGGCGTCCTCATCGCCTGCGTCGCCCGGCACACCGGCGCCGACGTGCTCGTGATCGAGCTCGACGAGAAGCGCCGCGCGCAGATCGAGGAGCTCGGCTTCGCGACCCTCGACCCCCGCGAGCGCGACCAGGTCGCGGTCGTCGAGGAATGGACCCGGGGCGCCGGAGCCGACGTCGTGTTCGAGGTCTCGGGCGCCGCGGCCGCCGTCCGCGGAGCGACCGGGCTGGCGAAGGTGCGCGGCACGATCGTCGTCGTGGCGATCCACCCCACCCCGCGCGAGGTCGACCTCCAGCGCATGTTCTGGCGCGAACTGCGCCTGCTCGGCGCACGCGTCTACCAGCGTCCCGACTTCGAGACCGCCGTCGAACTCGTCGCCGACGGCGTGATCCCCACGGACCTGCTCATCACCCGGATCGTGCCCCTGAGCGCCACCGCCGAGGCCTTCGCCGACCTCGAGGCGGGTCGTGCGATGAAGATCCTCGTCGACGTGGGAGGCCAGGCATGAGCGGGCTCTTCTCCCTCGAGGGCACGACGGCCGTCGTCACCGGCGCGCGACGCGGGATCGGCTTCGCGATGGCGCTCGGTCTCGCCGAGGCGGGTGCCGACATCATCGGGGTCAGCGCCTCGCAGTCGACGTCGGGCAGCGAGATCGAGCGCGCCGTGACCGCCGCCGGACGCTCCTTCACCGGCATCGCGTGCGACTTCAGCGACCCGACGGCCGTCGACGCGCTGGGCGCCGAGCTGTCTGGCCGCCACGTCGACATCCTCGTCAACAACGCCGGCACCATCGAGCGCGCGCCGGCGGCGGAGCACCCGCTCGACGCGTGGGACCGCGTGCTGCAGATCAACCTGAGCAGTCAATTCCGACTCACGCAGGCCGTCGCGCAGCAGATGCTCGAGCGAGGACGGGGCAAGATCATCTTCACCGCCTCGCTGCTGAGCTTCCAGGGCGGCATCAACGTCCCGGGGTACACCGCGGCCAAGTCCGGCATCGCCGGCCTCACCAAGGCCCTCGCCAACGAGTGGGCGTCGAAGGGCGTCACCGTCAACGCGATCGCGCCGGGCTACATCGCGACAGACAACACCGAGGCGCTCCGCGCCGACGCAGCGCGCTCGACCGCGATCCTCGACCGCATCCCCGCGGGGCGGTGGGGCGAGGCATCCGATCTCGCCGGGGCGACCGTGTTCCTCGCCTCCCGCGCCTCCGACTATGTGTCGGGCATCACGCTCCCGGTCGACGGGGGGTGGCTCGGGCGATGAGCGGCTCATCGTCCTCGCTCACCGAACGCATCGGCACCGTCGGTATCGTCCCGGTCGTGGTGCTCGACGACGCCGACCGCGCGCGCGGCCTGGCCCTCGCCCTCCGTGACGGGGGCATCGGCTGTGCCGAGTTCACCCTCCGCACCCCCGCCGGTCTCGCCGCGATCGCCGCGGCCGCGGACGTCGAGGGATTCCTCGCGGGTGCGGGCACGGTCCTGACGGTGGAACAGGCGGATGCCGCGATCGACGCGGGCGCGACCTTCGCCGTCACGCCGGGGTACGACCCCGCGGTCGCCGATCGGCTGCGCTCCGGCGGCGTCGCGGTCGTTCCGGGCGTCGCGACCCCCACCGAGGTGCAGCGGGCCCGTGCGGACGGCTTCGCCGACGTGAAGATCTTCCCCGCCGGCCACCTCGGAGGTGCGGGCTACCTCGACGCCCTGCACGGGCCGTTCGCCGACATGCGATTCATCCCCAGCGGCGGTGTCGATCCGACCAGCCTGGGCGACTACCTCCGTCGCCCGTGGGTGCTCGCCGCCAGCGGCAGCTGGATGGTGCCGCGCGACGCGATCGCCCGCGGCGACTTCGACACGATCACCACCGCGGCCGCCGCGTGCGCCCGTATCCGCGACGACGCGCGGTCCGCCCGATGAGCCGCGTCGTCACCTTCGGCGAGAGCATGGGGCTGGTCCTCGGCGACGGCGTCGGCGGCTGGGAGCACCAGTCGCAGGCGCGCGTCGCGACCGGCGGCGCCGAGGGCAACACCGCCATCGGTCTGGCCCGCCTCGGCGTCCCCGTCACCTGGCTGGGCCGCGTCGGCGACGACGCGCTGGGACGCCGAGTGGTCGGCGACCTGCGGTCGGAGGGCGTCGACGTGCGCGCCCGCATCGACGCGGGAGCCCCCACCGGTCTCATGCTCAAGTCGACCCCGCGCGCGGGGGCGACGACCGTCGACTACTACCGCCGCGGGAGCGCGGGGAGCCGCCTCGACGCCGCCGACCTCGACGACCTGCCCCTCGCCGCCGGCGACATCCTGCACGTGACCGGCGTGACGCTCGCCCTGTCGGACTCGGCGCGCGACGCGGTGCTCGTCGCGGTGGAGCGCGCGCGGGAGGTGGGCGCCCTCGTGTCCTTCGCGGTCAATCACCGCAGCCGACTCTGGGGAAGCACCGAGGCGGTCGCCGCCTACGCGCACGTGATCGCCCGCGCCGACATCGTGTTCGCCAGCGATGACGAGGCGCGGATGCTGCACGCCCACACCGCGCCGGACGACCTCGCGCGCGCTCTCGCTGCGGCGGGCCCGACCGAAGCCATCGTCACCCTGGGCGGCGACGGCGCCGTCGCGCTCATCGACGGCGAGTTGCACCGCGTGGCCGCGGTCCCCATCACCCCCGTCGACACCGTCGGCGCCGGAGACGCTTTCGCCGCCGGATACGTCGCCGAGCGCTTGGCCGACAGCGACGCCGTAACCCGCCTGCGCACGGCGACTCTGGCCGGCGCGTACGCCTGCCTTCACCCCGGCGACTGGCAGGGCGGCATCCGTCGATCCGAACTCGACCGCGCCGCATCCGGCGATCCCGTGACCCGCTGATCCCGTCCCGCTGAACCACCCACCCAAGGAGAATCCATGACCTTCGCTCGACTCGGTGATCCCGGCGCCGAGATCCCCGTCCTCCGCCACGACGGTGCCGTCTACGATCTGCGCCCGCTGACCGCCGACATCGACGGGGCGTTCCTCGCCGCGGACGGTCTCGCTCGCGCTCGCGCCGCGGCCGACCGTGGCGACCTGACACCGCTCCCGGATGCCGACACCCTCCGCATCGGCGCTCCGATCGCCGTCCCGGGCAAGATCGTGTGCATCGGGCTGAACTACCACGACCACGCCGCCGAGACGGGGGCCGCGGTCCCGGCCGAGCCGGTCGTCTTCATGAAGGACCCCTCGACGATCGTCGGGCCCTTCGACGACGTTCTCATTCCGCGCGGATCGACGAAGACGGACTGGGAGGTCGAGCTCGGGGTCGTGATCGGCACGACCGCGCGTTACCTCTCCTCCCCCGAGGAGGCACTCGCCCACGTCGCCGGGTACGTGGTCTCGCACGACGTGTCCGAGCGCGAGTTCCAGCTCGAACGCGGCGGACAGTGGGACAAGGGCAAGAGCTGCGAGACCTTCAACCCGCTCGGGCCGGTCCTCGTGCCCGCGTCGGATGTCAGCGACCCGCAGGCTCTCGGTCTGCGCCTCTCGGTGAACGACGTCGAGCGGCAGAACGGCTCGACCGCGTCGCAGATCTTCTCCGTCGCGTACGTCGTCTGGTACCTGTCGCAGTTCATGGTGCTGCGACCGGGTGATCTCGTGAACACCGGCACCCCGGCGGGAGTGGCCCTCGGGCTTCCCGACACCCCCTACCTCCGAGCCGGCGACGTCGTCGAGCTCGAGATCGACGGCCTCGGTCGCGCCCGTCAGACGCTGGTGCAGGCATGAGCGCCGGGGAGTTCGACGGACTGTCCGTCGTCGTGACCGGCGGAGCCTCGGGCATCGGCCTCGCGACCGCGAGAGCCTTCGCCGCGCGGGGGGCGCGGGTCGCGGTACTCGATCTCGTCGCCGAGGGTCTGGATGAGGGACTGACCGGATTCGCCGCCGACGTGACCGACCGGGAATCGGTGGATGCCGCGATGGCGGCCGTGGCGGAACGCTTCGGCGGCGTGGACGTGCTGGTCAACAGCGCGGGCGTGAGCTGCGTGGGAACGGTCGAGGAGGCGACCGAGGCCGACTGGGACCGCGTGCTGAACATCAACGTGCGCGGCACCGCGCGCGCCTGCGCCGCGGCCCTGCCGTACCTGAAGCGCTCGGAGCACGCGTCGATCGTCAACGTGTGCTCGATCGGGGCGCTGAACGGTCTGCCGCAGCGCGCCGTGTACAACGCATCCAAGGGCGCGATCCTCTCGCTCACCTACGCGATGGCGACCGACCACGTGCGCGAGGGCGTGCGGGTGAACTGCGTGAGCCCGGGTACCGTGTCGACGCCGTTCGTGGAGCGCATGCTGCAGAACTTCCCCGACCCCGTCGCCGAGCGGGCCGCCCTCGACGCCCGCCAGGCGACGGGTCGCATGGTCACGCCCGACGAGGTCGCGCACGCGATCCTGTACCTCGCGAGTCCGCTCGCCGGATCGACGACCGGCACCGCGCTCGAGGTCGACGGCGGCGTGACGCACCTGCGGGTGCGCCCGCGGTAGCCGCCCGCCGGCGCGCGCGCCCCGGGTGGCTGAGCCCGTCGAAGCCCGTCGAGTGGGTGCCCCGGGTGGCTGAGCCTGTCGAAGCCACCCGGGGCCACCCGCGACGGCGGCGGACGCACTCCCCGGTGGCTGAGCCCGTCGAAGCGTCACCCCGGCCCCGACCCCGGTTACTGAGCCCGTCGAACCGTTACCCCAGCCCCGACCCCGGTGGCTGAGCCCGTCGAAGCGCCACCCCGGCCCCGACCCCGGTGGCTGAGCCCGTCGAAGCCACCCGCCCCGCACCGACCGCCTCCGCGTCCTCGTCACGCCACGACGAGCTGCACGGCGAGAAGCAGCGCGGCCAGCATCGTCAGCTGGAACACCGCCCGTCCCGGTGCCCGCACGAACACCACGACCACCGCCCCGGCAGCGACCCCCACCACGGCGACGAAGAAGACGATGCCGAGCACGGTGGCATCCGTTCCGAGGAGCACGGCGACCGCGCCCGCGCCGATCCCGCACGCGGCGAGCACGACCGAGGCCCGTGCCCCGAGACGGTGCGGGAGGCCGCGCACCCCGGTGAGCCGGTCGTCGTCGAGGTCGCGCACGACGTTGGTCAGGTGGACGGCGGCCCCCAACGCCGCGCCGGCGACCGAGGCCCAGGGCGCGGCGAGCGCGGGAGGGACGAGGGACAGCGTCGCGAACGACGGGAACAGCCCGAAGCTCAGCACGAACGGTGCGATCGAGAACGGCGTCGACTTCAGACCCGCGTTGTACGCCCACGCCGAGGCGAGCGCGATCGCGTGAGCGGCGACGAGGCCCGGACCGAGCGGCACCGAAAGCACGACGGCGAGGATCGCGGATGCCACGGCCACCGCGAGTGCGCGCTCCGGGGTGATCGCGCCCCCGGCGATGGGCTTGTCGGTCCGGCCGACCGCCGCGTCGCGCGCGCCGTCGATCGCGTCGTTGGAGAGGCCGACCGATACCTGCCCGGCGAACACCGCGACCACGAGCAGAACGAGACGCGCCGGCTCGACGCCGGCCGCGAGGCCGAGGGCGAGCGAGAGGACGGTGACCACGAGCGTGGGACCGGGGTGGGTGGCGCCCCACAGGGCTCGCACGAGGTGCGGCTTCGCCGCGGCATCCGTCACCCGACGACGCTATCGCGCGCGGAGGAGCGACGGGCGCGGCGTCGGGGCGGCGCTCGCGCGCCATCCCGCGGAACCCGCGCTCCACGGGCGGGCCGTCCGGCGGAGTCCGCGCGCGTCACGCCGGTTTCACGGCGTCGGCAGCGGCGGGTCGTCGACGATCTCCGCGTGACGGCGTGCGTCGCGGTCGCCGCCGGTCCCCGTCAACCCCCGCGGCTCGGGGCGGGCGCGCCGCCTACGGTCGTGCGCACCCGCCCCGAGAAGAGGAGTCGCATGGAACACGTCGTCGTCATCACCGGGGGCTCCCGAGGGATCGGACGCGCAGCGGCACTCCGCTTCGCCCGTCGACGCGCTCGCCTCGTGCTCGTCGCGCGCGACACGGTGGCCCTGTCATCAGCCGCCGAGGAGTGCCGCCGGCGCGGCGCGGAGGTCTTGACGCTCCCGATGGACCTCGCGACCGCTGACGGCCCGCAACGAGCAGTGGATGCCACCATCGAACGCTTCGGGCGGATCGACGTCTGGGTCGCCTCGGCCTCGGTCTTCTCGTACGGCTCGGTCGAAGACACCCCCGACGAGGTGCGCGATCGAGTGATGGAGACGAACCTCCTCGGGCACATGCGCGCGGCGCGCGCCGTCCTCCCCCACTTCCGCGCGGCGGGGCTCGGGACGATCGTCTTCGTCGGATCGCTGTACTCGCAGGTCGCGGGACCGTACGTCTCGTCCTACGTCGCCGCGAAGCACGGTCTGCTCGGCTTCTCGCGGTCTCTC
Source organism: Microbacterium testaceum StLB037 (assembly GCF_000202635.1). NCBI lineage: Bacteria > Bacillati > Actinomycetota > Actinomycetes > Micrococcales > Microbacteriaceae > Microbacterium > Microbacterium testaceum. The sequence continues at coordinate 2,770,132 of NC_015125.1, read as the reverse complement.
CGGCAGGAGATGCTCGCGCACCGTGGCATCCGGATCAAGATGGTGCTGCCGGCGAGCGTCGACACGCCGATCTACCAGCGCGCGGCGAACTACACAGGGCGGACCGCGTTCCCTCTCCCGCCGGTGGTGGCCGCTGACCGCGTGGCGCGGGCGATCGTGCGGGTGACGCGCGGTCCGCGCAACGAGGTGGGCGTCGGTGCCGCGCAGTTCGTCACCCGTCCGCTGCAGTTCCTCGCGCCTCGGGTGTACGACCTGTTCATCCGCGTGCTCCAGCGCGTCCTCGGGCTGCGTCGCCGCCCCGCAGCCCCGACGCCCGGTGCGGTGCTCGCCGCGAACCACGACACGGGCGCCGTCAGCGGGGGCTGGTCGCGCGTGCCCGTCCGACGCCCGCGCTGACCCGCGCGTCGCCGGTTGCCTGAGCGCGCCGGAGTGCTCGGACGGGGCGGAGGAGGCTGAGCCCGCCGAAGCCCCCCGGGCGGGCCGCCCGGGCCGGCCCCTTCGACAGGCTCAGGGACCTCCACAGGCTCGCGGACCTCACCCACACGCCCGCGACACCGGGCGGAGGAGGCTGAGCCCGTCGAAGCCCCCCGGGCGGGCCGCCCGGGCCGGCCCCTTCGACAGGCTCAGGGACCTCCACCGGCTCAGGGACCTCGACAGGCTCAGGGACCTCCACCGGCTCGGAGACCCGACGGGCCCGGGGGCGTCAGGCGGACTCGAATCCCTCGCGTTGCGTGTTCTCGTCGGCGACCCGAACACCCCAGCGGTAGGCGAGCTTGCCGCCGAGCCATCCCGAGACGCTGAGGCCGGCGGATGCCACGACACTCAGGCCGAACGCGACGACCGGCACCCGGCCGAGGTCGAGCATCCGGACCAGGAGGCCGAGCGAGAACAACACCATCGCGGTCACATTCAGCACGAGGTGCGCCACGGCCGTGCGCCGCGCGGGCGTCCCCCGGGGGATCCGCGACATGTCGAGCAAGCCGAGCACCGAGGCGCCGACGGCTCCCCCGAGTCCGATGGCGATGAGCCAGCGCGAGCCCGTCGCGAACGCCCGGGGGTCGTCGGAGGCGAGACCCAGCAGGTCGAACACGAGGCTCGACGACCACGCCCCGATGGGAATCGTGACCGCCACCGGATGGAACGGGTGCCCGTAGGGGCCTGCGACGATCGCGCGCGGGACCTTGGCCGCGCGCATGGCGGGGAAGCTCGCTCCGCTCCGCGGCGCCGAGACCGTCGAGGGTCCCGGCGTCGCGGCATCCGTCCCGCTCATTCCTTGTGCAGCGCGTCCTGCGCGCGGCCGGCCAGCTTCTCGACCGTGTTCGGCAGCTCGGTCGTGCCGTAGAAGCGCACGTCGGGCTTGGTGGGCGGGGGCATCGGAACGCCCGCGGGCGGCTCGGGAAGGTAGGTGAACTCCCCCTTGCCGTCGGGGGTCGGGCCCGAGGCCCAGGTTCCGTCGCCCGCCTGCGTGCCGTCGCTGAAGTTGATGTACTGGTACGCCACGTCGCGATCCTCCTTGTCCAAGGGGAAGTTGCTCGGCACGGGGAGCGACTCGTATCCCTCGGCCTGCAGCTCGGCGGCGGCCGCAGCCCACTGGTTCTGGTGCATGGTGTCGCGGGCCAGGAGGAACGCGAGAAGGTCCTTCACGCCGTGGTCGTCGGTCTGGTGGTAGAGCCGGGCGACCTGCACGCGCCCCTGCATCTCGGCGTTGGCGTTGGCGGTGAAGTCGGCGAGCAGGTTGCCGCTCGCGGTGATGAAGCTGCCCTGCCACGGGTTGCCGTTGGAGTCGACCGGGCGCGCGCCGGCGCCCGCGACGATGCCGTGCTGGATGTCGGTCCCCCCGATGACGGCGGCGACGGTCGGGTCGTCCTGGACGGCCTCCTCGGTGATGCCGAGCGGCGACTTCTCGAGCAGCTGCGCGATCATGATCGCGAGCATCTCGACGTGGCCCATCTCCTCGGCGCCGATCCCGAACACGAGGTCGCGGTATTTGCCGGGCATGTGCATGTTCCACGCTTGGAACTGGTACTGCATCGCGACCGAGATCTCGCCGTACTGCCCGCCGAGCACCTCCTGGAGCTTGCGCGCGTAGACGGCGTCGGGCTTGTCGGGGGTGGCGGAGTGCTGAAGCTCTTGCCTGTGGAAGTACATCGTCTCTCCTCACCGCACCGCTGGGGGGATCGTGGTCAGGTGACCGGGGCGGCGCGTGACAGACAGCGAACGTCGGGATCGCGGCATCCGGGATGGGGGTTGTCGGCGGGCACTTCGTGCGCCACAATCGCGCACCCGAGGCCTTGGCACTCTCCACCCGAGAGTGCTAATCTGGACGCAGTTGAGCGGACACGACTCAACTTCACAGAACCTTCCGGATGCCGATGTCCGGACCGATCGAAAAGGAGAATCGACATGGCCACTTACGACCCCTTCCGCGACCTCGACCGCCTCGCGTCGACCCTTCTCGACGCACGGCGCGGCGGCGGACCGCGACGGATGCCGATGGACCTCTACCGTGACGGCGACCACTACGTCCTCGCCGCCGACCTTCCGGGCGTCGACCCGGGTTCGGTCGACATCGACGTCGACGGTCAGCTGCTGACGATCCGCGCCGAGCGGACCCTCGCCTCGGGCGAGGGCGTGAAGTGGATCACCCGCGAGCGCGAGACGGCATCGTTTGTCCGCCAGCTCAACCTCGGGCAGGGCATCGACACCGACAACATCAGCGCGTCGTACCGCAACGGCGTGCTGAGCGTGACGATCCCCGTGAGCGAGAAGGCGAAGCCGCGACGCATCGCCGTCTCGACCGACGACCACGACGGCGTCATCGAGGCGCACGAGAGCACGCCGCAGCTCATCGAGCAGTGACCCGTGCCGAGGGGGCCGGTCCGTCGGGGCCGGCCCCCTCGTCGTGCGCTGTCACGGGTCGCGGTCCGCGCGTCCCGTCGATCGGGCGGCGCGCGAGGGCTCGACCGCGTGCGGGCGAAACTCCTGAGATTTCGGTACCGGGGCGGACGCCACGGGCGAAGCCGGGCGTTGCTGCCCGAAATCTCAGGAGTTCGGCCCGCCCCGCCCGGACAACCTGGGGCGGGACGGGCGAGAGACTCAGAGGTCCTCGGGAGCGAGGTCGCCCTGGCCTTCCTCGCCGAGTTCGACGATGCCGGGGTCTTCGCCCTGCGAGTCGGTTCCGGTGGACTCCGGGTGGATGTCCTCGAGGGGGATGTCACTGTCGTCCGCGGGGATCTCGGCGGGGTCAGCGCCGGTCGCCGTCGCCGGGTTGATGTCCTCGGGATCCACCCCCGCGTCGATGGCGGTCGTGGCGTCCCATTCCGCCTGCGCGGGGTCGAGTGCGGGGTCGGGCTCGATGGAGGTGTCTCCGTCGCGCAGCGGCTGCGCGGCCGCGAGACCGCCGTCCGGGTCGGTGACGGGGACGTCGGGGGTGGACGGGTCGATCGAGGCGTCGCTCATGGGGAATCCTTTCGTTGACGGCCCCCTCATCCCATCGCGGCTCCCGCACCCGGACCCGCCCCTTGACAGCCGCGCGACGACGCACCGGGCAGCGCGAGGACTACGGGGAAAACTACTGGGTCGTCCCCGCCGCACACCGCCCGGGTGCTGAGACTCGTACCCAAAGCGCCGCCCGGACGGGGCGCGCCGGGCCGCGCTGCCCCGCCGAGCGGCTTCGATAGCACGGACGCAGCAGCGGGCTCGAGGCCCGCGGGGAGGGATACGTGGGCAAGTTCATCTATGAGGGCGGGGTCCGCAACGAGTTCGAGGACCGGCTCCTCGCGCACCTGCAGGTCGTGGTCGGCAACAAGCTGCGCCGCGGCGAACCGTTCTACTTCGTCTGGAAGGACGACATCAGCACCGGCGGCGGTCGCACCTCGGTGTGGCTGCACCCCCGAGCGAACCTCGTGTTCAAGTTCAACGGCGGACGCCCGCCGGCGCTGAACCGCGCGTGGCTCGAAGCCCTGATGTCGACGGCGAACTCCCCCACCGGTCTGTACGTCGTGCCCGAGCCGGCCGAGGACAGCGTCGCCGCCACGACGTTCGCCTAGTCGGGCACCCCGCCACGGCTGTCAAGGCGCTGGCGCACACCGGGGGCATGCCGTTGCGTGAGGACATGACGAACCCCCGCATTGTCGTGATCGGCGGTGGCAACGCCGGGTTGTCGGTCGCCGGTCGCCTCCACCGCGCCGGCCTGGCCGACATCACGGTCATCGAGCCGCGGACGCTCCACGTCTTCGCTCCCCTGCAGTCGCACATCGCCGGCGGAGCCGCCCGAGCCTCGGAGGCCGCGCGCGCCCAGGCCGACGTCATCCCTCCGGGGGTGCGGTGGCTGCGCGACGAGGTCTTCACGGTGGATGCCGACACCCGTCGCGTCCATCTCGTCTCGGGTGGGCGCATCGACTACGACCAGCTCGTCATCTGCGCCGGGATGCGCATGGCGTGGGAGCAGGTCCCCGGCCTGCCCGAGGCGATGGACGCCGACTCGGGCATCTCGAACTACGACTACGCCCTCGCCGCGAAGGCCTCCACCGTCCTGCGCGATCTCCGGTCCGGAACCGTCGTCTTCACGCAGCCGCCCGAGCCCGCGTCGTGCGGCGCGGCCGCCCAGAAGCCGATGTATCTCGCGTGCGACTGGTGGCGCGCGATCGGGGTCCGCGACGACATCCGCGTGATGTTCGTGTGCCCCGACCCCGTGCCGTTCGGCATCCCGGCGATCGATCGCGAGCTGCAGCGCAAGCTCGACGAGTACGGCATCGAGGTGCGGTACAGCCGCGATCTCCGATCCGTGGATGCCGAGACCCGGACGCTCACGATCGGTCGCGGCGACGCGTCCGAAACCCTCGAGTACGACGTCCTGCACGCGGTTCCTCCGCAGCGCGCGCCCGAGTGGATCGCGGGCAGCGGGCTCGCGGCATCCGATGATCCGCACGGGTTCGTCGACGTGGATCCGGAGACGCTGCAGCACGTGCGGCATCCGGAGATCTGGGCGGTCGGCGACGCGGCGGCGGTGGCCACCCGGCGGTCCGGAGGAGCGATCCGCCAGCAGGCGAAGGCGCTCGTGAAGAACCTGCGCGCCACCCTGGCGGGACGAACGCCCCCGCAGAAGTACAACGGGTACAGCGTGGTGCCGTTCACCGTGTCGCGCGGCACCGTGGTGTTCGCGGAGTTCGACCGGTGGGGGCACCTGCAACCGACCGTGCCGTTCTGGCGCACGCTGTACCGGGAGCGGAGGCTGTCGTGGATCGCCGACCGGCGCGTGCTGCCGTGGGTGTACTGGCACCTGATCCTCCGCGGCCGCGCCTGACCCACCGCACCCCGCCAGGTCCCTGAGCCCATCGAAGGGACCGCACCCCAGCCACCCCGCCAGGTCCCTGAGCCCGCCGAAGGGACCGCACCGCCACCACGCGCCGGAGGCTTCGACAAGCTCAGCCACCTCCCCCGCGATGAGCACCCGCGCGTATAGGTCATGAACGCTGATCCCTCAACCCCGGGGGTGGGGCGACCGCGACGCGCGAAGACTGGGGGCACCCCGGAAACCACACGAAAGAGGACACCATGGCACAGGTCATCGAAACCATCGACGTGAACGTTCCCGTCCGCGTCGCGTACAACCAGTGGACGCAGTTCGAGGAGTTCCCGCACTTCATGAGCTTCGTGGAGTCCATCACGCAGAAGAACGACACCCTCACGCACTGGAAGGTGAAGATCGCCGGGGCCGAGCGCGAGTTCGACGCCGAGATCACCGAGCAGCACCCCGACGAGCGGGTCGCGTGGAACAGCATCGGCGGGGACGAGAACCACGCCGGTGTCGTGACCTTCCACCGTCTGTCGGACGACGAGACGCGCGTCACGGTCCAGATCGACTGGGCGCCCACCGGCGTCCTCGAGAAGCTCGGCGCGGTCTTCGGCGCGGACGACCACTCGGTCAAGAAGGACCTCGAGAACTTCAAGAAGTACATCGAGTCGCGCGGTGCCGAGTCCGGCGCGTGGCGCGGCGACGTCAGCTGACGCCTCCCCCGAACGACGAGAGCCGGGTCCGCCTGTAGAGGCGGGCCCGGCTCTCGTCATGCGTGGGTCACCACTGCGAGTGGATCTCCGCGCGCAGACGGCGGTCGTACACGTCGCGGACGAGAGCGTCGAACGCGTCGAGGTCGAAGCCGCCCTCGAGCAGCTCCGCCGCCTCAGCGTTCGCGGTGGCCTGCGACACCGAGCGCGCTCCCGGGATGACCGAGGTCACCCCCTCGCGGGACGCGATCCACGCGAGCGTCGCCGCGGGCAGTGTCACACCCTCGGGGAGGGATGCCTTGAGCTCGTCGGCCGCGGCCACGCCCTCGTCGAACGGCACACCCGAGAACGTCTCGCCCTTGTCGAACGCCTCGCCGTTGCGGTTGTAGGTGCGGTGGTCGTTCTCGGCGAACGTCGTGGACCGGGAGTACTTCCCCGAGAGCAACCCGCTCGCCAGGGGCACACGGGCGAACACGGCCACGTTCTTCTCGGCCGCGAGCGGCAGCACCTCGTCGAGGGGCTTGAGGCGGAACGGGTTGAAGATGATCTGCAGGTTGGTCAGGTTCGGGCGGTTCAGCGCCGACAGAGCCTGGTCCATCGTCTCGACCGAGGCACCGTACGCGGCGATCACCCCCTCGGACACGAGCTGATCCAGCGCGTCCCACGTGGCGTCGTCGTCGATCACCGCGGACGGCGGGCAGTGCAGCTGCACGAGGTCGAGCGTCTCGGTGTCGAGCAGACGGCGCGAGCGGTCGAGCCAGCCACGGAGGTTCTCCATGACGTAGTTCTCGGGCACCTGGTCTTCGCGGCGGCCCATCTTGGTCGCGACGGTGATGTCATCGGCATCCCGGCGCTTCAAGAACGACCCGATGATCTGCTCGGACCGGCCGTCGCCGTAGACGTCGGCGGTGTCGAAGAGGGTGACGCCGGCGTCGGCCGAGGCGGCGAGCACCGCGCGCGCGTCGTCTTCGCTGACATCCCCCCAGTCGGCACCGAGTTGCCAGGTACCGAGACCGATCGCCGAGACATCGCGGCCGGTACGGGAGAGGGGGCGCTGCTGCATGGGGTGTCCTTTCGACGCTGTCTCGAGCCTAGCCAGCGCCTCCGACATCGGGGCGGGTGGATGCCGGGACTCGGGCGTTCTCCCCGCGTCAACCCCGTCACCGATGTCGGACCCCGCGCCTAGCGTGGCCGCACATCCCACGGAAGGACCGCCATGAGCACCCCCACCCCCGAGCATCTCCCCGGCGCGGATCACGACGACACGGTCGCGAACTCCGACGGCCTCACCGCCGACGTCCCCGCGGGCGGTGCCGGAGCCGACAGCGGAGCGGTCGCCGCAACCGAGATCGATCCCGACGACGACGCCCGCGTGCAGAACGTCTCGAGCCAGAACGACCTGCCCGGAGTTGGCACGCGGGCCGCGGACGGCGGCATGGAACGCGGCACCGACGACGCGCGCGGCGGCAACGGGTCGACCTCGCGCCACCACGAAGACACTCCCGCGACGGCGCCCGCCGCGACCGACGAGCCGGAGCCGCACGTCGACGGCGACGACCCCATCGCGAAGTACCAGCCCGGAGTGGGCCGCGACTCCGCCGCCTCGAGCCGCATCGCGCAGAGCCTGCCCGATCCCGACGACGCCTGATCGGGCCCGGCCCGGCAGCTGACGCGTGCCAGGCTGGGACGATGGACGACCTCCGCCTCGAACCCCTCGCCCCGACGCTCGAGGACTATCTCGAGCTCCGCCGCGCCTCGGGACTCACGCCGAAGCGCCCCGAGCAGGGCGCACCGGCACTGACGAACAGCTGGGCATGGCGACGGATCGTGGATGCCGGGGGTCGAGCGGTCGCGATGGGTCGGGTCATCGGCGACGGCGGGTGGTACTTCCTCGTGGCCGACATGGCGACCCTCCCCGGCTACCAGCGGCGCGGACTCGGGCGCCGCATCCTCGAGGGCCTTCTCGCGGAGATCCGCGCGAAGGCCCCCGAGGGTGCGTACGTGACGCTCTTGGCCGACCCGCCGGGTCAGGCGCTATACCGCAGCCTGGGCTTCACCGAGCCAACGAACGGCTCGGTGACGATGCATCAGTTGCTGCGCTGACTCCCTCGACCGGCGTCCGGCCCGGGCGATCGATCCGCCGCCGCGCGCGCCACCCGAGCAGCACGTCGAGCACGACGAAGGCCGCCAGCGGATAGCCGACCATCGGGAGCACCCATCCGATCAGCACCGCGACGACGACGACCGCTCCGACTCCCCACCACGGCGCACCGCGCAGAGCACCGCGCGCGGGCGGGGCCGCGACTCCCCGCGTCGGGCGACGCTTCCACCACATCGCGTAACCGAGCACGACGAGGGCGGCGATTCCGACGGCCAGCGCGAACAGCGCCAGCTGGTTGACCAGGCCGAACATCGATCCCATGTGCAGGTCGATGCCCCAGCGCGAGAGCTTCGCGAGCAGCGGGAAGTCCGCGAAGTCGACGCGGTCGACGACCTGCATCGTCGAACCGTCGATCGCCACCGCGTCCACCTCGGTCGGAAAGCTCCGGTGGATCTCCTGCACGACCCAGGCGGTGCCGGGAGCGCTCGGCGGGCGGATCTCGACGTCGCCGGTGTTGACGTTGATCCGCTTCGCGATCGCGAGCACCGCGTCGAAGGTCGCCGGGTTCGCCGCGCCCGTCGGCTGTCCGGGCGCCGCCCCACCGTGATCCGCGTGCGCTCCCCCGGCGGTGGCTGTGCCGTCGAGCGAGGTGTCCAGCGACGGCGTCGCGCCGCCGATCGCGGCGCGCAGGTCCGTCACGTGGGCGCCCGCGAACGTCGACCAGGTGATCCCGGTCGCCGAGAGGAACAGCGCCCCCAGCACGACCCAGATCCCGACCGCCGAGTGCCAGCCCGACAGGCGACGGTACCCGCGGTGCCCGCGGTTCGGTCGCAAGAGATCGCGGCGTCCGCGACGGCTCCGCACGAATCGTCCGATCCAGAGTCCCAGCCCCGCGAGAGCGACGATTCCGAGCCAGGATGCCGCGAGCTCGCTGTACCACCGACCCGGGGCACCCACGTGGAGGGAGCGGTGCAGATCGCTGATCCAGTGCCGGACCGGCAGCGCTCCGCTCGTGCCGTAGACGGGGAGATCGCCGCGGACCTGCGTCGTGGCGGGGTCGACGAAGATCGCCCGGGTGGTGCTCTCCGGAAGCGACTCGTCGGCGAACATGACGCGCGTGGTCGCGCCGGGTTCGGGCGCGGGCCGCACGGCGACGGGCGCGGCACCGGAACCGACGTACGCCTCGGCGGCCCGGATCTGGTCGGCCAACGGCATCCCGGGCAGGTTCGAGGTCGCCGTGAGTTCGTGGGAGTACACCGCCTTCTCGATCGTGGGCGTGAGCGCGTACAGCCCGCCACTCACCGCCGCGATGAGGAGGAACGGCCCCACGAGGAGCCCCGCGAAGAAGTGCACCCGCCGCAGCAGCGCCGTGAACCATCCCGTGCGGCCGGAACCGGATGCCACGCCTCCGGCGCCGCGAGCCGGTTGAGCGTCCAGAACACCCGGACTCCCGCCCCCGGAGCTCCGGGTTTCTTGGACACCCGACGGGGCGGCACCCGACCGGGCGGCACTCGACGGGGCGGCACCCGACAGCGCGGCACCCGACAGCGCGGCACCCGACAGCGCGGCACCCGACGGGGAAGACCCGTCCGATCGCGTCGTCGTCACGACAGGATCCCCTCTCCGATGAAGCCGCCCTCGCCGCACCCCGGCGGCACGGCGAAGACCGCCGACCCGATCGGCGTCGTCCACTGGTTCAGCAGGTCGAGCTCGTCGAGCCGCTGCTGGATCGGCACGAACTGCGCGTCCACGTCGGCCTGGAACGACACGAAGACCAGCCCCGCATCGCTGACGTCCCCGGCGGGAGGGGTCTGGTCGTAGTTGTAGCCGCGGCGGAAGATCCGCTGCGAGGGCTCCTCCGGTCGCGACCGGCGGAGGTGCGAGAACTCCGGAATGACGGGGAAGCCGATGGCATCCTTCGCCGCGAAGTCCGGCTCATCGAACTCGTCGGTTCCGGTCAGGGGCGCGCCCGTCGACTGGAACCGCCCGACGGCCTGATCGCGCCCGGGCCGGTCGAGGTGGTCCCAGGTGTCGAGGTTCATCGCGATGCGGCGCACCACCATGCCGGTGCCTCCCGCCAGCCAGCCCTCCCGGGCCCACACGACGTCGTCGAACGCGGTCGTCCCCGGTACGGGGTTGGCCGTGCCGTCGACCTGCCCGAAGAGGTTGCGCATCGTCGTGCCGGGGCGCTCCGTGCCGTGCGCACGTCGGAACCCCTGCTGCACCCAGCGCGGGGTGGCGAAGGCGCGCGCGTCCTTGAGCAGCATCCGCGCGGCGTGGGCCACCGTCACCGGATCGTCGGCGGCGATCTGGAGCAACAGGTCGCCGTCGCCGTACTCCGGTCGGAGCCGGTCGATCGAGAACGCGGGCAGCGGGCGCAACCACGGCGGAGCGACCGCACCGGCCCGCGCGACGAGCGCGGGCCCGAACCCGAAGGTCACCGTCAGGCGCGCCGGCGCGGTCGCGAGCTCGGGCTCGGTGTCGGCCAGGGCCGCCTCGCCCCGCGTCAGACGGGCGGCGTCGTCGGTGAGCGTACGCAGAAGCCGGCGAAGCCCGTCGCGGTCGACCTCAGACCGCAGGTCAAGCGCGATGAGCGACGCGTGCGCCTGGGCGTCGGTGTCGATCCCGGCTTGATGGATGCCGTGGAACGGAACGGTCACCTCTCCGTTCAACGGCGCCGAGGGGGCGGCATCCTGTGCCGACGCGGCCGCGTCGACACCGATCGCCGCGACCGCGCCGACCCCGGCGACCGCTCCCCCGAGGAGGAACGTGCGCCGGCTCGGGCCGCGCCGTGTGTCGAGGCGCGCCCTCACTTGCCCATGTCCATGTCGCCCATGCCGTCGTCGTAGTTCTCGTTCGCCCCGGCGAACTCCTTGACCGGCGCGGTGATCTCTACGGTCGACGCGTCGGAGAACGTCAGGGTGATCGTGGTGTCGTCACCCGCGCGCAGCGGGGAGGTGACGTCCATGAACATCAGGTGGTTCCCACCCGGGGCGAGCGCGAGCGAGCCGTGGGCCGGGATCACGAATCCGCCCTCGACCTCCCGCATGATCATCTGGCCGTTCTCGTTCTGCACCGTCTCGTGCAGCTGCATCGACGAGGTGGCGGGGCTGGTCGCGGAAACGACCGTGAGGTCGGTGTCTCCGGTGTTCGTGAGCTCGCCGAAGCCGGCGGTCATCCCGCCGTCGGCGGCTTTGACCCACACGTTCGAGCTGGAGAACACCGCCGACTCGGAGGCGGGGGCGGGGGCCGTCGTGCCGGCGCAACCGGCGAGGGCGAGGGTGGCGAGGAGGGCAACGGCGCCGAAGCGCAGGGAGCGGGTGTTCATGACGAGACCTTTCCGGACTGTCGGCCGCGCGCGGCGCGGCGGAGGAGAGAGACGAGGAGGAGAGCGGCGAGGGCGATGCCCGCGCCGAGGGCGGCGACGATCACGACACGCGGGACGCCCGGATCGTCGGACGCGGGAGCCGCGACGGCGGACGGACTCGCCGGAGCGGGCGTCCGCTCGAGCGGGGCCGCGTCGCCGACCGTGAACGGGATGACGCCCGAGATGGGGTGGCCGTCGCTCGAGACGACGCGCCAGCGCACCTCGTATCCCGCGGCGGGCATGCCCTCCTTGAGGCCGACGGCGACGGTCGACGAGGCGATGTCGGGGTCGCCGACCGCCCAATCGGTGCCGTCCCCGTCGGCGACGATGATGTCGGCGCCCACGTCGAGGACGTCGGCCGAGAAGGTCAGGGTGATCTCATCGGGGGCGGAGGGCAGACGCTCATCCGGAGCGGGTGAACTGGATGACAGCTGGTCGTGGGCGGATGCCGGGACGACCGACGTCAGAACGACGACGACGGCCACGGCCCAGCCGACCGCGACAGCGCGGAAGCGGATCATGGGGTTCTTTCTTTCGGCGATGCCGCGCGCGCCTCAGCGGCGGGGTTCAGCGCACAGCGCTGCCCCGCGCGTCGACGACGGCACGGCACGACGGACACGGGCGTCCTGGAGGGACGCGAATCCCCGCCGCGCGCGTGCGCAGCGGGTCGGTCGCGGCGGGTGCCGAGCACGCGAGAGCGTCAGACACCGGATGCCGACGACCGAACGCCCCGCGACGGATCGCGCGGGGCGGGCGTCAGTGCGCGCCGAGAGGCGGGCCGCGCCGCCGAGCGGTCGCCGCCAGCAGGACCGAGACCGCGCGGACGTCGACGACGATCTCAGCGAGGACGCGGCGCACGGGCGCGGGCCCGGGCGCGACGGTGAGGATGCGGACCCGCGCCCCGAGCCACGCGCCGAGGCGGACGGCGAGTTCGCGCAGGCGCGCGACGGCGCGCTCCCCGCGGTGCAGGGCGACGGTGGTCAACGCGGCGGCGACGAGGTGCCCGCCCCACATCGTGGCATCCGGGGCCATCGTCATCGGCAGGGAATCCGCACCGAGCGCGGTCATCGCGCCGGCCGCGCCGTGGACGTGCCCGGCGGCGAGACCCGGCTGGTAGCTGCCGAGGACGAACAACGTATGGAACAGCGCCTGACTCAGCGCCACGGCGAGGCCCAGACGGATCGCCGACAGCCGACGACCGGCGAGGGCCGTGCACGCGACGAACGAGAGCGCGAGCGGGACGACGATCCCCACCGCGCCCGGCATCGCTCCCCCGGCGGTCACGTGCGAGAGCAGGGCGACGAACGTCGCCAGAGCGGCGGCGACGGCCCCGCGCGCGACGCGCGTTCCCCGTTCGTGCCGTCGCATGGCTCCCATTGTGTCAGGCGCGCTCGACGCCGACCGCCGCCGTCACCGCGCGAACAGCGCGACGCACCCGCCCACGACCGCCATGCCAGCGATCAGGGACCCGTAGATCCACAGGGCTTTGCGCGCCCCGCCCTTCCACGGCCGGTCCGTCATCGGCAGCCCCACGGGAACTCCGGATGCCACGACCCCGGCGCCGTCGGCCGCCTCCACCGCCTCGTGCACCGCCGCCACCACCCCCAGGGTGCGTCGCCACACCCGGGGGTCGGCCACCGAGAGCTGACGCGGACTGTAGAGGAACAGCCATCCCTCCACGATCTCGAGGTCGAAGGGCAGGCCCGGGTCGTCGAGCAGCGCGAGGAGGTCGGGACGCAGGATGCCGCGGGCCCAGTGCGCCGCGCGGGCGTCGACGTACGCCTCCGCACCCCCGAGTGTCAGGGTCTCCGCCGCCGTCGGGATGGCCGGCAGCAGACGGACCGCTCGGGCGCTCGCCGTCTCGACGAGCAGAGCCGGAGCGGGACGAGACGGGCGCACGGCCGCGTAGCCCCAGCCCGAACTCATCACGTTGAGGTCGATGGCGTGTTGGAACCCCGAGTTGGCGATCTCGATCTCGGGCTCCCCGGGGAACCGGACGATGCGGCCCGCCCCCTGCAGGTGGCGCGACGCGCCCGTGGCATCGCGGAACACCACCCCCGGCAGGGGCTGATCCATCATGAGCGGCCAGAACCGCGCGCCGTTCGCCTCCGCGAAAAGTCGGATGGCCTCGGACTCCTCGCGATCGCCGTACCCGTCGCGCAGCGTCAGGAGGGGAGCCACGTCGAGCGGGTGCGCCATGCCTCCCATTCTGCCGACGCCCGCGTTCGCCGGCACTCCCCCTAGGCTGAATCCGACCCAGGAGGATGCCGTGCCCCGACCCCGTGTCGTCATCGCCGGAGCGAGTGGCTTCGTCGGCCGAGCGCTGGCATCCGCGTTCCGCGACGAGGGCTACGACGTCGACACGATCGGCCGCACGGGCACCGCGACCTGGGGCGATCAACCGGCGATCGACCGCCTCGTCGACGGTGCCGACGTGCTCGTCAACCTCGCCGGCAAGATCGTGTCGTGCCGGTACACCGACGCTGCGCGCGACGAGATCCTCCGGTCGCGGGTCGAGACGACGCGGTCCCTCCATCGCGCGGTCCGCGCGGCCGCCCACGCCCCGCGCGTCTGGTTCAACGCCTCGACGGCGACCATCTACCGGCATGAGACCGAGCACGGCAACGACGAGCGCGACGGCGTCATCGGCGACGGCTTCTCGGTCGACGTGGCGACCTCGTGGGAGCGGGCGTTCTTCGACGGCGACCTTCCGCAGACCCGCCGCGTGGCTCTGCGTATGGCGATCGTCCTCGGGGACGGGCCGGCGACGCGCATGCTCTTCGCCCTCGGCCGCCTCGGTCTCGGCGGACCGCAGATCGACAGCTGGTGGTTCCCGCACCGCCGCTATCGCGGCATCGGCGCGCACCCGACCGGACCGGTGTGGTCGAACTGGCACCGGACCTCGGGTCGTCAGCGCTTCAGCTGGATCCACATCGACGACGTCGTGGCATCCGTTCTGTTCCTCCGCGATCGCGACGATCTCGAGGGGCCGGTCAACCTGTCGGCACCGGGGGTCAGCGACAACCGCACGCTCATGCGCGAGGTCCGGCGCGTCGCGCGGCGGAGGGTCGGCCTCCCCGCGTTCCGGTGGATGCTCGATCCCGCGATGGCGCTCCTGCGCAACGAGCCCGAGCTGGTGCTGAAGAGCCGGTGGGCCGTGCCGCGTGTGCTCACCGACGCCGGCTTCCGCTTCCGGCATCCGGAGCTGGGTCCGGCGCTGGATGCCGTGGCGGCGACGCACGCGCCGCGCGCGAGCGATCTCTTCTCCGCGTGAGGGCGCGGGCATGACGAACCGCCCGCCCGGAAGAACCGAGCGGGCGGGAGGACGTCAGGTCAGGCGTTTCGGCGGATGAACCGCATGAGGGCGGCGATCACGCCCACGATGAGGATGACGATTCCCACCCAGAGCAGGAACTTCACCGCCTCGACGAAGAGGCCGAGGAACAGCAGGACGAGTCCCACGATGACGAGGATGATGGCGAGAGCTGGCATGCCTCCACTCTCCCCCGCTCCCCCACCCGGGCGGCCGCCCTTGACACGGGGCGGATCGGGCGTATCTGTCAAGGCCGGGCGCGTGTGCGCCGCGCGGTCTAGCGTCGAGAGCACCACGACGGCGGGAGACCCAACGATGAGCGAACGCGACACCACAGGCCGCGGAACCGGACCCGATGAGGGCGAGTACACCGACGTGCAGCTCCCCGACGGCGAGCGGGACCACGGCAGCGCCGATCTGCCCGGCGAGTACGTGGACCGGGAGAACACCGACGGCACCGAATCGCGGCCGCGTGCCGACGAGGCCGGCGCCTACACCGACGTGCAGCTGCCGTCGGGGAAGGACGACCGGGAAGATCTCGACAACCCCGGCGAGTACACCGACCGCGACCGCTGAACGGCTCAGCGATCGAGAGTCGTCTGCGGATCGACGCCATACGCGTCGCGGTATGCCTGGACGAACCGTCCCGGAGCGGCGAAGCCCCAACGGGCCGCCACCTGCGCGACCGAGGTGGCCGCGGGATCCGCGGCGATGAGGTCGGCGTGGGCCGCGCTCACGCGAGCCGCCGCAAGATAGGTCTCGGGCGTCCGCGTCAGATGGCCGTTCGCGGCGAAAGCACGGCGCAGGCCCTCGCGGGAGGTGCCGACCGCGCCCGCGGCGTCGTCGATCGTGATGGGCAGCGACGCGTGATCGTCGAGCCACGCGGTCGCGGACGCGTAGATCGAAGCCTGCTCGATGGCCGAGGCGCGCCGCTCGCGCGGATCGCCCACGAGGGCGAAGGTCTCGAGCGTCGCGGAGGCGAGAGAGCGGTACACGTGAGCGCGCACGAGAGGTTCCGCCATCATCGGCGCCTGGGTCAGCGACCACCGCAGCGTGGCGAGCCAGTACTCGCGCATCCTCCGCGAGACCGGTGCGGTGCCCTGGAACCGCACGCAGAGCGTCTCGTCGCCGTAGATCGTGCGCGCGGTCTCGGTGAGCCGGTCGGCGTCGAAGGCGGCGAGGTGCAGTCGCGTCGAGCTGGGTCGGCCGATCAACTCCTGGCCCGGCTGAACGATGCCCGGTTCGACGCTGTACTCCCCGGCATCCGATCCGATGCTCCAGGCGTAGCCCGGCGTGGAGGTGGCCACGAAGAATCGGTCCGCTTCGTAGATGACCTCGGCACGGCAGTCCCAGTCGAGGTGGCGCAGCGAGAATCCGCCGTCTCCGATCGCGTGCTCGCCGAACGACGCGTCATCGGCCTGGACGTCGACGTGCCCGTACTGCGCCTGGAGCCAGGCCTGCGTGTCGGCGACGTCGGCGGTGCGGACACGGGTATCGAAGAAGTCGTTCATAGCTGGCCACAGCCATCGTAGTTAACCTCGCGGTCTCGGACCGCCGTCGTTTCGGCGTCTTTTGTTCACCCTCTTTCGGAAAGCGACCATGAGCAGCAGCCCCCGCATCCGCCCCATCACCCCCGACGACGCCGGAGAGGTGCTCACCATCCAGCGCGCCGCCTTCGCGAGCGAGGCACTCATCTACGGCGACCCCGACATGCCACCGCTCACGCAGACCCTCGAGGAGCTGCGCGCCGAACTTGTCGAGAACCTCGGCTGCGTGGCGGTGACGGACCACCGCATCGTCGGCGCGGTGCGGGCGCGCCGGGATGGCGACCTGCTGCTCATCGGCCGACTCGCCATCGCCCCCGACCAGCAGGGCGAGGGTCTCGGGACTCTCCTGCTCGGAGCCGTCGAGGATCGGGGTCGCGAGGCCGGCGCGACCGAGGCCGAGCTCTTCACGGGCGGTCTCAGCGAGGCCAACCAGCGTCTCTACGAGCGCGAGGGCTACCACCGCTCCGAGGAGACGGCCGACGGCGAGATCTTCTACCGCAAGGCGCTCCTCTGACCGGAGGCTTCGACAGGCTCAGCCACCCCCGCAACCCAGCTCCCTGAGCCCGTCGAAGGGACCGGAGGCTTCGACAAGCTCAGCCACCCCCACCGCACCCCAGGTCCCTGAGCCCGTCGAAGGGACCGGAGGCTTCGACAAGCTCAGCCACCTCCGCGCACGAAGGTCCCTGAGCTTGTCGAAGGGACCGGGACCCGCGGATGCCGAAGGGCCGCCGCCCGCACCCGGACGACGGCCCCTCCCTCCCCGCGCGCTTACGGGGTCGGCATTCCGCCGTTGACGTTCAACGTCTCGCCGATCACGTAGCTCGACTCCGCCGAGGCGAGGTACACGTACGCCGGGGCGAGCTCTGCGGGCTGACCCATGCGTCCGAGCGGGGTCTCCTCGCCGAACTCGTCGACCTTCTCGTTCGGCTGGCCGTCGGTGACCTGCAGCGGCGTCCAGATCGGGCCGGGCGCCACCGCGTTCACCCGGATGCCCTTCGGCGCCAGCTGCTGACCGAGCGCCTTGGTGAAGGTGTTGATCGTCGACTTCGTCGAGGCGTAGTCGACGAGGATCGGCGCCGGCGAATACGCCTGGATCGACGTCGTGTTGATGATCGTGGAGCCGGGCTTCAGGTGCGGCACCGCCTCTTTGCAGATCCAGAACATCGCGTAGACGTTGGTCTTGAAGGTGTCGTCGAACTGCTCGTCCGACAGCGTCGTGACGTCTTCGTTGAAGATCTGCTTGCCGCCGTTGTTGACGACGATGTCGAGGCCGCCGAGGCCCTCAACCGCTTCCTTGACCAGCGTGGTGGCGTACTCGCGCTCGCGCAGGTCGCCGGGGATCTGCACGACGGTGGCCCCGGCCTCGCGGAGGATGCCCGCGATCCGGTCGGCATCCTGCTTCTCCTCGGGCAGGTACGACATCGCGACCGACGCGCCCTCGCGGGCGAAGGCGATCGCGGTGGCCGCGCCGATACCCGAGTCGGCGCCGGTGATCAGCGCCTTCCGGCCCTTCAGGCGCTCGCTGCCGACGTAGGTGTCCTCGCCGAGAGCCGCCTTCGGGGTGAGCTTCGCGTCGAGGCCCGGTTCGGGCTGGTCCTGCGCCTGCGGTTCGATGTCGGCGTAGAGCTTCGTGGGGTCGGTGAAGGTGTACTGCGTGCTCATGACACGTCCTTTCGGTGGGGGATGGATGCCGGGTGTCACGCACCCGGCCGGATCAACGGCCACCGAGCTCATCGGCATCCACGACATCGCGGATGACGAGGGCGGCGTTGATGAGAGCGAGGTGGCTGAGGGCCTGGGGGAGGTTGCCCCAGAACGCCCCGTCGGACTCGGCGATCATCTCGGAATAGATGCCGACGTCGTTCGCCTGCGCGACGAGCGCGTCCATCGCCTCGATCGCCTCCGCGTGCCGACCGACGCAGGCGAGAGCGGTGGCTCGCCAGAAGGCGCAGGCGACGAAGGTCTGCTCCTCCTGGTCCATGCCCGTGTAGCGGTAGACGAGGTGGTTCTCGGTGCCGAGGCGCTCGGTGATGGCATCCAGGGTCTTCGACATGCGTTCCCCGCGGTCGAAGCCGGTGGGCGCGTGCAGGAGCACCGAGGCGTCGAGGTCCTCGCTTCCCGGGGCGAGCGTGTACGCCTGGAGCTCTTCGGACCAGCAGCGCTCCTCGACCCAGCGATGGATGCGGTCGCGCTCGGCGCGCCAGCGGTCGCCGTTGTCGGGGATGTGCCCGCCCTGTGCGAGCCACTGCGCATCGTCGAGGGCCTTCCAGCAGCCCATCTTCGACGAGGTGTAGTGGCGGAGTTCCGGCAACTCCCACATGCCCGAATCCTCGCGTCGCCAGAGGTCGCACGTGCGGTCGGCGACATCGGCGAGCAGGCGGCCGGTCTGGATGTCGAGGCGGTTCCCCGCCTCGACGTAGGTGCGGCACAGCGCGATGAGGTCGCCGTACACGCCGAGTTGCAGCTGCCCCTGGGCGGGGTTTCCGGTGACCACCGGCTGCGAGCCGTTCCAGCCCGGGACGTCGTGCTTCTCGAGGCCGATCTCGGCGTCGCCGTCGAGGGTGTACATCACCTGCACCTCGGGGCCGTTCTTGCGGATCGTGCGCAGCAGCCACGAGATCGCCGCGTGGGTCTCTTCGCGCAGACCGAAGCCGACCCACGCGTGAGCGGTGTAGGCGAGGTCGCGCACCCAGGCGTAGCGGTAGTCCCAGTTCTTCCCGCCGCGGGGGTTCTCGGGCAGCGAGGTCGTCGCCGCCGCCGCGATCGCACCGGTCGGGCTGAAGAGCAGCAGCTTCAGGGCGAGGGCGCTGCGCTGCACGTCATCCGCCCACGGCCCGTCGTACGAGAACTCGTCCGACCACATCTTCCAGCCGTCGACGGTGCGATCGATCCCGCGGTCGACGTTCTGCGCGTCGGGAATGCGGAGCGGCTCCCCCTCGGTGGCGGCGAGGACGAGCAGGTGGCGCGAGCCCTTCGACGTCGTGAAGCCGCCCTCGATGCTCTCGTTCCCGGCATCCGGTTCTCCGTGGATGCCGTGCTCGTGGCCGACCACGGCGAGAGAGACGTGTCCGATGCGCATGACCGAGAAGCCGTCGATGCGCTCGGTCCACGGCGCTGCCGAGCGCAGCATCGTCCCCGGCTGGACGCACCACGCGAATTCGACCTCGCCCTTCACGCCCTCGACGCGGCGCGCGAGTTCCGCCCACGGGAGGCGGCCGGCGATACCGGTCACCATGGCATCCGTCAATGTCGCGACGCCGCTCGCGGTGGTGAAGGTGGTCTCGAGGACGTTCGTGCGGGGAAGGTAGCGGCGGGTGACCTCGTACTCTCCCACGGGCGCGAGTCGGATGCATCCGCCGGCCGACTCGTCCACGAGCCGCGCGAAGACCGGCCGCGAGTGGATGTTGGGCAGGGGCAACCAGTCGATCGACCCGTCGCGCCCGATCAGCGCGACCGTTCGCCCGTCGCCGATCGCGGCGTAGTCGCGCAGGGGCGGAGACGGCGGGAACGGAGTGGAGGACACGGCTCCACGCTAAGAACGCCCAGCCGCCGATGTGCCGGGGTTGTCGATTTCGGGGCGAGCGGCTACGGAAGCGGCGCCTCACCGGCGGCGGCCAGCCCCGCGATCCCCGCGCGCGATCGCCGTCCGAGCCGGCGCAGGATCTCGGAGACGTGGTTCTCGACCGTCTTGTCGCTCACCGAGAGGACGCGGGCGATCTCGCTGTTGCGCAGCCCGCGAGCGATGAGCCGGGCGATCTCGCGTTGCCGGGGAGTGAGCGCGATCATTGCGGAGGTCGAACCGGGCGCCGCCAACGCGGCGACCTCGGCGCGCGAGCGAGCCCCGGTGATGCGCAGCAGGTCGGAGACATGCGTCTGAACGGTCCGCGCCGACAGGAAGAGGACCTGCGCGATCGCGGTGTTGCTGTGCCCCTCCGCGACGAGGGCGACGACCTCGCGCTGACGCGCCGTCATCACGGCGGTCCCCGCAACGAGACCCGACGTGCGCTGCTGCAGGGCGCGCCACTTCTGCGCCGCGTGGCGGCGCAACGACTCGTTGCCGGCGGCGTCGGCCTCGGTCGCGACGGTCTCGAGCATCCGTGCCGCCTCGACCGGGTCGGTGCCGAGCAACGCCTCGGCTTCGAGCAGACGGCCGCGGAGGACCTCCGTCGCAGCTCCCGCGCGCTGATCGAGCAAGACCGCCGCCGAAGCCAGACCCTTCGCGCGATCGTCCAGGCCGTCCGAGCGGGCCATGGCGCCTCTCGCGCGGGTCACCGCCGAGGCCGCGACGGGATACCGCTGAAGGGACGTCGCGCGATCGACGATCACGGCGGCGCCGTACCGGTCCCCGCGTTCGAGCGCCGCTTCGACCAGCACCTCGGAGATGAACGCGCGGTCCCAGATCTTGCAGTGGTGGAGGTCGGGTCCGGCGGCGGCGACCAGGAGCGCCGCGGCGCGCTGGACCTGTCCCAGGGCGCGCAGCGCCCACCCGACGTAGATGCACGAGCCGACCGAGAGGTAGTTGACGTCGCGGCGTGCCCGGTGGAGGACGACGTCCGCCAGGGCGGAGGCGCGGTCACGATCCGCGGCGAGAGCGGCGCCGTAGCATCCGATCGCCAGGAAGACGAGGTGGGCGCGCGGCGGCACGTCCGCCGAGCGGGCCTGGATGCCGTCGTGGATCGCCCGCACCCGTGCCGCCCGGCCGTGGAAGGCGCTGCTGCGCGCCCACAGCAGCTGCAGGGTGAGGGCGGCACCGTCCACGGGGGCGTCCGGCGGCGCCTTCGGGGCGACCACCTGCCCGGGCTCGAGCCCGGCGTCGGCGATCAGAGCGTCTGCGACGTCGAAGGCCCCCGAGCTGAGAGCGGCCTCGGCCCGCAGGTAGCGGACGAGCAGGGCGCCGCGTCCGGCGTCGTCCGGGAGCGGCGGATCGGGCCGGGCTCCCTGATCGTGCTGCGCCCCCGACATCGCGTCGGTCATCGACACGGCCGCCGCCGCGAGCCGGTGCTCGGCGGAGGCGGGGTCTGTCGCCGATCGGAGCGCGCGATCGGCATGAACGGATGCCTCGTCGAAGCGACACGCGATGACCGCTGCCATCGCCGCCGCCACGCCCCATACCGCGCGCGCGGTGTCCGACTCCGCGCCGTCCCGCCGGGCCTCGAGAACACGCAGGTGGGCGCGGGCATCACCCGCGAACACGGCGAGGAGCGTGTGCTCGGCGTCGATCCACGCCCGGTCGAGCTCGTCGGCTTCGTCGCTCATATGCTCGTGTCCCCCGGGGACCGCCCCCGGTCTGAACGCATGGTTCCATACGCCCTCGGGTGTTGTCGCGCGTCGGGCGCGTTACCCGCCGAAACCCCTAGACGCCGAAGCGGTTACCGCGATGCCCAGCGACGCACAACCCCCGCCCCGCGGGAGCGGCGGCGATCTAACGTCGGAGGCACCGCGAGTGAAAGGAACGTGCATGTCCACGACGACCAAGGACACCCCGACCAAGAACCGTCGCCGCCCCGCGCGCGGCGGCAGCGGACCCGAGACGACCGACGAGCAGAACGCCGAGAAGGGCTTCCAGGCGTCGGAGAAGCTGACCGACAGCCTCCAGGCGGTCCTCGTCGACCTGATCGAACTGTCGATCCAGGGCAAGCAGGCGCACTGGAACGTCGTCGGCAAGAACTTCCGCGACACCCACCTCCAGCTCGACGAGATCATCGACGCGGCCCGCGAGTTCGGCGACGAGGTCGCCGAGCGCATGCGCGCTCTGCACGCGCTCCCCGACGGCCGGAGCGACACGGTCGCCGAGACGACCACCCTTCCGGAGTTCCCGCAGGGCGAGGTCGACACGGCAGAGGTCATCGACCTCATCACCGAGCGCCTCGACGCGGTCGTCGGCACCGTCCGCGACGTGCACGACGACGTCGACGAGGAAGACCCCACGAGCGCCGACATCCTGCACGGCGTGCTCGAGCGCCTCGAGCAGCTGTCGTGGATGGTCAGCGCCGAGAATCGCGTCGCCCGCAAGTCGTAAGCAGCGACCACCACACCGGATGCCGGGGCCCCAGGGCTTCGGCATCCGGTGTTCGTGCGAGGGTCCGGCCGCACGCGGTGCCGGTCCGTGGGCCCGTCGAGGGTCAGCCGCGCGCGATGAGGAACGGCGGGTGCGGGCCCTCGAGCCGAGCAACGGCGATCTTGAGTTCCGTCACGGATGAGACGACGGATCGCAACTGCTCGTCGACCTGCGCGAATCTCTGCGCGACCTGCACGAACTGCTCATCCACCTGTTCGAACCGCTTATCGACCTGCTCGAACCGCTTATCGACCTGCTCGAACCGCTTATCGACCTGCTCGAATCGCTTATCGACCTGCTCGAACCGCCTGTCCACCTGCTCGAACCGCTGATCCACCCGCGTGAACCGCTCGTCGAGGTGCTTCTCGAGGCGAACGAACCGTTGGTCGGTACGACGATCGGATTCGATGAAACGCCGGTCCGTCCGCTCCTCCATCCTCACGATCATCCATTTGGTGCCGCCGAGGATCGTGGTCGAGATGGTCACCACGAGACCCACGGCGGTGGCGATCAGGGGAAGGGACTCCATGTCGACTCCGTTCGTGCGCGAGGTGGTGCATCCGACTGTAGACAGGGGCGAGCCCTCACCGGCACGACGATCGGCGCGCGGGGGAGGAATTTCACCCCGACACCGGGTGGGGAGGAGGCGTCAGAGCCGCAGAACCTCGGTGACGCGCACGATCGCCGTGCCCTCCTCCTCGCTGGCGGCGAGATCGACCTCGGCCCGGATGCGCCAGTCGTGGTCTCCCGCGGGATCGTCGATCGTCTGCTCGACCCGCCAGACGCGCTCGGAGGCGGCGGACTCGTCGATCTCGACGAGAGCTGACGATCGGGCCGCTCCCCCGGTGCCGATCGCGTCGTGCTCGTCGAAGTAGCGATCGAGAACTCCCGGCCAGTCGACGTCGGGATCGAGTTCGACCAGTTCGTCGTCCTTTTGCAGCGCGGCCAGCTGCACGCGACGGAACATCTCGTTGCGCACGAGCACGACGAACGCCCGTCGGTTGGTGAGGATCGACGGCGGCGCCGGCGGAACGACCGGGGCCGACGGATCGTCGGCCGGGTTGACGAGCTGCTCCCACTCGTCGACGAGGCTCGAGTCGACCTGGCGCACGACCTCGCCGAGCCACGCGATGAGATCGAGCAGGTCGGGGGTCTGCGCGTCGACCGGCACGGTCTGGCGGATCGCCCGGTACGCGTCGCTGAGGTAGCGCAGCACCAGGCCCTCGCTGCGGGCGAGCTGGTACAGCGAGACGTACTCTCCGAAGGAGCACGCCCGCTCGTACATGTCGCGCACGACCGACTTGGGCGACAGCTCGAAGTCGCGGATCCACGGCTGGCTCGAGGCGAACACCTCGTACGCCTGGGCGAGCAGCTCGTCGAGGGGCTTCGGCCAGGTGATCTCCTCCAGCAGCTCCATACGCTCGTCGTACTCGATGCCTTCGCGCTTCATCGCCGCGACGGCTTCCCCGCGGGCGCGGAACTGCTGCTGCGACAGGATCGGACGCGGATCGTCGAGCGTCGCCTCGATGACGCTGACGACGTCGAGCGCGTAGTGCCCCGTGCCGACGCTGCCGCCGGCGGGCGCGGCATCCGGACCCCTACCGAGCTCGACCTCGGGGTCGAGCATCTCGATCGCGGCGAGCGCGAACGGCGACAGCGGCTGGTTGAGCGCGAAGTTCGGCTGCAGATCGACGGTGAGACGGATGCCATCGGGTCCCGCCTCGACCACGCCCGCCTGCACGAGCGTGCGGAAGATCGCGATCGCACGCCGGGCGAGCTCGTACTGCCGGGCGCGGGGCTCGTGGTTGTCGAACACCAGCGAGCGGACGTTGGCGAACACGTTACCGCCGCGCGCGATGACGTTGATGAGCATCGCGGCCGAGAGCTTCATCTGGGGCACGAGCGGCTCGGGCTCGGCCGCGACGAGGCGGTCGTAGCTCTGCTCGGTCCAGTTGACGAAGCCCTGCGGCGCCTTCTTGCGGACGATCTTCTTCTGCTTCTTGAGGTCGTCGCCGGCCTTGAGGATCTGCGCGGCGTTCTCGATCTCGTGATCGGGGGCCATGACGACGACCGTTCCCGCGGTGTCGTACCCGGCGCGGCCCGCGCGCCCCGCGATCTGGTGGAACTCTCGCGCGGACAGCTGCCGCATGCGCGTGCCGTCGTACTTGGTCAGCGCCGTCATCAGCACGGTGCGGATCGGCACGTTGATGCCGACGCCCAGGGTGTCGGTGCCGCAGATGACGCGCAGCAGGCCACGCTGGGCGAGAGTCTCAACCAGGCGGCGGTACCGCGGCAGCATCCCGGCGTGGTGCACGCCGATTCCGGCGCGGACGTAGCGCGACAGGGTCTTGCCGAACCCGGTGGTGAATCGGAAGCCGCCGATCGCCTCGGCGATCTCGTCGCGCTGCTCGCGCCCGATGATGCGGATCGACGACAGCGCCTGCGCCCGCTCCATCGCCGCGGCCTGCGAGAAGTGCACGACGTAGATGGGCGCCTGCTTGGTGTCGAGAAGCTCCTGCACCGTCTCGTGCACGGGGGTGCGCGCGTACTCGAAGTGCAGGGGCACCGGTCGCTCGACCCCGGTCACGCGGGCGGTCGGCCGACCGGTCCGGCGCGAGAGGTCGTCGGCGATGTCCTCGACGTCGCCGAGCGTCGCCGACATGAGGATGAACTGCGCCCGGTTCAGCAGCAGCAGCGGCACTTGCCACGCCCACCCGCGGTCGGCTTCGCCGTAGTAGTGGAACTCGTCCATCACCACCTGGTCGACCTCGGCATCCGCCCCCTGGCGCAGCGCGAGGTTGGCGAGGATCTCCGCGGTGCAGCAGATGATCGGAGCGTCGGCGTTGACGGAGGAGTCGCCCGTGACCATCCCGACGTTCTCGGCGCCGAAGATGTCGACGAGCGCGAAGAACTTCTCGCTCACGAGCGCCTTGATCGGCGCCGTGTAGTAGGTGCGGCCGCCCCGGGAGAGGGATGCCGCGTGCGCGGCGACCGCGACGAGCGACTTGCCCGTACCTGTCGGGGTCGACAGGATCACGTTCGCGCCCGAGACGATCTCGATGACCGCTTCGTCCTGCGCGGGGTAGAGCGTCAGCCCGCGCGAGGCCGCCCACTCGACGAAGCCGAGGTACACGGCATCCGGATCGGCACCGGCGGGCACGTGTTCGAGGAGGGGGGTCACTCCCCCAGCCTCTCATCCGCGGGGCGGGTGGACCCTTCGACAGGCTCAGGGACCACCTCCCGCCGTGGCTCAGCTCGCCGAAACCCAGGGGGCTGAGCCCGTCGAAGCCCCGGTGGCTCAGCTCGCCGAAACCCAGGGGGCTGAGCTCGTCGAAGCCCCGGTGGCTCAGCTCGCCGAAGCGCAGGTGGCTGAGCTCGTCGAAGCGCAGGGGGCTGAGCTCGTCGAAGCCCCCGGGACCGTCTCACGGGGTCGCCGCGAACACCCCGACCTCGTCCTCGTCGAGCACGAACTGGATCGCGGTGCCCACCGGGTAACGCGTGCGGAAGGGCTCCGGGAACGACGCGCTCACGATGAACTTCACCGCCGCCGGAAACGGACCGGCCCCGCATGACCCGAATCGCACCCCGCGCGGCGAGGAGCGAGACGAGCCCTCGTCCCGGACCTCCTCGGTGTTGAGGACGATCAGGCAATCGGACCGATTGCCGTCCGAGTCGATCTGGGTGACCCCGGAGAAGACGGTCAATCCGTAGTAGTCGGCGAATCCGCGCGTCTGTTCCGGATCGAAGCCGAGGTAGCCCGACGCGCCGAGCTCCGCCCCCGGGTCGGGCGTCAACGCATCCGTCTGCGCGATCCCCGAGGTGCCGTCGACGGTGGTGGAACCGACGGCGGCGGCGGTCACCGAGCTGGTCGCCGCGACTGCGACCGCCATCGCGAGCGCGGCGATCCACACGCGCCGTCGCGACCGGAGCAGCGGCGGACGCGGAGGGCGCGGCTCGGTGGCGGACCGCTCGTCCTCCTCCACCGGCTCCGCAGCGGCATCCGCACCCGGGTCGACCCGCGCAGACGGCTCCGGGGCCACCGCCTGCGGTCGTGACCGCTCCCGATCCTCCAGCTCGCGCAGACGCGCGAGGGCGACGGGATCGCTCGTGATGTCGGCGTGCGGGCCGTATGCCCGCGCGCGGAGGCGTTCGAGTTCGTGAGCTTCGTCCGCGTCCATCTTCTGCATGGTGTCACGCTCGTCCCCGTGCCGGAAGCGAGCGCGCCCGCTCACCCGGCGTCGCTGAAGACGCCGAGGTTCTCTCCGTCGAAGATGAACTGCACGCTCGAGCCCGGGGGGAAACGCGCGACGAACTCGGCGGGCTCCAGCGAGTTCACCACGAACTGGACGGCCGCCGGGAACACCCCCGCGCCGCAGCCCGATTCCGAGAAGCCGGCGGAGTAACCCCCCTCCTCGAGCTTGTCGAGGGTGTCGGTCGGCACGAGGAAGATGCAGGCGTTGCGCTCCCCCTCGGGGCCGAACTGCGCGTACGACACGAACGCGGTCATGCCGTAGAAGTCCGGGTACGCCCGCGCGTCGGAGCTCAGCGGACCGAACGCGCCCGGCAACGCGCGTCCGACATCGGGGGTGAGCGTCGCGATCTGGGGGACGCCGGCGCTGCTCGACACCGGCACGATGTCCAGGCTGGCGGCGGTCACGGCGCTCGACGCGGCGGCCACGACGGCGATCGTCAGTGCCCAGGCCCAGACCGCGCGGCGCGACCGGATCGGCACGGACCACCGGCGACGTGCCCGGACGCCGTCATCCGCCGTGTCCGGCTCGCCTCCCGTCCCCGGCGCGGGAAGATCCTCCGCATCGGTGGCCTGCGCCGGCGCACTCGGGCCCGGAGCGGGAGCCGTCCTCGTCGCACGCGCCCGTCGATCGACCTCTTCGAGCTCGGCCAAACGGGCGACGGCGCGAGGATCGTCGGAGATGTCGGCGTGCGGCCCATACGCTCGCGCGCGCAGACGAGCGAGTTCGCTCTCGTCGTCCGTGTTCATTCTGTGCATCGTGCCACGTCCGATTCATGCGTGGGAATAGATCGACGGATGCCGCGTTGCACCACGTATGCGCTCCTTCGGCACCCTCTCCTTCGGCCATTACGGCCCCCTCGGCGGCGGTCGTCAGCTGACCGCCGGCGACTCGATGCTCCAGGCGATCGACCTCGCCCAGGGCATGGACGACCTCGGGATCAACGGCGTCTCGTTCCGCGTGCACCACTTCGCGCGTCAGCAGGCCGCCCCCATGCCCCTGCTCGCCGCGATCGCCGCGCGCACCTCGCGGATCGAGGTCGGCACCGGCGTCATCGACATGCGGTACGAGAACCCGCTCATGCTCGCCGAGGAGGCGGCATCCGTCGACCTCATCAGCGGGAACCGCCTCGCCCTCGGCGTGAGCCGTGGGTCACCCGAGACGGTCAAGAACGGCTACGAGGCCTTCGGGTACACGGGCTCGCAAGACCCCCGCGGTGCCGACATCGCGCGTGAGCACTTCGACCTCTTCCTCCGAGCGATCGACGGCGAGGGTCTCGCCGAGCGCGACCCGATGAGCCCCTTCGGCGGCGGCACGGGCCTGCAGCGCATCGAGCCGCATTCCCGCGGACTCCGTCAGCGCATCTGGTGGGGCGCCGGCACGACGGCGACGGCCGAGTGGGCGGGTCGCATCGGCGTCAACCTCATGTCGTCGACGCTCCTCACGGAGGCCGACGGCACGCCCTTCGACCTCCTGCAGGCGCAGCAGCTCGACGCCTTCCGCGCCGCGTGGCGCGAGGCGGGTCACGTGGGCGAGCCGCGCACCTCGGTCAGCCGGAGCATCTTCCCGATCGTCACCGCCGAAGACGAGATGTACTTCGGCGGTTCCGCCGGCAGCGACCAGATCGGCGTGATCGACGGCATGCGCTCGACCTTCGGCAAGACGTACGCCGCGACGCCGGACGTCCTCGTCGAGCAGCTGCAGAACGATGCCGCGGTGATGAGCGCCGACACCCTGATGCTGACGATCCCGTCGCAGATGGGCGTCGACTTCAATCTCCGCCTCGTCGAGAACTTCGCCCGTCACGTCGCGCCGGCCCTCGGCTGGCAGCCGACACAGGCGGCCTCGCGCGTCTGACACGGAAAAACGGCCCCGGATGCCATGGCATCCGGGGCCGTCGTCGTTCTCGGCAGGCGCTCGCTCAGCGCGCGGTGAGGCCGCGCGACCGGGCGATCGTCTGGGAGACCAGGTACTCGCCCCACGCGACGATGTACGCGCCGAGCGCGGCCCACACGTACCCGCCGGGCAGAACGCCCACGGCCCCGAGCGCCCCCACGACGGTGAGCGCGATGACGACGATCAGCACGGGAACGAGCCCTCGGGATGCCACGGCCCCGGCCGGCGTCCGCCACACCACCAGCAGCGCGCCGGCGGTGGCGATGAGCAGGATGAGCGGCGTCCACCACGACCCGAGCGTCGCCATGGTCGCGGAGGCACCGAGGCCCGCGATGACGAGGGACGCGGTGCGAAGCGCGCGGATCCGCGTAGACGGGACGGGAGTCTGCGATGCAGGAATGAGGGGCTCCTTTTCGAGCGCGACGCGGGGCGTCGACGGGTGGGCGGTGATTCCAGGGTATCGAGCGTCGACAGCCGCAGTCCCCCGTTCCGGCGGAGCCCGATCACGCGGATAGGGTGAGCAACGCACCGCCGTGAACGACAGAAGGGGCTGCCGTGGTCCTCACCGCCTCGCCGCAGGAACAGCCGGACTCCCTCGACCGGATCGCGCGCGATCTCGTCGCCTTCAAAGACGCCCGCGGCCCCGTCTCGTACGGCGATCTGGCCCGCCGGGTCGGCGAGCTGCGCATCGCGCGGGGAGTCGCGGCCACCGCCGCCTACCCGGCACGCACCACGGTGTACGACGTGTTCCGACCCGGCCGCACCCGCATGGACCCGGCGCTCGTGCACGACATCGTCCGGGCTCTCGGCGCGGACGACGCCGAAGCCGATGAGTGGGTTGAGCGCTACCACCGCGTCCGCCGCTCGGCCGAACCGGCCGCCCGCCCGCGCCCGGTCGCGCCTGTCGAGGTCGCCGCCACGACCGACACCCCTCTTCTTCCGACGTCGACTCCGACTCGGCGCTCCGCTCCCCTGACGATTCTCGGATGCCTCGTCCTCAACCTCATCGGACTCATCGTGGTGCAGCAGCTCCATCTGCCGCTCTACCTCGACATGGCCGGCACCGCGGTCGTGGCGATCGTCTTCGGTCCCTGGTACGGCGTCGCCGTCGGCCTGATGACGAACCTCCTGGGGTTCGTCGTGGGGGTCCCGGGCGCCGCGCCGTTCGCCCTCGTGAATGTGGTCGGTGCGCTCGTGTGGGGATACGGCGTCCGTCGCTTCGGCATGGGAAACGACATCGTGCGGTACTTCCAGCTGAACCTGCTGGTGGCCGTCGCGTGCACGATGGCCGGGGCTCCGCTCAACGTCCTCCTCTTCAGCGGTTTCTCCGGCCACGGATCCGACACCGTCACCGTCTCGCTCGAGCACCTCGGGCTGCCCCTCATCGCCGCGGCCTTCTCGACGAACATCCTCACGTCCGTGATCGACAAGCTGCTCACGGGGTTCATCGCGCTGATGGTGTTCGTGTGGCTGCGCCGCACGTTCGGCGTTTCCGCCGCGCACATGCCGTTGGTCGACCACCTGCACGCCCCGCTCGCGCGCCGGCGGGCGCTCGGCTTCCTGCCCGGGCGGCTCGCTCTGCGCTGACACGACCAGCCGAGAGAACCCCCTGAAACGCTCACGATTTCCGCGGGGTCGGATCGGGATCCACCCGCGCGTTCTACGCTGAATGCCGGAGAGGGCAGGAGCCCCATCCTCGGTCGACGAAGCCATCGCATCGGGAGGGGTGAAATGGAGCTGTCACGACGGAGCATGCTCGTCGGCACCCTGAGCGTCCTCGGACTCGGTGCCGGGAGCGTCGCGGCTGCTTCCCTGATGACGCACGGAGGCCCCGAGAAACCCCTGGTCGGTCCGCACGCGCGGACGGCCTCCCCGAGCGCGACCGCGACCGCCACGCCGACCCCTACCCGCAGCGCGGCGGACGCGACCGAAGACCTGCGCCTTCACGCGTGGGACAGCGTCGTCCGTCAGATCTCGGATGCCGCCGACGCGACCGTCACGCTCGCCTCGGGCGCGCTGCCCGCCGGGGTGGGCCTCTCCTCGGGCCGTGTGATCGGACGCCCGACGACCGAAGGCGCCTACCGGTTCGCCCTCGACGTCCGGGAGGGCAAGAAGAAACGGCTCCGCACCTTCGCCGGCACCGTCGCCCCGCTCAAGCGCGACCTGAACATCTCCCTCAGCCTCGACCAGCGGACGCCGATGTCGGTCACGGCGAAGGAGTTCGACCGCATCGCACGCCTCGGCGCGAACGCGACGCTGGTCATCTACTGCTTCATCTCCGATCCCACGTCGACCACGTTCACACGCGTCTCCGACGACCGCATCGACAAGGCTTTCCAACTCGCTCGAGACCGCGGCATCCGGATCACGCTGGTCAAGCCGCACATCGTGACCGACGATCAGGGCGACGGGTTCTACCGCGGCAACTACGCCCCGGCATCCCTCGACGCGTTCTTCGCGAACTGGCAGGCGCAACTGCAGTACTTCGCCACCCTCTGTGCGCAGAACGACGTGGAGTATCTCGCGCTGACGTGCGAGCAGCCCGCCCAGACCGACGCCTCGACCTACGACCGGTGGGTGCCGCTCATCCAGAAGCTCCGCGACACGGAGCCGGGGGTGAAGCTCACCGCCGCGTTCACGACGCTCGAGCTCTTCCTGCTCTACACGTACTGGATTCCGCAGTCGACACCGCACATGGCCCGGTTGCTCGACGTCTTCGGCATCAACTCGTGGATCCGGCTGACCGACAAGGTCTACACGCCCGACGCGCCCAACATCACGGTCGATGAACTCGTCGCCGGCTGGCGGGGCGGCGGCGGCCGGACAGACGACCATCTCGGCAAGCTCGAGGCCGTGTGCGACGGGCTGCGCATCCCGTTCTTCATCACCGAGGTCGGTGTTCAGCCGCGCGTCGACGGCCTCGCGAAGCAGGACAACAACTCCCCCGCCACCGGGGCCGAGGACTTCGACGTCCAGGCCCTGCTGTACCAATCCGTCCTACAGGCTCCCCTGCAGTCGCGGTGGTGCACGGGCGCATCCATCTGGCACATGCGCGCGCCCTTCGCGTTCGGGCTCCTCAACGGCAAACGCCTCTTCCCCGGTGAGAACGTGCTGAAGACGGCGCTCGCCGACACCCCGGCTCTGGCCACGAAGTCGTTCTGAGCCGGTCGGACATGCCTACGCTGTCGTCATGATCGTCGCCCTCCATCGTGTCGATGCTCGTGGGATCGACAGGCGTGCCCTGGAGACCTTCCTCTCGTCGAACGCGTTCCCGTTTCACGTCATCACGCGCCCGACTTCTGCGCAGATCGCCGAGGCCATCGACGGAGACGCCTGGGGCGACGACGACACGGAGACGTTCTGGGTCGAGGCGGATCACGAACCTCACGCCGGTCTGGTGCGTCTGCAGGACCTTCGTGACCCGACGGCCACGCTCGACCTCCGGCTTGCGGAACACCATCGCGGCCGCGGTCTCGGCACCGCTGCGCTACGCGCCGCCACCGATCACCTCTTCCATACCTACCCGAACGTGCGCCGGTTCGAAGGCACCACGCGAGAGGACAACATGGCGATGCGCCGCACCTTCGTCCGATCCGGATGGGTGCAAGAGGCCCACTACCGTGACGGGTGGCCGATTGACGGTGCGGAGCCCGTGGCATCCGTGGGCTACAGCATTCTCCGCCGTGACTGGGCGACCGGGTCCAGGACGCTCGTTCCCGACTTCACCGCCGGGCCATCGCCGCGCTGAGCCGCCCGATGCGCCTCAGCCCTGCGGCGTGACGAAGGGCGCTCGCTCGGGAGTCACGACCGCATCGGGGTGCACCGCGCGGTAGGCGGCCAGGTCGCGGACGTTCTTCTGCACCGCGACGACGGCGAAGAGGCTCATCGCAAACCCGATGCCGTAGAAGCCCTTCTCCGACAGCAGGAGTTCGGCGTTCCACAGCCCCACGGCCATGAGGGTGAGCGCGGCGAGCAGCATCCCCCACGCCACCCCGAGATAGGCGCCCGTCACCGGCACCTCCTCGGCGCGGTCGCGGACCGCCTTCTGCACCGAGATCGCTGCGAAGAGCCCCAGCAGGAACACGGCGAGGGAGAAACCCTTCTCCGCGAGGGTCATCTGCGCGTTGTACAGCCCCACGAAATACACCGAGGCTCCGAGCCCCAGCGCGACCCAGGAGGCTCCGACGAATGCTCCGGTCGGTCGACCGAGAGCCTGCTGCCTGTGCTGGTCCGACATGACGTGTCCTCTCCTTCGAGTGCCCCACGCCGCGACTGGCGCGGGAAAGGAACTGTAACGACGGAGACATTCCTGAAACGCCATGCGCCCCGAAGAATCATGCTGTCCCGGGTACGAAGTCACCCGGGACCGGCGAAGCGACTCAGCGACCCGCGCGATCACCCGCCGCGCGCGCGGGCGGCGAGGCCACGTCCAGGCGCTCGAGGCCCCGCAGCGACGTCCAGATGAGTTCTTCGCCCTTCGCGGCGTGCTGAGACGCACGCACGGCCCGCTCGTCGGCCCAGGAGTTCAGGACGTGCCCGCTGTGTCCGCGGACGTGTTCGAGCACCACATCAGGAAGCCCGGCCGCCCGGCGCGTGTCACGCGCGGCGATCAGCGCCTCGAGGATGCCGCGGTTGGCGACGGGCTTCTTGGCACTCGTGACCCAGCCGCGGCGGCGGTGACCGTCCATCCACGACGAGTACGTGTCGATCGCGTACTTGGAGTCGGCCTGCACGACCAGCTCGCGCACGTCGGCGTGATCGGTGATGGCGTGCAGGAGTCCGAGGAGCTCACCGATGTTGTTGGTGCCCTCGGGGATCGAGCCGGCCGCCCAGTGGCCGTCCTCCCCGACCCACGCCCACCCGGCCGGACCGGGATTGCCCTTGCAGGCGCCGTCGGTGGCGACGACGTAACGATCGACGGATGCGGGGGCAGGCGTGCTCATCCCTCCAGTTTGTCCCGTTTTCCTCCGTCCTCCGCGCACACCACGTTCCTCGGGTGAAGTCCGAGGTGAACTGATGGCGATCTGTGGCGGGCCGCGTCGCGCGGAGGAGAGTCACCGAAGGGACGGGATGCCAGCCTGTAGCGGTATTCCGCTCGGATCCGCCCCTAGAAAGGCACCGCCATGTCTTCTGCTCATGATCGTCGCATCCACCCCGGCGCGCTCACCGCGATCATCGTGTCCGTCGTGCTCATCGTCGGTGCCGTCGGGTTCGCCGCGTGGTTCCTGACCTCGCAGGCGTCGGAGTCGGATGCCGCACCCTCGACCGGCCCGACGGTGTCCAACACCCAGGCCACCGAACTGCTCGTCCAGTGGCGTGCGGTGTTCGCGAAGTACAAGGAGGCGAACGGCGGGTACCCGGAGTTGCCTGACGGCGGTTACTGCCTGGGCACCGGGTTCCCGGTCGGCGCCGGTGGAACCGCGAACTGCCGCGACTTCGGCGCGACGAGCTTCTATACCGAAGAGGCCAGCAAGCCGCTGATGGAGAAACTGTCCTCCGTCGGCGACCTGCCGACGACCGGCCCGTCGACGCCCGTCCGGGGTACGGTCGGCCCCTACGCGCTCTACGAGGGCAGCACCATCAACCTGCTGACCGCGGAGAACGGCACCTGCGTGGCCCCCGCCGTGGACGTCTGGAACGACGGCGGGGGCCTGAACATCTGCGCGATCACGCTCGATCGCTGACGTTCAGCTCTTGCCGCTGTCGGCCTTCTTCGAGCCGGCCTCGAGCACGTCGCCGGCGGGGAGCTCCTGGTGACCGCCGAACTGCAGGCGCATCGCCGACAACACCTGGTTGGCGAAGTGGTCCTCGCCGCGCGAGGCGAAGCGCTCGAACAGCGACGCGGCGAGCACCGGCACCGGAACACCCGTGTCGACCGCCGCCTTGACGGTCCACCGGCCCTCGCCCGAGTCCGAGACGCGCCCGGCGAGGCCGTCGAGCGTGGGGTTCTGCTCGAGCGCGGCGGCGGTGAGATCGAGCAGCCACGACGAGATCACGGAGCCGCGACGCCAGAGTTCGGTCACCCGAGCCGTGTCGATGTCGAACTGGTAGAACTCCGGCTCCTCCAGCGGCGCGACCTCGGCGGAGTGCTCGCCCTGGTGCAGCCCCGCGTCGGCGTTGTTGAGGACGTTGAGCCCCTCGGCGAGCGCGGCCATGATGCCGTACTCGATGCCGTTGTGGACCATCTTCACGAAGTGACCGGCTCCCGAGGGACCGCAGTGCAGGTAGCCGCGTTCCTCGGTCGCGTAGTCGCCGGTGCGGCCGGGCGTGCGCTCGACCTCTCCGGGTCCCGGCGCGATCGTGCGGAGCACGGGCTCGAGGTGCGCGACGGCTTCGTCATGGCCGCCGACCATGAGGCAGTATCCGCGCTCGAGGCCGAAGACGCCGCCGCTCGTCCCCACGTCGACGTAGTGGATGCCGGAGTCGTTCAGCTTCGCGGCCCGACGCACGTCGTCGCGGTAGTTCGAGTTGCCGCCGTCGATGATGATGTCGCCCGGCTCGAAGACCTCGGCGACCTGGTCGACGACGCTGCCGGTGAGACCAGCGGGGATCATCAGCCACACGGCGCGGGGCTTGGTGAGCTTCGAGGCGAGGTCGGCGATGCTGGTCGCTCCGGTCGCCCCTTCAGCGACGAGGGAGGCCACGGCATCCTGATTCACGTCGAAGACGACGCAGTCGTGACCGTCCTTCATGAGCCTGCGGACGATGTTGGCGCCCATTCGTCCGAGACCGACCATGGCGAGTTGCATTGGATCCCCGTTCATCGTGGATTGTTCATCGTGCGCGGGGCCGTGGGACGGTCCCACCCGCGAGTCTAGGAGCGCGAAGCCGCGGCGAGGTCCGCCTTGCGAGCCGACGCGGAGGCGGTTCTCACCTCAGGATGCCGAGGGAGCGCGCGGTCGAGACGGCCGCCGTGCGCGAGGTCACGCCGAGCTTCGAGAACACGTGGGCGAGGTGCGACTTCACGGTGGCGTCCGTGATGTGCAGGCGCTCGGCGACATCGGCGTTGGAGGCGCCGCGCGCCACGAGCCGCAGCACCTCGATCTCGCGGGCGGACAGGCTGATCCGGGGCTCGCGGAGACGGGCCATGAGCCGCCCCGCAATGGCGGGGGCGAGCGCGCTGTGTCCGGCGGCGGCGGCACGGACCCCGGCGAGCAGTTCGTGCGGCGGCGCGTCCTTGAGCAGGTATCCGCTCGCGCCGGCCTCGACGGCACCCAGGATGTCGCCGTCGGTGTCGTAGTTGGTGAGGATCAGCACGTACGGCGGCGCGGCGAGGGCGCGGACGCGGCGCGTCGCCTGAGCGCCCGCGGCACGGTCGCCGAACTGCAGGTCCATCAGCACGAGCTCGGGCGAGAGGGCCGCGGCGAGGTCGACGGCTTCGTCGGGGGTGGCGGCCTCGCCCACCACCTCGATGTCGGCCTCGGCATCCAGGAGCGCACGGACCCCCGCCCGCACGACGGGGTGATCGTCGGCGATCACGACGCGGATCACTGCGAGCCCCCGCTCGGCAGCGTCACGGCGACGGTGGTGCCCGCCCCCGGCGTGCTCGTCACCTCAATCGTCCCGTCGAGCTGGTCGACGCGCTCGCGCATCGCGCGCAGACCGAAGGAGTCGGTGCCGCCACCCCGCGCGTCGGGGGCGTCGGGATCGAACCCGCGGCCGTCGTCGGCGACGGTGAGCCGCACCGCGTGCCCCGCCGCGGTGAGCACCACGCGCACGCGCGTCGCGGCGGCGTGCTGGGCGACGTTGGCGAGAGCGCCCTGCGCGATGCGGAGGAGCGCGGTCTGCGCGTCCATCGGCAGCTCGACCTCGTCCGGCACGTCGACCTCGACGTCGACCCCCGCGTGTTCTCCCCAGCTGCGGGCGAGGCGCTCCAGCGCCGGTCCCAGGCCCTGGGTCAGGCTGGGCGGCGCGAGCTCGCGGATGAACCGTCGCGTCTCGGCGAGGCCGTCGGCGGCGGTCTGGCGGGCGAGCCGGATGTGCGCGATGCCCGGGCCGGTGGCATCCGCCCGCTCGGCGGCGTACAGCAGCATCTGGATGCTCGACAGCCCCTGCGCGACGGTGTCGTGGATCTCGCGCGCGAGGCGCCCGCGCTCGGCGAGGGTGCCCTGTTCACGCTCGGCCGCGGCCAGGCGGTCGCGCGTCGCCAGCAACTCGGCCATCAGCTCCTCGCGCTCGGCGGCGCGGCGCTCGAGGGCGGCGTAGCCGAGGCCGATCAGCAGGGCCACGCCGGCACCCACGACGGGCCCGACGACCCCGCCCACGGTGAGTCCTCCGTGCACGGCGAACGCGGCGATGGTGAGGGCGGTGGTCGCGACCACGGCGAGGGGCCCGGCGACCCTCGGCAGCACGTGCAGGTACAGGAAGAAGAGGGGAAAGACGAGGTACGCCGCCTCGGGCACCAGCCAGACCAGCGCGGCCCACACCGCCGTCAGCACCAGCACCCACGCGATGCCGGCCCCCGAACGCCCGCGACGGGCGACCCACGCACCCGCGAGGTAGACCAGTCCGAGCGCGACGGTGAGGGCGATCGGGGCCGCTCCGGCGCCCGTCACGAGCACCCGGACGACGACCAGCACGAGCAAGCCCGCGAAGAGCGCGTGCAACCCGATGCGCAGCCCCGCGAACACCGGGGCGAGAGGGCGATGAGACATGTCGCGATCCAGGCTACGGATGCCGAGCCCCCGACGGATCATCCGAAAGGTGGAAGGGAGGTTCGCCCGGGACGGCGATGACCCGGCGGCATCCGGTGACGAGGGTGGAAGGACGCCGGCGAAACCCGTCGGCCGGAAGGAGGCGACGTGTACGTCGCATGGCGCGATCTGCGGTTCGCCCGCGGGCGATTCGCCCTCATCGGGGCGGTCGTCGCCCTCATCACCCTGCTCGTCGGGTTCCTCTCGGGCCTCACCGGCGGCCTCGCCGCCCAGAACGTCTCGGCGGTGCTCGCTCTCCCCGCCGACCGGCTCGTCCTGCAGCCGGTGGGCGCGGCGGCGGCGACGTTCGCCGACTCCGCGATCGATGAAGCCACCGTCGACGCGTGGCGCACGGCCCCCGGCGTCGAGGCGGTCACCCCCATCGGCATCGCTCAGACGCGTGCCGAGGGGCCCGGAGCCTCGACCGCGGTGGCCCTCTTCGGCCTCGACGCCGGCACCAGCTTCCCCGCTCCGCGCCGCGACGACGAGATCGACCTCTCCGTGGGAGCGGCCAAGGACCTCGGCGCAGCGGTCGGGGACGTGGTCACGATCGCGGGCTCCTCGTACCAGGTCGCCGCGATCGGAGGCGACGACTGGTACAGCCACACTCCCGTGGTCACGCTCAGCGCGACCGCGTGGGCCGCCCTCGACGAGCGTCTGGGCGGGACGGGACGACCGACCGTGCTCGCCGTCTCCGGCTCCCCCGCGTGGGACACCGTCGCCGCCGACACCGGCACCGCGGCATCCACTCCCCTGTCGAGTCTCACGGCACTGTCGACGTTCCGCTCCGAGATCGGTTCGCTCGCGCTGATGATCGCGATGCTCTTCGGCGTCTCCGCCCTCGTTGTCGGCGCGTTCTTCACCGTCTGGACCATGCAGCGCTCGGCCGACATCGCGGTGCTGAAAGCCCTCGGGGCGAGCACCCCCGCTCTCGTCCGCGACGCCCTCGGTCAGGCGGTGGTCGTCCTCGCCGTCGGGGTGGGCGTCGGCATCGGCCTCACGGCGCTGCTCGGGGCGCTCGCCGGAGGAGCGCTTCCTTTCGTCCTGAGCCCCCTCACCACCCTCGCCCCCGCGGCAGTCATGGTCGCGCTCGGCCTCCTGGGCGCAGCCGTCTCGCTGCGCACCGTCACCTCGTCCGACCCCCTCACCGCCCTCGGGAGCACCCGATGATCCTTCTCGACGACGTCACCCTCACGTACCCCGACGGAGACGCCCGCGTCACCGCCGTCGACCACGTCACCCTCGAGGGGCGCCGGGGCGTGGTCACCGGTATCACCGGCCCCTCGGGTTCGGGAAAATCGAGCCTGCTCGCGCTCGCCGCGACCCTCGTCCGCCCGGACTCCGGCCGGGTGATCATCGACGGGGTGGATGCCACGGACCTCGACGCCGCGGGACGCACGGCGCTGCGACGCGAGCGGATCGGCATCGTTTTCCAGCAGCCGCAGCTGCTTCCCTCTCTCACCGCCCGCGAGCAGCTGCGCGTGATGGCGGAGCTGGGGGGACGGGGCCGTCGCGAGCGGCGCGCCGCTGTGCGCGGTCGCGTCGACGAACTACTGGATGCCGTCGGCCTGGGCACGTTCGGCGATCGCCGCCCCGCTCAGCTGTCGGGAGGGCAGCGCCAGAGGGTCGCGATCGCCCGGGCGCTCGTGCACGAGCCGCGCGTCCTGCTGGTCGACGAGCCGACGAGCGCGTTGGACAGTGCGCGGGGGGCGGAGATCATGGCGCTGATCTCACGGCTGACGCACGAGCGCGGCACCGCGACCCTCCTCGTGACGCACGACCTCGTGCACGCGGGGGCGCTGGATGAGACGGTCGAGGTCGTCGACGGACGCGCGGCGCTCGTCACCACCCGTACGCGTTGAACCACTCGCGACGGCGGTCGGCCTCACCGCGCGACTCGTCTCCCCGCCACGAGTCGTGGGGCTCGATCAGGCCGTCGCCGTCGCGGTCGACGAACGCCCAGCAGACGGGGCAGACGGAACGCCCGCCGGGAAAGCCGTCGTCCAGGAGAGGAGCGGCTTCGGCGGGGGTCCCGGCCGCGGCGCACTCCGGCGGGTCGGCCTGCAGGTCACTCCACAGCAGGCGCCCGCCCGTGCGGTGGTGAAGGCCGCGGTGGCCGTCCTCACGGGTGCAGATCTCCCCGTTCCTTCGGCTGAGGCACAGCCTCCGGGCGGCGCCCGGAAGCGCTGCCAGTGTTCGCGTCATCCTTCGATTCTCGCCGCTGCGAGCGCAGCGGGGGCAGGTGCGGGATGCGCACGGGGCGATGGGGGCCGGTGGGGAAGGGGTCGGCGGTCATCGCTGACCACCACCGGTGCGACGAGAGAACATGTCGACCTCCTGATGTCTCGACCATCCGTCCGCGACCCGAGAATTCCGAGGGGGTTGACAGGCCCGAAGTCGGTGCTAGGTATACCCCACGGGGGTATCATCGATGCATGCACGGATACGTGGGCCACAAAGACGACCTGCTCAAGCGTCTACGTCGCGCGGAGGGCCAGGTCCGCGGCATCGCGCGGATGGTCGACGACGACCAGTACTGCATCGACATCCTCACGCAGGTGTCCGCCGTCACGAAGGCGCTCGAGAACGTCGCCCTCTCGCTCCTCGACGACCATCTGTCGCACTGCGTGGCCGAGGCCGCGGCACAGGGCGGCCCGGTCGCCGAAGAGAAGCTCAAGGAAGCCAACCAGGCGATCGCTCGCCTGGTCCGTTCGTAAGGAGACACGCATGACCGAACAGCGCATCGAGCTCGGGCTCACCGCCGCACCGACGGGTGGCGGCTGCGCCGACGGATCCTGCGGGTGCGGGTCCGCGGCATCCGGAACTCCTGCCGTCACGGCGGACACGACCACGTCGGAGACGTCGACGCTGAGCGTCGAGGGCATGACGTGCGCCCACTGCGTGCGCGCGGTGACCGAGGAACTGAACGCCCTCGAGGGCGTCGCCGTGGTCGACGTCGACCTTCGCGTCGGCGACGCGTCGCTCGTGCGCTTCACGACCTCGCGGCCCGTCGACGACGACGAGATCGCGGCGGCGATCGACGAGGCCGGCTACACGCTCGTGCGCTGAGCCGTCACGCGGCGCGGTGCAGGACCGCCTCGACGGCGGCGTGGAACGTCAGCAGCTGGGCGACCTCCACCGCGCGGTCGTAGCGCGTGCCGCCGAGCGCGACGAAGACGGAGCCGACGACCTCGACGTATCCGACGATGTAGCCGTCGCGCGCGACCTCGTAGAGGTCGATGTCGATGCGCGTCCACGGGATCTCGATCGGGGCCACGGGCGCCGAATTCGCGGCCGCCTTCGCGGCGACGACGTGACCCGAACGGCTGAGCGGTGCTTCCATGACCATGTGAGACTCCTGAGGTCGTCCGGGTGTGTTCTCACCCTGCGCCCTGAAGTTCTGCGCCGCGCGACCCTTGACGAAACGCCTATGCCCGGCTAGCCACTTTCACAGCGTCGCGCGCGCCGGCCGACCCCGACGCGGACGCTCCTCGGAGATCGCGATGCCCGCACGGCCGATCGTCATCCGCTCCACCTCGTCGAGCCAGCGCAGCTCGGCCTCGAGGCGCGCGCGCCGCGCCGCCGCGACGACCGCGACGCCCACCACGTCCTCTCCCCCGGAGCGGCGAGCCTCCTCCGACAGCGCAGCCCGGACGCCCGCGCGCTGCGCCGACAGGATGCCGCGGACGTCGGCCCCCGGCAGGGTGACCGCCAGGCCGATGCGCAGGGCGACCTCGTCGCGACCGTCGGCCACGGAGGCCGACTGCAGCCAGGCCCGAGCCTCGGTGCGTCCCGCGGGCGTCACGCTCCACAGGACTCGACCGTCGTCGTCCACGCCGTCGTTGGCGACGAGCCCGTCGCGCTCGAGCCGCTCGAGGGTCGTGTACACCTGCCCGACGTTGACGGAGGCACCCGTGCGACGGATGTACTCGGCGCGCAGCTGGGAGCCGTAACAGGCGCCGTGGTCGAGGATCGCGAGCAGGCTCTGACGCACCGACATGGACTCTCCGAACACGCACGAGAAATGACTTTCCGAGTATATGGTTCGACGCCGAATCAACGCGGAATGACGCGATGCGGCGCGGCGTAGCATGTGGTCTGACCACATAGCACACCTTGATCGGAGGCTCCTCGTGGAGTGGCTCGACCCCCTTGCTCTCGCCCGCTGGCAGTTCGGGTTGACGACCCTTTACCACTTCCTCTTCGTGCCTCTGACGCTCGGGATGTCGCTCGTCGTGGCGATCTTCCAGACCGTCTGGTACCGCACCGGGGACGTGAAGTGGCTGCACCTCACCCGGTTCTTCGGGAAGATCTTCCTCATCAACTTCGCGATGGGCGTCGTCACCGGCATCGTGCAGGAATTCCAGTTCGGCATGAACTGGTCGGCCTACTCCCGCTTCGTCGGCGACGTCTTCGGCGCCCCGCTCGCGTTCGAGGGGCTCCTGGCCTTCTTCCTCGAGGCCACGTTCATCGGCCTGTGGATCTTCGGCTGGGACAAACTCCCCCGCCTCGCCCACCTCGCGAGCATCTGGATGGCAACCCTCGGCGCGACGTTCTCGGCGTACTTCATCATCGCCGCCAACGCGTTCATGCAGAACCCGGTCGGCTACCAGATGGCCGCCGACGGCCACCGCGCCGAGCTCGTCGACTTCTGGGCGATGCTCACCAACCCCGTGGCGCTCGCGGCCTTCCCGCACACGATCTTCTCGGGCTGGATGTTCGCGGCCATGATCGTCGCCTCGATCTCCGCCTGGCACCTCGCCCGCGGACGCAACGTCGAGATGATGCGCACGACCCTCCGCTTCGGCCTGTGGTCGGCGATCGTGTCCTTCGTGCTCGTCGCGATCGCCGGTGACCAGCTGAGCCTGGTGATGGTCGCGACCCAGCCGATGAAGATGGCGGCGGCGGAGGCGACCTTCAACACCGTCTGCGGACAGGATGCCTCGTTCTCGATCTTCACGCTGGGCACCCCCGACGGCACGAGCGAGCTGTTCTCGATCCGCGTGCCCTTCCTCCTCAGCATCCTGTCGACGCACTCCCTCGACGGTTGCGTCGAAGGCATCAACGACCTGAACACGATGTACAGCCAGCAGATGTTCCCGCAGTTCGCCGACCAGGTGGACGGGAACTTCGCGCCCGTGCTGTGGGTCACCTACTGGGCCTTCCGCTGGATGATCGCCCTCGGCGGCCTCACGGCCCTCATCAGCGCGGTGGGTCTCTGGGTCACGCGTAAGAAGGCCACCCGCCCGGTGAAGCAGTGGATGTGGCGCGTGGCGATCTGGGCGGCTCCCCTGCCGATGATCGCGAGCCTCGTGGGCTGGGTCTTCACGGAGATGGGCCGGCAGCCGTGGATCGTCTTCGGCCTCATGCTCACGCAGGACGGCGTCTCCCCCAGCGTCCCGGGCTGGAGCGTGCTCGTCTCGCTCATCGCCTTCACACTCACCTACGCGAGCCTCGCGGTGGTGGAGTTCGGACTCATCAAGAAGTACGCGCAGAAGGGACCGGACCCGCTGCCGGATCCGAACGCGCCGCGGGAGCCCGACACCGTCGAGAACACCCCGACCACCGTCTACTGAATCGGCCCAAGGAGAACATCATGGATCTCGCCTACCTCTGGTTCTGGATCGTCGGATTCCTCTTCATCGGCTACTTCGTGCTCGACGGGTTCGACTTCGGCGTCGGGATGTCGCTGCCGTTCCTCGGCAAGGACGACATCGCTCGCCGGCAGATCATCAACACCATCGGCCCCGTGTGGGACCTCAACGAGACGTGGGTCATCGTCGCGGGCGCGGCCCTGTTCGCCTCCTTCCCCGAGTGGTACGCCACCCTCTTCAGCGGGTTCTACCTGCCGCTGCTGCTGATCCTGCTGGCCCTGATCGCCCGGGGCGTGTCGTTCGAGTACCGCCACCAGCGCGACTCGCTGAAGTGGAAGCGCGGCATCGACCGCATGATCGTCATCGGCTCCGCCGTCCCCGCCTTCCTCTGGGGGGTCGCGTTCGCCAACATCGTGCAGGGCGTGCCCCTGGATGCCGATCACGAGTACGTCGGCAGCCTGTTCACGCTGCTCAATCCCTACGGCATCCTGGGCGGACTGGTGACCCTGCTGCTGTTCTTCACCCACGGCGTGTACTTCGTGGCGCTGAAGACGGACGGGCAGGTGCGGACGGACGCACGCAAGCTCGCCAAGACCTCGGGCCTGGCGACCATCGTCGCCGCGGCGCTGTTCCTTGTCTGGACGATCATCCAGGCGGCGAACAACCAGGCACCGCTCCTGATGGGGGTCGTGGCCTTCTCGGGGATCGCGGCGCTCGCCCTGATCGGCTCGTGGGTGGCGAACCTGCGCGACCGCGAGGGCACCGCCTTCACGCTCGGCGCCATCACGATCGTCACGGCGGTGGCGGCTCTGTTCTTCGCCCTCTTCCCGAACGTCATGCCCTCGACCCTCGAGGCGGGATCGGGCCTGACGATCGAGAACGCCTCCAGCACCGACTACACGCTGACGATCATGAGCTGGGCGGCGCTGATCTTCCTCCCGCTCGTGCTGGCGTACCAGGGCTGGACGTACTGGGTGTTCCGCAAGCGCGTCACGCGCGCCCGCATCGAGAAGGCCGCGCTCGTCGCCCACTGACGCCGGTCGCCCCGCTCCCCCGTGGAGCGGGGCGAGCCGTCTGAAAGGATCGTTGTCGTGAATGACGTGGGAGCCGAGAAGATGCGTCCCGTGGACCCGCGGCTCGTCCGCTACGCGACGGCCGCGCGCGGGTTCCTCGTCGTCACCGCCGCGATCGTCCTGGCGCAGACCGGCGTGATCGTCGGCTTCGCGTGGGCCCTGACCTCGGCGCTCGTCGGCGCGATCAGCGGGCGCCCGCCGGCGGAACTCTGGGCGCACGTCGGGGTCGCGGCATCCCTGGTCCTCGTCCGCGGGCTGCTGATCGT
Organism: Microbacterium testaceum StLB037; assembly: GCF_000202635.1. Lineage (NCBI taxonomy): Bacteria > Bacillati > Actinomycetota > Actinomycetes > Micrococcales > Microbacteriaceae > Microbacterium > Microbacterium testaceum. The sequence continues at coordinate 2,725,968 of NC_015125.1, read as the reverse complement.
CGCCTCGGAGCGCGTGTCGGCGCGGGGAGCGGCCGTCGCCTCGCTGCAGCTGCGCGAGAAGGTCGTCGCCGCGGTGGCGCGGCTCGGACCCCGCTGGCTCGCCGGTCGCAACACCGCGACCCTCGCAACGACCGCGGGACACGGCCTCGAGGCGCTCGACGCCTACTTCGGTCGCTACCTGCCCCAGCTCGTCGCGACCGCGATCACGATGCCCATCCTCATCGGTGCGATCGCCCTCGCCGATCCGCTCTCGGGCCTGATCGTCGTGCTGACGATCCCGCTCATCCCGATCTTCATGGTGCTGATCGGACTCGCCACCCGGTCCGTGCAGCAGAAGCAGTACCGCACTCTGGGCCGGCTCGCCGCACGCTTCTCGGACACCGTCGAGGGCCTCGGCACGCTCAAGGCGTTCGGACGTCAGCACCGCGCGGCCGACACGATCGAGACCGTCACGCGCGACTACAAGCGCGAGACGATGACGGTGCTGCGCGTGTCGTTCCTGTCGGGTTTCGCGCTGGAGTTCCTGGCATCCATCTCGGTCGCGATCATCGCGGTCACGATCGGATTCCGCCTGCTCGCCGGCGACCTGTCGCTGCTCGTCGGACTGTTCGTGCTGCTGCTCGCCCCCGAGGCGTACCTTCCGCTGCGCCAGGTCGGCGTGCAGTTCCACGCGGCGTCGGAGGGGGTGGCGGCGACGGGCGAGATCTTCGACGCCCTCGACGCGGCGCGGAAGACGCCTGTCCCGGATGCCGAGACCCCGGCGACCGGATCGACGGTGGCGCTGCACGAGGTGCGCGTGGACCGCGAAGAGCACCGGATGCCGCGGGTGTCGCTCTCGGTCGGACCCGGCGAGGTGGTGCTTGTGACCGGCCCCAGCGGCGTCGGCAAGTCGTCGCTGATCGCCGCGCTGCTCGGATACGCGGCGCACGACGGAGAGGTGCGGGTCGACGGGGTCGCCGTGCCTCACGCGCGCGCCGCCGCAGCCTGGGCCGGACAGCGACCCGGACTCGTCTCGGGGACCGTGCACGACAACGTCTCGCTCGGGTCTCCCGCGGATCCCGCCGCGATCGCCACCGCCCTCGCCGACGCGGGCGCGGCCGACATCGACCCCGCCACCCCGCTCGGCGCGGGCGGGTCGGGCCTCTCGGGCGGTCAGGCGCAGCGCGTGGCGGTGGCGCGGGCGCTGTACCGGGCCCGAGTCGCGGGAGCCCCGGTGCTGGTGCTCGACGAGCCCTCGAGTGCGCTGGATGCCACGACCGAGGCGCACCTGTGGGCGACGCTGCGCCGCGAGGCCGACGCCGGCCGCGGCGTGCTGCTCGTGTCGCACCGCCCGTCCGCACGGTCGATCGCGGATCGCGTGGTGGTGCTGCGGCCCGAGGCCTCGGAGCCCGCACCCGAGGTCCCTGAGCCCGTGCGCGAGGTCCCTGAGCCCCCGCGCGAGGTCGCCGAGCCCGCACCCGAGGTCCCTGAGCCTGTCGAAGGGACCGGAGGCTTCGACGAGCTCAGCCACCTCCGCCCCGCACGGGAGGCCCCTGAGCCCGTGCGCGAGGTCCCTGAGCCTGTCGAAGGGACCGGAGGCTTCGACGAGCTCAGCCACCTCCGCCCCGCACCTGGACACGGGGAGGGGCGCTCGTGAACGCCCGGGTGCGCGGCATCCTGCGCTCCGCGATGCCCTCGCGTCGGCGGTTCGCCCCCGCGGTGCTCTCGGGCTTCGGCACGGCGCTCAGCGCCGTCGCGCTCCTCGCGGCGAGCGCGTGGCTCATCGCGCGGGCGGCGGAGCAGCCGCTGGTGATGTATCTGTCCGCGGCGGTCGTCGGCGTGCGGGCCTTCGCGCTGTCGCGCGGGGTCTTCCGCTATCTCGAGCGGCTGACCAGCCACGACGCCGCGCTGCACCAGCTCGCCGGAGTGCGTGCGGACCTCGTCCGAGAGCTCGTGCCCCTCGCCCCGGACGGGCTCGGACGCGCGGAGCGCGGCGGTCTGCTGTCGAGCGTGGTCGACGACGTCGAGGAGTTGCAGAACCTTCCCCTCCGCGTGGTCCTCCCCCTCTCGTCCGCCGTGCTGACCTCGCTCGCCGCCGTCGTGTTCACGGCGTTCATCTCGTGGCCCGCCGCCCTCGTGCTCCTCGGGTGCCTCGTCGTCGCGTTCGCAGTGGCCGTCGCGGTCGGGTGGGTCGCGGGCGCGCGCGCCGAACGCTCGGTCGCACCGCTGCGCGCCGCGGTCGCGGACGCGGTGCACGACCTTCTGACGAACCTCGATGTGCTGACCGCCTACGGGGCTCTGGATGCCGCGCGCGAGCGCATCCGTTCGGCCGACGCCGCTCTGCGCCGGGCGTTGGTGCGCCGCGGTGTCGCCCAGGGCCTCACCTCCGGCACGGTCTCGGTGCTCGCCGGCGCCGCCTCACTCCTCGCCCTGGCGGTCGCGGCCCCGGGAGTCACCGGCGGAACCCTCTCGGGCCCGGGGCTGGCGGTCGTCGTGCTGCTGCCGATGGCGGTGTTCGAGGTGTTCGGGCCGGTTCCTCTCGCCCTGGCATCCTGGCGCCAGGTGCGCGCCGCCGCCGAGCGGATCGCCGACGCGGTGCCCGAGAGCATCCCCGACGGCCTGCCGCGGGAGGACCCCGCGCCCACCGGTGTCGGCCCCTCGCTCGGCGACGGTCTGGTGCTGCGCGGCGTGGCCGCGCACTGGCCCGCCCGCAGCGACACCGACGGCGACGCCGGACGCCTCGACGACGTCGATCTACGCGTCGGCCCGGGCGAGCGGGTGCTCGTCACCGGACCGAGCGGCGCGGGCAAGACGACGCTCGCGCACGTGCTCGTGCGCTTCCTCGACTACGCGGGGTCGTACACGGTCGGCGGCGTCGAAGCGCGGGACCTCTCCGGCGACGACCTCCGCCGGACGGTCGGGCTCATCGAGCAGGCGCCGTTCCTCTTCGACGAGTCGGTGCGGCAGAACCTGCTCTTCGCGCGGGACTCCGCCACCGACGGCGACCTGTGGGCGGTGCTCGCGCGGGTCGGGCTCGACGGGTGGGTCCGCGAGCGCGGCGGCCTCGACGCCCGCGTCGGCGACCGGGGCGTCCTCGTCTCGGGCGGCCAGGCGCAGCGTCTCGCCCTCGCCCGGGCGCTCCTGCGCGGGTTCCCGGTGCTCGTGCTCGACGAGCCGACCGCGGGCGTGGACCCGGCGGCATCCGAGGCCCTCCTCCACGATCTGCTGGGTGCGGTCGATCGCGAGCGAGCCGTGGTTCTCGTGTCGCACGTCGAGGTGCCGGCGGGACTCGTGGACCGCGAGGTGCGGATGGAGGACGGGCGGATCGTCGCGTCGTCGCGGTCCTGAGCGCTCGTCACGGCGCGCTCAAAGGCTCCCTCCCTACCGTGAGCGCGTGCGCGACGGATGGCAGGCCCGCCTCGGGCGAGGTGCCCTCGCCCTGATCGCCGTCGCGATCGTGGTGGCGGTGATCCTCGCGATCCTCCCCGAGCCGGCCGCGGTCATTCTGGGCATCGCCCTGACCGCCTCGCTCAGCCGCAGCCAGCTGGAGCGGGATCGGCGAGGCCGGCTCGAGGCTCTCCTCGTCCTGCCCGTGATCGGCCTCGCGGGGGTGGCCCTCGGCGCCCTCCTGCGCGCGAGTCCGGGGATCGGCGCGGTCGTCTACGTCGTGGTCCTCGTGTCCGCGGTCGCGTTGCGGGGGCGCGGTCCGCTCTGGCGTCGGATCGGTTCGCTCGTGGCGACTCCGTTCCTCGCGGTGCTGTTCCTGCCCGCGGGGGCGGAAGCGGACCGGGGAACCTTCGTCGCCGTCGTGGCGCCGATCGGGATCGCCGTGCTGGCGTGGACGGTGGTGACGGTGGTGCAGGTGACCGCGCGCCGTCTGGGACTCATCCTCGAGCCGACGAGCCCCGCACGTCCCGAGGCGTCGACGCCGAGCCGCCTGCGCCCCTCCGCCTCCGCGCGGTCCGCCCTCCAGCTCGGCGTCGCCCTCACGGCGGCCTTCGTGATCGACGGCACGGTCTTCGGCGGGCACTGGCCCTGGGTCGTGCTCAGCACGGTCATCGTCGCGTACCTCCCCCGGGGCCGGGCGGATGCCATCCGCACCGGCGTGCATCGCCTGGTCGGCGCCGCGATGGGGTCGCTGGTGGCCCTCCTCCCCGCGGGGATCCTGCCGACCGACGGTGGCCTCCTCGTGGCTCTGGCGCTCGCGGCGATCGGGATCGGCATCCTGTTCCGTGAGGTCGGTTACGCGGCGTGGGCCTTCGGCGTGACGGTCGCGTTGACGCTGCTCGAACGCCTCACGGGCCAGCCCAGCCCGCTCATCGGGCAGCGCCTGATCGAGATCGCCGTGGGCGTCGCGATCGGGCTGCTCGCGGTCGCCCTCGTGTATCCGGTGCGCACCACCGACGTCGTGCGATCGCGCCTGAGCGGAGTGCTCGCCGCCGTGTCGGACCGCCTCACCGCGGCGGAGCCGGCCGAAGCGCACGCCGTCGACGCGCGGCTGCGCGGTGCGCTGCGCGAACTCGATCGGTCGGTCGCCGCGCTGACCGACGCCGGGCGCGTGCTCGCCCTGGTGCGTCGCCCTCCGCCGCGCGCGGCGACGTGGGCGAGCGATGCGCACCTGCTCGCGGCGCGAGCCGTCGCCGCCCCGACGCCCGGCCCGGGTGCTCTGCGTCGGGCGGTCGGCGAGGCTCGCCGCGCGTTGCGGTCGCCCGACGACCTGGGTCCCGCGCTCCGACGAGCGGTCGAATCGGGCTGAGGGCGCGGGGCCGCACGGCCTCCCTCGCTGTCCGAAACACCCGAGCGCTTTCGCGGAGCGTCCGGGTGTTTCGGACACTCGACCGAGGCGACGCCCCGAAGCGCGCGCCAGGCTCCGCGGCGGCGCCCCGGCGTTTGCGGCAGGCGCGGATTCAGGATGCCGCGACGAACCGCACCCGATCCGGGGCGACGCGCACGAGCACCACGTCCCCCACGCGGATCGCCGTCGCCTCGCTCGGAGACACTTCCGCGGCGCCCCGGTCCGTCACGATCCGGACGCCGGTCGGCGTCGGTTCGAGACCCCGCACGGTCGCCGGGCATCCCTCTCCCAGGCGCACGTCGGCGGCGCGGAACACGGCGGCCAGCGGAACCCCGTCCGTGGCGGCGAGCGCGAGGGAGGCGACATCCGTCGACTCCAGGCGCATCCCCGCGCTCTCCCAACCGCCGCGGCGAGCGACGCCCTCGAGGCGTTCGAGACCGGCGATGGCGGCGGCGACGGCGGTCGTCGGCGCCGCGAGCACCTCGCGCACCGGCCCCGCCTGCGTCACGCGGCCGCGCTCCACGATGACGAGTCGGTCCGCGAGGGCGGCGGCGTCGACCGCGTCATGCGTGACCGCGATCGTCGTGACGCCGGCGAGACGCTCGCGCAGCATCGCGCGGATCTCCGACGCCGTCACCGCGTCGAGCGCGACGAGAGGCTCGTCCAGCAGCACCACCCGCGGCTCCGCGGCGAGCGCGCGGGCCACGGCGACCCGCTGCTGCTCGCCGCCGGAAAGCTGCGCGGGCCGGCGATCTCCGGCCCCGCGAAGACCGACTCGGGCCAGCCACTCATCCGCGGACGAACGAGCGAGGGATGCCGGGACCCCGGCCGCACGCGGACCGAACGCGACGTTCTCGCGCGCGGTGAGGTGCGGGAACAGGCGCGCGTCCTGTCCGAGCAGGACGATCCCGCGCTTCATCGGGGCGGTGCGCACGCGCGGAGCCCGGTCGAGGAGGCGTCCGTCGAGCACGATCTCTCCCCCGTCGAGCGGGGTGAGTCCGGCGAGCGCGCCGAGGAGCGTCGACTTGCCGGCTCCGCTGCGGCCCATCACGGCGACGGTTTCGCCGGCCGCGGCCTCGAGCGCGATGTCGACGGCGAAGTCGCGCCGACGCACGATGATGCGGGCGCGGAGGGCGGCGGCATCCGGGATCGCGGGGGCGTCCGGGGCGGTGGACGGCTCGCTCACCGACCCACCCCCGGACGCCATCCGCGCACGAGCAGCAGCACCGCGACCGCCGTGACGAGCAGCAGCAGGGAGAGCGCCACCGCCGTCCCCTGCGAGACCCCGGCGCCGTTGAACGCCGTGTATATCGCGAGCGGCATGGTCTGCGTCACGCCGGGCCGGTTGCCGGCGAAGAGGGCGGTCGCCCCGAACTCCCCGATCGCGCGGGCGAAGCAGAGCACGACCCCCGCGACGATGCCGGGGGCGGCGAGCGGCAACGTCACCCGTCGGAGGATGGTCGCGCGCGAGGCGCCGAGGGAGGCCGCGGCGCGCTCGAACTCCACACCGGTGCTGCGGAGGGCCCCCTCGACCGCGAGCACGAGGAACGGCAGCGCGACGAACACCTGCGCGAGCACGACGGCCGGCGTCGTGAACGGCAGCCCGAGAGCGCCGAACCATCCGTTGCGACCGAACAGGTAGAGCAGCGCGACGCCCCCGACCATCGGCGGCAGAACGAGGGGCACGGTCACCAGCGCCCGCAGCAGCGCGGCGACCCGCGCGGGACTCCGGGCGATCACGAGGGCGAGCGGGATGCCGACGAGCGCGCACAGCACGGTGGCGGCGGCCCCCGTGGACAGCGACAGGCCGAGCGCCGAGAGCGCGGCATCCGAAGTCACCTCCGAGATCAGCGTCGCCCACTCGACGCGGGCGATGAGGGCCGTCAACGGCACGAGGAGGAAGAGCAGCCCGACCGCCGCCGGCAGGATCAGCCAGCGGGGGACGTACCCCGCCGCCCTCACGGCGCCCGGAAGCCCGCGTCGGCGAGGATGCGCTGGCCGTCCTCCGACAGCACGAAGGCGACGAACGCCGCCGCCGCGTCGGGGTTCGGTGCGCCCGAGAGGGCCGCGATCGGGTAGCGGTTGACCACGGCGTCGGCTCCGTCGGGCACGATCTTCTCGACGTCGTCGCGGCCCACGACGTCGGTCGCGTAGACGAGCCCCGCGTCGGCCTCTCCGGCCGCCACCTTCGTCAGCACCGCGGTGACGTTCTGCTCCGAACTCGCGGGGCTCACCGTCACCCCGGCGTTCGACAGCAGCGTCTGGGATGCCGCTCCGCACGGGACCTCGGGGGCGCACAGCACCGTCGTCACGCGGGAGAGGTCTGCGAGCGTCTTGACACCCCCGGGATTGCCGGCGGGCACCGCGATCACGAGCGTGTTGGCCGCGAAGATGCGCGGATCGGGGGCCTGCGCGGCCACTTTCGACATGTTCTTCTCGTCGGCCGAGGCGAACACGTCGGCCGGAGCACCCTCGCCGATCTGGGTCGCGAGCGTGCTCGACCCGTCGTAGACCGGGGCCACCGTGACGCCCGGGTGCGCGGCCTCGAATGCCGTCGCGATCTCGTCGAAGGAGCGCTGCAGGGACGCGGCGGCGTAGACCTCGAGCGTCCCGCCCAGCTGATCCGCGGATGCCGCAGGCTGAGGGGACGGGCTGGCGCAGGCGGCGAGCAGGGCGGCGACGGCGAAGACACCGGCGAGACGGAGGGGACGGCGCATGGGAGTTCCTTCACGGCGTCACGCGCCGGTCGACGTAGATCCGCATTCGCGGATAATTACCTCGAATATATCCGCTTACCGCCCTCTCCGGCCCCCGAGTCCGGTTCGCCGCGGCGCGGGTCGGTTCATCCGCGGGCCGAACTCCTGAGAAGTCGTCGAGAAGTGGCATCCACTCCGCCCCGCAGCGCCCCCGCAACGGCGAAATTCAGGAGTTTCGCCCGCGGCGAGTCAGCCGCGCGGAGCCTCCACCGTCACGACCGTCGCCTTCATCGACGCCACGGCGAGAGCGCCCGGCTCGAGTGCGAGCTCTTCGGCGGCCTCCGCCGACATGAGCGACACCACGCGGTGCGGCCCGCATTGCAGATCGACCTGAGCCATGACCCCATCGATCTGCACCCGCGTGACGATGCCGACGAAGCGGTTGCGCGCACTGGAGGCGACGCCCGTGGGGTCGTCGGGCTCGTCCGCGAGGGCCACGGCCCGCTCAGCGAGGGCCGCACCCGGGATCTCGACAGGAGATGCCCCGGTCGTCGGCAGCACGCCCTGATCGATCCAGCGTCGGACCGTGTCGTCGCTCACGCCGAGCAGCCGGGCGGCGGCCGAGATGCGAAAGGTGTTCGGCATGCGACGACCGTACCGCGCGGTCGTGCGCGCCGTTCGGCGCCGGCGCAGGCGCGGGCGCCGGCGCGGGAGGAGATCCTCGGACGGGAGCACGCCCCGGCTCAGCACGGCCCTCCGCTCCCCGGATCTCCCCCCGCGCCAGCGTGCGCACCACCGGCCCGCCGCGCTCCCCGCTCCTCATCCCTCGCCGAGGCCCTCCCCTCCTCCCCGCTGACCTAGGCTCGACCCATGGATGCCGAGCACGCGCGCGCGACGCAGGGTCCGGTCGCCGTTCCCCTCGGCGTCACCGTGACCGCGCGCAGCGAGCTGGGCGCGATCCGGACCACGGGCGGCCCCCGCCCCGCCCTCGCACGGAGCGCGACTCCTACCGACGGAATCCACCCCGCCCGCGAGCCCGGCGCCGTCCGCGCGACCGGCGCCCCGCAGAGCGGCGGGCTCCTCGACCGCTTCGGCCGCGTAGCGACCGACCTGCGCGTCTCGGTCATCGACAAGTGCAACCTGCGCTGCACGTACTGCATGCCGGCCGACGGGATGCCGTGGCTCCCGCAGGCGCAACTGATGAGCGCCGACGAGATCCGGCGTATCGTGCGCGTCGCCGTGCACTCCCTCGGTGCGGAGGAGCTGCGCATCACCGGCGGCGAGCCCCTCGTCCGCAAGGACCTCGAGCACATCATCGCCGGCATCCGCGCCGACAATCCCGACCTTCCGATCTCCCTCACGACGAACGCGGTCGGCCTCGACCGCCGCGCGCAGGCCCTGAAGGACGCCGGCCTCAACCGCGTGAACGTCTCGCTCGACACCCTCCACCCCGAGACCTTCGCCGAGCTCACCCGTCGCCCGCACCTCGACAAGGTGCTGGCCGGGCTCCAGGCCGCGCGCGCGGCGGGTCTCGGCCCCATCAAGATCAACGCGGTGCTGCTCCGCGGCATCAACGACACCGAGGTCGTACCCCTGGTCGACTGGGCCGTGTCGAACGGCTTCGAGATGCGCTTCATCGAGGACATGCCCCTCGACGGCGACCGCTCGTGGAGCGCGACGAACGTCATCCCGGCGCGTGACATCCGCACCGCGATCGAGGAAGCGTTCACTCTGACCGCCGACCCGCGCGGCCGTGGCGCCGCCCCCGCCGAGCGGTGGGAGGTCCGCCGACCCGGCGAGGCCGCCGTCGTCGGACACGTCGGCATCATCTCCTCGGTCACCGAGCCGTTCTGCGCCGCCTGCTCGCGCACGCGCGTCACCGCCGACGGACGAATCCGCTCGTGCCTCTTCTCGCACGAGGAGACGGATCTCCTCACGGCCCTCCGCGACGGAGCCGACGACGAGGGACTCGCCCAGATCTGGCGGGATGCCATGTGGGCCAAGCCCCGCGCCCACGGCTCCGACCGCGTCGGACTCGCGCGTGCCGACTTCGTCCAGCCCGAGCGCACGATGAGCGCGATCGGCGGATGAAGCCGATCGTCGAGCCGGTGGCATCCCTCGCCCCGGAGGAGCTCATCCGCACGGCCCGCCACGCGGTGCTCGCCGGCATCGGCGAGGAGGGGCAACGGCGGCTCGCCGCGGCGCGCATCGCCGTGGTCGGCGCCGGGGGCCTGGGCTCCCCCGTGCTGCTCGCCCTCGCGGCGGCCGGGATCGGCGAGCTGACCATCATCGACGACGACGTCGTCGAGCGCACGAACCTGCAACGACAGCTCCTGCACCGCGTCGACGACATCGGCACCGCCAAGACGGCATCCGCCGCCCGCGCCGTGCGTGATCTCTCCCCCGTCACCGTGGTTCATGAACGCACCGTACGGCTGACCTCCGACAATGCCCGCGAGCTGCTCGCCGACGCCGATCTCGTCATCGACGGCAGCGACACCTTCGACACCCGCGAGGCCGTCGCCGCCGCAGCCGAGGATCTGGGTATCCCCCTCGTCTGGGGCGCTGTGCAGGAGTGGTCGGCGCAGGTGACGGTCTTCTGGTCGAACCCGCCCGATGACCACGCGCCGGTCGTGCTGGGGGACCTCTTTCCGCCGGGTTCCGCCGGAGAACCGCCGACGTGCGCCCAGGTCGGCGTTCTCGGGTCCCTCTGCGTCCAGGTGGGCGGGCTGCTCGCGACCGAGGCGATCAAGCTCGTCACCGGCGCGGGTGAACCGCTGCTCGGTCGCCTCGTCGTGATCGACGCGCTGCGCGCCCGCCAGGACGTGATCCCTCTCGCTCCGGCGGCGCGCGCATGAACGCCCGCCGCGCCCCCTCCCATCCCGGCATCCGGAGGACTCCATGAACCCGCTGCTCACCGTCGAAGAGCACCGCGACCGCGTGCTCGCCGCCGTCGCGCTGCTCCCGGCCGAGTCCGTCGCCCTCGCCGACGCCTCCGGCCGCACCCTCGCCGAGCCCGTCCTCGCCGCACACGACCTCCCCGGGTTCGACAACTCCTCCATGGACGGCTTCGCGGTGCGCTTCGCCGACGTCGAGGGGGCGGATGCCGAGCACCCGGTGACCCTGCGGGTGATCGCCGATCTGCCGGCCGGTACCGCCGACGACCCGGCGCTCGCGCCCGGCGAGGCCGCGCGGATCATGACGGGAGCCGCCGTTCCCGCCGACGCCGACGCGATCGTCCCCTTCGAGGACACCGCCGGAGGCCTCGCCGACTCGCTCGACACCGTCGACGTGCTTCGTTCCCCCGCGGGCACGGGTGCCTTCATCCGCCATCGCGGCGGCGACACCCGCGCGGGCGACGTCGTCCTCTCGCCGGGCGAGCGCCTCGGCCCGTTCGCCCTCGCCGCCGCAGCCGCTTCGGGAGTCGACACCGTCACCGTGACGCGCCGCCCGCGGGTGGCCGTCGTGTCCACCGGCAGCGAGCTCGTCGCCCCGGGCACCGCTCCGTCTCGCGGACAGACCCCCGACTCGAACGCCACCCTGCTCGCCGCGCTCGTGGACGGAGCCGACGCCGACCTCGAGCTCGTCGACCGCGTCGGCGACGACCCCGCGGGAATCGACGCCGTGCTCTCGCGGGCCACCCGCGCCGACGTCGTCGTCTTCACCGGCGGCGTCAGCGCCGGAGCCTACGAGCCGGTGCGCCTCGCCCTGTCGGACCGCATCGCCTTCGAGAAGGTCGCGATGCAACCCGGCAAACCGCAGGCATTCGGCGTCCTCCCCGACGGCCGGCTCGTCTTCGGCCTCCCCGGCAACCCGGTGAGCGTCGCCGTGTCCTTCGAGGTGTTCGTGCGGCCCGCGCTGCTCGCCCTGCAGGGGCGCGCGGTGATCGATCGACGGATCGCCCGACTCACGGCATCCGAGGCCTGGACGACCCCGCCCGGGCGCCGGCAATACCTCCCCGCCACGATCGACCTCGTCGCGGGCACCGTCCGCGCCGCCACCGCGGGAGGCTCGGGCTCGCACCTCGCCGCGTCCCTCGCGCGCGCCGAGGCCTTCGCGATCGTTCCCGCCGAGGTGTCCACCGTGTCCGTGGGCGACCCGCTCGATGTCATGCTGATTCCATGACCTTCACGCACCTGGATGCCGCGGGCCACGCCCGCATGGTCGACGTCACGCTCAAGCAGCCCACGGTCCGCACCGCGACCGCGCGCGGCTTCGTGCGCTGCGCGCCCGAGGTCGTCGCGGCCCTGCGCGACGGCACCGCCCCCAAGGGCGACGTGCTGGCCGTGGCGCGCATCGCCGGCATCCAGGCCGCCAAGTCGACGCCCGCGCTCCTCCCCCTCGCCCACGTCATCGGCGTGCACCGCGCCTCGGTGGACCTCGCGCTCACCGACGACGGCGTCGAGATCGAGGCGACCGTCGGCACCGCCGACCGCACCGGCGTCGAGATGGAGGCGCTCACGAGCGTCTCGGTCGCGGCCCTCGCGATCGTCGACATGGTGAAGGGCATGGACAAGGGCACGTTCATCGAGAACGTCCGCATCGTTTCGAAGACCGGCGGCAAGTCGGGCGAATGGAGCCGGCCGGGCGAGCCCGACGCGGGCGGGCCCGACGCGGCCGGGCTCCGCGCATCCGAGACCGGAACGGCGCCCGAGGAGAGCGCGTCCGGATCCGCCGCTGCCGGAGCCTCCGCGTGAGCGTCCGCGTCCGCTACTTCGCCGCCGCCGCCGAGGCTGCGGGCACCGACGTCGAGGAACGCTCGGAACCGTCCCTCGCCGTCCTGCGCGCCGCGGTCGTCGCCGACCACCCCGCGCTCGGGGGCATCCTGGATCGCTGCGCCGTGCTCCTGGACGGCACCCGTCACGACGACGACGCGCCGCTCGCCGGCGTCACGCACGTGGACGTGCTTCCGCCGTTCGCGGGCGGCTGACCGGCACCGCCACAGCTGCGTTCTCGCAGTGTTTCGCGAATCTCGCAGGAACTAGCCGCAATCCTGCGAGGAAATCGCGAATCTCCGAGATCCGCCAGCGCTACCCCCCGAGCCCCTTCCACTGCGTCGTCCCATCGGCTTCGACCTGACGCTTCCACACGGGCAGGTCGGTCTTGATCGTCTCGATCACGCGGCGACAGACCTCGAACGCCTCGGCCCGGTGGCCGGATGCCACGGCGATCACGACCGCGGCCTCCCCCACGTCGAGCCGGCCCACGCGGTGACTGACGGCGACGATCGCGTCCGTGCCCTCGGCGGCCGCGGAGGCGATGCGCTCCAGCGCGGCGGGCGCGTCGGGATGCGCGCTGTACTCGAGCGCGATGACCGCGTCGGCGGCATCCGGATCGGTGTTGCGCACACGACCGACGAAGGTCGTCACGGCCCCCGACGAGGAATCCTCCACGGCACGCAGGTGCGCATCGAGGTCGAGCGGCTCCTCGGACAGGCGCGCGATGCGGACGGCGCTCATGCGTGGTCTCCTCCGGCGAGTTGGTCGAGCACGTGGGGGGCGATCTCGACGATCACCGAGATCCCGGATGCCACCGCCCCCGTCGATCCGGGAAGGTTGACGATCAAGGTCCCGGGGTCGACGATCCCGGCGAGCCCCCGCGAGATGATCGACAGCGGGGTGTCGGCGAGCCCCCGCCGACGCAGCTCCTCGGCGATCCCGGGGAGCTCGCGATCCAGCACCCGCGCCGTTCCCTCGGGCGTGCGGTCGCGCGGGGCGATGCCGGTGCCGCCGGTGGTGACGATCAGTCCCGGTCCGGCCGCGACCGCGGAGCGGAGGGCAGCCTGCACGCTCTCGGCTCCATCGGGCACGACGATCGCGTCGGCGCAGTCGAAGCCGGCGTCGCGCAGCAGCGAGACGGCGAGTGGGCCACCGCGGTCTTCGCGCAGCCCGGCGGCGGAACGGTCGGAGACGGTGATCACGCGGGCGACATGCGGCACGGGATCAGCCTAGGCGTCGGGTGGGGAGGTCCGCCGCGCGCTGAGCCGACGCCCCGCGTCCGCCATCCTGCCCGCGCCCCGCCACGACCCCGTCACCCGCCGACCGTCTCGACCTCGGGAACCTCCGGCGCGATCCGCCCGGCCTCGGCCCGCGGTTCCGGATCCTCGCGCTGCACGTGCTCGGCGGCCGCGGTGATGCGGCGGGCCATCCCGCTGAAGATGAGGCCGTGGAAGGGCAGGACCGCGAGCCAGTACAACCGGCCGGCGAGTCCCGTCGGGAAGAAGAGCGCCCGCTGGTCGAAGCGTGCCTCGTCGCCCTCGGGCGTCGCGCGCAGCTCGAGCCAGGCGCCGCCGGGAACCTTCATCTCGGCGCGGAGCCGCAGCAGGCGCCCGGGCTCGATCGCTTCGACGCGCCAGAAGTCGAGCGCGTCGCCGACGGTCACGACCGAGCGGCTTCGGCGTCCGCGGGCGAGGCCCACGCCACCGACGAGGCGGTCCATCCACCCGCGGATCGCCCAGAGCAACGGAGACGAGTACCACCCGTTCTCTCCGCCGATGCCCTCGATGACCGACCAGAGCTGCGCCGCGTTCGCGGTGGTGTGCATCGTGCGGATGTCGGTGTACACGAGGCGTCCGGCCCAGTCGGGGTCGCTCGGCAGCGGGTCGCTCGGAACGCCCGAGACCTCGGCATCCTGCCAGCTCGTCTCGATCGTGTCGTCGTTCACGCGGCGCAGCGCGAGCTTGACGGCGGCGCGATACGGCATGAGCCCGCCCTCGGGCCGCGGGATGAGGTCGTCGACCGCACGATCCTTCACGACGCAGTCGTTCTGCAGCGACTCCACCAGGGGCCGCGCGATGGCCTTCGGGATGGGCGTCACGAGGTTCACCCAGTGCGAGGCCAGACGCGGCGTCAGCACCGGCAGGGAGGCGATGGGCCGCTGGTGCAGGCCCGCTTCGAGCGCGTAGCCGTTCATCATCTGCCCGTACCGCAGCACGTCGGGGCCGCCGATGTCGACGGCGCGATTGACGTTGGGGGCGACCCGCGCAGCTCCCAGCAGGTAGTGGAGCACGTCGCGGACGGCGATCGGCTGGATGTGGTTGCGCACCCACTTCGGCGCGGGCATGTACGGCAGCACATCGGTGAGATGGCGCACCATCTCGAACGACGCCGAGCCCGACCCGATCACGACCCCGGCCTGCAGGACGAGGGTCGGCACTCCGCTGGCGAGCAGGATCTCGCCCACCTCGACACGGGACCGCAGGTGCGGCGACAGCGGAGCATCGAGCGGATGCAGGCCCCCGAGATACACGATCCGGCTGACGGATGCCGCGGCCGCCGCGTCCGCGACCGTTCGGGCGGCGCGCCGGTCGGTGTTCTCGAAGTCCTTGCCCCCGCCCATCGAGTGGATCAGGTAGTAGACGATGTCGACACCCTCGACGGCCTCGCGCACCGATTCCGCGTCGGTCGCATCTCCCCGGACGACCTCCACGTCGCCGCCCCACGGGAACGCCTCGGCCCGGGCGGGATCGCGCGCGAGAACGCGCACCCGGTAGCCCGCCGACAGCAGGCGGGGCACGAGCCGCCCGCCGAGGTACCCCGTGGCTCCGAGCACGAGCGCGCGGGGCGCCGACCCGTCGGGGCGGGGCTGCGCGATGAGGGCCGGTTCACGTCCGGTGGGGGTGGTGAGCTCGCTCATGCCCGACACGGTACGCCGGGCATCCGACATCCCCGGGGGCTTGACGGCGGCGCTAGGGTGAGCGCGTGTCCACCGTCTCATCCGGGCCCCTCGCCGCCGCCCCGGCCGGCTCCTTCCGTGGTCGCGTCGAGGATGACGCGCGCCGCTGGCTCGGCATCCGCTACGCTCAGGCTCCCGTCGGAGACCTCCGCTGGCGCGCCCCACGCCCCGCCGCGGACACCACCGAGGAGGTCGCCGCGACGGCGTTCGGCGCGGCCTGCCCGCAACCGCCCAGCCCCCTCCCGCTCGGCGACGGCATCGCGCAGGACGAGGACTGTCTCTTCCTCAACGTCTGGACTCCGGATGCCGAGGCCCGAACGCCGCGACCCGTCATGGTGTGGCTGCACGGCGGCGCCTACGTGTTCGGCGCGGCGAGCCAGCGCACGTACGACGGCGCTCGACTGGCCGTCGCCGGCGACGTCGTCGTGGTCACCCTCAACTACCGTCTGGGCGCGTTCGGCTTCCTCGGACTCGACGCGGCCCTCCCCGGCGCCGGGTTCGACGGCAACCTGGGCCTGCGCGACGTCCTCCTCGCTCTCACGTGGGTGCAGCGCAACATCGCCGCGTTCGGCGGCGATCCCGACCAGGTCACCGTGTTCGGCGAGTCCGCGGGCGCGGGACTGGTGACCACGCTGCTCGCCACGCCCTCGGCATCCGGTCTCCTGCACCGAGCGATCGCGGAGTCGTCGCCGGCGTCGAGCGTGTACGGACCGGAGCGCGCCGGCCGCGTCGCGACGCGGTTCCTCTCCTCGCTCGGCATCGACTCCGACGCCCCGGACGCCGCCGACGCGCTGCGGGCCCTCGACTCCGCCACGCTGGCCGAGGCGAGCCACGAACTGTTCGCCGGGGTGCCCGAGGAAGACCCCGGGACCCTCGCCTTCTCGCCCGTGATCGACGGCGACCTCGTGCCCGAGGCCCCGATCACGGTGATCAGCGAAGGGCGAGCCCTCGCCATCCCCCTCCTCATCGGCACGAACAAGGACGAGGCGTCGCTGTTCGCGTACATGAAGTCACCGCTCATCCCCGTCACCGGCGAGCGCATCGAGCGGATGTTCGCCGACATGGCGGCCGAGAGCCCCGAGGTCGCCCTCCCCGACCGTGCACAGGTGCTCGCGGCGTACGAGCATCTGCGTCATCGGGCACTGGGCCTCGGCATCGCGGGCGACATCGGCTTCCGCCTGCCCACCCTGTGGCTCGCCGAGGGACACAGCGCCGTCGCCCCGGTGCACCTGTACCGCTTCGACTACAGCACTCCGTTCCTCCGCCTCGTCCGGCTCGGGGCCACGCACGGAAGCGAGCTCGTGTACGTGTGGGGGAACCTCGACGGAGGACCGAAAGACCTGACGTTCCGCCTCGGCGGACGGCGCACGGGCGAGGAGCTGTCGAGACGGATGCAGGAGCGCTGGAGCGCCTTCGCGCACGGCGGGGACCCCGGGTGGCCGGAGTACTCCTCGGATTCTCGCGCCACTCTGGTCATCGACCGTCACGACCGGGTCGTCGACGACCTCGACGCGGACCTCCGCCGCGCGTGGGGCGATGAGGTGCTGAGCTTTCGCTAGCACCCGTCTCCGCTCGGCGCCTCGACTGGCATCCGTGGACCGATCGGAGTAACGGTAGAAGGATGAACGAGAATCCCCCCTCGGCATCCCCCGCTCCCCGACTCGAGGTCGACGACGTCATCGTGGTCGACAAGAAACGCGTGCGCACGGCTATCGGCGGCACCGTCGTCGGCAACTTCATGGAATGGTTCGACTTCGGCATCTACGGCTATCTCGCCGTCACTCTCTCGGTCGTCTTCACCTCCGACCTCCCCGATCCGTGGGGTCTTCTGGTGACCCTGCTGGGCTTCGCGATCTCCTTCCTCGTCCGTCCCTTCGGCGGATTCGTCCTCGGACCCCTCGGCGATCGGATCGGCCGGCAGAAGGTGCTGTTCCTCACGATGGCGATGATGGCCGCGGCCACCGCCCTCATCGGTCTGCTCCCGACCTCCGCCGCGATCGGGCTGTGGGCGATCGTGCCGCTCTACGTGCTCAAGATGGTGCAGGGCTTCTCCACCGGCGGTGAATATGCGGGGGCGACGACGTACGTTTCGGAGTTCTCCCCCGACCGCACCCGCGGGTTCTGGTCGTCGTTCCTCGACGTGGGCTCGTACATCGGCTTCGCCGCGGGTGCGTCGGCAGTGGCGATCGTCACGGCGATCACGACCTCGATCTCGGGTCCGGATGCCATGGTCGAATACGGGTGGCGCATACCGTTCCTCCTCGCGATCCCCCTCGGCATCGTCGCGATCTGGTTCCGCCTGCGCATCCCCGAGACACCGTCGTTCGAGCAGGCGCACGCGGTCGAGGAGCGCGCCGCCGACGACCCGCTCGCCCGCCAGGGGCTGCGCGGCATCGTCCGCCACCACTGGCGCGCGCTGCTGATCGGCATCGCGCTGGTCGCCGCCACCAACACCGCCGGGTACGCGCTCACGAGCTACATGCCCGTCTACCTCGAAGAGGAGGTCGGCGTATCGAACCTCACCGCCGCGGTCGCGACGGTCCCGGTCCTCGTGGTCATGTCGGCCGCCCTGCCCTTCATCGGACGTCTGAGCGACCGCATCGGCCGCAAGCCCGTGTACGCGATCGCCGCGGTGTCGGCGCTCGTCCTCCTCGTCCCCGCGTTCCTCATCATGCAGATCGGCGAGATGTGGGCCGTGATGGTCGCGCTGTGCATGGCCGCCGTTCCCGTGGCGTTCTACGTCGCGATCTCGGCATCCGCTCTGCCGGCGCTCTTCCCGACCGCCTCGCGTTTCGGAGCGATGGCGGTGGCGTACAACGTCGCGGTGTCGCTGTTCGGCGGGACGACACCGCTCATCAGCCAGGCCCTGATCGCCGCGACCGGCAACACCCTCCTGCCGGCGTTCTACATCATGTTGTTCGCGGCGCTGGGCCTCATCGCCCTCTTCGCGATGCGCGAGACCGCGAAGCGTCCCCTGCTCGGCTCGGTGCCCACCGTGGAAACCCCCGCCGAGGCCGCCGCCCTCGTCGAGCGCCAGGAGTCCGACCCGCTCATCGACACCTCGACGATGCCGCTCCCCGTCCGGCGGGCCTGACGGCGAAGGATCGTGGATGCCGAGTCCCCGGCATCCACGTTCTTCCGCCGCGCTCCCCCGCGCTCAGCGCCGCCGACCGGTGCCGAACAGCCCGCGGATCACATCCGTCACGATGCTCTTGGTCGCCCCGCGCCCCAGCACGTCGTCGAGCGGTGAAGTGGGCGCACTCGAACGTCGGCGCGGCGCGGCGGTGCTCTTGAGGATCCGTTCGTACTCGCGCTGCGCCTTCTTCTGCGCCTCCGCGTTCGCCCTGTCGATCGCGGCCTTCTGCTTCGCGTACTCGGCCGCGTCCGCGGCATCCTGTTTCGCCCTCTCCGTCGCGGCGCGGGCATCGGCCGCCGCCTGCATCCGTGCCCCCAGGATCTCGCGTGCCGACTCGGGGTCGATCGGGGTGCCGTACGCGGCGAAGAGAGGGGATGCCGCGACGGCGGCCGCCATGGTCTCGGCGGGGATGGGCGACATCGAGGCGCGCGGCGCGAAGAGCCGGGTCCACGCGACCGGCGTCGGCGCACCGCGCTCGCTCATGACCGTGATGATCGCCTCGCCGGTGCCGAGCTCCTGCAGCACGCGCTCGAGGTCGTAGCCCGAGTCGGGGTAGGTCCGCACCGACGCGCGGAGCGCTTTCACGTCATCGGGGGTGAAGGCGCGCAGCGCGTGCTGCACGCGCGAGCCGAGCTGTCCGAGGACGTCGGCGGGGACGTCCTTCGGCGTCTGCGTGACGAAGAAGACGCCCACCCCCTTCGACCGGATGAGCCGCACGGTCTGGGTGATCGCCGCGAGGAACGCCTTCGAGGCGTCGCGGAACAGCAGGTGGGCCTCGTCGAAGAAGAACACGAGCTTGGGCTTGTCGAGGTCGCCGACCTCGGGCAGGACTTCGTACAGCTCCGCGAGGAGGTACATGAGGAAGGTCGAGTACAGCTCGGGCCGCGACGCGACGTTCGGCACCTCGAGCAGACTCACGATCCCGGCCCCGTCCGGCGCCGTGCGCAGGAAGACCGAGACGTCGAGCTCGGGCTCCCCGAAGAAGGTGTCCGCCCCGGCCGACGCGAAGGCGACGAGTTCGCGGAGGATCACGCCGGCCGTCGCCGCGGACAGCCCGCCGATGCCCCTCAGCTCGTCCTTCCCCTCCTCGCTGGTGAGGAAGGTGAGCACCGCGCGCAGATCGGGCAGGTCGACCAGCGCCAGCCCCTTCTCGTCGGCGTAGTGGAAGACGAGACCGAGGCTCGACTCCTGCGTCGCGTTCAGCCCCAGCACGCGGCTCAGCAGCAGCGGACCGAATCCCGACACCGTCGCGCGCACCGGGATCCCGGAAGCGGTGTCGTCGCCCAACGCGTAGAACTCGGTGGGGTACGCCCGCGGCGACCAGTCCTGCCCGAGGGCGGCCGTGCGCGCGGTGAGCTTCTCGCTCGCCGTGCCGGGAGTCGCGATGCCGGACAGGTCGCCCTTGATGTCCGCCGCGAAGACGGGTACCCCCTGCGCCGACAGCTGCTCGGCGAGCAGCTGCAGCGTGCGCGTCTTGCCCGTGCCGGTGGCTCCCGCGACGAGCCCGTGCCGGTTGATCATCGCGAGCGGGATCCGGACGGGAACGGATGCCACCGGCCCGCCGTTCACGAGAACGCCGAGGTCGAGCGCGGCACCGTCGGAGGCGTACCCGGCGGCGATGGCGGAGACCTGGGTGTCGGTGAGCGGGGCGTCGGAGGCCGCGCCGGCGGGGGCTGCCGGGGCGGGGGCTGCGGCGCCGGGCGCCGGGGAACCGGCGGCCGGGGAGTCGGACGCCGCGGCGCCGGGGGCCGCCGGGCCGGGAGCCGGCACGACGGGCGCCGGGGCCTTCGCACCGGGCACCTCCACTGCGGCCCCGCCCGCCGCCGCGCGCGCCCGCGCCGCCGCAGCCTCGGCTTCCGCGAGATCCGCTCGCGCCCGCGCGAGGCGCAGCTCCGCCTCGGCGGCTTCGGCCGCGGCCCGCAGCCGTGCGACCTCGGGGTCGTCGGACGGACGGGGGGACGACGTGCCGTTGTCGCTCATGGCGGTCAGCCTACGACGCGCCCGAGAGGGTGGCATCCGGTCGTCGTGACGCTCTGCGGACCGCGAGGCGATCATCGTCGCGGATCCGCAGGTGCGCGAAGAACGCGGCGAGGATGAGCGCCATCCCCGCCCCCACGAGCGCGCCGCCCAGGGTGTCGGAGAGCCAGTGCGCGTGCAGGTACGTGCGACTGAACGCCATCGCGAGCACCCAGGCGACCCCCACGATCCGCACCCACACCGCCGGGAAGATCACGGCCGCGACGACGGCGACCGTGGCCGCGTTGGCCGTGTGACCGGACGGGAAGGAGCCGTGGTCGGAGATGACGAGGATGTCTTCGGGGCGCGCGCGACCGAACGTGTGCTTGAGCACCTGCACGATCGCCGCGCTCCCCACCGACGCGGCGAGGAAGTAGAGCGCCCCCCACCGTCGACCGACGAGGAACAGCAGCAGAGCGCCGCCCAGCGGCACGACGTACACCGCCACCCAGTGTCCGCCGATCGCATCCATCGTCAGGGCGAAGGTGAGCAGCACGGGCGACGGCGCCGCGACGAAGAGCTGGTTCCACCACACGTCGATCGCGAACGGCGTCGGCCCGCGGAAGAACACCCACGCGCCGAGCCCGCACGCGAGGGCGACGAGCGTCAGACCGAGGATCCCTCGCACGCGCTCGGAGCGGAGGACGGGGGTCGACAGGTCGGCGGATTCGGCATCCATCGACTCATGATGCCGTCTCTCCGCCGACGCGAGGACGTCGGCGCGCGTTCTGCTACTGTTCTCGGCCCGTTCCTAGGGCGCGAGGCGCTCCACCGTCCGCGGGCGGACGAGCAGCCAGAGCGCGAGCACGCCGATGACCGCGCACCCCACCATGACGGATGCCATGGTCGTGGCGGTGATCCCCGCCCCGGCCGAGAGCAACCCGACGACGGGCGAGATGATGCCCGCGACGCCGAAGTTCGCCGCGCCGATGATCGACTGCGCCGTGCCCGCCGCCTTGCCGTGGCGATCGAGGGCGAGCACCTGCGCGCAGGGGAAGGTGAAACCGCACGCCGTCATGAAGAAGAACAGGGGGATGACCGTTCCCCACAGGCCCAGGCCGAGCTGATCGGTGAGCACGATGGTCCCACCCGCGAGCACGAGCACGATGGTCGACACCGCCAGCACCCACTGCGGGCCGAAGCGAGCGGCGAGGCGCGACGCGATCTGCACGCCGACGACGACCCCCACGGAGTTCACCGCGAACAGCACACCGTATTGCTGGGCGTTGAAGCCGTACGTGACCTGGAACAGGAACGAGGATGCCGACAGGTACGAGAACAGCCCGCTGAAGGCCATCGCGCCGATGATCAGCACGCCGATGAACACGCGGTCGCGGAAGACGCTCGCGTAGCGCTGCCAGACCGTCGTCGTGCCGGGTCCGCTGCGGCGCGCGGGCGGCAGCGTCTCGGGGACGAAGAGCACCGCCGACACGAGCATGACCGCGCCGTACACCGCGAGCACCACGAAGATGCCGCGCCAGTCCATCACCAGCAGCAGGGCGGATCCGGCGAGGGGTGCGAGCACCGGAGCGACGCCCGAGACCATCGCCATGCGCGACAGCATGACCACGAGACGGCGCCCTCCGAAGAGGTCGCGGATGATCGCCGCCGCGACGACGCCGCCGGCGGCGGCTCCGGCGCCCATCAGCACGCGCGCGATCGACAGGGTCTCGAGCGTCGGGGCGAATGCCGCGAAGACGCTCGCCGCCACGTGCAGAGCCGTCACCGACAGCAGCGGCAGACGGCGACCGACCTTGTCGCTCAGGGGGCCGACGATCAGCTGGCCGAGGGCGAACCCGATCATCGTCCCGGTCAGCGTGAGCTGGATGGCGGCAGCACTCGTCTGGAAATCCGCCTCCAACACGGGGAACGCCGGCAGGTAGAGGTCGATGGTGAACGGGCCGAGCGCCGTCAACGCGCCCAGCACGATGATGTACAGCACTCGGCGGGAGGCGGGGATCGCGTCGCCGGGGTGCAGCACGATCGGCGCCGTCGCGGGATTCTTTCCGAGGGTGCGGATCGCCCCGGTGGGCGAGCGGTCGGAGGAGGAGGTCGGGGGGACCACGGGGAGGGAAGCAGTATCGAGCACGCGTCTCTTCGTTTCGCAACACGGACAGCCCGAACGAGTCGGGCGGAAAAAGATGGGGGAACATCGAACCTCGAATCGATTCGACATCGTCATACTACCGCGCGGTCCCCGCGCGCCACCATCTCGGCGTGGGGGTTCCTCCCAGGCCGCTGCCCTATTCATCCGCATAGGCTGGACGGATCGGCCCGAGCCGACGTGTCCCGCCCCGAGAAGAGACGAACACAGCACATGACGCCTCCCCCCGAAAAACGCACCAGCGGAAACCCGGCGAAGCAGTCCGAGATCGACCTGACCGTCAAGCAGCAGCGCGAGCAGAAGCGGCAGGCCAAGCTCGCCGAGTACCAGAAGGAGATCGCCCGCCGGAAGCGCGGAAAGCTCGTCTGGTGGGTCGTCGGATCGACCGCCGCCCTCGCGATCGTGGGTCTCGTCGTGGCCTCCTTCGTGTTCGCCCCGGAGCCGCCGACGAGCTACCAGGCCGGTAACAGCACCGGCCGCGAGATCGAGGGCGTTCAGACCTTCGAGAACCGCTCCGACCACGTGCAGGGTGCCGTCACGTACGAGCAGAACCCCCCGGCCGGCGGCCCGCACAACCCGTACTGGTTGAACTGCGGCGTCTACACCGAGCCGCAGCAGAACGAGAACGCGGTGCACTCCCTCGAGCACGGCGCGATCTGGATCACCTACAACCCCGACGAGGTCGACCAGACCGGCATCGACGCGCTCAAGGCCGTCATGCCCTCGAGCTACGCGATCCTGTCGCCCTACCCCGGCCTCGACACGCCCGTCGCGGTGAGCGGCTGGAATCACCAGCTGAAGGTCGACTCCCCCACCGACCCGCGCATCGGGGAGTTCTTCACCGAGTACTGGCGCAGCCAGAACGTGCCCGAGCCGAACGCCGCGTGCTCCGGCGCCATCGACGGGCCCGGTAAGGCCTGACATGACCGACGACGCCCCGGTCGCACGCCCCGCGGTCCGGTGGATCGTGGTCGCGGTCGTCACCGTCGCCATCGTGGCCGTGGCCTTCGCGATCGGACGCTTCACGGCGTTCGGCGCGACGGCTGCGCCCACGTACCCGTCGACCACGTCCGCCGACGCGGGCTTCGCCCGCGACATGCAGGTGCATCACACCCAGGCGGTGTCGATGGCGATGGAGATCTACCGCAAGACCGATGACGACGAGTTGCGCACGCTCTCGTACGACATCGCCACGGCGCAGGCGGGCCAACGCGGGGAGATGTTCGGCTGGCTCGTGCAGTGGGGGCTCCCCCAGTCCTCGCCGCAGCCGCTGATGACGTGGATGCAGGCCTCCGGCGCACACAGCCACGGCGACACCTCCGCCTACACGCAGGACGAGCTCCTCGCGCAGATGGGCATGGCGACGGATGCCGAGCTCGACCAGCTCCGCACCCTCGAGGGCCGGCCGGCGGACTGTCTCTTCCTGTCCCTGATGATCCGCCACCACCAGGGCGCGATCCCCATGGCCCAGGCCGTCATCGAGCTGGGCGACGAACCGCGCGTGGCCGAGGTCGCCCAGGCGATCATCACCGGGCAGTCGGCCGAGATCGACGCGATGCGCGACATCCAGTCCCGCCTCGCCTGCACCGCCTGACCCGCCGGCATCCCCGCGAACGTCGAAGGGCGTGGCATCCCCCAAACGGATGCCACGCCCTTCTGTCGTGGAAGCTCAGCCCTTCGTCGCGCCCGCGAGCAGGCCTCGGACGAAGAAGCGCTGCAGCAGGAAGAACACGATGATCGGCACGAGGATCGAGATGAAGGTACCGGCCGACTGCAGGAACCACTGGTCGCCCCAGGTGCCCGACAGCGAGTTCAGCGATTGCGTCAACGGCAGCGATGACGACGGCGCGAAGATCGTCGCCACCAGCAGGTCGTTCCACACCCAGATGAACTCGAGCACCGCGAACGACGCGAGTGCGGGAGCGGCGAGCGGCAGGATGATCCGGAAGAAGACCTGGCCGTGTCCGGCTCCGTCCACGCGCGCCGCCTCGATGACCTCGTGCGGGATCTCGGCGATGAAGTTGTGGAGCAGGAAGATGGCCAGCGGCATCGCGAAGATCACGTGCGCGATCCAGACGGTCGCGAAGCTGTGCTCCACGCCGCGCAGGTCGAAGCCCGGGAAGATCGTGACCTCGTTGATCGTCAGTCCGCGCGAGAAGAGGCTCAGCAGCGGCACGAGGGCCATCTGCAGCGGCACGATCTGCAACGCGAAGATGAAGATGAAGAAGAAGTTCCGCCCCTTGAAGTCGATCCACGCGAACGCGTACGCGATGAGCGACGCGATCGCCAGAGCGAACAGCACGACCGGGATCGTGATCGCCAGGGAGTTGAGGAACGACTGAGCGAGGGTCAGCGCCGTGCCCCCCGAGGTGAAGGCGAGACGGTAGTTCTCCAGCGTGAAGCTGGGGTCGGTGAACACCGTCCACCATCCGGTCGACTGGGTGTCGGATCCGGGACGGAACGACGTCACGAACAGGCCGAACGTCGGGATCGTCCAGAAGAACGCGATCACGACGGCGGCGATCGTCGCGCCCTTGGAGGTGAGGCGCTTGCGCGCCATGGCCTCGTGCTTGCGCGTGTCGCGGGCGACCTGACGAGCATTCCGCGTGTCGGAGGTGGGCTCGAGAACGACGGTCGAGGTGGTCATCGCAGGTCCCTCTGCTTCCGGATCTGGCGCACGTTGAAGATGATCAGCGGCAGCACGAAGACGAACAGCACGACCGCCAGCGCCGCGGAGTGCCCGTAGCTCTGGAACCGCTGCTGCTGGTTGACCATCTCGAAGGCGAGGACGGTCGAGTCGTTCCGGCCACCCGTCATGACGGCGACGATGTCGTAGATCTTCAGTGCGCCGATGGCGATGGTGGTAAGCACCACGATGAGCGAGGAGCGGATGCCGGGGACGGTGACGTTGATGAAACGCTCCCACGCGCTCGCCCCGTCGAGCTCAGCGGCCTCCATCTGCTCCGGCGGGACGGCCTTGATGGCCGCCGACAGGATGACCATCGCGAGGCCCGTCTGGCTCCAGATGAACACCACGACGAGCAGCAGGGTGTTGATCAGAGGCGTCGCCGCGAGCCACGAGACGGGTTGCCCGCCGAAAGCGGTGACGATGGCGTTCAGGATGCCGATCTGGTCGCCCTGTCGGAAGTCGTAGACGAACTTCCAGATGATGCCGGCGCCCACGAACGAGATCGCGAACGGCATGAAGATGAGCACCTTCAGGTACTTCTCGCCCGCAGCCCGGTCGATGAAGACGGCGTAGGCCAGACCGATCACGGTGGCGATGGTCGGGGCGAGGAGCACCCAGATGAGCGTGTTGATGACCGACCAGAAACCCTCGGGGTTGGTGAAGGTCCAGATGTAGTTGTCGAGGCCGACGAAGTTGTCGCCGCTCTTGTCCATGAACGACTGGAAGAACGTCGTGATGGCCGGGTACACCAGCCCGAGCAGCAACAGGATGGCGGCGGGGGCGGCGAACAGGATGAGCTGGAACAGGTAGCCCGCTCCCTGACGGGAGCGATAGTCGGCGTAGAAGAGGATCGCGCCCAGGAGAACCGCGATCCCGAGCACGTAGAGGACGGCGTTCTGGTAGGGACGCAGGAGCATGAACGCGAGCACCGGGATCGCGAAGCACGCCACCAGCCGCAGCCAGAAATAGCCCTTGCCGGAGCGCGGGGCGTACTCGATGAGCAGCAGCAGAAGTCCCACGACAGCGCCGAAGGCGACGAGCACGAGGGGGATCTGCACGAGCGGGTTCAGCGCGCCGAGCCAGTTGAAGAAGCTGTTGAGCGAGAAGCCGAGCGTCGTGGGCTTCGTCTCGGCGGGCGCCCGAGTGACCATGAAGAGGAAGAGCGCCACCACCAGGATGAGCCCGACCATGACCACGAGGAGTGTGGTGCGGCGCTGTGGCGCGGAGTCTCGCGCCTTCGCCGGCGCTCCTCCCCGCGGTGGAGGGGACGCCGACGGCGTCTTCTCCACGTGTGTGATCTCGGTCATGACGTCCCTCCCGAACACGCCTTCGTGCTCACCGATGAGTGCCCGGGCCATGCCGGGCAGATGAGAAGTATGGACCCGATGGGCCGCCCGCAGAGCGGACGACCCATCGGGTAGACCTCAAGAGGTCAGTTGTTGTATCCGGCCTGGATGTCGCTCAGGACCTGGTCGGTCGGCGTCCCGTCGATCCAGCTGACCATGCCCTTCCAGAACGATCCCGAACCGACGGTCGCGGGCATCAGGTCGGATGCGTCGAAGCGCAGGGTGGTGTTCGGGTCCTGCAGCGTCTTCATCGCCTCCGTGAGGAACTCACTGGACGCGAGGGAGGGGTCGGCACCCTTGTTCGCCGAGATCACACCGCCGAGCTTCACACGGGCGTCCGCGAACTCGGGCGTCGACATGAACTCCACGACCTTCTGCACGTTCGCGTCGTCGGAGAACGCGGTGACGAACTCGCCGCCACCTTCGACCGCGAGCTTGCCCTCGGTCACACCCGGGAGCAGGAAGGCGTAGACGTCACCGTCGGGAGCGACCTTCACATCGCCGCCCGAGGCGGTCTTGACCGTCTGGAAGTTCGACGACAGGAACGAGGCCTGGTGCGTCATCGGGCAGCTGCCGTCGGCCACCTTGGCGGCCACGTCGGCGAAGGCCACCGAGTTGATGCTCTTGACGTCACCGAAGCCGGCGTTCACGTAGTCGGGGTTCAGCAGGATCTTGCCGGTGGCGTCGAACGCCTCCTTGATCGGCGCGTCGGTGAACTTGACCTCGTTGGCGACCCACTGGTCGTACACGTCGGGGCCCGACTGACGCAGGACCATGTCCTCGATCCAGTCGGTGCCGGGCCAACCCGACGCGTCGCCGGACGCGAAGCCCGCGCACCAGGGGGCGGCGCCGGTCTTCTGCTGGATCGTCGCCGTGAGGGTCATGAGCTGATCGAGCGTCTTCGGGACCTCGACGCCCCACTCCTTGAACTTCGCCGGCGAGTACCAGACGTAGCCCTTGAGGTTGGCGAGCATGGGGGCCGCGTAGAACGTGCCGTCCTCGCTGCCGTAGGACTTCCAGTCCTCGCCCCAGTACTGGTCGACGTTCGACGAGACGGTGTCGGACGCCTTCTGCACGTCGCCGGTGCCGATGAGGGTCTTGAGCAGACCCGGCTGCGGGACGATCGCGATGTCGGGGGCGTCTCCACCCGTCACCTTGGTGACGATGTTGCCCTCGAAGCTCTTGTCGCCGGTGTAGACGACCTTGATGCCGGTGTCAGCCGTGAACTTCTCGAACGACTGGTTCAGCAGGTCGGCTTCGCTACCGGTGATACCGCCGGAGATGCGGACGGTGGTCTCGCCTCCCGAGCTCGTGCCGCCCCCGCTGTCACCCTCGGCGCAGCCTGCGAGCGCAATCGCGCCGACCGCCAGCAGCCCGACGGGGGCCAGCAGGCGATACCGCTGTGACATACCCATGTGGTCTCTCCTCTTCGAGTTCAATGGTGCATCGGATTCTGTCAGGAACCGATTCCAGATCACCGTAGGCGAGAACCAGAAGTTGCGCAACGCTGAAATATTACGAACGCATAACTGGCGAATTCACGCGGGTGTTCGGCGGCGAGCGACGGGGGAACCGGTTCCATAAACGGGGAATCTCCGCTAATCTGCTTCGATGTCGACACGGAGGTCGACCGAAACCGAGGAACACACCGATGAGCGGAATCGCCGATGTGGCTCGCCTGGCGGGCGTGTCGAAATCGACGGCGAGTCGCGCGCTGACCGGCGGCGGCTACGTTTCCGATGACACGCGCCGACGCGTCTCCGACGCCGCGTCCGCGCTGGGTTACGTCCCCTCCACGAGCGCGGTGAGCCTGGCCACCGGTCGCACACGCACCATCGCCTTGATCGTCCCGAAGGTGAACAGGTGGTACTTCGGCGCGATCGTCGAAGGGGTGGAGCGAACCCTCATCCCCCGCGGGTACGACGTCACCCTCTACGTCGCCGAGCCCGGCTCCAACGACCGCGAAAGCCTGTACTCGACCTACCTCGCCCGCAAACGGTTCGACGGAATCATCGCCGTGGCGCTCGAACCCGACGACGCCGACCTCGAGCGCCTGGCGAACATCGGCAAGCCCGTCGTCAGCATCGGCAACGCGCTCTCCGGCGTTCCGACCCTCGGCCTCGACAACATCGCGATCACGCGCATCATCACGCAGCATCTGATCGCGCTGGGGCACACCGATATCGCCTTCGTCGGCAGCACTCCCCCGACCGACGCGCCGGCGAAAGACGTCGACGAACGCTCGATCGGCTACCGCAACGCGATGAACGACCACGGACTCGCGGTGCGCATCCGCAGCGTGCCCTCCACGTTGACGATCACCGACGCGTATGCGGCCGCGGCGTCGTTCCTCGCCGACGCGGGGTCCCGCCCGACCGGCGTCGTCGCCGCGTGCGACGAAGTCGCCATCGGGGTCATCATCGCCGCGCGCCGCATGGGGATCTCCGTGCCTTCCGAGCTCAGCGTCGTCGGCATCGACGGCCACGACTATGCCGAGATGTTCTCTCTCACCACCGTCGAGCAGTACCCCCTCGACCAGGGGACCGAAGCGACACGGATGCTCCTGTCGATGATCGAGGGCACCGACGAACCCGCTCGGCGCACCGAAGCGCCCACGCGCCTGGTGGTGCGCGCGTCGACCGCTCCCCCGCGCCCCGCCTGACAAAGGAGGGCCCCGGATGCCGTGGCATCCGGGGCCCCTTCTTCGTTCGGGATCAGTCCGCCTGGCGTACCCCGCGGCGTCGCAGCGCCACACCGAGGGCGAGGAGCGCGAGGGCCGCGAGGACCCCACCGCCCATCCACGCCGTGTCGGCGCCGGTGCGCGGGAGTCCGTCGGGGCCGCGGGGCGGTGCAGCCTCGCCGTCGTCCGGGCCGTTGTTCGGTGCCTCGGAACCCCCGACCACGCGGACGGGAACCGTCGCGGTGGAACCCGAGGCGGTCGAGACGGTGATCTCCAGGGCGTCGGGTGCGTCGGCGGGCACGGCGACCGCGACCTCGGCGACGCCGTCGCGGACGGCGACCGTCTGCGACGCGTCAGAGCCCACGGTCACGCTCGCCTCGGTGGCAGCGGGGCTACCGAGCGAGGTGAGGTCGAGACCCGAGACCGTGAAGGCCGCCTCGGTGCCGCGGGACACCTCGACGGGGACACCCGTCACCTCGACACCGCGGGCGGTGAAGTCCGGGGCGAGGTCGGGGTGAGCCGTGAGATACGCGATCCAGCCGTCGCGGTCGATGAGACCGGAGTCACGCGCGTCGGTTCCCTCGTCGAACACCGTGAACGCGTCACCTCCCGACAGGAGGAAGCTGAACGAGCCCACCCGGTACGACCCGGCCGGGTCGACCGGCATCCCGTCGATCCACACGCCGGTGATGCGCTCGCCCGGGGCGCGCGTGGCGTCGTAGGTGTAGCGGACATTCTCCGACACGCTCAGCGACAGCGTCGCCGCGCGGCCCGCCGCGTCGCCCCACTGCTGCTCGAGCAGACGACGCAGCTGGTCGCCGGTCAGGCTCGTCGTGCCCAGGTTGTTCACGAACGGCAGCACCGCGTTGGCCTCGGCGAAGGTGATGACGCCGTCGTCGCCGCGGAGCAGCTCCGCGCGCAGACCGCCCGGGTTCACGACGGTGAGGTCGGCCTCTCCGCGCACGGGATCGGCGAGGGTGTCGAGCAACGCGTCGGCGACGAGGTTGCCGAGCGCGGACTGCTTCGAGCGGTCATCGCGCTGGCCGCCCGTGTAGACGCCATCGACGTACGCTCCGCCGAGGAAGGCCGTCGTGATGTCGGCCGAGACCGACCCCACCGGCCGCGAGCCCACGCGCTCGGCTTCGGCGAGGGCGCGGTCGACGATGTCGGCCACCTCGGCGACGCGCGGATAGGTCGCGATGAGCTCGGCATCCAGGGCCGCGCTGTTCTCCGCGGTCTGCTCGTCGTCGTCCTCGACCACCTCGGCTTCGAGGCGCGGGACGTTGCGGGCCTCGTGCGCGACGACCTCACGGCTGGCGCGATCGATCGTCAGGACGACCTGGCCGATGTTCTCGCCGTAGTTGCCGGTCTGCAGAACGGGACGCGTGCCCTCCTCGCCCGGGATCGGGGCGTCCCACGCGTACTCCTCGTGCGTGTGACCGGTGAAGATCGCGTCGACATCGGCATCCGTCTCCGTCACGATGCGCGCGAACGCTCCGCCCTGCGCGAGCGCCTGGTCGAGCGTGGTGCCCGAGGCGTCTCCCTGCGGCGCCCCTTCGTGGTACTCGGCGACGAGGACGTCGACCTGGTCACGGATCTCCGCGACCACTCGGTTGACCTCGGCGACGGGTTCGCGGAACTCGAGGCCCTCGATCCCCTCGGGGCTGACCAGCGACGCCGTCTCCTCGGTGACCGCGGCGACGATCCCGACCCTTAGGCCGTTCACCTCGACGATCTCGTACCCGGGGAGCAGCGGCTGACCGTCGCGGTAGACGTTCGCACCGAGGTACGGGAACGCCGCCCGCTCGGTCACACGGCCGGTGAGGTCGTCGGTGCCCTTGTCGAACTCGTGGTTTCCGACTCCGGATGCCGCGAGCTCGAGCGCGTTGAGGACGTCGATCGTGGGGGCGTCGTCGGCGTTGGCCGAGGCGAACAGCGAGGCGCCGATGTTGTCGCCGTTGGAGAGGAAGAGCGACCGGCCGTCGCCCTTCTCCGCGCGCAGCTGCTCGATCGTGCCGGCGAACTTCACGGTGTTGTCGTCGATGCGCCCGTGGAAGTCGTTGATGTTCAGCAGGTTGAGCTCCGTCGTTCCCGACAGGTCGAGGCCCACGACCACCGGGTCGTGGTCGCTCGACCGGTAGGGGGAGGCGTCGTAGAAGCTGCGGACGTTCGCGTTGTAGCGGCTGTACTCCAGCGCGAGCGCTTCACCGGCGTTGATGTTCCAGATGTCGGTGCCGGTGACGAGCTCGCGCGCCGCGGGCGAGGCGAGCACGTGGTCGAGCGAGCCGGACTGGCCGCTGAACGAGTAGGTGTACGTGCCGGTGTCGGCGCCCAGATCGGCGTATCCCGCGTCGCGGAGCACCTGGATCGGATCCTCCTGCGCGTAGGCGTTGAAGTCGCCGAGGAGGAACACGGCGCCACCGTCGACGGTCTTCGCGCGCTCCCCGGCGAAGGCGACGAGCGCCTCGGCCTGGCGGACGCGGTCGCCGTTGAAGGCCCCCTGGTCGCCGGCGGCGTTGTCGCCCTCGGCGGCCGGGTCGCTGTCGCTCTTCGACTTGAAGTGGTTCACGATCGCGACGAACGCCGCCTCGTCGCTGCCCGCGGGCGCGAACGCCTGAGCGAGCGGCTGACGGGCGTTGGCGAAGGCCGGGTCGTCGAGGATGACGCTGGCACCGATCGGGCTGACGGCCGCCTTCTTGTAGATGAAGGCGGTGCGGATGACGTCTTCCGACGCCGGCAGGGCGGTCGGGGACGGCACGAAGGCCCACGCGTCCTCGCCCAGGTCGGCGTTGAGCGCGTCGACGAGCGTCGACAGCGCCTCGTCGCGGGGCTTGCCGAGCGCCGCGGAGTTCTCGATCTCCTCGAGCGAGACGACCTCGGCCTCCATCGCGTTCAGCGCCGCGACGATCTTCGCCTGCTGACGCTGGAGGTTCTCGTCGTTCGCCGCGCCGCGGGGCCCGGGCTCCGGGCACCGGTTCGCGGTGACCGGGTTGCCCTCGCGGTCGGTGTAGACCGAGTCGCAGCCGACGTCCTCGGCCGTGGTGGTGAAGTAGTTGAGGACGTTGAAGCTCGCGAGCTGCACCGTGCCGCCGACGTCCGCGGGGTGCGCGGTGCGCGTGTTCGCGAACGTCGCGGGCTGCACGTCGGCGGCGTTGTCGACGGTCAGCTGCTCGGTGGGCTGGAACTTCCACGCGTCGTTGCGGAAGTCGAGCACGACCGGCCGCGTGAAGGTCACGGGGGCGCCGACGCGGACGGGGTCGGTGAGCGAGAGGTACGGCAGCGGGACGTCGGTGGCCGAGCGCTGGAAGTTCAGCGACGCCCCGTCGTCGAGCACCACGGCGCGGGCAGCGTTGTCGGCGACGACCTCGTCGTGCTCCGGCGTGCCCGGGCGGGCGACCTCGGTGGGCGCGAGCAGTGGCGTGGTGCCGGCGGCGAGACCGACCTCCGCGTACTGGCCCGTGATGTAGGTGTTGGTGACGGTGAAATCGCCTTGCGGAGCGAGGAGCATGCCCTCGAAGCGCTCGCGCTCCTCGTCGGTGCGCGGCCAGGCGACCGCGGCCGGTGTGACCGGTTCGGCCTGCTCGGTCAGGACGGTGACGAGGTCGGCATCCGAGGAGATCTGGGTGAGCCCGTTGTACTCCCCCGCCGTGCCGGTGACCTCCACGTAATCGCCGATCGCGACCTCCGCCACGGCGCGCGAGCCGTAGACGAAGAGAGCATCGGATGCCACGTGCTCGGCGCCCAGCTCGCCACCGGTTCCGGCGGTCTGGACGAAGAAGCCGTTGTAGCCGCCGGTCGGGTACGCGGCAGTGACGACTCCGCGGGTGGTGACGGTCTGCCCGTCGAGCGGGGTGGCGTCGCCCTCGCCCTGGATCTCGCGGATCGGGGTGATGTCGGCCGCGGGGGCGGCCTCCACGGCCGGGGATTCCGGAGCGGCGACATCCGGGGCGGCGGTCTCGGGCGCGGGGGTCTCCGGCGCGGGGGTCTCCGGGGCGGGGGGTCTCGGGCGCGGGGGTGGTGTGCACCGCGTCCGGGGCCGCGGCCTGCGCCGCATCGGGCGCCGCGGGCGGTGCGAGGGGGGCCGCCGTGGCGGCGGGGGCGACGAGGGCGGAACCGAGAAGGGCGGCGGCGACGGCAGCGCTCAGCGCTGTCGCGGTGCGGCCCGAGGGTCGCCGAGAAGGCACGGGTGACATGGGTCTCCTGCGAATCCGACGGTCATCGTCGGGTGGGGGGATCGACGGGGGGTCTCTTCGACCGTAGACGACCTCATCAGGAATTCCCAGGGTTCTTTCGTTGCCATCGTGTGAACACGCTGCCGAACGAAAGAAGGTCCGGATGCCGATGGCATCCGGACCTTCTGAATCGCGTTGCTGCGACCGTGAAGCGTGATTACTTCAGGGTCACCGAAGCGCCGGCCTCCTCGAGGGCAGCCTTGGCCTTCTCGGCGGTCTCCTTGTTCGCGCCCTCGAGCACGGCCTTGGGAGCACCATCGACGACGGCCTTGGCCTCGCCGAGGCCGAGCGAGGTGAGCTCGCGGACGACCTTGATGACCTGGATCTTCTTGTCGCCGGCGGCCTCGAGGACGACGTCGAACGAGTCCTTCTCCTCGGCCTCTTCGGCGGGGGCAGCGCCACCGGCGGCGGGGCCGGCAACGGCCACGGGGGCGGCAGCGGTGACGTCGAAGGTCTCCTCGAACGCCTTGACGAACTCGGACAGCTCGATGAGCGTGAGCTCCTTGAACGCGTCGAGCAGCTCTTCGGTGCTGAGCTTAGCCATGTTGTATCTCCTTGATCGGGTTAATCAGCCGGGCCGGGTCAGGCCGCGGTGTCCTGCTTCTCGCGCAGCGCGTCGACCGTGCGAACGGCCTTCGACGGAAGCGCCTGGAAGACGTATGCTGCCTTGGTCATCGTCGCCTTCATCGCACCGGCGAGCTTCGCCAGCAGGACTTCACGGCTTTCGAGATCGGCGAGCTTGTTGACCTCATCCGCGGTCAGAGCGGCGCCATCGAAGTAGCCACCCTTCACCACGAGCTGAGGGTTAGCCTTGGCAAAGGCACGCAGGCCCTTCGCGACGGCGACCGGGTCACCGTGCACGAACGCGATGGCGGACGGGCCCTTGAGCTCGTCATCCAGTCCCGTGACCCCCGCGTTGGCAGCGGCGATCTTGGTCAGCGTGTTCTTCACCACGGCGTAATCCGCGTCCTGACGGATGTCGTTGCGCAGCTGCTTGAGCTGGGCAACCGTCAGACCGCGGTACTCGGTCAGCAGAACGGCGGTCGAGTTCTCGAAGTTCTTCGTGAGCTCGGCGACCGATGCATCCTTCTGCGCCATGGCCACTCCTTGTGTGTACGAGGCGCTCCGCGATGGCGGGGCGCCGGCCGAAGACACCGGGGTCTGGGCAAAAAAGAAGAGCTCCGGCGCAGGCGCACGGAGCTCGGATTCCCGAAGGAGAGTTTCGTTTACCTGCGTAGGTCCCCTGCTTTTCAGCAGACGCTTCGATCGGAATGCGAGCACCCCGATGACCGACGGTCTTTGGCTTGGGCTCTACTGTACCCGACCCCCGCCCCCTTCGCCAATCCGCGCACCCGCCCCCTGGCCGCCCGCCGCCCCCGCCGCCCCGCCCGGGTTCGCGAAGCCGCACTCGTTTGCCGAGGCCGCATGCCCCGCCGCACAAGACCCCGCGGTCTCGACGATGCCGTGCGGTTTCGCGCCGCCGCCGCCGGGCCGGGCCGGGGCGGCGCGGGGCCGGGCGGCGCGGGGCCGGGCGGTCCCGCCCCCGGGCCACGAAACCCCCAGACCGCACACGATTGCCGAGACCGTGCTCGATTGCCGCACAACGCGTACGCGATGGGTAATCGAATGCGGGTTCGCGCTCCCGCCGCCGACTCGCGCTCGGCCGACGGCCCGCGACGAGCCGGCGTCAGCGGGGCGATTTGACGCCGAAAGCCGAGAGGCGAGCAGCGAGTGTTTCCGGCGTGGCGATGTCCGTGAATCCGCCCCGGACGAAATGCCACCGCGTACGACCCCGGATCCAGTCCTCGCGGCGCTTCTCCTCCAGAAGCACGTCCTCGAGCGACCGACCCCGACGCATGGCCTCGCTGCGGTACTTCTCCTCCCCATCGAACTCCCAAAAGGTGCGCACCTCCCCCAGCCCCACGTCGACGTAGTAGTCGAACCCTCGCGGCCCTTCGACCGCGACCTGCAGATCGAACTCCCGGAAACCCAGCCGATGCAGCTGAAGCCGACTGACGCTCTCGCCGGGCAGTTCCGCTCGACCGTCTGCGAATCCGCCCACCCACCTCGCCCGGCGGACGCCGCGACGACCAGCCGCGCGCTCCGCGCGTCGAGCGAAGCGCTCTCGCCACTCGACTTGGAGGTCAGCGTCGAAAGTCCTGCCATCCACGACGAGACGGCGAAGAGCGGCGTCGGCGCAGGACACGGAGGTCTCCAACGGTTCGGTGCGGGCGATGTCGAAGATCGTGCGCTCGAGGGAGGTGCAGCGGATGCCGTCGATCTCGATGACATCGGCTTCCCCCAACTCATCTGTGTGTCGACGCAGACCAGCGCGACTCGGCGGGTGCGTGGCATCCGGGATCGTCACGGAGACCGGTCGGGGGCGGAACCGGTACTGCGGCAAGCCGTGGAGCACCGCGGCGGAGAGGTGGGAGACCACGCCGATGCGTCCACGAGATCGACCGACAGCCGCGACGACAGCAATGCGGTGCCGATGCGCGGGACGCAGGGCATCGAAGGCGGCCCGTTCCACGTAGATCCCGGGCTGGATGCGCATCCATCGCCCGCCCACACCCGCAGCGCGGAGTTCGCGCTGAGTCACGTCTCGATCAAGGAGCTCCTCCCGCGTGAAGAGCATGCGGCGCACTCGTTGGATGTCCGTGAGACCGTGCATCCGGCCACAATGCCGCGTCCGCGTCGCCGACCTCTCGCGCTCTCCACAGGCCGGCCTGCGGGGAGGAGGGGTCGCACCGTCGCCGAGAACGCCCAGAGTCGTCGAGACCGCACGGCTTTCGCGGCCGAACCCTGCGGACTCGGGAATCACGTGCGGTCTCGGCGCGCCGCCCACCCGCCGCGACGCCGCCCTCACCCACCCGCGCCGTCAAGACACGCGCGCCTCCGGCAGCAGCGCCTGCGTCATGCGCACGATCCGCGTGGGGGTGCGGGCGCCGAGCCACACCGTGCAGACGGGGTCGTCACCGCACGCCCACTCGGCGCACCAGGCGTGGATGGCGGCGGCCAGTCGCTCGCCGCGCGGGCGCATCGCGCCGTCGGTCGTGCGGTCCAGCCAGCTCACACGGCCGTCGCCCGCATCGATGACGCCCACCTCCTCCCATCCGCAGACCTCGACGACCACCGTGAGGTGCGCCTCCGGCGGCAGCGCCGCGGCGATCCTCCGCATCGCGGGCAGGTTCCGCACGTCTCCGCCGAGGAACACAGCTCCCTCGAGATCGCACCAGCGGCCGCCATCGGGGCGACGGAGGGACGTGGCATCCGGAGTCATGCCCTCAACTTAGGTCACCCTTACTTCGATGACAAGACCCCGGATGCCGACGCGCCGAGCCTCACATCCGCTCGACCGTAGACCGGGGTTAGGGTCGAACGCATGTCCCCCGAGCTCGTCGCCTCCCGCAGCGCCGACCTCGACGCCCGCATCGTCGCCGACTCGCGCGACCGCGTGGCCTGGATCCGGGCGCGCTCGCGCGGGATCACGGCCACCGACGTCGCGACGCTCACCAGCGCCAACGCGATCTCGAGAGCCGCGGATGCCAAGCTCATGGGCTCGAACTTCTCGGGTAACGCCTTCACGGCGCACGGCCGTCGACGCGAACCCGAGATCGCGGCCTGGGTGGCGGCGACGCATGGCATCCAACCCTCGTCCGCCCTGTATCACGCGGTCGTCGAGAGGCGACACCTGGCCACCCCCGACGGGGTCGTCGTCGACGGCGAGGGACGCATCGTGCTCGCCGAGATCAAGACCACCAACAAGGCGTGGCGCTCGATCCCCCGCACCTACATGCGACAGATCTGGTGGCAGCAGCACGTGCTCGGTGCGGAGCGCACGCTCGTCGCCTGGGAACAGCACGACGGCTTCGTCCCGCTCCACGATGAGCCGCGCTGCCAGTGGATCGACCGGGACGAGCGCGAGATCGCCAAGCTCGTCGGGCTCGCGACCTCCCTCATCGACGAGCTCTACCGACGCACCATGGAGTCGCGCCGGCCCATCCAGACCCCGAAAGAGCCCACGGAGAGGTACCGCGCCCTCGCGCTCCTCGATTAATAGCTGACGCAGGTCAAGCATCAGGCGTATCGTTGACGCAAGTCAACCAATCGCGCCATCGTCGTCGCGGCATCCGTCCCCCTTCCGTGGAGTTCCGCATGGCAACCACCTCCGTCGACGCGCCCGCTCAGCGGCGCGTCCTCCCCGCCCTCATCGGGCTGCTGCTCGGCACCTTCGTGTCGATGCTCGCCTCGACCGTCGTCTCGACGTCGCTGCCCGTCATCGTGCACGACCTGTCGGGCGACCAGAACGCCTACACCTGGGTCATCACCGCGACCCTCCTCACCACCGCGATCTCGACCCCCATCTGGGGAAAGCTCGCGGACCTGTTCAACCGAAAGGTGCTCATCCAGATCGCGATCGCGATCTTCGTGCTCGCCACCGCGGCCGCCGGGTTCTCGCAGAACACCGACATGCTCATCGCCTTCCGCGCTGTGCAGGGTCTGGGTGCCGGCGGCCTGGCCGCCCTCAGCCAGGTGATCATGGCCGACATCATCAGCCCCCGCGAGCGCGGGCGCTACATGGGCCTGTTCGGCGCCGTGATGGCCGTCGCCACCGTGGGCGGGCCGCTGCTCGGCGGTGTCATCACCGACGCGTTCGGCTGGCGCTTCAACTTCTTCGTAGCCCTGCCCTTCGCCGTCGCCGCTCTCCTGATCCAGCAGCGCACGCTGCACCTCCCGGTGCGCGCGAAGCGCACGGTCAAGATCGACTACCTCGGCATCGTGCTGCTGTCGACCGCGGTCTCGCTCATCCTCATCTGGGTGACCAACGCCGGAAAGTCCTTCGACTGGGCCAGCACCGAGACCGTGCTCATGGTCGGCGGAGCCGTGCTCGCCGCGATCCTGTTCGTGGTCGTCGAGCTCCGTTCGTCCGAGCCCCTCGTGCCCCTGACCCTGTTCCGGGATGCCACCTTCACCCTCGCCACGATCGCCTCGATCGCCACGGGCCTGGCGATGTTCGGCACCTCGGTGTTCCTCAGCCAGTACATGCAGATGGCGCGCGGCGCCACGCCCACCGAAGCCGGTGTCATGACGATCCCCATGATCGGCGGTCTACTGGTCTCGTCGATCGTCGTCGGCGCGCTCATCTCGCGCTTCGGGCACTGGAAGCCGTTCCTCATCACCGGCGGTGTGCTCCTGATCGCGGGCTCGTACCTGCTGTCGACCATCCACTACGACACGAACTTCGCCCTCGTCTCGCTCTACATGTTCTTCCTCGGCGCGGGTGTCGGCATGACGATGCAGAACCTCGTTCTCATCGTGCAGAACACCGCCAACCCCACGCAGATGGGTGCGGCGAGCTCGGGCGTGACGTTCTTCCGCAGCCTCGGCGGCACGATCGGCGTCTCCGTCATGGGCGCGGCGCTCGCCAGCATGGCGACGAGCCTGTTCACCGACCGGGCCGAAGACCTCAAGACCGCGATCATGGGACTCGGCGCCAACGGTGCCTCGGTCGCCCAGTCGCTGCAGTCGGGCACCATCCCGCAGGTGTCCACCCTGCCCGAGAGCGTCCGTGTCATCGTCGAGGACATCTACGCCCAGTCGATCGCTCATTCCTTCCTCATCGCGGTGCCGGTCGCCGTGGTCAGCCTCATCGCGATCCTGTTCCTGCCGAACCGCCCCCTCACCCGCATGACGACCACGGAGCGCGTGGCGGCGAGCGAGGCCGACTTCGCCACCGTGTCGGTTCCCGCCGGCATGGCGACGCTGGCCGCGACCGGTGCGGTGCCGACGCAGGATGCCACTCCCTCACGCCGTGCACGCCGCGAGGCTCAGATGGGAGAGGATGTCTGACGTGACGAGCGAATTGAGCGATGACCGCCGCGAGGCCGTGCAGGCCCTGGAGTCGTCGTTCTCGGAGCTCATGACCGTGTTCCGCCGCTTCGTCTCCGAAGCGGCGGAACGCGTGAGCCCCGGGATGCTGCCGGCCACGTTCAAGGCCCTCTCCGTCGTCAGCCGCTTCGGCCCACTGACGCTGTCGGCACTCGCCGAGCGCTTGGCGGCCGACAAGGGCTTCCTCAGCCGGTCGATCAGCGAACTCGAAGACCTGGGCCTCGTCAGCCGCACGCCCGACCCGAACGACGGTCGATCGCGTCTGATCTCGGTGACCGAGCTGGGCCACGAACGCCTCGCCGACGCGCGCGCCCCGCATGAGAGCAGGCTGTACGAGGCGATGGCCGACTGGTCGGTCGTCGACATCCGCCATCTCTCGACGCTGCTGCACGCCCTCGCCGTCGGCGAGGTCCCTTCTCGCGACTGAGCGCCGCCCTCCCGCGGAAGCCCACGCCGCGAAAGCCCGCGCCGCGGGAGCCCGTGCCGCGAACCCCCGCCGAGTGTCCAAGACATCCGGACGTTCTCAGAACGTCCGGATGTTCTGGACACTCGATCGGGGGACGCAGGCCCGCAGCGCTGTGGGCGCGCGCACGACAGGGACCAGCGCGCGGCACCGCGGACCGCAGAGCGGCACCGCGAACCTCACAGCGCCACCGCAGACCGCAGAGCGGCACCGCGGACCGCGCACCGCCACCGCCACCGCAGAGCGGCACCGCGCACAGCCACCGCAGGCCGCACAGCGCCATCGCAGACCGCACAGCGCCACCGCAGACCGCAGAGCGGCACCGCGGACCGCGCACCGCCGACCGCACACCGCCACCGCCGACCGCACAGCGCCACCGCGGACCGCTGAACGCCCCGTCGCGACACGGTGACCGAGGTGTAACACCGCGGAGACAATGGCGCGCTTGACTGAGGGCACCGCGGCGGCGTCGCCGCCGGCGACCGCACGCGAGAGAGAGCGCCCGATGAGATTCCGATCGACGCGTCCCGAGACCAGCATCGACCCCGCACCCGCGGTCCCCGACGTCATGCGGGCTGCCGTCTTCGATGCTCCCGGCGCCGCCGAGGCGCTGCACGTCGCCGAGGTCCCCGTTCCCACGCCGGTGCTGAGCGAGGTGCTCGTCCGCGTCGTCGCGGCGGGTATCAACCCCATCGACGCCAAGACCCGCGCGGGCCGCGGCATGTCGGGAGCGATCGACGCGTGGCCCGCCGTCCTCGGGCTCGATGTGAGCGGCGTGGTGGTACGCGCCCCCTTCGACGCGCATCCCTTCCCGGTCGGCACCGAGGTGTACGGCATGGCCGCGGTCCCCCGAACCCCCGGCGGGTACGCCGAGTATGCCGTGGTGCCGACCCTGTCGCTCGCCCGCAAGCCCGCATCCTTGTCGTACGTCGAGGCCGCGGGCGTCCCCGTCGCCGCCCTGACCGCCTGGGGCCTCGTCGTCGAGACTGCGCTCGCCCACCAGGGGCAGCGCATCCTCGTGCACGCGGGAAGCGGCGGCGTCGGACACTTCGCGGTGCAGTTCGCGGCGTACTTCGGCGCGCACGTCATCGCGACCGGGTCGCCCCGCAACCTCGACTGGCTGCGCGAACTCGGTGCCGCCGAGGTCGTCGACTACACCTCGACCCGGTTCGAAGACGTCGTGTCCGAGGTCGACGTCGTGATCGACCTCATCGGCAACGTCGCCGACGACACCGGCACGCGCTCCCTCGAGGTGCTCCGCCCCGGCGGCCTGCTCATCGAGGTCCCCACCGGGGCGTGGCCGGGCTTCCGCGAGGCGGCCTCGGCTCGTGGCATCCGGTCGACCGATTACAAGACGATCCCCGACGGTGCCGCGCTCGCGACCATCGGGCGCCTGCTCGATTCGGGCGCGGTGCGGGTGTTCATCGACCGGGTCTTCGACCTCGACGAGGCCGCCGCCGCGCACACCGAACTCGAGCGCGGCCACACGCGCGGCAAGATCGTGCTGCAGGTCAGCGACGACTGAGTCACGCGGCGGCCAGGACGCGCCGCCCCTCCTCGACGACCTCTTCGGCGACATCGTCGAGCAGCGCCGAGGTGAGGTTCCACTGCTGCCAGAACAGCGGGACCTCGATCGGGTCGTCCCCGAGCCGCACGAGCGTGCCCTCGGACAGGCCCGCGGCCGATTGGAAGCTCGGCAACAGCCCCCACCCGAGCCCCAGCTCGACAGCGGTGGCGAAGTCCTGGGATGCCGGAACCCGGTGCCGCGGAGGCTCCGCCGCCGCGACTCCCCGCCGTGTCAGCCACTGCGTCTGCAGGTCGTCGCGGCGGTCGAAGTCCACGACGGGCGACGCCGCGAGCGCTTCGGCGTCGACACCGTCGGGGAACCAGCGCGCCGCGAACGACACCATTGCCACCGCCTCGTACCGCAGGACGCCGAGCCGACGCACGCGGCAGCCGGCGACCGGGGTCTCTCGCGAGGTCACCGCAGCCATCACCGTGCCGGCCTCGAGGAGTCCGGCGGTGAAGTCCTGGTCGTCGCGGTGCAGGTCGAAGACGACCGGACGGCGCCGCGCGACTCGCGCCAGCGGCGGGAGGAACCACGTCGCGAGCGAGTCCGCGTTCACCGCGAGGGGAACGGATGCCACAGCTCCGCCTTCCGCGCCGATCGCCGCGAGCGCGTCGTGCTCGAGGAGCGCGAGTTGCCGGGCCAGACGCACGACGGCGTCGCCCGCCTCCGTGGTGCGCACGGGCTTCGAGCGCACGAGAACGACCCGACCGAGCTGATCCTCGAGCGCGCGGATGCGTTGACTCACCGCGGACGGAGTGACGTGCAGGCGGCGGGCTGCGGCATCCAGAGTCCCCTCCTCGACCACCACGGCGAGAGTGCGAGCGAGATCCAGGGGAATGGACATGAAGCGATGCTAACGGTACGTGAGAATCCTGAGCTGGGCTTTGCTCGTTCGCGGCTCTAGCGTCGGAGCGTGCTCACTCCCCTGCTCGCCGGCCTCGGCCTCGGCTTCTCGCTCATCGTCGCCATCGGCGCGCAGAACCTGTTCGTGCTGCGCCAGGGCGTGCGCCGCGAGCATCTGGTCGCCGTCGTCGCGGTCTGCGCGGTCTCCGACGCCGTGCTGATCCTGCTCGGGGTGTCGGGGATCGGTGTCTTGCTCGAGGCGCTGCCCTGGCTCATCGTCGTCGTGCGGTGGGCGGGCGCGGCTTTCCTCGTCGGCTACGGCGTGCTGGCCGCGCGGCGGGCGTGGCGCCCGAGCGGCGAGACCCTGCGCGTCGACCCCCTGCGCGTCGACCCCCTGCGCGTCGACACCGCGGCATCCCCGTCGATCCCGGATGCCGGCGGCACGACGGTGCAGACCCGCCCGGCGCGCACGACCCTCGCCGCCACCGTGCTCACCTGCCTCGCCCTCACGTGGCTGAACCCGCACGTGTACCTCGACACGGTCTTCCTGCTCGGCTCGGTCGCGTCGACGCACGGGGACGGACGCTGGGCCTTCGCGGTCGGCGCGTGCCTCGCGAGTCTCGTGTGGTTTGCGGGACTCGGCTTCGGCTCGCGGTTCCTCGGACGCTGGCTCGACACCCCTCGCGCCTGGCGCATCCTCGACGCGCTCATCGCGGTGGTGATGTTCGCGATCGCGCTCTCGCTGGTGCTGCCGCACTGAGCAGCGGTCGCGTCTGCCCGGACATCGCCGGGTTCGGGGCGCGGTGGTTGCGCGCCGACTCGACAAACGCCCCCGAAGGACCGGGGAGCGGCGACGAGAATGGACCCATGCCAACAGTGACCATCACGGTGCACGGACGGGTGCAGGGTGTCGGGTTCCGGTACGCCCTGCTGCAAGAGGCGCAGCGCGCGGGAGTGCGGGGGTGGGTCCGCAACCGACGCGACGGCACGGTCGAGGCCCTCCTGTCGGGCGACCCGGCGATCGTCGACGACGTCCTCGCGTGGGCGCATCACGGCCCGCCGTCGGCCGCGGTCGATCACGTCGATGTCGCGGACAGCTCCGAGACCGCCCCCGACGGGTTCGAGATCCGCGCGACCGCCTGAGCGGGGCCATCGCTCCGTAGGGCTCGCATCCGCGATGCACCCTCGGCGAGTCCTGCTACCCGGGCACCCCTGCCCGCAGCTCATCCAGTACCTCGCCCGCGTCGTCGAACCGCGCGAGACCCGCCGCCTGCCCCGCCCACAGCGACGCCAGCTCATGGTCGCCCGACGCGGCCGCCGCGGCC
This sequence comes from Microbacterium testaceum StLB037, assembly GCF_000202635.1. Classification (NCBI taxonomy): domain Bacteria; kingdom Bacillati; phylum Actinomycetota; class Actinomycetes; order Micrococcales; family Microbacteriaceae; genus Microbacterium; species Microbacterium testaceum. The sequence goes on along the minus strand of NC_015125.1, from coordinate 2,682,528 downwards.
CGGAACACTCCGGTGAGCCAGTTCTGCGCGGGGAACGGCGCGATCATCCCCGCGGCCTCGAGCTCGCGCATCGCGCGATTCGGGATGCCACGCGCCAAACGTCCGCTCATCGCCCGGGTCAGCACGGTGTCGGTGTCGGCCGCCGCGGCGATCGCCGCCCGATGCCCCGCGGTCGCGGCCGACTGCCGCGTGCGGAGGAACGCCGTTCCCACCTGCACCCCCTCGGCGCCCAGCGCGAAGGCGGCCGCCACGCCCCGCCGGTCGGCGATGCCCCCGGCCGCGATCACCGGCACGTCCACCGCGTCCACCACCTGCGGCACGAGCGCGAAGGTGCCCACCAGCGAGTGCGCGGGGTCGCGGAGGAACGACACGCGGTGTCCGCCGGCCTCCGCCCCCGTCGCGACGATCGCGTCGACCCCCGCGGTCTCGAGCGCGACCGCCTCGGCGACCGAGGTCGCGGTGCCGAGGACCCGGATGCCGAGTCCTTCCGCACGCGCGAGGGTGTCGGCATCCGGAATCCCGAAGACCACGCTCAGCACGTCGGGGCGCGCCTCGAACACGGCGTCGAGCTGGTCGGCGAGCGGGGGGAGGAAGGATGCCGGTGGCGTCGGCGGAGTCGCTCCCGCGGCCTCGAAGAGCGGGGCGGCGGCGCGGACGAAGGGCTCGACATCGACGTCGGCGGGGGCGACCTCGTCGCCGCGGGGAAGCCAGAGGTTCACGGCGATCGGTCGCGAGGTCGCCGCGCGCAGGGCGTTGATCGTGTCGCGGATGCGGTCGGGGGTGTATCCGTAGAGACCGAACGAGCCGAGACCGCCGCCCTCGCTCACCGCGGCGACCAACGCCACCGAGGAGAGGCCGCCGAAGGGTCCGAGGACGATGGGGACGTCGATGCCGAGCAGGTTCGCGAGGCGCATGCTCCGACGCTACCCGGGCCGCGCCGGGTCTGCGCCGACGTCGCGGTCACGCGCGGACACGGCGAAGGCTCGCCGGTCGAAAGTCAGGCCGGGTCGGGCCCGTCGAGAGGGCGCAACAGACGGTTGAGGAACCGCTGCGTGCGCTCCTTCTTCGGCGCGCGGAGCAGCTCGGAGGGGGCGCCGCGTTCGACGATCACGCCCTCGTCGAAGAAGAGCACCTCGTCGGCGACCTCTCGCGCGAAGCCGAGCTCGTGGGTCACGATGACCATGGTCCAGCCCTCGTTCGCGAGTTCGCGCAGCACCGTGAGCACCTCGCCGACGAGCTCGGGGTCGAGGGCGCTGGTCGGCTCGTCGAACAGGAGCAGTTGAGGCTGGAGCGCGAGCGCGCGCACGATCCCGACGCGCTGCTGCTGCCCACCGGAGAGTTCCGAGGGGTAGGCGTCGCGCTTCTCGGTCAGCCCCACGCGCGCGAGGAGAGTTTCGGCTCGCGCGATCGCCTCGACCTTCGGAACGCCGTGGGCCTGCACGGGTCCCTCGATCACGTTCTGGATCACCGTGAGGTGCGGGAAGAGGTTGTGATGCTGGAAGACCATCGCGGAGCGGTCGCGCAGAGCGGTGCGATCGGTCTTGGTGACCTTCCCCGCGAAGTCGACGGTCGGACCCCCGTCGAACGCCACCACACCGGCATCCGGAGTCTCCAGCCCGTTGAGGCAGCGCAGCACCGTCGTCTTGCCGGAACCCGAGGGGCCGATCAGCACGAGCACGTCACCACGACGGACTTCCAGATCGACGCCGTCGAGCACGCGGTTGGTGCCGAAGCTCTTCTCGAGACCCGTGACCTGCAGCAGAGGGATGTCAGTGGGCGACATGGCGGTCCAATCTCTTCTCGAGAGCGTTCTGCCCGAACGACAGCACGAGGCAGAACAGCCAGTAGATGAGCGCCGCCTCGAGGTAGACGGCCATGAACTCGTACGAGAACGCGGCGATGTTCTGCGCCTGCCGGAACAGTTCCGAGACGAGGATGAGGGATGCCAGGGAGCTGTCCTTCACGAGCGAGATGAACGTGTTGGACAGCGGAGGCACCGAGACGCGAGCCGCCTGCGGGAGGATGATGCGCGTCAGCGTCTTGGTCGGGGTGAGGCCCACGGTGTGCGCGGCTTCCCACTGACCCCGGGGAACCGAGAGGATCGCGGCGCGGATGACCTCTGCCGCGTAGCCACCGACGTTCAGCGAGAACGCGATGACCGCCGCGGGGAACGGGTCGATCGTGACGCCGATCGTGGGCAGGCCGTAGAAGATCACGAACAGCTGCACGAGCAGGGGCGTGCCACGGATGATCGAGATGTAGAAGCGCGCGATCCCCGACAGCACGACGTTGCGCGAGAGGCGGAGCAACGCCATGAACAGAGCGATCACGAGACCGATCGCGAACGACGCCAGCGACAGCGGGATGGTGCCCCGGAGTCCTGCCAGCACCATCGGCCAGAACGAGTCGAGCATCAACGACCAGACGTCGTTCATGAGCCTCCTTCGTCACGCGGGCATCCGCCCGGGTCTGTCCCACGGGCGCGGGTCGCCCTCCCCCCACGCTAGGGGTGAGGAGAGGGAGATCCGCGGGGGTTTACAGCGGGTGCTTACTGGGTGACATCCTCACCGAAGTACTTCTCGCTGATCTGGGCGAGCGTGCCATCGGCGCGCAGCTCCTCGAGGGCACCGTTCACGGCCTCGGCGAGCTTGTCCTGGCCCTTCTTGAACGCGAAGGCGCTCTCGGAGGTGTCGTCGGTCTGGGCGGCGATCTTCAGACCCGTGGGGCTGTTCGTCTTCTCGTAGTCGAGGTAGGTCAGCTGGTCGTTGATCGTGGCATCCACGCGTCCCTGCTTCAGCAGCGCGACGGCCTGGGCCCAGCCCTCGACGGCCTCGACCTGGGCGCCGCTCTGCGTGGCCAGCTCGTACCAGTTGCTCGTGAGCGACTGGGCGGTGGTCTTCCCCGCGAGGTCGGCGAAGCTCGAGATCGAGGTGTCGCTGTCCGTGGTGACGATGACGCCGCGCGACACGGTGTACGGGTCGCTGAAGGTGTACTTCTGCTGGCGCTCGGGGTTGATCGACACCTGGTTGGCGATGACGTCGAAGCGTCCGGCATCCAGGCCCGCGAAGATCGCGTCCCACTGCGTCTCCTGGAATTTCACCTGCAGACCGAGCTTGTCGCCCACGGCCTTGGCGATCTCGACGTCGAAGCCGGTCAGGTCGCCCGCGCCCTCGTGGAACGAGAACGGACGGTAGGTGCCCTCGGTGGCGACCGTCAGGGTGCCGTCGGACACGAGACCGTACTCGGCTCCCGCCCCGGGGGTGGCCCCGGCGGTCGTGCCGCCGCTGCAGGCGGTCAGCGCGAGGGCGCTCAGGCCCAGGGTGGCGGCGAGGACGGTCAAACGGCGACGGGGCATAGCTGTTCCTTGGTGGTGGAGGTGGGGGGTGGCGCGAAGAGCGCCTCTCAGCACAACACGGGGCGGGCGAAGAGTCTTCCCGGATGACGCCGTGTTGCACGTCCGTGCATCTGCGGGATGCCCGTGACACGCGGAAGCCCCGCCGGCGCGAGGCGCAGCGGGGCTTCCGGTGACGATCGTCAGACGAGGACGTTGACGTCCAGCGGGATGCCGGGACCGAACGTGGTCGAGACGGCGCCCTTCTGGATGTAGCGGCCCTTCGAGCTCGACGGCTTGAGGCGGATGATCTCCTCGAGCGCGGCCTTCAGGTTCTCGTCGAGCTGCTCGGCCGAGAACGACGCCTTGCCGACCACGAAGTGGACGTTGGCGTGCTTGTCGACGCGGAACTCGATCTTTCCGCCCTTGATCTCCTCGACGGCCTTGGCCGGGTTGGGGGTCACGGTGCCGGTCTTGGGGTTCGGCATGAGGCCGCGGGGTCCGAGGACCTTACCGAGGCGACCGACCTGGCCCATGAGCTCGGGCGTGGCGACGGCCGCGTCGAACGCGGTGTAGCCGGCGGCGACCTTCTCGATGAGGTCGGTGCCACCGACCTCGTCAGCGCCGGCGGCGAGGGCCGCCTCGGCCGCGGGGCCGTTGGCGAAGACGATGACGCGCGCGGTCTTACCCGTGCCGTGGGGCAGGATGACCGTGCCGCGGACCATCTGGTCGGCCTTACGGGGGTCGACCGAGAGCTTCAGCGCGACCTCGACGGTCGAGTCGAACTTCTTCGAGCCGGTCTCCTTCGCGAGGGCGACGGCCTCGGTCGGGGTGTAGAACGTGTCGGCCGCGATCTTCTCAGCTGCGGCGCGGAATGCCTTGGACTTGGTAGCCATTGTTATCTCCCTCAGTCCTCAACCGTGATGCCCATGGAACGGGCGGTGCCGGCGATGATCTTCGAGGCGGCCTCGATGTCGTTCGCGTTCAGGTCGGGCTGCTTCGTGGTGGCGATCTCGCGAACCTGGTCCTTGGTGAGCTTGCCCACCTTGACCGTGTGGGGCGTGGACGAGCCCTTGGCCAGGCCGGCCGCCTTCTTGATGAGCTCCGCCGCCGGCGGGGTCTTCAGGATGAAGGTGAAGCTGCGGTCTTCGTAGACCGTGATCTCAACGGGGATGACGTTGCCGCGCTGGGCCTCGGTCGCCGCGTTGTAGGCCTTGCAGAACTCCATGATGTTGACGCCGTGCTGACCGAGCGCCGGACCGATCGGCGGCGCGGGGTTGGCCGCGCCCGCCTTGATCTGGAGCTTGATCAGGCCGGTCACCTTTTTCTTGGGTGCCATATCCTTTTCCTTTCCTCGAGCCCGGGCGGCTGCCCGCGCTCTCCCGCACATCCGGCGGTTCCGGACAGCGGTCGTCGCCGTGCTGACGCACGCAACCTTGCCATTGTACGCGACACCGCGCCGTTCGGCATCCCGCGCCCTCCCCTGCCCCGCGCCCGCGCCGCCGCCCGCGCCGCCGCGCCCGCGCCGCCGCGCCCGCCGCGGTCCCGCCGCCGCGGTCCCGCCGCTGCGGTCCCCGCCCGCCCCATCTGCCGATAAACGCTGTTCGTGCCGAGACATGCTGCGAGGCCGCGAGTCTGGGCACGAACGGCGTTTATCGGCGCAATGCGGCCGGGTTATGCACAGCCGGTCACGTCGGGTGTGCCGTTTGCGGCACCCTCGGCGAATGGATGCCAATTCCCCCGCGTTGCGGGGCGCACCTCTCCCGTTGTTCGCGGCGGTCGAGAACCCCGCACCCGGATCGCACCCGTCGCGCGACCCGGACCTGCATCGCGTCCGACCCGGGGTGTACACGGAACGCGAGGGGTGGGAGGCACTGCCGCCGTGGGACAGGTATCTCCTGCGGGTGCACGCGTTCCGACTCGTCAACGCGGGCGCGGTGTTCTCCCACGAGTCGGCGGCGGCCCTGCACGGCCTGCCCATCTTCGGCCATCCTCGACACATCCACCTTTTCGACGGTCGGCGCGCGCGTTCGGTGGCCTACGGCGACGTGCGCGTGCACACGAGCGCCGACTCTCGCCGCGCCGTCGAGCACAGCGGCATCCGGTGTTCCCCTCTCGCGGACGTCGTCGTGGATCTTGCGCGGGTCCTGCCGCCCGCGCTCGGATTGGCGGTCACGGATGCCGCACTCAGGACCGGAGCCATCGCTTCGATCGAGCTGTCAGATCTCGCCGCGGCGCAGCGAAATCCGCGGGGTCGTCGGAAGCTCGACTGGGTCTTGGCCCGTGGTGATGCGCGGTCGGAATCCGTGGGCGAGTCGGTGAGTCGGGCGGTCATCCAGTGGTGCGGGTTCCCCGCCGTCGACCTGCAGACCGAGCACCGTGTCGGCGGTCGGACCTATCGATCCGACTTCTGCTGGCCGGAGCACCGCGTCATCGGCGAGTTCGACGGATGGGAGAAGTACGACCGTCACGACGCGGACGCCGCTGCGAAGGCCGTCCGGGCTGAGAAGACGCGCGAGGACGCGCTGCGACGGGCGGGGTGGCGCATCGCGCGTTGGGACTACGGCGGAGCGCTGAGGGTCGACGGCCTCCGCACTGCGCTCATCGCCGCGGGACTTCCGGTGGTGTCGCGGGTCGACGGGCGCAACCTCCGCGGCGTCGGGCTCAACCCGCGTTCCGAGTGACCGAGCTGCGGTGATAAACGCCGCGCCTGCCGAGACACAGTCCGGCACCGTGTGTCTCGGCACGGGCGGCGTTTATCGCGCGGGAGGGCCCGGGGTGCGGCGGGACCGCGGCGCACCGATAAACGCAGGCCGCGGCGCACGGCGACGGGGGCGGCGGGGCCGCAGCGCCCAGGCGACGGCGGGCGGGCGCGGGGCTGCGGCGCACCGACGGCGGACGGCGGCGGGCGACCGGCGTTGTGCGTCACGGCAACGCGGCGATAAACGCCGTTTGAGACGAGACACGGCCGCGCGCCGCGTCTGTGGGCACCGATGGCGCTTATCGGCGGGGGCGGGGCGTGGGCGCGTGTCACGGCAACGCGGCGATAAACGCCATTCGCGCCGAGACACGGTCCGGCGCCGCGTTTATGGGCACCGATGGCGTTTATCGGCGAGGACGGGCGGTGGGCGCGGCGGGGGCGCGGGGAGGCGCACGGGCGCGGGGAGGGGCGGAACGGCGAACGCCCCGCCGGCAGGCCGGGCGGGGCGTTCGCGCAGGACGCGGGGGGCGTCAGAGCATCTTGGTGACCTGGTCGAACGACAGCTCGACCGGGGTCTCGCGCTCGAAGAGCGACACGAGCACGGTGAGCTTGCCGCTCTCGGGCTTGATCTCGCTGATCGTGCCGGGCAGGCCCGCGAAGGAGCCTTCCTTGATCGTGATGGTCTCGCCGGTCTCGAAGTCGACCTCGGCGGGGAGGGAGCGCGTCGCGACCGGGGCGCCCTTGGCGGCACCCGCCTTGGTCGGAGCGGCTTCCTTGACCTCGACGAGGCTCTTCAGCATGTTGAAGGCCTCTTCGAAACGCAGCGGCGTGGGGTTGTGGGCGTTGCCCACGAAGCCCGTGACGCCGGGGGTGTGACGGACGACCGACCAGGTGTCTTCGTTGAGGTCCATGCGCACCAGCACGTAGCCGGGGATGCGCACGCGGTTGACCATCTTGCGCTGGCCGTTCTTGATCTCGACGACGTCCTCCATGGGGACCTCGACCTGGTAGATGTCGTCCTCGACCTCGAGCGTCGACTTGCGCTGCTCGATGTTGGCCTTCACCTTGCGCTCGAAGCCGGCGTAGGAGTGGATGACGTACCACTTGCCGGGGAGCGAGCGGAGCTCGGTGCGGAACGCCTCGTACGGGTCGGCGTCCTCGTCGTCGGCGTCGTCGAGGTCGACGGGCGCCTCAGCGGCGTCGGCGGGAGACTCGGATGCCTCGACCTCGTCGACCACGCCGGCGGCGGCCTGGACCTCGTCGACGAACTCCTCGTCGAGGACCGGGGCGTCGGGCTCGCCGTTGATGTCGGGGCCGTCGTAGGGGGTGACCTCGGCGGCGGCTTCGGCGGCCTCTTCGGCCTCCTCCTCGGCGAGCGCGTCGTTCAGGACCTCGGCGGCGGCCTCGGCCTCGCTGGTCTCGTCGATCTCGAGAGCGTCGTTCACGATCGCGTCAGCCTCCGGGTCGGTGATGTCGATGTCGTCGAGATCCTCGTCGAGCTCTGCGTCCGCGTCGTCCACCACGTGGACGGCGGTGTGCTCGGCGGCGTCGGAGGCGTGCTCCTGCGAGGCGAGCACGTTGCCCTCCTGGGCTTCGTCGTCTTCGCTGGACTGCTCGGCAGCCGTCGCCCAATCGGCGTCGTCGACATATCTTTCAGACACTGATGATCTCTTCCGTTGAAGTGCGACCGCTCGTGGGGGCCGCTCGTCGCCGAAACGCCGGTCAGGCGCCGGCGGTGCTCGGGACGCCGAAGACGGCGCTGGTCAGCCACACGAACAGCAGGTCGAGGCCGTACACGAGCGCCATCATCACGACGACGAACCCGAGGACCACGGCGGTGAACTTGATCAGCTCCTGCCGCGTGGGCGTGACGACCTTGCGCAGCTCCGTGAAGACCTGACGGATGAAAAGAGCGATCCGCGCGAAGAAGTTGAGCTTCTTCTCGCGGGGCGCGCCGCGGTCTGCGACGACCTCGCCCTTCGCCTCGTCCTGCGTCATCGAACCACCTAGGTCGCTATTCGTTGCCAGCGTGTGCTGTGCGCAGGGCGGACAGGAATCGAACCTGCAACCTGCGGTTTTGGAGACCGCTGCTCTGCCAATTGAGCTACCGCCCTAAGATCCGGATGGATCCAGGATTCGAAACCCGGCACGCTTTCGCCACGGATCTCTCGGGGAGGGATGCCGCCTGTGCGCGAGGCACGGCGAAAGAATGCAGATTTCGACTGCACTGCAAGTGTACGGCATCGGGCACGCCGCCGACGAACTGCGCGCTCCGAGGCTGCCCTCGGGAAAGGCCCCTGGATAGGCTGGAGGGTGGTCGCCCCCGTGGCCCCCGACTGACCGGCGACCGTCGAGAGATCCAGGAGCACCGATGAGTTCGCAGGCGCCCGCCCAGCAGTTCCAAGTCGATCTGCGGGGTGTCATCGACCTCCTGAGCCGCCACATCTACTCGGGGCCGCGCGTGTTCCTCCGCGAGCTCCTGCAGAACGCCGTCGACGCGATCGCGGCGCGCCGGGAGGCCGACGGCGGCGGCGGACGCGTCCGCATCACACCGGTCAGCGCGGCATCCGAAGAGTTCGTCCTGCGTGACGACGGGGTCGGACTCACTCCGGAGGACGTGGCCGACCTGCTCGCGACGGTGGGGCGCAGCTCCAAGCGCGACGTGTTCGATCTGCCGCGCTCGGATTTCCTCGGGCAGTTCGGCATCGGGATGCTCTCGTGCTTCATGGTGTGCGACGACATCGTCATCCGCTCGCGCAGCGCCCACGGCGCCGATCCCGTCGAGTGGGTCGGTCATGCCGACGGCACCTTCGAGGTCCGCCCCGGCGCCGCGGACATCCCCGTGGGTACGAGCGTCCACCTGCGCCCGCGCGGCGAGAGCCGTTCCCTCCTGAGCACGGCGACCGTCGTCGAGCTCGCCGAGACGTTCGGTCGCTACCTCCCCGTGACGGTGAGCGTCGACCTCCCCGCGGGCGGGGAGACGATCGTCACCGCGACTCCCCCGTTCCTCGGCGACGACCGCGAGGAACAGGCGGCCTATGGCCGGGAGCTCCTCGGCGCCGAACCGCTCGCGATCATCCCGCTCTCGGTCCCCGCCACGCAGACGCGCGGGCTGGCCTTCGTGCTGCCGTTCGCCCCGGCATCCACCGCCCGTCAGAGCACCCGCGTCTACCTCCAGCGCATGCTGCTCACCGAGCGGGCCGAAGATCTGCTGCCGGACTGGGCGTTCTTCGTGCGCGCCGTCGTCGACTCGGCGGGACTGCATCCGACCGCCAGTCGCGAAGCCCTCGTCGACGACGACGCGCTCGAGCAGACCCGGACGGAGCTGGGGGATGCCGTGCGCCGGTGGATCCTCGATCTCGCACTCAGCGACCCCCTGCGTCTGGCGCAGTTCGTCGGCGTCCACGAGGTGGCTCTGAAGTCGCTCGTGCGGCACGACGACGAGTTGGCGCGCTTCATCGTGCCGTGGCTCTCGGTCGAGACCAACGTCGGGCGCCTGCGCATCGACGATCTCGTGCGCCGCTCTTCTCCCGTCCGCTGCGCCGAGACCGTCGAGGCCTTCCGACAGGTGGTGAGCGTGGCTCCCACGGGGACGACGCTCGTCAACGGCGGGTACCTCTACGACGACGAGCTGATCCGGCTGCTGCCCGAGGTCTTCCCGGACGTGCGGGTCGAGGCCGTGGACGTGGTCGATGAGATCGACCGGCTCGCTCCCCCGCCGCTGGACGCGCGCGCGACGGTCGTCTCGCTCGAGAACCGCGCGCGGGCGGCCCTGGCGACCGTGGACGTCGTCGCCCGTTCCTTCGAGCGCCCCGAGGCCGCCGCCCTCTTCGTCGCCGACCCCGAGGTGCTGCGTGCCCTCGACCGGGGTCGTGCGCGCAGCGCGGGCGGGGCTCTGTGGGCCGGCGTCCTCGACCGCGCCGAGCGCGCGAGCACCCGCGGACGCGACGAGAAGCAGGACGCCCCGTCGTCGCGCCTGTGCCTGAACTGGACCAACCCGACCGTGCAGCGCCTCGCACACACCCCCGACGGACGCGCCTTCACCGCCGGCGTGCAGGTCCTGTACGTGCAGGCGCTGCTCGCCGGTCACCACCCCCTCGGCACCGCGGATCGCGCGCTCATGTCGTCGGCTCTCGCCGACCTCGTCGACCTCGCCGCCGAGGCCACCTCCCCCCGCCCCGCCCCGGAAGGATCCGCATGACCGCCGCCGAAGACATCCGCGCCCTGTTCGACGAGATCGACCGGACGCCGTGGGGTCCCCAGGAGAGAGCCCTCGTCGCCGAGGCCGTCGCTCGGGCCCAGGAGAGCGGCGACACCCGTCTCGAGTACGAGGCGCGCCTGCGACAGACCTCGAGCGCGAACATGATCGGCGACACCGATCTCATGCTCACCTCGTTCGCCTGGTGCCTCGCCCAGCACGAGGCCGATCCCGAGAGTTTCCCCGCCGAGATCGAGCCCGCCGGGGATCTGCTGTGGCAGTACAAGTGGATGGCGGGGGCTCTGCGCGGCTCCCCCGAGTTCTCGAGCGAGCAGATCGATGCGGTGCTCGACGACATGGAGCAGCACTATCGCCGAGCCGGTGTCGGCCTCAGCGGAGCCCTGATGGCACGCTTCGAGGACGCCTGGGCCGCGGGCCGCATCGAGGAAGCCGCCACGCTGCGCGAGCGCCTCGAGGCCACTCCGCGCGACGACTACAGTCACTGCGACGCGTGCGTCCGCAGCCAGTTCGCCGGGTTCTTCGCCGAGACCGGGAACGAGGACGAGTCGATCCGCCTCGTCGAGGAGATGGTCGAGGGCGGCTTCACCTGCGGAGAGGAGCCCGAGCGGGCCCTCGCTCTCGTGCTGCTCCCCCTGCTGCGCGCCGGGCGGTTCGATGAGGCGCGCTCCTTCCATTCGCGCAGCTACCGCCTCGCCCGCGACAACCCCGACAACCTCACGATCATCGCCGACCACGTCGTCTTCTGCACCGTGACCGGCAACGAGGCGCGCGCCCTGAGCCTGATCGAGAAGCACCTGCGCTGGCTGACGCACGACGGGCTCAACGCGGAGGCCCACCAGGAGGCCCTGGCCGCCTTCGGCCTCGCGCTGGACGCCGTGACCCGCGCGGGCCACGGCGACACCCCGGTGCGGGGATCGGATGCCGCCGAGCTCGCGCCGCTGTTCGGACCGCGCGACGCGGAGGTGACGGCATCCGAGCTCGCCGCCCTCTGCTGGGCGCACGCCGACGAGATCGCTCGCGCGTTCGACGCGCGCAACGGGACCGACGCGCACGCGCGGCGCCTCGAGCGAACACGGGCTCTGGCCGGGGAGCACTACGACGTGCCGCTGTCGTCCGGGGGCTTCGCGGCACCGGCGGCGGCCCCGCGCGAGTGGACGCCCGCCGACCGGCGGGTGCGTGCGCGCATGCTCGGGGCTCTGGGCACCGCGTCATCGATCGACGCGATCGCCGACGTGCTCGACGACGCCGACGCTGCCGACCGCGTCCCCCTGACCTTCCTGCTGCTGCGCGGCCTGCTCGCGGAGGACCGCCTCGACGACGCCGCGCAGGTGTTCCCGGCGCGGGTGGAGGCTCTGCGCGCGATCGGCGACGAGGCGCGGGCCGACGTCGAGGAGAAGCTCGGCCCGGCTCTCTTCGGAAAGGACGACGCCTTCGCCGCCCGCGCGCTCGAAGAGCACCCGGACGCTCCGCTCGGGGTGCGCGGCCAACTCCTGACGATCGTGACGTACGGGCACATGGTCGCCGGGCGCTTCGACGAGGCCCTTCGCACGGCACGCGAGGCACGCGAGCTCCACTCCCGGGTGGGAGACATCGATCGCGCGCACGCGCTCGCTCACACGGAGGCCGACGTCCATCGCGCGAAGGAGGCCCCGATGGACGCGATCGCGGTGCTCGATGAGCTCCTCGCGGATGAGCGGCTGGAGGTCGGACGGCGGGTCCACGTCTTGACGGACCGCGCGGTACTCAGCGAGGCCCTGGGCGATCCCGCCCGCGGTGCCGACGACGCCGACGAGGCAGCGCGCCTGCTCCTCGTCTGGGACGCCGAGGGGCAGGTGGTCGCCACCGCCCTCTCCCTGGGCGCCCAGTACGCCGAGCGCGCGGGCCAGAACGAGCGCGCCGTCGCGAGCTACCGCCTCGCGGTGCAGCGCCTCGAAGCCGCCGGAGAGTCGACGGTCGCGTTGCGGTACGGGCTCGGCCGCGCCCTGCTCGCGACGGGTGCTGCGCACGAGGCCGTCGAGGTGATCGACGAGGTCCTGCAGGATGAGACGGCGGCCGGCGAGGCTCCCGGGTCCCGCGCGATCACGGTCGGGCTGCTCGCGCGCGCCTTCGAGCACGCCGAGGAGTGGGGTAACGCGCTGCGCGCGTGGGAGATCACCGCCGACCTGCACGAGGAGGCGGAAGAGCCCGCTCGCCGCGCTTCGGCACTCGTCGCGTGGGCGCAACTGCTCGGCCGCCTCGGAGAGACGGATGAGTCCGTCGACACGCTCACGACCGCCGTCGAGGTGGCGCGGACCGACCCCGAGAACCGCGGGATGCTCGCAGACGCCCTGCACTCGCTCGCCCAGGTCAAGGCGTATCGCGGCGACGACGACGCTCTCGCGAACCTCGACGAGGCGATCGAGATCGGTCGCGCGGAGGATGCCCCGTGGGTCGTCGCCGATCTGCTCGACACGCGCGCGCGGTTCCTCGCGAACGCGGGTCGGATCGACGAAGCGGTGGCATGCGCGCTGCAGGCGGCCGACGGGTTCCTCTCGGTCGGGGGCGTCCCGCAGGCGGGCGGATCCGAGTTCGTCGCCGCGCGGATCCTCCTCGGAGCCGACCGCACCGAAGAGGCCGTCGCGATCCTGCGCTCGGCGCTCGAGCACGCGGCCGACGAGGAGCAGCTGCGCCAGGCCGTGGCGATCGATCTGGGGGACGCGCTCGAGGGCCTCGGCCGCCACGGGGAGGCCGCGGAGGTCCGGAGCACGCTCCCGGCCTGATTCCTCCGCGAAGACGACGACGGCGGCATCCCAAGAGGATGCCGCCGTCGTCGCGTTCGGATCACGCGGTGCGGATGAGCTTCTTGTTGACGAACTCGTCGGCGGCCAGCAGGCCCAACTCGCGCGAGGTGCCGCTGCGCTTGACGCCGCCGAAGGGAAGCTCCGGCGAATCGGCGAGAACGAGGTTGACGTAGACCATGCCCGCCTCAAGCCGGTCGGCCACGCGCGCCGCCTGATCGGCATCCGTGGTGAAGACGTAGGAACCGAGGCCGAAGCTCGTGTCGTTGGCGAGGGCGACCGCCTCGTCTTCTCCCGCGACGCGGTAGACGGTGCCGACGGGACCGAAGAACTCCTCGCCGTACGCGTCCATCTCGCTCGTGACGCCGGTGAGGACGGTGCCCGGGTAGAACGCGCCGTCGCGCGTGCCGCCGACCTCGATCTTCGCGCCCTGCGCGACCGCGCGCTGCACCTGCTCGTCGAGGCGCTCCGCGGCGGCCAGCGACGAGAGGGGACCGAGGACCGTGTCCTCCGCAAACGGGTCGCCCACCTTCGCCTCGCCGAGGGCGGCGGTGAACTTCTCGAGGAACGCGTCGTACAGGTCGTCGACGACGATGAAGCGCTTGGCACCGTTGCAGGACTGACCCACGTTGTCGAGGCGCGCATCCACGGCGGCCTGGACAGCGGCATCCAGGTCATCCGTGGAGAGCAGGATGAACGGGTCGGATCCGCCGAGCTCGAGCGCGACCTTCTTGAGGTGGCGACCGGCGATCTCGGCGACCGCGGACCCGGCGCGCTCCGAGCCGGTGACCGAGACGCCCTGGACGCGCCGGTCGGCGATGATCGTCGCCGCCTGGTCGTTGGTCACGCGGACGTTGACGTACGCGCCCTCGGGGAGCCCCGCGTCGCGGTAGATCAGCTGCAGCGCCTCGGCCGACTCGGGGCACTGCGGGGCGTGCTTCAGGAGGATGGTGTTGCCGACCGCGAGGTTCGGGGCGGCGAAGCGGGCGACCTGGTAGTACGGGAAGTTCCACGGCATGATGCCGAGGAGCACCCCCAGGCCCGAGCGGCGGATCACCGCGGTGCCCTCGCCGAGGATGTCGATCGGGGTGTCGCCGGTGATCTCGTCGATGTGATCGGCGTAGTACTCCGTGATGTCGGCGGCGAAGTCGACCTCACCGAGCGCGGCCTCGAGAGGCTTGCCCATCTCGCGCACGATGATCGCGGCGAGGTCGTCGCGACGCTCCCGGTGCAGCTGGGCGACGCGGCGCAGCCCCTCGGCACGCTCGGCCGGAGCGGTCCGCGACCAGACGCGGAAGCCCTCGTGGGCGGAGGCGAGAGCCGCCTCCACTCCCGCGTCGGACAGGGTGTCGTACTCGGCGAGGGTCTCGCCCGTGGCCGGGTTGACGACGGCGTAATCGCTCATGGGTGTCGGTCCGTTTCTGTCGTTGTCGGTGGTCGGTCGGGGTCAGCGGCGTCTGGCGGCGCGGCGGGCGCTGGCCGGGGCGTCGATCGAGAGGGTCTCCCCGCGGAAGAAGGCCGGGCGGCGCACGCGCTGCCACACCATGATCGCCACTCCCAGCAGGATGATGGTCATCCCCAGGATGAAGACGAGTCCCACGCCGCCGATCTCGGAACCGCTGCCGTAGTCGGGGTTCATGCTGTCGACGAGCGTCGTGACGAAGATCACCGCGAGGATGAGTCCGCCCACGAGGGGGAACAGCAGCGTGAAGAAGACGTTGCGCACCGAGTCGAACCACTGCTTGCGGAAGTACCAGACGCACGCGAACGCGGTGAGCCCGTAATAGAAGCAGATCATGATGCCGAGGGTGAGGATCGTGTCGCTGAGCACGTTGACGCTCACGACGCGCATGACGGCGTAGAAACCCGCGGCGACCACGGCCGAGACGATCGTCGCGAACCCCGGCGTGAAGAAGCGCGGGCTGACCTTCGCGAACCGCTCGGGCAGGGCGCCGTAGTGCCCCATGGCCAGGAGCGTGCGGGCGGGCCCCACGAAGGTCGACTGCAGCGACGAGGCGGAGCTCGTGAGCACGGCCAGCGAGACGAAGGCCGCGAAGGGGCCGAGGATGGGACCCGCGAGCGCGAAGAAGGCGTTGTCCTGGATGTCGGGGTTGCCGAGACCGAACTCGCCGTCGCCGATCCCGGCGAACATGATCATCGACACCGCGAGCAGCAGGTACAGCGAGACGATCGTGATGACGGTGATGGTGGCCGCGCGGCCGGGCGTCTTCTCGGGGTCCTTCGTCTCCTCGTTCATGGTGAGGGTGACGTCCCACCCCCAGAAGATGAAGATCGACAGCGAGACCCCCGCCGCGAACGCGCTGAACGACGACACCGCGAACGGGTTGAACCACTCCCACGAGAACGGGGTGGCGTCGAAGGCGTTGCCCTGGACCGCGTGGGTGATCGCGACGACGGCGAACACGACGAGGACGAGGACCTGGAAGGTGACGAGCACGTACTGCAGCTTCTGGGTCGTCTGCATGTCGCGGTACGACACCACGGTCGCACCCAGCACGAACAGCAGGCACACGACGATGTTGATGCCGAGGTTCGACGCGAGATCGGCGATCCCGGCCTGACCGGTGAGCTGCGAGATCAGCAGGAACAGGAAGTCGACGGCGATCCCGGCGAGGTTCGACAGCACGATGATCGTGGCGGCGATCAGCCCCCACCCCGCCATCCAGCCGATCCACGGTCCGAAGGCGCGCGCCGCCCACGTGAACGAGGTGCCCGAGTCCGGCATCCGGTTGTTCAGTTCGCGGTAGCCGAAGGCGACCAACAGCATCGGGATGAAGCCGACGAGGATGATCGCCGGGACCTGGAGACCCACGGCCCCCACGGTCGGGCCGATCGCGGCGGTGAAGGTGTAGGCGGGCGCGATGCATGAGATGCCGATCACGACGGCGCCGATGAGGCCGATCGTCCCGGCGCTCAGCCCCTTCTTCGACAGACCGCCGGCTTCACTGCCGGTGGCGGGTGCGGGTGCGGTCATGGCCGCGGTCCTTCCTGGACGGGGGCGTCGGCACGGCTGCGTGGCACGACGACGAGCGGGACGGGGAGTTCGTGCAGCATCTTCGCCGCGGTCGAACCGAGGAACAGGCGGCGCGGTTGCGCGAGTCGGCTCGACCCGACGATCGCGAGCTCGGCGGGGTCCCACGCGAGTTCGCGGACGGCCTCTTCGATGCTGTCGCCGTCGGCGACGGTGACCTCGGCGGCGATGTCGGTGGGCAGTTCGGCGCGGGCCTGCGCGAGGACCTCTTCCGAGTGCGCGGCCCCGGCGATGCGGATCGCGCCGGTCTCGAGGCCGGTGGGCAGGTCGACGGTCACGAGAGAGAGAAGACGGAGGGGAACGGATGCCGCAGCCGCGAGCTGCACGCTCTCCTCGCGCAGGACGTCGGCTCCGGGCCGACTGCCGATCGCCGCGGTGATCCGGCTGATGCCGAGCGCGGGGTCGATCCGCCGCGACCCCTCGGGAGCGAGGACGACCGGGACGTCGGAGGAGTGCAGCAGTTCCGAGGCGACGGTGCCCAGGCGATGGCGGCCGCGCAGGCCGCCGTTCGCGGCTCCCACCACGATGTAGCCCGCACCGATCTCGTCGGCGAAGGCGACGAGCCCCTCGGCGAACGAGTCGGCGTGACGGACGCGGGTGCGGTGGGGCACGGCATCCCGAACCGCGCGCGCCGCGTCCTCCAGCCAGCGCTCGGCCTGGTCGCGGATGTGCCGCGTGTAGGACGCATCCGGCGGGGTGATGACGCTGCGGGCGTCGCCGGGCAGGACCAGCGCGATCTCGAGCGGGGCGTCGATCGCGCGGGCGAGACGGATGCCGAGAGCCAGGGCATCGGCCCCGGCGTCGGTCGCGGTGTACCCGACGACGACCGCGGCGCTCATCCGCGTGCCCGCTCGAGGATCTCGTCGGCCGCGCGGTGGCCCTGGCGGATCGCGCCGTCGACGTGCTGGTACCCGGCGCCGGCCATGTCGCTGCACGCGAGGTGGATCGGGCCGACGGGCTCGCGGAGGTCGGCGCCGTAGCGGTGGAGGCCGCCCATGTCGAAGCTCGCGGCGTAGGCTCCGCGGGTCCACTCCTCGGTGCCCCAGTCGCTCTCGTAGTACACGACCGGGTTCTTGGCCTCGGGGCCGTAGTAGTGCGAGAGGGACTCGAGGATCTTCTCCTTGCGCTCCTCGGCGCTCAAGCGGAAGAGGTCGTCGGCGTTCTGGTCGGAGACGAATCCGACGAGGGTTCCGCGCTCGTCGCCGTGGTTGGTGTTGTCGTACGCCTCGTGCGAGAGCTCGTAGGGGCTGAACGCGGTGCCCGAGAGGCCCTTCTCGCGCCAGAACGGCGTCTCGTACACGGCGTGCACCTTGATGACGAAGCCCATCGAGATGTGCTGGTGCATCTGGTGCTGGCGGCGCGGGAGCGGCGGCTCGAACGAGATGCGGTTGTAGAGGACGGGGGCCAGGGCGAGGATCGCGAAGCGGGCGCGGACGGTGACGCCGTCGGCGATCACGGTGACGCCGGCGGAGGAGGACTTCGCCGCCTCGACACGAGCGGTCAGCTCGCGCAGGTCGTCGACGCGCTTGCCCGTCGCGGCGTTCGCCGGGCGATCCGGCGTCGCGACGTCGGCGCCCCAGACGATGCGGCGCACCGGCTGGTTCAGGAAGACGTCGTCGCCGAGACGCTCGGCGAGCAGCTCGGGAACCTGCTGCAGGCCGCCCGCGACGCGCTTGTCGAGGATGAAGTCGGCGTCGACGAGGTGCGTGTACGAGCCGGCGGATGCCGCCATGAGCAGCGACTGCAGGAGCGAGAACGTGTGCGTGGGCTTGGTGAGCATCGCCGATCCCGTCGCGAAGGCGAGGTTGCGCACGGCTTCGTCGTCGTCGGTCTGCGCGCGCAGCCACGCGTCCCACGAGACCTTGTCCCACTCGGCGGCCTTCGGGTGCTCCCACGGCCGATCCGGGTCGATCTCGGCGACCATGGCATCCAGGCGCGCGGTGATCTCGTCGATGACGCGCTCGGTCTCGGGGGCGACGGGGAACATCTCGCCCGTGAAGCGCTTCGCGACGCCGTCGGGGCCGACGTAGACGCTGTCGCCCTCGCGGTAGCGGCTGTAGGTCTCGAGGCCCAGCTCGGCGACGGTGTCGATGAGCGCCTGCTGGTCGGGCGAGACCCACTGACCGCCGAGCTCGAGCATGGCGCCGTCGACGACGTCGGTCCACAGGCGCCCGCCCACGCGGTCACGCGCTTCGAGGACCGCGACCGAGAGGCCGGCCTTGCGCAGGTCGTTAGCGGCGGTGAGGCCGGCGGCGCCGGCTCCGATGACGACCACGTCTCGGGTGATCTCGTCCATGAAAGCGTCCTTACTTGTCGTGCGGAGTCGTGCGGGGTGGCCCCGACGGCGGCGGAGTTCGGGTCGACGCCGCCGCCGAGACGTTCGTCAGTGGCGGGCGAGGGCGGCCGCGACCACGTCGAGACCCTCGTTCAGCAGGTCGTCGCCGATCGACAGCGGCGGGAGGAACCGGATGACGTTGCCGTACGTCCCGCACGTGAGCACGATGACGCCCTCGGCGATCGCGGCCTTGGCGACGGCGGCGGTGAGGGCCGCGTCGGGAGCGCCGGTGGCGGGATCGACGAACTCGGCCGCGATCATCGCGCCATGTCCGCGGACGTCCCCGACGCGCGGGTCCTTCTGCTGCATCTCGCGCAGGCGGGCGAGGAGCAGTCCGCCGATCTCCCGGGCCCGCTCGACCAGCCCCTCGTTCTCGAAGGCGTCGATGGATGCCAGAGCCGCGGCGCACGCGATCGGGTTGCCGCCGTACGTGCCTCCGAGTCCGCCCGTGTGGGTGGCATCCATGATCTCGGCGCGCCCCGTCACGGCCGCCAGCGGGAGCCCGCCGGCGATGCCCTTCGCGGTGGTGACGAGGTCGGGGACGATGCCGAAGATCTCGCTCGCGAACATCGCGCCGGTGCGGGCGAAGCCCGACTGCACCTCGTCGGCGATGAAGACGACGCCGTTGTCGCGGCACCAGTCG
This sequence comes from Microbacterium testaceum StLB037, assembly GCF_000202635.1. NCBI lineage: Bacteria > Bacillati > Actinomycetota > Actinomycetes > Micrococcales > Microbacteriaceae > Microbacterium > Microbacterium testaceum. Next base: position 2,663,470 of record NC_015125.1, on the reverse strand, counting down.
ACGATCGCGTTGAGGAAGCCGTCGGCGGGGACGATGAAACCGCCCTCGCCCTGGATGGGCTCGATGATGACGGCGGCGAGGTTCTCGGCCCCGACCTGCTTCTCGATGAGGCTGATCGCCTTGGCGGCCGCCTCGGGGCCGGAGAGGCCGTCGCGGAACGGGTAGGAGAGGGGGGCGCGGTAGATCTCGGCGGCGAAGGGGCCGAAGCCGCTCTTGTACGGCATGTTCTTGGCCGTGAGCGCCATGGTGAGGTTGGTGCGGCCGTGGTAGGCGTGGTCGAAGGCGACGACGGCCTGACGGCCGGTGTGCTTGCGGGCGATCTTCACGGCGTTCTCGACGGCCTCGGCGCCGGAGTTGAACAGCGCGCTCTTCTTCGCGTGATCGCCGGGGGTGAGACGGTTGAGCGCCTCGGCGACGGCGACGTACGAGTCGTAGGGCGAGACCATGAAGCACGTGTGGGTGAAGGCGGCGACCTGGTCCTGCACGGCCTTGACGACGGCGGGGTGCGCGTTGCCGACGCTCGTGACGGCGATACCCGAGCCCAGGTCGATGAGCGAGTTGCCGTCGGCGTCGACGACGACTCCCCCGCCCGCGGCGACGGCGTGGATCGGCACGGTGTGCCCGACACCGGATGCCACGGCGGCGGCCTTGCGGTCGAGCAGCTCCTGCGAGCGGGGACCGGGGATGGCGGTGACGAGGCGGCGCTCCTGGGCGAGCGAGGGACCGCCGACGGTGGGGAGGGTGTCGAGGCTCATGGCGGCGATGCTACGGACGCCGCGCGACGCGGTGCACTCTCCCCCCTGTACAGTCGCAGGCACCCCCATATACGTCTCGTACAGGAGCATCGATGCCCGAGTCCGTCGTCGCACCGCCGAGCCTGCGTGCCCTCCTCGCGCGCCGCGATCTGGACCTGCGTCTCGCCGTGGACGAAGCCGCCCTGCCCGCCGGCAGCGTCGACCGGCCCGTGCGGTGGGTGCACTCGAGCGACCTCGCCGACCCGACGCCGTTCCTGAGCGAAGGACTGGTCCTCCTCACGACCGGAACGCAGTTCGCGGATGCCACGCCCGCCGACTATGCCGCCTACGTCGGGCGCTTGCAGGCCCGGGGCGTGCGGGCGCTCGGCTTCGGCACGGAGGTCGTGCGCGACGGCATCCCGTCCGCCCTGTCGGATGCGTGCGTGGCGGCGGGGATGCCGCTGTTCGAGGTGCCCTACCGCACGCCCTTCATCGCGGTGGCCCGGGCCGGGGCCGAAGCGATCGCCGCCGACGCCTACGCGCGGCGGAGCTGGTCGCTCGCCGCCCAGCGGGCGGTGTCGCTCGCGGCGCTGCGTCCGGACGGGCTCTCGGCGACGCTCGCGGAGCTGTCTCGGCAGCTCGGCTGCTGGGTCGGGCTCTTCGACGCGGCTGGCGCCCTGCGGACGGCGCACCCCGCGGGGGCGCTCGCCCCCGCCGCCCTCGAGGGGGTCACGGCGGAGGTCGAGACGCTGTTGCGGCGGGGCACCCGGGCCGCCTCGACGCTGCACGCGGACGACGCGGCGGTGAGCCTGCAGACGCTCGGGCGCGGCGGGCACCTGCGGGGCGTGCTCGCGATCGCGGCCGACGATCTCGACCACGAGGCGCGGAGCGTCGTGACGGCGGTGGTGGCGATGGCGGCCCTCGCGCTCGAGCAGCAGGACGGGCTCGGCCGGGCGATCGGCACCTTCCGCGCGGGGCTGATCCAGGCCCTCGGCAGCGATGATCCCGCGCTCGCCCGCCGCGCCGCGCGGGATCTGTTCGGGCCCCTGCCCACGGCTCCCGTCGTGGTCGCGCTCACGCCGGCGGCATCCGTCCGATCCACGGCGATGAACGAGTGGCTCGAGATGCGCGCGCACGAGAGGCGCGGGGAGCTGTTCTTCGGTCGGGGCGACGACGGACTGGTCGTCGTGGTGCCCGCGACGGCGAGAGACCTGCTCGACGAGATCGCCGACCGGTTCGAGACCGTGGTCGGCTGCTCGGCCCCCACCGGTTACGACGGGTTCTCGCGCGCACTCACGCAGGCCCGCACGGCCCGCGACCGTACGGCCGCGCCCGGGGTCGCCGACTTCACCGACACGGCTCGGGCGGGGCTGATCGCGGCGCTCGGCTCGGAGGCCGCGCGCACCGTCGCGGCCGGGGCCCTCGCGCCGCTCCGGCGGTACGACGTCGAGCAGGGGTCCGCTCTCGTGGAGACGCTCGACGCCTGGCTCGCACACGACTGCTCGCACGAGGCGACGGCTCAGGCGCTCGGCATCCATCGCCACACCGTGCGCGCGCGCATCGCGCAGGCCGAGCGGGTGGTCGGTCGCGACCTGTCGTCGTTCGCCGCGCGAGCGGAGTTGTGGGCCGCACTGCGGCTGGCGGAGTAGCGGGACGGGCGCGTCCCCGGCGGCGCGCTCCGGCGGCCGCGTCCCCGCACGCGCGAGATCACACGATCGTGACGAGCGCACACGCCCTGCGCCGGCGATTGCGCGTGCGCTCGCGCGGATCGTGTGATCTCGGCGGCGAGCGCCGGGCGCCGGGCGCCGGGCGGCGGAACCTCAGCCGGCGTCGCCCAGGTTGTCGGAGAGGATCTCGAGCACGCGGGAGCGGGCGAGGGCGGAGTCGTCGGCGCGCGCGGCGGCCACGGCGTCGACGAAGGCCTCGGCGAACACCGCGTGGGCGATGCGGGAGGTGTGCTCGAGCTCATCGCGGAAGGACCCGCCCGAGGCGAGCACGAGGGAGAGGTCGGCGCGCTCGGTCAGCGGCGAGGCCGAGAACGACGTCAGCGCGATCACCCGCGCTCCCGCGGCGCGCGCCGCGGAGGCCGCCCGCAGGCTCGCCTCGTTCGCCCCCGAGCCGCTGATGACGACGCAGACGTCGTCGGGAGCGAGGTGCCGGGCCGCGATCTGCTGCCCGATCGGGTCGCCGACGGTCTCGGCCGGGCGGCCCACCGCGGTCAGGCGCATCGCCAGGTCGGTGGCGACCGGCGCGGAGAGGCCGCTCGCCACGACCAGCAGCCGCCGGGCGGCGACGACGGCGGTGACGGCCTCGAAGACCGCCTCGGCATCCAGCAGGCTCGTGACCGCCCGCAGGTCGTCGGCGATGCGATCGATCGCGGACCGGATGCCGCCGAGCGGACCGTCCGCCGTGGCCGGGGCCACCGCGCGGCGCCCCCGCTCGGCGGCGAGCGCCACGCGCAGCTGCGGGTATCCGCGGTAGCCGAAGGTCTGACAGGCGCGCACGACCGAGGAGCGTCCCACACCCACGCGGTCGGCGATCTGCTGCGCGGTGAGCTCGATGACGGCATCCGGTTCGTCGACGATGAGGTCGGCGACCCGGCGCTCGCTCGGCTGCAGGGAGTTGCGCACCGCGGCGATGCGCGCGGTGACGGGCACCTCAGCGGACACGGGGACCCTCCATAATGCGTCGGCGGATGCGGCCCGACACGGCGTCGATCGCGACGGTGACGACGACCACGACGATGAGGAGCATGCCCACCGTCGACCACTCACGGTACTGGGTGTACGAGGTGAGCATGTCGCCGATCCCGCCGACGCCGATGAGGCCCAGGACGGCCGAGGCGCGCACGTTGATCTCGAAGCGGTAAAGCCAGAACGAGAAGAACGTCGGCGCCGCCTGCGGCCACACGCCCCAGCGCAAGACCTGAGCGGTCGATCCGCCCGCGGCCCGGGACGCCTCGATGGGACCGGGGGCGACGTTCTCGACCGCCTCGTAGCCCCACTTGCCGAGCGTGCCCACTCCCCCGACGGCCAGGGCGAGCGCCCCGGTGAGAGGGGTGAGTCCGGTGACCGACAGGATGATGATCGCGAAGACGAGTTCGGGCACGGCCCGCACGAGCGAGAAGACGAAACGCAGGGCGACGCGCACGGGCGCCGGCCCGAAACCGCGCGCCGCGATCAGCGAGAGCGGGGTGGCGATCAGGATGCCGAGCACCGTGCCGATCCACGCCATCTCGACGCTGCGCCAGGTCTGCCACAGCGCTTCAGGGAGCTTCGCCCAGTTCGGCGAGAGGAACATGAGCCCGAGGTAGCGCACGATCTCGGCGGGGAGTTCGCCCAGGCGCGACCAGGTGATGTCGGCCGACCAGAACGCGGCCACGACGACGACCGTGACGACGAGGCCGGCGATCAGCCGCACAGGGTTCCGGCGGCGCGGAGGCACGGCGGGGGCGGTGACCGGAGAGGGAGCGAGGACGGTCATACGAGCCTCCGGCGGATCGCGTCGCTGACGGTGTCGAGCACCACGACGATCACGAGGATCTCGAGGATGACGAGCGACAGCTGGTCGTAGCGGTAGTAGGTGCGCACGGCGTCGATGAGGAGGCCGATGCCGCCCGCGCCGACGAGACCGAGCACCGTGGAGGCGCGGACGTTCAGCTCGAAGACGTACAGCGTCTGCGACACGAACGTCGGCCAGGTGTCGGGCAGGGCGATCGTGCGGTTGATCTGCGCCTGGGTCCCGCCGGCGGCGCGTCCGGCCTCGAGCGGGCCGGCATCGGTGGCGTCGATCGACTCCGACACGAGCTTGACGACGATGCCGACGTTGAACAGCACGAGCGCGAGGATGCCCGGCAGCGCTCCGACCCCGACCATCGCGACGAGCACCGCCGCGTAGACGAGTTCGGGAACGGCGCGGATGACGTTCAGGATGCCGCGCACGAGCGCCCGCGTCGGGGTGAAGGGGTTGGTCGGCCGGGCCGCCCAGAAGCTCACCGGCAGCGAGATCGCCGCGCCCACCGCCGTGCCGATGACCGCCATCTGCAGCGTCTCGAGGATCGGTCCGACCGTGCGCGGGAAGAAGGTCCAGTCGGGGGTGAGCAGCTCGACGATGCGGAGCGCCCCCTGCTGCCAGTTGCGCGCGATCGCGGCGACGTCGAGACCGACGCCGAGTCCCGGCAGGCACATGACCACCGTGACCGCGACGATCACGAGCGCGACGGTCCACGGCATCCATCGTCCCTTCGGACGCGGGGGCACGGTGAGCGAGGTCATCGGTCGAGCCTGTCGGCGGCGGTCACGGAGCGCCCGTAGATCTCGGCGAAGTCGGCGTCGGTGGCGGATGCCGCGGGCCCGTCGTAGACGATCTCTCCGGCGCGCATGCCGATCATGCGGGTGCCGTACTCGCGAGCGAGGTCGAGCAGGTGCAGGTTGACGAGCACCGTGATGCCGAGGTCTTCGTTGATACGGCGCAGGTCGTTCATCACGCCGCGGGCCGTGGGCGGATCGAGGCTCGCGACGGGTTCGTCGGCGAGCACGATCCGCGGCTGCTGGGTGAGGGCGCGGGCGATCGCGACGCGCTGCTGCTGGCCGCCGGAGAGGGCCGAGGCGCGGTCCCAGACCTTGGGCAGCATGCCGACGCGGTCGAGGGCCTCGAACGCGAGCTGCCGGTCCTCGGGTCGGTACGCGCCGAGCAGCGTGCGCCACAGCGGGGTGTGCGCGAGGCGGCCGACGAGCACGTTGTTCAGCACGCTCGTGCGTCCCGCGAGGTTGAAGCTCTGGAACACCATGCCGATGTGCCCGCGCGTCTCGCGCAGCCGTCGCCCGGACGCACCGTCGATGCGGCGTCCGCCGACCTCGACCGTGCCCGAGGTCGCGGGCACGAGACCGTTGATCGTGCGGATGAGCGTCGACTTGCCCGAGCCCGAGAGCCCCACGACGGCGACGAGGTCGCCCGGGGCGATGTCGACGCTGACGTCGCGCAGCCCCATCGTGCCGTTGGGGTAGCGCACCGACACACCGTCGAGACGGATGCCCCAGGGCGCCGAGGTCTGAACCTCGACGCCCCGGGTCGCAGAACCGGTGGTCACTGGAGTCCGAGCTCCTGCGCGGCACGGGCGACGACGTCGAGCGAGGACGGGTCGGCCGGGGCGAGCTTGGTGATCGAGTAGACGGCCTTGAGGGCGGCGGAGCCTTCGTCGGTGGTCGAGTACTCCTCGAGCGCGGTCGAGATCTTCTTCTGCAGCTCGGGCGAGAGGTCCTTCGACACCGCGACGCCGTCGTTGGGGATCTCGTTGGTCAGGCCGAAGACGACGACCTTCTGGCCCACGTCGGGCTTGTCCTTCTGCACGAGCGTGCGCGCGTCCCAGAAGCTGAAGCCGACCTCGGCGTCGCCGTTGTAGACCGCGAGCACGGAGGCGTCGTTGGCGGTGACGGGCACCTTCTGGAAGCCGTTGTCGATGTCGACGCCGGCCTCCTTCAGCGCGAGCATCGGGTAGATGTAGCCGGCGGGCGAGCCGGGTCCGAGCACGGCCACCTTGGCCCCGGCGATCTTGGTGATCGAGTCGAGCCCGGCCGGGCCCTTCAGCGCGTCGGCGCCGTTGCAGAAGCTCATGCCGTCGCGCTCCACGACGGGTGTCGAGCAGTACTTGTCGGGGTTGTTCGTCATGAACTGGCCGGGGTAGGTGATGTTGCCGTTGCGCTCGGTCTGGAGCACGACCGAGGCGCCGTAGCGGTCGTTGGCCTGCCACAGCTGCAGCGACGGGAGGAAGCCGATCTGCGCCTGGCCCGCGCCCATGGCTTCGACGGCGGCCTGGTAGTCCTTCGAGACGACGCCGGTGACCGGGATGCCGAGCTTCTCGGTGAGCATGTCGGTGAGGGGCTTCGCGGTGTCGACGAGGTTCGCCTGGTCCTGCGAGGGGACGAGGGCGAGCACGAGCGAGCTGGGGTCGGCGGCGGGCTCGGATGCGGCGCCCGCGGCGCCGGAGCACCCGGCGAGGGAGACGGTGGCGAGGGCTGCCGCGGCGAGGGCCGTGGCGAGGCGGAGACGACGAGTGTTCATGATTCCTTCTGCGGGTCGGGTGGAGATCAGGCGGAGAAAGGGACGTGGGCCGTCGCGACCCACTCGGCGAGCGCGGGAAGCAGCTCGTCGAGGGTCGCGGCCCGGTAGGTCGGGTCGGCGGTGGGGTCGGGGTAGCCGCCGACGAGGGCCGTGGCGTGGCCGCGGGCGTGCGCCGGCGCGAGATCGTTGCGCCATACGTCGCCGACCGCGAGGACGGGCACGTCCTCGTCGAGGGAGTCGAGCAGTGTCTCGAGCCCCGCGGGCTTGGCGGCGTCGGTGATGATGCGGTCGAACAGTCCCTCGAGGCCCAGGGAGGCGAGGGCCGCGTCGAGCCGCGTGGCCGGGGCGTTCGTGACGAGGAGGCGTTCGGCATCCGTGGTCCGGAGGAAGGACGCGAGCCCGGCGGCGACCGTGACCGGGGCCTCGTCCGTGCCGAGCTGCGCGCGGCTCGCCGTGTAGGCGGCGGCGAGGGCGTCCTCGCCGATCCCCTCCGCGACAGCGACGCGGCGGACGACGTCGTAGCCGTCGATCGCGTCGGCCGAGGGGGCCGCGAGGTGAGCGGCCACGGCGGTGACGAGGGCATCGGCGGATGCCGCGTGCGCGGCGACCGCGCGGGCATAGGCCAGGAGGGGGCCGTCGCCGAGGGCGACGGTACCGTCGAAGTCGAGAATGAGGACGGGGCGAGGCACGGAAGCTCCTGTCGTGGACGTTGCGTCCATGATGCGCGCCAAATGTGGACGGGATGTCCACGTCAGATGAACGCCGTGTAAACGATGCGCGGGAGCGTCGTAGCGTGGAGCGGTGCAGACCCTCGACACCGCCGCGCACCTCGCCGCGACCGACCCCGCGGCCGCGATCGACTCCCTTCCCTGGCTCGCCGCCGCCCTCGCCGAGGACCGCGCGGCCGGGCGCTTCGCCGCGTGGGGACGCTCGACCGTGATCGACGAGAACGTCGGGGCGGCGGTGCTCCCCCGGGCGGTGTTCGATGAGCTGCACGAGCGTGCGGGGCTCACGGCGGAGTGGCCGATCGGCAACGCCGGGGTGCTGCACGTCTACGGCTACCTGCTCTCGACGACGCCCACCCCCTACGGACTCAAGCGCGAGCGATGGCTGTCGGGCGAGCTGGAGCGCGCGTGCGGGCTCGAGACCGGGGCCCTGCTGCCCTGGGCCGGCGGGGAGACGCTCCTGTCGCGCGCGACCGCGGCGGCCTCGACCCTGCTGGCCCGCTCCGATGCTGTGACCGAGGAGTTCGAGGGCCGCACCGCGCGCATCGCGCTGGGCGCCCCCGTGCCCGACGGCTCCGCGGCGCTGGCCTACGCGGTCGACGGGCTGATCGTCACGATGTTCCCGGTCGCCGATCCCGTCGGCGTGCGGGCGGGTCTGGGTGCCCCGCAGCTGAGGTGGAACGCCGCCTGACCCCAGCCCGGCGCGCGACATCACCCGATCGTGACGAGATCACCCGATCCGCGCGGCGCGGCACGTGTGCGCTCGCGCGGATCGTGCGATGTCGCGGCGGGAAGACGACGCGCGGCGCTCAGCAGCCGCAGCTCTCCCGCACCAGCACCCGCGGCTCGAACACCACGTCGAAAGCCCCATCCGGCGGCGGCGAGCCGGCCGTGCCCGCGAGGATCCTGGCCGCAGCCCGCCCCATCGCCTCCATCGGCTGGCGCACGGTCGTCAACGGCGGAGTGGTCAGGCGCGAGCCGAGCGTGCCGTCGAAGCCGGTGACCGCGACGTCCTCGGGGACGCGCACCCCCTCGGCGGCGAGCACGTCGAGAAGCGTGAACGCGTTCTGGTCGGTCGCGCAGACGAAGGCCTGCGGCATCCGTCCCGCGGCGATCAACGCGCGCACCTGCGGCACGAGGTCGTCCTCCCCGCGCACGGTCGCGTCGACGATCTCGGGGCGGGGACGGATGCCACGGGCCTCGAGCTCCGCGACCATCGCGTCGCGGCGCTCGACGGCGTCCGTCGCCTCCAGACGTCCCAC